>NZ_JAFCVO010000006.1:0-311679 GCF_049897085.1 Pseudomonas sp. PSPC3-2
GATTGCGGGCGGTAGGCCAACGCCACGTCAAACTGGTAGTGACGCTGGTCATCGTGAAATTCCACCACGTCGATATTCAGGCGTTCGTCGCTGGTGAAGCGGTACCAGATGCCGACGTCGGCCAGCAGGCGCGAGATGAAGGCCAGATCGCTCTCGCCATACTGCATAACCTGTTCGCGTTTGGGGTATTCACGCACCAGGCTGAAAAGGAAGTCCTGGCCTTCAAAATCGTGGCGGCTGCGCAGGATGCTTTCGACGATCTGCGGTACCGATTGATGCTGGTAGATGCGAAATTGTCGGCCTTGGCCAAGTAGAGCCAGGTGCGGTTGCAGAGTGATTTCGTAGCGGGCTTCATCAGCGGAGCCGGACAGGCGTTTGAAGCCGGTGACCACCCCGTGCAGGGTACGCAGCGGTTTGATCTCGGGCGCGCTGAAGCCCAAGGCCGGTGGTTTTTGCGGTGGGGCGTGCAGGCTGAAACGGGCGGCCTGGCCGAGCAGGGTTTCGGCGCCGAGGTCACGTTCGGTGCTGGTGAACTCTATGCGATAGGTGAAGGGTTGGCTCAGGTATTCCTGGCCCTCAAAGGCCAACACGTCGAAACGGGTTTCGACGTTGCGCACGTTCAGGGTGTGCCGGCTGTGGTCGAAAAAAACGCTCGGTAGTACGCTGGAAGTCATTCCCTTTACTCCTGGACGCGAGAGCCCAGAGAGTAAAGATTTGTTATCGCTGAATAATGTCGGAAAATTCGACTTTACAAGAGCGACACTTCCCGATTGGGTTTTAGAGCCTAAAAACTATCGATATGTCGATAGTCCAAATAGAGGCGCTGAGCCAGCTCTCGTGCCCTCCCCAACCGAATCGGCCCACGCTCGATATCGATCAGTAACCCCGGGCAATCCAGCGCTGGCAACGCGACAATCTCCTTGAGCCGCCCATCGGTCATTACCAGCAACCGCTGCTGCTCGGTGGGGTAGCGTTTTCTGCGCGCCGCCAGCCATTGTGCCGCCTCGCTCAGCGCGGCCAACAGCGGCGTACCGCCACCCGCGCCGAGCTGATCCAGCCAACCCATCAGGCTCTTCGCGGCTTTCAGGCCCTGCACCTGCCACTTCGGCGACTGTCCGCTCGCCGTCAGCAATGCCATGCGCGCCCGCTGCCGGTAGGCGTCATCCAACAGTTGGGCCAATAACCCTTTGGCATCGGTCAACGCACGATGCCGTCGGGTGGACGCCGAGGCGTCGACAATCACCAACCATAACTCTTGGGCCGAGCGGCTGCGCAGGTGCAAGCGCAGATCCTCACGGCACTGCGGCCGCCCCCCGAGCAAGGTGCCCGGCCAGTTGATCGCGCCCTGCTGCGCGCTGCGCGGCTTGCCGTGCCTGCCTTTATCCAGTCGCCCCGCCTTGGGCCGGGCATCCGCCCCCGCGTCAGGTCGGGGGCGGATGCCTAGGGCTTTTTTGGCCAGGCGGGCACATCTCGGCGAGCGCCCGTGGGCAAGGCCGGCGCAGGCATATCGCCCCACTGGCCTTGGCCGGGTGAGGTGTCGGACGCTTGGGGCGCCTGGCCCTCATGGTTGGGTGGGCTTGCCGGTGGGGACTGCGCCTGGCGACGATGGCGCAAGGCAAACTCGGCCACGGCTTCGATATCTTCCTCGGCGATGGCCGTCGCGCCGCGCCAGGCGGCATGCGCTCTGGCGCCACGCAACCACACAAGGTCGGCGCGCAAACCATCCACGCCCGCGGCAAAGCAGCGCTCGGTGATCTGTGCCAGCGCCTCGTCATCCAATGCAATGCTGTCGAGGCAGGCCCGCGCCTGGGTGCAGCGTTCGCGCAACGCCGACTGCGGCTGCGCCCACTGCGCGCAGAACGCTGCGGGGTCGCTGTCGAAGTCCAGGCGCCGACGGATGATCTGCCCACGCTCGGCCGGCACGGTTTGCCCGCTCAAGGCCACGTTGAAACCGAAGCGGTCGAGCAACTGCGGGCGCAACTCACCCTCCTCCGGGTTCATCGTGCCGATCAGCACAAAGCGCGCCGAATGCCGGTGGGAAATGCCGTCGCGCTCAATCAGATTGGTACCGCTGGCGGCCACGTCCAGCAGCAGGTCCACCAAGTGATCAGGCAGCAAGTTGACCTCGTCGACATACAACACGCCGCCGTCAGCCTTGGCCAGCACGCCGGGTGAAAACTGCGCGCGGCCTTCGCCCAATGCGGCATCCAGATCCAGGGTACCGACCAGTCGCTCTTCGGTGGCGCCCAACGGCAAGGTGACGAATTGACCACTGGCCAACAGGTCCGCCAACCCACGCGCCAGGGTGGACTTGGCCATGCCACGCGGGCCTTCGATCAGCACACCGCCGATCTTCGGGTCGATGGCGGTCAGGCACAGCGCCAGCTTCAGGTCGTCGGCGCCGACCACGGCTGACAGCGGAAAATGGGGAATATCAGTCATCAGCTGTCTTCTTCTATATCCAGCAACAGGTTTTCCAACGCCTCGCGATACGCCCCCGGCGCCTGCCACATGCCGCGTTGTTGGGCCTCGAGCATACGCTCGGTCATGTCCCGCAGGGCATCGGGATTGTGCTGTTGCACAAAGGCGCGGGTGTCGGGGTCGAGCAGGTAGGCGTCGGCGAGCAATGCGTATTGATGATCGTCGATCAGCGCGGTAGTGGCGTCGAACGCGAAGAGATTGTCCACGGTCGCCGCCATCTCGAATGCGCCCTTATAGCCATGGCGTTTCACGCCTTCGATCCACTTGGGGTTGGCGGCGCGGGAACGGATCACCCGGTTCAGCTCTTCCTTCAAGGTGCGGATCTTCGGCAAGTCCGGCTGGCTGTGGTCGCCATGGTAGCTGGCGGCCTTATCGCCGCTCAGGGTTTCCACGGCCGCGAGCATGCCGCCCTGGAATTGGTAGTAGTCGTTGGAATCGAGCAGGTCGTGCTCGCGATTGTCCTGGTTCTGCAGCACCGCCTGCACCTGGCTCAGGCGCTGGGCGAATTGCTCGCGGGCGGCGGTGCCCTCGTCGGCACCACCATAGGCATAGCCGCCCCAGTTCAGGTAGACCTCGGCCAAGTCCTCGCGGCTCTGCCACAGGCGACCATCGATCGCGCCCTGCACGCCCGCGCCGTAGGCACCGGGCTTGGCGCCGAAAATACGCCAACCGGCCTGTTTCGCCGCTGCGGCTTCGTCCAGGCCAGACTCAAGCAGAGCCTGGCGCTCGCTGCGGACCTTGGCGGCCAGCGGGTTCATGTCGTCGGGCTCGTCCAGCGCCGCCACCGCCTGTACCGCTGCATCGAACAGGCGGATCAGGTTGGCAAAGGCATCGCGGAAGAACCCGGACACGCGCAAGGTCACGTCGACACGCGGGCGGTCCAGCAAACTGATCGGCAGGATTTCGAAGTCATCCACCCGCTGGCTGCCCGTGGCCCACACCGGGCGCACACCCATCAGGGCCATGGCCTGGGCAATATCGTCGCCGCCAGTACGCATGGTGGCGGTGCCCCACACTGACAGGCCGAGCTGGCGCAGGTGGTCGCCGTGGTCTTGCAGATGCCGCTCCAAAATCAGGTTGGCCGATTGGAAGCCGATGCGCCAGGCCGTGGTGGTCGGCAGGTTGCGCACGTCGACGCTGAAAAAATTGCGCCCGGTGGGCAGCACATCCAGGCGGCCCCGGCTCGGCGCGCCGCTTGGGCCCGCCGGTACAAAGCGGCCGCCCAGGGCATCGAGCAAGCCGCGCATTTCCGCCGGGCCGCACGCATCCAGGCGCGGCGCCACGACACCGCGCAGGCTTTCGATGACTGACTTGACGTCCTCCCAACCGGGCTCTTCCAACTGTTCCAGCGGCCCTTCCAGCGCGTGCTCGATCAACCACGCGGCGTACAGCTCCAGACGCTCGCGGGTATCACCGGCCGTGCGCCACAGCTGGGGATCGATCTTTTGCAAAACCTCTGGACGGCGACCGGTCCAAGGTTCGGCCAGCGCGCAGTCCAGCGGATCGAAAGCCAGTTCGAAGGCCTTGGCCAATACCCGCAATAGGCTCGATTGCGCGCCTCGGCCGTCGCCACGGGGGATACGCAGCAACGCGAGCAACGTGTCGATGCGCAAGCGGCCCTGGGGCGACTCGCCGAAGATATGCAGGCCATCGCGGATCTGCGATTCCTTCAAGTCACACAGGTAGGTATCCAGGCGCGGCAGCCAGATGGCCGCGTCGGCATCGCTGTCCAGCTCAAGTTCCTGGTCGATACGCGTTTCGCGCACCAGCTTGAGGATGTCTTTTTGCAGCTCGCGGGCGCGGCGCGGGTCGAGCAACTGCGCTTCGTAGTATTCGTCCGCCAACAGCTCCAGGTCGCGCAGCGGCCCGTAGGTTTCGGCACGGGTCAGCGGCGGCATCAAGTGATCGATGATCACCGCTTGGGTGCGGCGCTTGGCCTGGGCGCCCTCGCCCGGGTCGTTGACGATAAACGGGTAGATATTCGGCAGCGGCCCGAGCAGCGCGTCGGGCCAGCAATTTTCCGACAGCCCGACACCCTTGCCCGGCAGCCATTCCAGGTTGCCGTGCTTGCCGACGTGGATCACGCCATGAGCGCCGTAGGTGTGGCGCAACCAGAAATAGAACGCCAGGTAAGCGTGGGGCGGCACCAGGTCCGGGTCGTGGTACACCGCACTGGCGTCTACCTGATAACCACGGGCCGGCTGGATGCCGATAAACGTCAGGCCCAGGCGCAGGCCGGCGATCATCAGGCGGCCGTCGCGGCACATCGGGTCGTTGTGGGGCGTGCCCCAGCGTTCCAGCACCGCCTGGCGGTTGGCTTCGGGCAGGCGCTTGAACATCGCCTCGTAGTCGTCCAGACCCAGGCTTTGGTGGCACGGGCGCAGGTCGAGGTTGTCCAGGTCGTTGGTGACGCCACCGAGTAGTTGGTGGATCAGCGCGGTGCCGCTTTCCGGCAGGACCTGCGGCAGTGGATAACCCTCGGCCTGCAAGGCCCGCAGGATATTCAGCGCCGCCGCCGGCGTGTCCAGGCCCACACCGTTACCAATGCGACCGTCGCGCGTGGGGTAGTTGGCAAGGATCAGGGCGATGCGCTTATCGGCATTCGGCACCCGCGCCAGTTCGACCCAACGGCGCGCCAGTTCAGCGACAAAGTCCATGCGCTCCGGCGCTGCGCGATAGCACACCACATCCGACTGGCTGCGCTCGCTACGCCAGGCCAGGTCCTTGAAGCTGATCGGCCGGCTGATGATCCGGCCATCCAGTTCCGGCAAGGCAATGTGCATCGCCAGGTCACGCGGGCCGAGACCTTGTTCGCTGGCCTGCCAGCCGGGTTGATTATCTTGGGCGCAAATCGCCTGAATCACCGGGATATTGCGGCGAAACGGGCGCAAATGTGGCGCCTCGGGGCTGGACTGGGCAAAGCCAGTGGTGTTGAGAATCACCGATGCCTGCACTTCATCCAGCCAATCCTCGACCGCCGTCAGGCAGCCGGGCTCCTTCAGACTGGCCACCGCCATCGGCAACGGATTCAGGCCCGCCGCCAGCAGGCGCTGGCAGAACACATCGATAAAACCGGTATTGGCCGCTTGTAGATGGGAGCGGTAGAACAGCACGGCCGCCACCGGAAACTCGGGATTCCAGTCCGACTGCCAGTCGTTGAGGCACGCATTGGCTTTACGCGGGTGATAAATCGCGCTGCGCGGCAGGGTTTGCGGCTCGGCCCAGGCATAGTCGCGGCCCAGGTAGCCGCTGGCCAGGCAGCGATAAAAATCCAGCGCATTGCCCAGGCCGCCCTGGCGCAGGAACTGCCACAGGCGCTCGCGCGCTGCGGCATCCACGGTGCTGAGACCGCTGAGCTCCGGGTCCGGGCGATCATCCCCCGGCACCAGGATCAACGTGACCCCGCGCTCGGCCAACGCCACCAGACGCTCGATGCCGTAACGCCAATAGCCGATCCCGCCGTGCAGGGAAATCAGGATGACCTTGGCGTGGCGCAGCACTTCATCGACGTACAAGTCCACCGAGGCATGGTTCTGCACCTGCATCGGGTTGGCCAGGCGAAAGCTGGGGTAGTCCTCAGGCAATTGCTGGGCCGCTTCAGCGAGTAGCGCCAGGCTGGAGTCGCCACTGCACAGGATCACCAGCTCGGCGGGGGTTTGCCCAAGGTCGGCAATATTGTCGTCCGCGACGAAACCGCCGGGCTGGGTCCTGAGCAGGTGCATGGGTTAAACGCTGAGGGCGGCGCGCAATTGCGCTTCGAGGCCCGCCGCATCCAGCTCCTGGCCGATCAGCACCAGGCGCGTGATGCGCGCTTCGTCGGCGCTCCAGGCCCGATCGAAGTGCTTGTCGAAGCGCGTGCCCACGCCCTGGATCAGCAGGCGCATCGGCTTGTTCGGGATCGCCGCGAAGCCTTTGACGCGCAGGATGCCGTGCTGCACCACCAGTTGGGTCAGGGCGTCGAGCAGCAGCGCTTCGTCGGACTGGGGCAGATCGATGGAAATGGAGTCGAACGCGTCGTGATCATGATCGTCTTCACCTTCGTGATGATGATCGTGATGGCTGTGGCGACCGTCGATGTGCGCTTCGGAGTCGGCGCCCAGGCCGATCAACACGTCCAGCGGCACACGACCGCTGCTGGCTTCGATGATCTTCACCGCCGGCGGCAGCTCTTCAGCGACTTCCAGGCGCACGCGGGCCAGGTCTTCGGGGCTGATCAGGTCGCACTTGTTGAGGATCACCAGGTCGGCGCTGGCCAGTTGGTCGGCGAACAGCTCATGCAGCGGTGATTCGTGGTCCAGGTTCGGGTCGAGCTTGCGCTGGGCGTCGACCTGGTCCGGGAACGCAGCGAAGGTGCCGGCCGCCACAGCGGGACTGTCGACCACGGTGATCACTGCATCGACCGTGCAGGCGCTGCGGATTTCCGGCCACTGGAACGCCTGCACTAGGGGCTTTGGCAGGGCCAGGCCGGAGGTTTCGATGAGGATATGGTCGAGGTCGCCGCGACGGGCGACCAGCTCGCGCATCACCGGAAAGAACTCTTCCTGCACGGTGCAGCACAGGCAGCCGTTGGCCAGCTCATACACGCGACCGTTGGCTTCTTCCTCGGTGCACCCGATGGAGCACTGCTTGAGGATTTCACCGTCGATGCCCAGCTCGCCGAACTCGTTGACGATCACCGCGATGCGACGGCCCTGGGCGTTATCGAGCATATGGCGCAGCAAGGTGGTTTTGCCCGAGCCGAGAAAGCCGGTAACGATGGTGACGGGGAGTTTGGCCAGTGTTTTCATCGGATGCCCTTGGGGGCGGGCATACGGGACGATAGGCCCTGCGCAGCGCGCAGCAGCAGATTTCGTCACCGGATCACCCCGCCCGGTTGAATTGAAAAATCGGTTACGAGGCAGGTCTCCTGGCTTGAGGCTTGCGGGTCTTGCGACCGGCGCTGGCTGCGCCTTCCCGCCTTGATGGCAGTGGCGTGGCAGTCAGATAAACCCTTCACAGTTGCGGGGGCAGCCGCGGCTTGAACCGCGTTCCCTTCTTAGCTTCGGCCTGGGCCGAAGAACCTCGAAGGTGCAAGGCTACAGGGGCTCGGTCAATTTGACTACCGTCGCCCTGCATGCTTTCCTACTCACCTTGTTTCGGGTGCCCCTCACAGGGTGAAACGGGAAACCGGTGAGTCATAGCGATATGACCAGTCCGGTGCTGCCCCCGCAACGGTAAGCGAGCGAAGCGTCACAGCCACTGTGCTTTGTGCATGGGAAGGCGATGCTTTCAGGACTCAGTTCAAGAGCCCCCTCGCAAGCCCGGAGACCGGCCCGAAAAAATCATCCAACAAACCCGCGGTGGGCGGGCGCTGTTTGAATCCTGCGTGCCTGGCTCGTGGGATTTTCATGCGCTCGTGTCACCCTGAAACCCTGAAGGGACGCGCCATGTCGATCATCAGCAGCACCTCGCATACCTCTAGCAGTACCGCCACCCTGAGCCAACGCCTGAGCGCCGCCATCGGCGCGTCGATCCTCGGCGCGTGCCTGGTGTATTTCGCCGGGTTCTCGCATATCGAAGCGGTACACAACGCCGCCCACGATACCCGCCACAGCGCCGCGTTCCCGTGCCATTGAGAGCTGCCGACATGATCAAGCGTATTGCGCAAACCGCAGGTTTCAGCGGGCTGCTGGCCGCCCTGTTGCTAACCTTGCTGCAAAGTTTCTGGGTCGCCCCGCTGATCATGCAGGCGGAAACCTTTGAAAAAGCCCCGGCCGCGACGGAAGTGGTGCATGAGCACGCCGCCGGTACAACCGCGCACACCCATGACGCCGAAGCCTGGGAACCGGAAGACGGCTGGCAACGCGTGCTGTCCACCACCGGCGGCAACCTGGTGGTGGCGGTCGGTTTCGCGCTGATGCTCGCCGGTCTCTACACCCTGCGCGCGCCGACCCGCACGGCTCAAGGGCTGCTGTGGGGCCTGGCCGGCTACGCGACCTTTGTCCTGGCACCAACCCTGGGCCTGCCACCGGAATTGCCGGGCACTGCCGCCGCCGACCTGGCGCAACGGCAGATCTGGTGGATCGGCACTGCGGCCTCAACCGCGGCCGGTATCGCGCTGCTGGTATTTGGAGGCAACTGGCTGCTCAAAGCGCTGGGCGCGGCGATCCTCGTGGTGCCTCATGTGATTGGCGCACCGCAACCTGAAGTACATTCGATGCTGGCCCCTGAGGCTCTGGAGGCGCAGTTCAAGATCGCCTCGCAACTGACCAACGTCGCGTTCTGGCTGGCGTTGGGCCTGATCAGCGCCTGGCTGTTTCGCCGCAATCGCGACGATCGATACTCGGCATGAACCTGGTGGTCGGCCTGGGCTGCCAGCGCGGCTGCGCGCTGCAAGCCCTGCTCGACCTGCTGGACGCCGCCCTCGCCGAGGGCGGTATCGAGCGCCACCGCATCACGGCGCTCGCCAGCATTGATCGCAAGCAGGACGAGCCGGGCTTGCTAGCTCTAGCGCAAGTCCTGAACCTGCCACTGCAGTGCTTCAGCGCCGCGCAACTGGCGGTGTATGAAGGTCGCCTGAGCCATAGATCTGCCGTCGCCTTTGCCCATACCGGTTGTTACGGCATCGCCGAAAGCGCTGCCCTGGCCCTGGCCGAACAGCTCAGCGGCGCCCCTGCCCGCTTGTTGATCCCGCGCAAAAAATCCGCCCGAGCCACGTTGGCATTAGCCTGCACCGACTGAAATCGCGATAATCGCCGCTTCCGATCATGAGCAATCTTCATGCTCGCCCGCTTTTCCACAGGAATTCTCCATGACCGTCTACTTCATCGGCGCCGGCCCCGGCGACCCGGAATTGATCACCGTCAAAGGCCAGCGGCTGATCCGCAGTTGCCCGGTGATCATCTATGCGGGGTCGCTGGTGCCGGCGGCGGTACTGGAAGGTCATCAGGCCGAACAGGTGGTCAACAGCGCCGAACTGCACCTGGAACAGATCATCGATGTGATCAAGGCCGCCGATGCCAAGGGCCAGGATGTGGCGCGGGTCCACTCCGGCGATCCAAGCCTGTATGGGGCGATTGGCGAACAGATCCGGCAGTTGCGCGAGTTGGGCATTGCGTTCCAGGTCATCCCCGGGGTCACCGCCGTAGCGGCCTGCGCAGCGCTGCTAGAGACCGAACTGACGCTGCCGGACATCGCCCAGAGCGTGATCCTCACCCGGTATGCGGACAAAACCCGCATGCCTGCCGGTGAAGACTTCGACAGCCTGGCCCGCCACGGCACGACCATGGCGATTCACCTGGGGGTCAATCACTTGGAGAAGATCGTTGCCGAACTGCTGCCGCACTACGGCGCGGATTGCCCGATTGCCGTGGTGCACCGTGCGACCTGGCCGGATCAGGATTGGGCCGTCGGCACCTTGACGGACATCGCCGAAAAGGTCGCGGCCAAGGGCTTCAGGCGCACGGCGTTGATTGTGGTGGGTCGGGTGCTGGCGAGTGACAGTTTCAGCGCGTCGTCGCTGTATCGGGCCGGGCATGCGCACCTGTACCGACCTTAATCTAAAACATCATATGTTGTTATCAACACGCTGTTTTAAATAAATAAATATAGAAACTGTGGGAGGGGGCTTGCTCCCGATAGCGGTGTATCAGTCGCTTAATAAGTAGACTGACAGGATGCTATCGGGGGCAAGCCCCCTCCCACACTTAATCTTTAGCGTTAGACAAAAGTCGTAACCAACTGAAATTAAATAAAAAAACGGCGCTCACGGGGCGCCGTTTTTTAGTTCGCAGTGAACGCCTTACTCAGTAGTAGGCATTTTCTTTCTGCGTGTGGTCAGTCACATCACGTACACCCTTGAGCTCCGGAATGCGCTCGAGCAAGGTGCGCTCGATGCCTTCACGCAGGGTCACGTCCGCCTGGCCGCAGCCCTGGCAGCCGCCGCCGAACTTCAATACGGCGATACCGTCATCCACCACGTCGATCAAGCTGACCTGCCCGCCGTGGCTGGCCAGCCCCGGGTTGATCTCGGTCTGCAGGTAATAATTGATACGCTCGTTGACCGGGCTGTCGGCATTGACGTTCGGCACCTTGGCGTTCGGCGCCTTGATGGTCAATTGGCCGCCCATGCGGTCGGTCGCGTAGTCGACCACCGCGTCGTCGAGGAACGCTTCGCTGAAGGCATCGATATACGCGGTGAAGCTTTTCAGCCCCAGCGCGGTGTCTTCCGGCTTCTCTTCGCCTGGCTTGCAGTAGGCGATGCACGTCTCGGCGTACTGGGTGCCAGGCTGGGTGATAAAAACGCGGATGCCGATACCCGGGGTGTTCTGCTTGGACAGCAGGTCAGCCAGGTAATCGTGGGCGGCGTCGGTAATGGTTATGGCAGTCATGGAAACTCCTCACAGGCTTGCTGGCAGTTTACGCCAAAATATTACGCAGATACAAAGCCCCAGTAATTTTGTCGGAAAAGCCTCGCCATCGCCGTTAGAGGTTTTCATAGCGGTTCATATCCAGCACACCTTCTTCCACCGGCGTGGTTTCGCGGATGTAGGTCGACAGATCGTGGAAGTACTCCCAGAACTGCGGATGACTGCGGCGTATGCCCCAACGATCGACGACTTTCTCGAAGTGCTGGGCGTCCCGGGCATTTTCCATGGCCGCGACGAACGCCGGCACTTGCTCGGCCGGGATATTGAATATGAAGTTCGGATAACTGCTCAGCACGCCGGGGTAGACCGTCAACGTGTCCAGGCCCGGTTGATAGCGAGAAGCCTCACCCAGCATGAACGCGACATTACTGTGAGCACGGTTGCGCAGCAGGCTGTAGACCTCACGATGACCGCTACGGGTTTCGATGCGCAGCATGGTCGCTTCCGGTAATCGGTCGATAACTTTGAGCCCCGCCGCCGGGCGTGATGTCAGGCGACTCAGGGCCTGCTCGGCATCGCGCAGCACCGGTTCGAGGCCCGGCCGCGAGCAGTAGGCGCCGACACAGCGATTGAGCGGGTCCGGGCTGGCATTGAGGTCGCCGTAACGGGCCAGCAACTGATTGACGAAATCGCGTTTCGGGTCCTTTTCATTCAGCTTCAGGCCGGTGGGTTTATCGTCGTCGATCGACTCATAGTCCATCCACAACTTGACCTTGCCGCCGTTCTGATACCAATCGTCGAGGAAATCGTCCCGCGAATTGGCCGGCATCAGGCGCAGGAAGTTCTGTTCGGCGCCATTGCGGATCAGGTCAAAGTACAAGCGGGTCTGGGCCTGATGGGAGACGTTGCCGAACACGTCAAAGTTGACTACCAATTGGTAATAGGTGCGCTCCAGCAACGGATAATCGAACAACCACAGCGTCTGCGGGACTTCACCGATCAGGCCTTTATTGACCGACGCGCTGTCGAAGTGACGGAAGATGCTCAACAACGCATTGTCGTTGCCGGCCCACAGGGTCGACCAACCGGGCGCAGGCAACTCGCCATAGCGGTACTGACGCAGCGCTTCGTACTCGTTGCGCTTGTCACGGTACTTGAGCCACAGGCTGAGCACACTGCCCACGTCGTCGTTCTGCCCGGGCATCGCCAGCAACGGCGTGGCCCTGCCGCGATAGAGCGGATCGGTGATGTACAGGTCGTGTTCGGGCGCCTGGAACAGCGCCCAGAAATTGTCGCGGATCACGTCCGAAGCGATCTGCCCACGGCACACGGGGCCGCGGATAAAGGTGCGTACAAAGAATTCGGCGTTATCGAGCATGAACTGGTAGCGCGCCTGGGCCGGAATCGCCTCGAATGTCTCGAACGGGTTGGCCCGACGGCCGGGACCGTAGCCCGGCAAGGCACTGACCTGCCAGTCGCCGCTGTAGAACAAGGCTTTGACCCGTTCCATTTTCGCGGCACTGAGCGGGTACGTGATGTGGGTCTTATGGACGATCACCCCTTGTACCGGCCACAGCCGGTAGTAGATCCGGGTACCGGGATCGTCGTTGGGGCGACGGGTATTGATCAGGTCGATCGGCTGACCACTGGGGGTGCGCGAGCGGACCCACTGGAAGAAATGCCCGGGCTCACCGCCTTCGAAATACAGGTGCGCGATAAACAGGTGTTCAAACAGCCAGCGGGCGACCAGGCTTTCACGGGCGCCGGGAGCGTTGAGCAGGCTTTCCCATTGCAGCACCTGCGCGGCTTCCTGGGCGCTTGGCGCCACGCCTTGCTGGTCAATCGGCGCACCGGAAGCCAGCCAGCGTCGCAGGGTCTGGTACTGCTGGTCGCTCAAGCCGGTCACGGCCAACGGCATACCTTCATTCGGGTGCGCGTCGGCATAGGCGTCGAACTCGCCCGGCAGCGGGCACATGTTCTCGCGGTTCAGGCCCAGCACGATGTCGTCGGGCAGCTTGCCGTTGGGCCGCAACGGCGCGCGGCGGTGGCCCAGTTCGAGCATGCGCGCCATCAGCGCGGCCTGGCTGCCTTGGGCGTCGAGTACAGAGCTGAAGCCTTCGTGCCGCCAGGCGGCCTTGCCGAAAGCGTCATAGAACAGGCGAGTCGGCTTGGTCGCCTGGCTGCGTTCACCGTCGTAGACCGGCACTTTGGTCGCGCCCCGGGCCGCGCCCTCGCCGCTGCCCAGGTTCAACTGGCAGGCCGAGTCGTAGCAGGCATGGCACGCTACGCATTTATCAGTGAAGATCGGTTGGATATCACGGGTGTAGGAAATCGCCGGAGCGGAATCTTGGGCCTGTGCGGTGCTGCCAATCAGCAACAGAGCGAAGCTGATGATGATGCGATACGGCATGAGCCTGGTCCCAATACAAAGCCAAAATATAAAACCCCGCGGATTCTACCGGCCCAACCCCCACACCAACATGAACGATATTCATGCAAAACCTGCACATGCTCCAAATCCACACAGGTTTGCTATGATCCACGCCCTCCGTAATGCCTGACCAGAGTAGTCCCATGTCCGATCGTAGCGCTCGTCTGCAAGCCCTCCACCAAGCCCTCAAGGAACGCATCCTGATCCTCGACGGCGGCATGGGCACGATGATCCAGAGCTATAAACTGGAAGAACAGGACTACCGTGGCAAACGTTTTGCCGACTGGCCGAGCGACGTCAAGGGCAACAACGACCTGTTGCTGCTCAGCCGCCCGGACGTCATCGCCTCCATCGAGAAGGCGTACCTGGATGCCGGCGCCGACATCCTCGAAACCAACACGTTCAATGCCACCCAAGTGTCCCAGGCCGATTACGGCATGGAGTCGCTCGCCTACGAGCTGAACGTAGAGGGCGCGCGGGTCGCGCGTAAGGTGGCCGACGCCAAGACTCTGGAGACCCCGGACAAACCGCGTTTCGTCGCCGGCGTGCTCGGCCCGACCAGCCGTACCTGCTCGCTGTCGCCGGATGTGAACAACCCCGGCTACCGCAACGTGACCTTCGATGAACTGGTGGAGAACTACACCGAGGCCACCAAGGGCCTGATCGAAGGCGGTGCGGACATGATTCTCATCGAAACCATTTTCGACACCCTCAACGCCAAAGCAGCGATCTTTGCCGTGCAGGGCGTGTTCGAAGAACTGGGCTTCGAACTGCCGATCATGATCTCCGGCACCATCACCGATGCCTCCGGCCGTACCCTGTCGGGCCAGACCACCGAAGCGTTCTGGAACTCGGTCAGCCACGCCAAGCCGATTTCCGTGGGCCTCAACTGCGCCCTGGGCGCCAGCGAGTTGCGTCCGTACCTCGAAGAGCTGTCGAACAAGGCCAACACTTATGTGTCCGCGCACCCCAACGCTGGCCTGCCCAACGAATTCGGCGAGTACGACGAATTGCCGGCGCAAACCGCCAAAGTCATCGAGGAATTCGCCCAGAGCGGTTTCCTGAACATTGTCGGCGGCTGCTGCGGCACCACGCCGGGGCATATCGAAGCCATCGCCAACGCGGTGGCCGGTTACGCACCGCGCCAGATCCCGGACATCCCCAAGGCCTGCCGCTTGTCGGGCCTGGAGCCGTTCACCATTGATCGCCAGTCGCTGTTCGTCAACGTCGGCGAACGCACCAACATCACCGGTTCCGCGCGTTTCGCCCGGCTGATCCGCGAAGACAACTACACCGAAGCCCTTGAAGTCGCCCTGCAGCAGGTGGAAGCCGGCGCCCAGGTGATCGACATCAACATGGACGAAGGCATGCTCGATTCGAAGAAGGCCATGGTGACCTTCCTCAATCTGATTGCCGGCGAGCCGGACATCTCCCGCGTGCCGATCATGATCGACTCCTCCAAGTGGGAAGTGATCGAGGCCGGCCTCAAGTGCATCCAGGGCAAGGGCATCGTCAACTCCATCAGCATGAAGGAAGGCGTCGAGCAGTTCATCTATCACGCCAAGCTGTGCAAACGCTACGGTGCGGCCGTGGTGGTGATGGCCTTCGACGAAGCCGGCCAGGCCGACACCGAAACGCGCAAGAAAGAGATCTGCAAACGCTCCTACGACATCCTGGTCAATGAAGTCGGCTTCCCGCCGGAAGACATCATCTTCGACCCGAACATCTTCGCGGTCGCCACCGGTATCGAAGAGCACAACAACTACGCGGTCGACTTCATCAACGCCTGCGCCTATATCCGCGACGAGCTGCCGTATGCACTGACGTCGGGTGGCGTGTCCAACGTGTCGTTCTCGTTCCGCGGCAACAACCCGGTGCGCGAGGCGATCCACTCGGTGTTCCTGCTGTATGCGATCCGCAACGGCCTGACCATGGGCATCGTCAACGCCGGCCAGTTGGAGATCTACGACCAGATCCCGACCGAACTGCGCGATGCAGTGGAAGACGTGGTGCTCAACCGCACCCCGGAAGGCACCGACGCCCTGCTCGCCATCGCCGACAAGTACAAGGGCGACGGCAGCGTCAAAGAAGCCGAAACCGAGGAATGGCGCGGCTGGCCAGTCAACAAGCGCCTGGAACACGCACTGGTCAAGGGCATCACCACGCACATTGTTGAAGACACCGAGGAGTCCCGGCAGTCGTTCGCGCGCCCGATCGAAGTGATCGAAGGCCCGCTGATGTCCGGCATGAACATCGTCGGCGACCTGTTTGGCGCCGGCAAAATGTTCCTGCCCCAGGTGGTCAAGTCCGCACGCGTCATGAAACAGGCCGTGGCCCACTTGATCCCATTCATCGAACTGGAGAAAGGCGACAAGCCGGAAGCCAAGGGCAAGATCCTGATGGCCACGGTGAAGGGCGACGTGCATGACATCGGCAAGAACATCGTCGGCGTGGTGCTGGGGTGCAACGGCTATGACATCGTCGATCTGGGCGTGATGGTGCCGGCGGAGAAGATCCTGCAGGTGGCCAAGGAACAGAAGTGCGACATCATCGGGCTGTCCGGCCTGATCACGCCGTCCCTCGACGAGATGGTCCACGTCGCCCGCGAAATGCAGCGCCAGGACTTCCACCTGCCGCTGATGATCGGCGGCGCCACCACCTCCAAGGCGCACACGGCGGTGAAGATCGAGCCCAAGTACAGCAACGATGCCGTGATCTATGTGACCGACGCCTCGCGCGCGGTGGGCGTGGCCACGCAACTGCTGTCCAAGGAGTTGAAGGCCGGTTTCGTCGAGAAAACCCGCCTGGAATACATCGAAGTCCGCGAGCGCACCTCGAACCGCAGCGCGCGCACCGAACGCCTGAGCTACCCGGCAGCGATCGCCAAGAAGCCGCAATTCGACTGGAGCACTTACACGCCGGTCACGCCGACCTTTACCGGCGCCAAGGTGCTGGACAACATCGACCTCAAGGTGCTGGCCGAATACATCGACTGGACCCCGTTCTTTATTTCCTGGGACCTGGCCGGCAAGTTCCCGCGCATCCTCACCGATGAAGTGGTGGGTGAAGCCGCCACCGCGCTGTATGCCGATGCCCAGGAAATGCTCGCCAAGCTGATCGACGAGAAGCTGATCAGCGCTCGTGCGGTGTTTGGCTTCTGGCCGGCCAACCAGGTGAAGGACGACGACCTGGAAGTCTACGGCGAAGACGGCAAACCCCTGGCAACCTTGCACCACCTGCGCCAGCAGATCATCAAGACCGACGGCAAGCCGAACTTCTCCCTGGCCGATTTTGTCGCGCCTAAAGACAGCGGCATCACCGACTACGTGGGTGGTTTTATCACCACCGCCGGCATCGGCGCCGAGGAAGTGGCCAAGGCTTACCAGGACGCGGGCGACGACTACAACTCGATCATGGTCAAGGCCCTGGCCGACCGCCTGGCCGAAGCCTGCGCCGAATGGCTGCACCAGCAGGTGCGCAAAAACTATTGGGGTTATGCCAAGGACGAGCAACTGGATAACGAGGCGCTGATCAAAGAGCAGTACAGCGGCATCCGCCCTGCCCCCGGCTACCCGGCGTGCCCCGACCACACCGAGAAAGGCACCTTGTTCCAACTGCTGGACCCCGAGGCCCGCGAGATGCAGGCCGGTCGCAGCGGCGTGTTCCTCACCGAACACTACGCAATGTTCCCGGCGGCAGCGGTCAGCGGTTGGTACTTCGCCCACCCGCAGGCGCAATACTTCGCCGTGGGCAAGGTCGACAAAGACCAGGTGGCGAGCTACACCGCGCGTAAAGGCCAGGATCTGGCCGTGACCGAGCGCTGGTTGGCACCGAACCTGGGTTACGACAACTAAGCACGCGCAGATTGTCTATGCTTGCCTCACACACCTTGTGTCGAGGCACGTATGGACGATCCAGCCAACAACAAGCCGCCTACCCTGTGGCAGATGCTACACAGCGTCGTCGCCGCCGCCTTTGGCGTACAGAGCGGCAAGAACCGCGCCCGCGACTTCACCCATGGCAAGCCCAGCCACTTTGTGGTTCTGGGCATTCTGTTCACGGCGGTGTTTGCCTTGACCCTGTTCGGCATCGTCAAGCTGGTGTTGCTGCTGGCCGGGGTTTAGCGCATCAGCAGTTGCATGCTGAAGGGATAGCGATAGGACGCGGGCTTGCCCACGGCGGACAGTGCACGAAAATTCACCGTCGGTGTGGGCCCCAACAATCGCCGCGCCTGAGCGGCATCGACCAGCTGGAATAGCGCCTCACGGCGGTCGCGCCCGCCATGGGCGCCAATGTCCACGCCCTTGGCATCATCATGGATCAGTACCATGGCCCACCCACCCACGGTGAAATGCCCGGCGACCAAGGACGACAACCGGCCGCTTAGACGCTCGCGCAAGATCTCCGGCGAGCTGTTGACCGCACTGAACAGCGCGTCCTTGCCGGGCAACCGCCCGCTGTCCTGGAACGCCTGCATAGCACCCAGCGCCATCTGATCGTTGGCCGACCACACCAGTGCCGTCTGCGGATAGCGCTTGAACAACTGCGTCGCTTGCTCGAAGGCGCGCTCGCGGCTCCACTCGCCATAGACCAACTGACGCAGGCGCACCTCGGGATGTTCGGCCAGCGCTCGGTGCATGCCTTGTTCTCGCAAGAGGGCAACGGGGGTGGTCTTGATGCCGGAAAATGCCAACAGGTCGAGGGATTCGCCGGGTGCAACTCGACCGCGCTGGCGCAACATGTCCTTGAGCATCAGGTAGCCAGCCTGTTCGTCGTCGGCTACCAGACTGCCAATCAAATTGATGCCATCGTGGGCCCCGAACAATCGCACTTGGTCGGCGGTCAGCGCATTGTTCACCATCAGCAATTTGACCCCACTGCCCTGGGCCATGCGCAGAATCTGCGGTGCAACATACTGCTCATTCACCAGTACCAGGTAATCGGGCCGCTCGCTGCTTTGCAGCACCTCTCGGGCCTGTTCCAGCGTGTTGCGGGGATCGCGCTCGCCATAGCGCACACGCAAATCCAGGCCGAGGTCCTTGGCTGCGGCCTGCATGAATTGCGTATAGCTGACCCAAAAGGTTTCCGTTGACATGCCCGGGTTGAGAAACACCACCGACGCCGCCTGGACCACTCCGCAAAACGCCGGCCCCAGCAACCACACGCATGTAAACAAAACCTTCAACATTATTATTTAAGCCTTGAACATTGGCCGCCATGATACTGGCAATCAGACAGTCATTCGAGGCTCAGTCAACGCTCTTTATTGGTGGCCGACCCAGAACACCGCAGTCCCTACCACGAGAATGATCAGGAATAGAATGGCCCAGGCGTCCACAGTACTGTCGGGTTTACGGGCTTTTGTCGAATTGCTCATCGCATCGCCTCTTGTCAGTTTTATAGGTGATTGCATTAAGACTCGCCCACAGTAAAGTCGATGATTGCCCGCATGACAAATGTGGGTATGCTAAAAATCGTACCCATTAGTCGATTTGGTTCTTTGCATATACTCAAACATCACTTTTGCGCATAAACGCAAACTGGTATCGTGCCCCGGCTCCGTTGGGAGTGCGCGGCCGTGCGCGCAGATTTGCCGAGAACAGGACCTATATGTACGTATACGACGAATACGATCAGCGCATCATCGAGGACCGCGTCAAGCAGTTCCGTGATCAGACCCGACGCTACCTAGCAGGTGAACTGAGCGAAGAAGAGTTCCGCCCTCTGCGCCTGCAAAATGGCCTTTATGTGCAGCGCTTTGCGCCGATGCTGCGGGTGGCCGTGCCTTATGGCCAACTGACGTCGCGCCAGACGCGCATGATGGCCAAGATTGCCCGTGACTTCGACAAGGGCTACGCCCACATCAGTACCCGCCAGAACGTACAGTTCAACTGGCCGGCGCTGGAAGATGTGCCGGACATCCTGGCTGAACTGGCCACCGTGCAGATGCACGCCATTCAGACCAGCGGTAACTGCCTGCGCAACGTGACCACCGACCAGTTCGCCGGGGTTGCCGCCGACGAGCTGATCGACCCGCGCCCCTGGTGTGAAATCGTCCGCCAATGGACCACGTTCCACCCCGAATTCGCTTACCTGCCGCGCAAGTTCAAGATCGCCATCAATGGCTCGACGTCGGACCGTGCGGCTATCGAAGTGCATGACATAGGCCTGGAGCCGGTCCACAACGCCGCTGGCGAGCTGGGCTTCCGTGTACTGGTGGGTGGCGGCCTGGGTCGTACCCCGGTAGTCGGCGCGTTTATCAACGAGTTCCTGCCGTGGCAGGACCTGCTGAGCTACCTCGACGCGATCCTGCGGGTCTACAACCGCTACGGCCGTCGCGACAACAAGTACAAGGCCCGGATCAAGATTCTGGTCAAAGCGCTGACCCCTGAGGTGTTCGCCCAGAAAGTCGACGCCGAGATGGAACATCTGCGCGGCGGCCAGACCACCCTGACCGAAGCCGAAGTCCACCGTGTGGCCAAGCACTTCGTCGACCCCGAGTACAAGGCCCTGAGCAATCAGGACGCCGAACTCGCCGCGCTCGACCAGCAGCACTCAGGCTTCGCCCGCTGGCGTACACGCAACACCCTGGCGCACAAAAAGCCGGGCTATATCGCCGTGACCCTGTCGCTCAAGCCTACCGGCGTCGCCCCCGGCGATATCACCGATAAACAGCTGGACGCCGTGGCCGACCTGGCCGAGCGCTACAGCTTCGGTCAACTGCGCACCTCCCACGAGCAGAACATCATTCTCGCGGACGTTGAGCAGAGCCAACTGTTCACCCTGTGGGGCGAACTGCGCGAAGGTGGTTTCGCCACACCGAACATCGGCCTGCTGACCGACATCATCTGCTGCCCGGGCGGCGACTTCTGCTCCCTGGCCAACGCCAAGTCGATCCCGATTGCCGAATCGATCCAGCGCCGTTTCGACGACCTGGACTACCTGTTCGACATCGGCGAGCTGGACCTGAACATTTCCGGCTGCATGAACGCCTGTGGTCACCACCACGTCGGCCACATCGGCATCCTGGGCGTGGACAAGAAAGGCGAAGAATTCTACCAAGTGTCCCTGGGTGGCAGCGCCAGCCGCGATGCGAGCCTGGGCAAGATCCTCGGCCCATCCTTCGCCCAGGAAGCCATGCCCGAGGTGATCGGCAAACTGATCGATGTGTACATCGAGCAGCGTACCGAAGATGAGCGTTTCATCGACACCTACCAGCGCATCGGCATTGACCTGTTCAAGGAGCGCGTCTATGCAGCGAATCATTAAGAACAACGAAGTCGTCGACGAAACCTGGCACCTGTTGCCCAAGGACGCGACCTTCGACGGCATCTCCAACTGCGACGACCTGATCGTGCCGCTGGCCCTGTGGCGCGAGCACGGCCATGCGCTCAAGGCCCGCGACGGCGGCCTGGGTGTGTGGTTGGACGCCGATGAAGAAGCCGAAGAGATCGGTGACGACGTGGCTCACTTCCAGGTCATCGCCCTGAACTTCCCGGCCTTCACCGACGGGCGCAACTACTCCAACGCGCGCCTGCTGCGTGACCGCTATGGTTACAAGGGCGAATTGCGCGCGATTGGCGACGTGCTGCGCGACCAGCTGTTCTACCTGCACCGCTGCGGGTTCGATGCCTTCGCCCTGCGCGCCGACAAAGACCCGTATGAAGCGCTGGAGAGCCTCAAGGACTTCTCCGTGACCTACCAGGCTGCAACGGACGAACCGCTGCCGCTGTTCCGTCGACGTTAAGCGTTAGCGCAGTGAAAAGCCCTGGCATACCAGGGCTAATGAGATGGTCACCCCCAACACCCTGTGAGGGCTACGCTTTCACGGGGTGTTTTGTTTTCGGAGGCCATTATCATGAGCGAGTCAGCGCTGATCGGTATCGATCTCGGTAAACACACTTTCCACCTGCACGGCCAGGATAAGTCGGGCCGCGAGGTCTTTCGCAGAAAATGCTCACGGGCGCAGATGATGCGGTTTTTCGGCAATGTGCCGAGCTGTGTTGTGGTGATGGAGGCCTGCGCAGGGTCGCATTTTGTCGCTCACCAACTGATGGCGATGGGGCATACGGCCAAGCTGATCTCTCCGCAGTTTGTTCGTCCCTTCATCAAGGACAACAAAAACGACTTTGTCGACGTTAAGGCGATTTGCGAAGCCGATTCTCGTCCATCCATGCGCTTCGTTACGCCTAAAACCGAATCTCAGCAAACCCTGTCTGTGCTGCATCGGATGCGCGAATCGTTGGTGCGTGAGCGCACCAAAACGGCTAATCAGATGCACGGTTTCCTGCTGGAGTTTGGCATCAGCCTGCCCAAGGGATTGGCCATCATGAAGCGTTTGGCGAGCGTCTTGGCCGAGCATGAATTACCCGTTCGTCTGACGGTATTGTTACAACGCCTACACGATCACTTCGTCTACCTGGATGAGCAAATCAAAGCGCTGGATAAAGAACTGACGGATCGACGACATTCGAATATCGTGGCCTGTGCCTTGGCTAACAAACTGGCGCGTATCGCTTGGGCGATAGCCGCTCACCATACGCAATATGAAGCAGGGCCAGACGCCTTGAGCGCCTGATCCTGCGGTTGTTGCAGTACCACGATTCACCCTTCAGGTTTTGCGATAGCTGAACAACAGATGATGTGAACGGCACGCCGGCCTGGCGAAGATACTGACTGTGTATTCCAGTGGTTGTGAGCCACTTATTCCAGTGATAGTGAACCACCGCACTGGTGGTTATGAACCGCCAAAATTCTGCCTACTTGTAACGGTTCGCGCTTGAAAAATATGCGACTCGCATTCATCGACTTTCTGACACGCTAAGTACATCAGTGCTGCTTTGTGGCAATTGCGTCAGGGAGTAGTTTCCAGTGTGATCGCCATGAAATATTTTGCATGACTAGGCTCCCATCTTTGGGAAATGTCCTATTTACTCTCGATTTTTATGTGTGCAGCCTTTGGCGCATCGTTTGAGCGTCTGCCCGCCGACGCGAGAACCTCGACTGGACTGATCCGCGATAATTAATCGAGGGAATATGGATATGACGATGCCCAATCAATGGCAAGAACAGATCGAACATGTTTGCGCCCACATTGGCATAAGCCAGATTGACCTACTGCTCGACCAAGCAGGATGGGGCCACCGTGCTGTGCCTGCCTTGGAGATGCTAACGCCAGAAGTCCCCTGGTTCTCGTTGTTCACCGGCACGCCAGAGCAAAACCTGTTGGATCAGGCCCCTCTGTTGATGCGTCTAGACTTGACGCAGTGGCAACATAAGGCCTGGCTGGACCAGTTGGTGGAGCATGCCACCGATGGTCGCCTAATGGTGGTGATCTCGTCATTGCCCTTCGAAGTTTTGAGTAAAACCCTGCAAGGGTTTTCGCAATTGGCTTGGGGTGGACAAACCGGTTTGTTACGGTATTACGACTCACGCATCTTTCCCCTGCTGATGTCCTCGATCCTCACCGATCAGCAGCGCGCCGAGTTTCTGCAAGCCGTTGCTTATTGGGGCTGGCTTGATCGGGATAACCAGCCGCAGTGGTTACAAGGCACGAGGCTTACCCATCAGAGCAATATCCAAGTCACTCCCTTCGTGGAAATTAACGATCAACAATTTGACCTGCTTGGTTGTATCAGCGATGCACAGCAACTGTTAAATGGCAAAAACTTTGATTTCCTGGATGAGAGCCGAGAGCGGCGTTTCGCGTTGATTCACTCACTTATTGTGCAAGCGGGTCAGGAAAATTATTTCGGCGATTTGACCGAGTATGTGAAACAGAACTTAAGCGGAACCAAGTTGCCTGGATAGCCACTTTGCACAAGTGGCTTTAATGATTTACGCGTTCAAGGCAATCAGCAGGGAAGTTACTAGCAATGCAATCGACAATAAAAAAAATAATACAAAAAGTCTCGTTTTACTTGTTGGGATTCGCGTTATCTGGGTGTTCTTCAGCGAACAATGAAATGGCTGGGGGAAACCTGCAAGCCATCAACCATACCATGCACGGTATTAACTGGATGTCGGTCAATGGTTACCGAGCGGACGGTGGTGGTGGAAACTCGTGTTGCATCATCATGCCCGTCAAATGGCGTCCTGGCTTAAAGGCCCAGATTGAATGGGAGGTCGATCCCGAGCCGTCTGCAAAAATGCCCTCTGTAACATCAGATGAGTTCAGAGAGGTTTATGCCAAACATGCAGCCAACTATCAGCGCCACAGCACCAACGTGGATATTCCAGAGTGGCCTGGAACGGAGCGATGCGGCCTGAAGGTGCACTTTTTGGTTTGTAACCAGATCAAGGTTACGAGCTCATGCTGGGCATTTAACTCAGAGTATTACCCGATTAAAGAACCCTCTCAAATGAAGGAGCCAGCCGTATGTCCGAAGTGAACAATAATTCAAAAGACAAAGCTTGGGGGCCGCCAGTTTTTCCTGCTGCGGGGCGTTTTCCGACGAAAACTTCGGATGTGACAGATAACTACAATAAGCAAATTACTGAGCAAAATCGGTTTCAACAAAAACGTGACGTTCAAGGGCGTCGCACACAGCGTTTTACGTGTTGTCATAGCCTGCATATCAGTCTGTTTTTCGATGGCACCAACAATAACGAAAAGAGCGACACCCAGGATGGTCATCCCACTAATATCGCCAAGCTGTTTCATGCCTCACTACGAGGTAAAGACGCGATGGGGCAGGGTTATTTTTCGTATTACATGCCCGGTGTCGGCACGCCATTCCCCGAAGTTGGCGAACTGGATTACAGCGATAGCGGGCTGCAATATGCCACTGGGGGGGAAGACCGGATCAACTGGGCCTTGGTACAGGTGGCCAGCGCGTTATCTTATGCTCTGAACAATAAAACCGGAATTGATGACATTGTCGCCAAGACCAAGGTCGAGGCCATGAGCACCTGGAAGGCACCGCTGATGAGTGCCCTGGGTGAAGGCAATCGCCGCCGAATCATGAAAGAGCTGCTGGCCCCTTTACAAGCTCGCAAGGACGAGGCCCAACCTAAAGTGCTGGCGGTCAAACTGTACGTGTACGGTTTCTCTCGGGGAGCGGCAGAGGCTCGCACTTTTGTTACCTGGTTGAGTCAGTTGTTCGACACCCCAGAAGGGGACGAACTGCCAAAACAGCAACTGTTGGGCTTACCTGTCAGCGTCGAGTTTCTTGGCGTGCTGGACACGGTGGCCTCGGTGGGTATTGCCCATGTAGCCCCATTCTTTGCTGGGCATATGGACTGGGCCGATAACACCCAGTTGCTACCGGATGCGCAGCGGTTCCCGGAACTGGTCAAGTGTTGTCGGCATTTTGTCGCGGGCTTCGAGCAACGCTCATGCTTTCCGTTGGACTCGATTCGTAACGAAAACGGCCAGTATCCGGCCAATACCTACGAAGTGGTGTACCCCGGTGTGCACTCGGATGTGGGCGGCGGCTACCCGAAAAATGACCAGGGCAAAGCTCGTGAAGGTACCCATGAGCTGGTGTCGCAGATTGTCTTGCACGACTTATATGCCGCTGCTTTTGCAGCGGGTGCCCCTCTGCAAGTACCGGAAGAGGTACTGCCGGACACGTTTAATAATAGCTCGGAGAGGTTGTGGCGAAAAATGGGGCCTGGGACTTCCTCAGAGTTTGTGGTCAGTCAGCAACTGATTGAGCGCTTCAACGCCTGGCGCCTCAAAACCCTACCAGGTATTGCGGCTGACGAATCCGTCGAGGACTCGGCCTATAAGCCGCTGCGTCTGAACACCACCGTAGAAGACACCCTGGCCGATCAACTGGGCTGGATCACCGGTTGGCGTATTGGTCGTTACGTCAATGATCCTCAAGGTAATAACGACAGCTATAAGCGCCAGCCTTTTTTCACCCAAGCCAAAGAGGCGACGCCCTATCAGGAAACTACTGAACGCGAACAGTATAAAAAAGACGAGGCTGATGCCGTGAAAATGCGGCGGGATAACCCTCAGTATCCCGGCCCACGGATCTATGAGCCGCAGATTGATCAGACCCAACTCAGCCAAGCTGCCGAGGAATTCAAGTCTGACTACACCGGCCAGAAGCGTGAGCAATCCAGTTGGCAAGGCACGGTGACCGACGTGGTGTTACGCGATGCGATCTATTTACTTAACGAGAATGACGAGTCCAAGGACCATGACGCCCTCAAGACGGCAGGTGATCTGCGCAGTAAGCAACTGTTCCGTGATGCTCAAGGCACGTCCAGTGCAGACCCTGAGATGGCCCTACTGGTGGCGTTGTTCGATGACCAGATACACGACTCGCGGGCCTGGTTCATGCACGACAAGTTGAAGTCGAGGGAGTTGTGGGCCGGTTATTTCTTTTACCGCATGACCTATTTCGGCAATGACAATAGCCGTGATCTGTCCCCAGTCGTAGTGGCCGGTCGCATATTGGGCGTGGCGATGATTGCCGGGGCTACGGTGTATGGCATCAAGCGCCGTGGTGTATTAGGTGGTGTTGGCGGACTGGCGGCGGGCATTGGGGCGGCGACCATCGGCTACCAGGTGATCGATAAGGCCACTGGCCTAGTGGTACCGTTCTTGCCTGGCGCGGAACAACTCCTGCAACCAAGCAGCCATGTGGGTCAGATCGCGTCGGAGCAGAAGCATCAGATTGAACTGGATGACTTTGCCCGACGCATGGAACGAACTACAGCCATGTTGCGCAAGACGGGCAGCTTGTTCGAACACGGATAGTGTCGTTTAAGACGCGAAAAAAAATAAATCATTCTGGTCGATTACCCTACAAACCTCAGTTCCAACTTCAACTGACGGTTTTGATAATCGACCTGCACCTTCTCGCTTCCCACCCAATTCCGCCCGCAACTGTTCTCGGCTACACAGCCAGCCTTCCGTCCGTACCAACATTGGCCAGAGCAGTTGAGGGTGTTCCAGCAGATGCTGATTGATCAAACGACAGGCGCTATTGGTCTGTAAGCGCTCCATAAACCCCACATTCAAAGCCGTCACCTGATCTTCGATGCTGTCCTCCCGATTCCTTTCCGGAGCCAGCACCTCATGATGCGACCCGACGCAAAAGTCGAAAATCTATGGTCACCCCCTTTTTTGCAATGCTGATCAGTGATGGTTAGTTGGCTTGCCTAAATCTATCCGGCGCCTGGTTTTTATACATCGATTTTGATCGACGCCAGCACCTGCTTCTGCCCCATGGAACACGGCACACCTTCCGGCTGCGCCCGCACCGCCTCGATCACGCCCAGCAACTGCGCCTTGCTGTGCGCCAGTTGCGCCTGCATCCCTTCGATCTGCTGCACCTTACGCTCCAACGCCTCAATCAGTTCCTCGCGCTTGTGCTCCCCCGGGGCCGGCATCAATGCCTTGAGTTCCTGCAAGGTAAACCCGGCCTGTTGCGCGCTCTGGATCAGTTGCAGGGTTTGCAGCGCTTCGGGTGCATAACGCCGATAGCCGTTGGCCTGCCTCCCCACCTGGCTGATCAACCCTTCGGCTTCATAAAAGCGAATACGCGACGCGGCCAGCCCGCTCTGTTTTGCCAGTTCGCCAATATTCATCGTCACGCCTGCTTGACATTAAAGTTAACTTTAATCTTAGCCTGAGGCCTCACCCGCTCAGGAGTCAACCATGTCACCTTTCGAACCCTTGCAACTGCCCAACGGCCAAGTCCTTGCCAACCGTATCGCCAAGGCCGCGATGGAGGAAAATATGGCGGACGCCCAACAAGCGCCGTCCCGTGAATTGAAGCAGCTGTACCAGGCCTGGGCGGATGGCGAGCCCGGCTTACTGCTGACGGGCAACGTGATGATCGACCGCCGCGCAATGACCGGCCCCGGCGGCGTGGCCCTTGAAGACGAGCAGCAGCTCGACAGCTTTCGCGAATGGGCGGCCATCGGACGAAACAAGGGCGTGCACTTCTGGGTCCAGCTCAATCATCCGGGGCGCCAGACGCCGGCCAACCTGCGCCAGCAAGCCTTGGCGCCTTCCGCCGTAGCCCTCGACCTGGGTGGCTTTTCGAAAATGTTCGCCAAGCCCAAGGCCATGTCCGAAGACCAGATCCAGAACGTGATCACGCGCTTTGCCACCAGCGCGCGCCTGGCCGAGAAAGCGGGGTTTAGCGGCGTGCAGATCCACGGCGCGCATGGCTACTTGCTAAGTCAATTTCTCTCGCCCTTGAGCAACCGACGCACCGATCACTGGGGCGGCGCCCTGCAAAACCGCGCGCGCTTGCTGCTTGAAGTGATCAAGGCCGTTCGCGCCAGTGTCAGCCCCTCATTTTGCGTGGGGGTGAAACTCAACTCGGCAGACTTCCAGCGCGGCGGCTTCGACGCAGACGATGCGCGCGCCGTGGTCGAGTTGTTGAATCCGCTCCCCATCGACCTGCTGGAGCTGTCCGGCGGTAGCTACGAAGCACCGGCCATGCAAGGCGAAGCCCGGGACGGGCGGACCCTGGCACGCGAAGCGTATTTCCTGGAAATGGCCCGCGAACTGGCGACCATCGCCAAAATGCCCGTGATGGTGACCGGTGGCATTCGTCGCCTGCCGGTGGTGCAGCAAGTCCTGGACAGCGGGATCGCCATGGCCGGCATTGCCACCGCCCTGACCCTGGAACCGCAACTGATCAAACACTGGCGCGAAGGGCGCGACCTCAACCCGCAACTGAAACCGATCAGTTGGCAGCGCAAGCCTCTCGCCGCCCTCGCCACCCTGGCCGTGGTGCGTGACCAGATGCGCCGCCTGAGCCGCGGCCAGCGCCCCAACCCCAACGTCGCGCCCTGCATGGCGCTGCTCCGCGACCAATGGTTTATCGCCCGGCGCACTCGCCAATACCGCACGACCATGACGCGATCTTCACATTAAGCACGGAGCATTCGTCGTGATCGAACTGTCCTCTACTGATCAGCAGCTTTTAACCTCACTGACGATTGGAGTTCTTCATGGCGAAAATCAACTTGGCCCAGCAATTGGCGACCACCCTTGAACAGGCGGGCATCAAGCGCATCTGGGGCCTGACCGGCGACAGCCTCAACGGCCTCACCGACGCCCTGCGCACCATGGACAGCATCGAGTGGATGCATGTGCGCCACGAAGAAGTCGCCGCCTTCGCCGCCGGTGCCGAAGCTGCCGCCACCGGCGAGTTGACGGTGTGCGCCGGCAGCTGCGGGCCGGGCAACCTGCACTTGATCAACGGCCTGTTCGATTGCCATCGCAACCACGTGCCGGTGCTGGCCATCGCCGCACAAATCCCGTCTTCGGAAATCGGCCTGAACTACTTCCAGGAAACCCATCCCCAGGAACTGTTCACGGAGTGCAGCCACTTTATCGAACTGGTGACCAACCCCGAGCAGATGCCCCAAGTGTTGCATCGGGCCATGCGCTCGGCGATCCTCAACCGCGGCGTGGCGGTAGTGGTGATCCCCGGGGATGTGTCGCTGCTGGAAGTGGAAGACACGCTAAAACCCTGGCCGCCCCTGCATGCGCCGCGCACCCTGCCGGCAGAACAGGACCTGCAACGCCTGCGCGAAATCCTTAGCAGCAGCCAGAAAACCACCCTGTTGTGCGGCAGCGGTTGCGCCGGCGCCCACGCCCAAGTGGTGGCCCTGGCGGATGCCTTGGGTGCGCCGGTGGTACACGCGTTGCGCGGCAAGGAACATGTGGAATGGGACAACCCGTTCGACGTGGGCATGACCGGTCTGATCGGTTTCAGCTCCGGTTACCACGCCATGCTCAATTGCGACACGTTGATCATGCTCGGCACTGACTTCCCTTATCGCCAGTTCTACCCCACCGAAGCGAAGATCATCCAGGTCGATCGCAACCCGCAGGCGCTGGGCCGGCGCGCCACGCTGGACCTGGGCATCGCCGCTGACGTGAGCGAGACCCTCGACGCATTGTTGCCGCACCTGACCCGCAAGACCGACCGCAGCTTCCTCGAAACCTCCTTGAAGCACTACGAGAAAGCCCGCCAGGGCCTCGACGACCTGGCACAACCGTCAAAGGCCAACCGGCCGATTCACCCGCAATACGTGGCGCGCCTGCTCAGCGAACTGGCCGACGACGATGCGATCTTCACCGCCGACGTGGGCTCGCCCACCGTGTGGGCGGCGCGCTACCTGAAGATGAATGGGAAGCGGCGCCTGATCGGCTCGTTCAACCACGGCTCGATGGCCAACGCCATGCCCCAGGCCATCGGCGCGCAGGCGGCCTTCCCTGGGCGGCAGGTCATATCGATGTCCGGCGACGGCGGTTTTACCATGTTGATGGGGGATTTCATCTCGCTGGCGCAGTTGAAACTGCCGGTGAAAGTCATCGTGTTCGATAACGCGTCACTTGGCTTTGTCGCCATGGAAATGAAAGCTGCCGGCTACCTTGACACCGGCACCGAGCTAAAAAACCCGGATTTCGCGGCCATGTCCAATGCCATGGGCATCCTGGGGATTCGCGTGGAGCAATCCGAATACCTCGAACCGGCCCTGCGCCGCGCCCTGGCCCATGACGGCCCGGTGCTGGTAGACGTGGTGACGGCGACCCAGGAACTGGTGATGCCACCCAGCATCAAGCTGGAGCAGGCCAAGGGTTTCAGCCTGTACATGCTCAAGGCGGTGATGAGCGGGCGCGGGGATGAAGTGATCGAGTTGGCGCGTACCAACTGGTTGCGCTGATTTGAACATAGGGCAACGGGCTTGCCCGCGATTGCGGTGATTCAGTGAATACAGCTTCCACTGATACGGCGCTATCGCGGGCTGCCAGCGTTTATCAGCCGTGCTGTTTTTCTACCCACTTGCCGTAGGCATCGATAAACGCCTGTAGAAACGGCTTGGTTTTCTCCGACAGTTTGCCGGCCTCATCAAACACATTGCCCGCGCCCCCCAGATAGGCTTCAGGCTGCTGCATGCACGGCACATCGAGGAACACCAGGGACTGGCGCAGATGGTGGTTGGCGCCAAAGCCGCCAATCGCCCCCGGCGAGACACTGATGATCGCCCCCGGCTTGCCACTCCAGGCGCTTTGCCCGTAAGGGCGCGAGCCCACATCGATGGCGTTCTTCAGCGGAGCGGGCACGGAGCGGTTGTATTCGGGGGTCACAAACAACACTGCGTCGGATGAACGCACTTGTTGACGGAAAGTACTGTAGGCTGCGGGCGGTGATACCCCGTCGATGTCCTCGTTGTAGAGCGGCAAATCGCCAATTTCGACAATGTTCAATGTGAGGTTGGCGGGGGCCAGTTCGGCCAATGCCAGGGCGACCTTGCGGTTGATCGACTCTTTTCTCAAGCTGCCAACCAGGACGGCAATCGTGTAGACCTTGCTCATTGAGGTTTCCCGACGTTTGACTAAAGGAGTGTGTAGTTATAGAGACTTCGCGGCGCGTTCACCAGAAGGTTTTGCTATCCCCACCGGCGTCTGCCTCGCAATCACCCGCGTAGGAAGCGTCTGAAAACCTCAGCGAATAGTATTTTTTTTCCATAGGTAAACTACCCCGCTCCATGACGGTCTACAGAACCGCAAATCGAGTGTTTATCTCCAGAGGTTCTAAACAGATGGCAGCAGTACTTGTCGGACAGTTCCATGCCAGAGACGCGGAAGGTCGCGTTTATTCGGTGCATGAGTTCCAGGAATCCATCCCGCCGTTAGACGGCCTGGCTGGCTCGGCGCCCACCACAACCTACAAGCTGGCCATTGGCGACCGTGTAGAAAAACTGGACGGCGATGAATTCAGATTGATTCAGTCGGGGACCATTATCGTCCGCGAATCGGAAACCATCCGCGCGCAATAAGCTTGATCCCCCCGAGCGTACCAGCTCAGTCCTGGCCATTGACGGCATTGACTGGGCCGGGCGATCACGGACGGCGAACCTCCGTCACTTCAATGCCAGGGTCCCCTTCAATCTGTTTGAGCGTGACCATCAGTCGCCCCTTCTCGCCCTCTACGGCATACATCAAGCGCTTGTAGCCCTGCGTACCATACGCGGGATACGCCACCACCTGCCTGACCAGCGTGATGCCCAGCACCGTACCCACCTGCGCGCCCACCTGTTCCTGGGAACGGATGAACGCATCGAGCGCGAGGTTTTCGGGCGTAGTGTCGTCAGGATTGCTCAAGAGATAAGCGGCCACGCACCCCACGGTCACCAGGACCAGCAGTTGCCTGGCCGTTACCCCGAAAAGTTTCGCGGGCATCGGCATTTGAGACCAGACCTGTTTTTGTTGTAAGTGCCGGGTAACCGGCATTGGTCATTGATGATCAGACGAGCCATTCTAATCAGGTCGATGGGTAATGCCAGATGAATCAATTGTCTCCGTAGGCAATATCCTTGTTATCCCCGACACCGCCCAACGTCCGGTCCTTGCCGAATGAGAACAGGTCGAACGGGAGCTGGGGTTGGCTCGGCGGATACTGATACTGATAGGCAACTCCCCAGGGATCGGTCAGCAGCTCCTCGTTGATGTAGGGACCTTTCCATTTCGCGTCGGCGGCAGGCGGCGTGATCAATGCACCCAGGCCTTCCTGATCGGTCGGATAACGGCCAGTGTCTTGATGGAACTGTTCGACGGCCTTGCCCAGCAAGGCGACCTGGGCCTTGGCCGTGGCTATTTCTGTCAGGGCCATCTCACCAAACAGCCGCGGCCCCACCGCCAGGGCCAACAAGCCGATGATGACAAGCACCACCAGCACTGCCCACCGCGTAAAGCCGCCTTGGGTACGCATGTGACCGACTGCGATTGGTACAGGCATTCTGAGCCCCCCTTGTTCCTCGGTTGATACGCTCGTTATATGCCCTGCTTGTTGCAGTTGCGCAAGACCAACGTTCGTCGACGCAAATCAACGCTCCCGTTGTTTTTCCCCAAGCCATTGAATCCCGGCCCTGCTGACCCTAGACTCCGGCCATGCGTTTACGTCATATCGAAGTGATTCAGGCCATCTTGCAGACCGGACACCTCGGCACGGCCGCCGAATGGTTGCAACTCCCCGTGGGCGATGTGGACGCGGCGCTCAAGGACGCCGAGCAGCAATTGGGTTTTATGTTGTTCGCCAGCGTGCGCGGACGCTTGCAACCGACCCGGGAAACCCTGGAGTTGCAGGCGCAAATCGCGCATGTGTATGAAGCGCTGGAGCCGGTGCAACGCTTGGCCAGCCGCCTGAAACACCATCACGCGCCGACCCTGCGTGCCCTGTGTACGCCGCCCCTGGCCAATCAACTGCTGCCACACAGCATCGCCGTGCTGCGCCGACGCTTCCAGGACACGCCGTGCAACCTGTCGAGCCAGCCGACCCGCGAGATCGTCAGGAGCCTGTTGCTGCACGAGGCCGACGTGGGCCTGAGCCTGCACGACCCCGAACATCCGCAAATCCAAAGCAGCATATTGGCCCAGGGCAAACTGCAATTGCTCGCGCCCCATGGCTGGCTCAAACCCAAGCAGAAGTACATCGCCCTGCAGGACCTGGCCGGGCAGTCGATGATCGGGCTGGAGGGCCAAGACCCGCTCAGTCGCCTGCTCGACGCCAAGCTGCAAGCCCTGCGCCCGTTGCCGGTGGTGCAGACGCGGGTGCAGACCTACCAGATGATGCGCAGCATGGTGGAGGCCGGTGAAGGTTTGGCGATTGTCGACCCGTTCACCGCGTTCGGCGCCCGCGAGGCCGGGCTCGACGCGTGCCCGGTATCGCCGCCGATCATGGTCAGCCTGTATGCGCTGACCCTCAGGGACGGCGTGACGTCACCGGCATTGAATGCGCTGCTGGAGATTGTCACGCAGAAAGCTGAAGGCCTGCTGGCGAGCTGAACGCGTCAGACCGCTTCGACTTCCGTCTTGAACAAGCGATACCAGAAAATCGCCACCTCGCGGGTTTGCGGGTCGATCCCGCGATAGCGCAGGTGATCGATCCCGCCCATCACATACCCGCAACGCTCATACAGACGGCAGGCGCCGAGGTTGTTGTTCTGGGTTTCCAGCATCATGCCCGGCAGGTTTTTCTTGCGACTCCAGAACTGCGCCACGTCCAGCAGCGCCTTGGCCACGCCATGACGCCGCGCGGGCAACGCCACGGCCAGCTCGTCAACGTGCGCGAAGCCGTTCCAATTGGTACTCACCACAACATGCCCGACCGCTCGATCGTCTAGAAAGGCCATGAAGATCGCGCTGTCGGGCGCGTCGCGAAAACTGGCGAACTCCTCCGGGTCGATGCCGTAGCACTTACGATAGGGCAGGATGCGCTCCACGGGCCACTGTTCGACCCGCTTGCCCATCTCCGGCACGCCATAGGCGCTGACCTCAAAACTGAAATCATTGCCCCACACGTAAGCGTCAAAGCCCTCGTCGGCGACCCGCACACTGAGCCCTGGATACTTCGGGTTCATTACAGCTTGCATAAACATCCTTAACCCTTAATGCAATCGACGGTGTAACAACGACCACTGCCGTCATCTTCGTGTTGCAACCCATGAACATCCGCGACAAAACCGGGGAAACTGCTATCGAACGTGCGGGCAAACGCCAGGTAGTCGATGATCGAACGCGTTGCCTCGGTAAAGCGCTCGCCGGGCATGATCAACGGAATGCCCGGCGGATAAGGCACCAGCATCACGGCGGCGATGCGCCCTGGCAAGGCATCGATGGGCACCGCCTCCACTTCCCCCCTGACCAATTGGTCATAGGCGTCGGCCGGTTTCATCGCAATTTCGGGCAAAACGGTGTACATGCGTTTGAGGTGTTTGGCGGTGGCGTTGCTACCGTAGCAGCTATGCAATTGATCGCACAGGTCGCGCAGCCCCAGCCCTTGATAGCGCGCCGGGCCCTGGGCGAATACCGAGGGCAAGCAACTGGCGAGGCTGACGTTGGCGTCGTAGTTGCGCTTGAATTCCAGCAACTCGGTGAGCAAGGTACTCCATTTGCCCTTGGTGATACCCATGGAAAACAACACGAGGAACGAATAAAGCCCGGTTTTTTCCACCACCAGACCACGCTCCCAGAGGAATTTGCTGACCACCGCAGCAGGAATCCCGCAGTCGCTCAACGCGCCGCCGGCATTGAGGCCGGGCATCACCAACGTGACTTTGATCGGGTCCAGTAGCACGTAATCTTCGACTATGTCACCAAAGCCATGCCAGTCATCCTGCGGCTGCAACAGCCAATCCGCCGTGACGACCCGGTCGATGCCGGCCACGGACGGCGGCTGCCAGATGGAAAACCACCAATCCTCGGCGGCGATGTGCTGGCGCAGGTTGGCCAGGGCGCGGCGAAAGCTCAAGGCTTCGTCGAACATTTCCTGCAAAAGAGAGCGCCCCGCTGGGCCTTCCATCATCGCCGAAGCCACGTCCAGCGAGGCGATGATGCTGTATTGCGGCGAGGTGGAGATATGCATCATGAACGCTTCGTTGAACCGATCGCGATCCAACTGCCGCGCGCCGCCGTCCTGCACATGAATCATCGAGGCCTGGCTGAACGCCGCCAGCAACTTGTGCGTGGAATGCGTGGTAAACACCAACGGGCTGTCCGGCGTGCGTGAAGTGCCCATGCCATAGCGCCCGGCGAAGAACTCGTGGAACGCCGCGTAGGCGTACCAGGCTTCGTCAAAGTGCAGCACCTCGACACTGTTGCCCAATTGCTGCTTGATCAGCTCGGCGTTGTAACACAGGCCGTCGTAGGTGGAGTTGGTGACCACCGCCAGCTTCACTTTCGCCGGCCGGCCACTGGCCAGCGGGCTGGCCTCAATCTTGGCGCGAATCGACGCGGGGCTGAATTCGCTGAGGGGAATCGGGCCGATGATGCCCAGTTCATTGCGCTCCGGGCACAGGTACAGCGGGATCGCGCCGGTCATGATGATCGAGTGCAGCACCGACTTGTGGCAGTTGCGGTCGACCAGCACCAAGTCATCACGACCGACCATTGAGTGCCAGACGATCTTGTTGGCGGTCGAGGTGCCATTGATTACAAAGAAGGTGTGATCGGCGCCAAAATTCCGCGCGGCGCGCGCTTCTGCTTCGGCCAGCGGCCCGGTGTGATCGAGCAGCGAGCCCAACTCCGGCACAGAAACGGACAGGTCAGAGCGCAGCGTATTTTCCCCAAAAAACTGATGAAACGCCTGCCCCACCGGGCTTTTGCGATAGGCCACGCCACCACCGTGGCCGGGCGTGTGCCAGGAGTAATTGGAGTCGGCGGTGTGTTGCACCAGGGCTTTGAAGAAGGGCGGCAACAAGCCATCAAGGTAAGTGCGTGCGGCGCGGGCAACTTGCCTGGCAAGAAACGGCACAGTGTCTTCGAACAGGTAAAGAATGCCGCGCAGTTGGTTGAGTTCGCTCATCGCATCGGCGGGGGCGTTTTCCAGGGTGACTTGTTCACCCAAGGCGAAAATCGGCAGGTTCGGCGCCCTCAGACGCGCCAGTCGGATCAGTTCGACCATGTTTTGCAGCAGATGCGTGTTTTCCCCGGCGCCTTCGGCGGCGATCAACATGCACGCCAGGCCATGGTGGGTCGAGGCCACCAGCCGGCCTTCGGCGTAGTCCACCGCAGAAAAGATACCGAAGCCCTCTTGTTCCAGCTCTTGAGCGATACCTCGGACCCGGTCGCCGGCAACGGTGTCGGCCTTGATGTCGCGATGCACGATAAGGATGGGGAACTTCAGGTCTTTGTACATGAGAGCTTTAAGTCCTGAGGGTGATGCACTCAGGGTAGAAGCTGTAAGCAGATGTGGCGAATGAAGATTTTGAAAGCAGCAACTCACCAATGTGGGAGGGGGGCTGCTCCCGATAGCGGTGGATCAGTGGCATCAATGCCAACTGGCACGCCGCTATCGGGAGCAAGCCCCCTCCCACATTGTTTGACAGCGCTCCGCCAGATTATTGCTGGGTCAGTTGGGTCCACAACGCCGGCGCACCCGCCGATTTGGCAATCGCTTCCAGACGCGCTGCATGCTCAGCCAGGTCCTGCTCGCTGGCGCGGATGATCGGCGCCGGTTTGCGATCAGCCGGCAGGCGACGGATTTCCGAAGGGCGATTGCCCGAACCTTCCGCCGAACCGGCACCGTCGGAGGCGTTGCCGGCCAGGGACAGGCTGGTCTGCCCGCCGGTCATGGTCAGGTAAACGTCCGCCAGGATCTCGGAGTCGAGCAACGCGCCGTGCAGCTCACGGCCGGAGTTGTCGACGCCGTAGCGTTTGCACAAGGCATCCAGGCTGTTGCGCTGGCCCGGGTGACGCTCACGGGCCATCATCAAGGTGTCGAGGATCGAGCAGTGCTGGGAAATATTCGCGCGATCCGTCTGCCCCATCAGGGCAAACTCGTTATTGATGAAGCCGATGTCGAACGCCGCGTTATGGATGATCAACTGCGCGCCGTTGATGAATTCGAAGAACTCGTCGGCGACTTCAGCGAAGCGCGGCTTGCCTTTGAGGAATTCGTCGGTGATACCGTGGACGCCGATGGCGCCCTCATCACTTTCGCGGTCCGGTTGCAGGTAGACGTGGAAGTGACGGCCGGTGAGGCGACGGCCCATCAATTCGACGCAGCCGATTTCAATGATCCGGTGGCCATCAGTCACCGGCATGCCGGTGGTTTCGGTATCGAGTACAACAGATCGGATGGCCATCAGGGTTCAGCTCTCAACGGTGTGGTGTATTTCAAGAGGCGCAATCTTAACACGTCAGCCGACATCAGCTCTGCTTGTAGCCCCGCACTTCGTCGACGCCACGGTTGGCCAATTGGTCGGCGCGCTCGTTGCCGTGGTGGCCAATGTGCCCGCGCACCCATTTCCAGGTGATGTTATGGCGATTGCATTGCTCATCGAGCAGTTGCCACAGGTCGGCGTTCTTGACCGGCTCCTTGGCCGCCGTCTTCCAGCCGCGCTTCTTCCAGTTGACCATCCACTCGTTGATGCCCTTCATCACGTATTGCGAGTCGGTCACCAGCAGCACGTCGCAACGCCGCTTGAGCTCTTCCAGGCCGCGAATGGCGCCCATCAGCTCCATGCGGTTGTTGGTGGTGTTGGCTTCGCCGCCCCATAGTTCCTTCTCCACGCCCTTGCACACCAGCAAGGCGCCCCAGCCGCCTGGGCCAGGGTTGCCTTTGCAGGCGCCATCGGTGAAGAGTTCAACGCTATCGGTCATCGGTTGCATCCATCAAAACGGGTCGCCGGGCATAGGCCGACAGCATCCCGAGGCCGAATGATTCGGCCTGAAATCAAAAAGAGGGTTTTACGGTTCGCTTTGCTTGCGGTTGACCTTGGCCATCGGCATCGGCACCAGCTTGCCCATGGGCTGGCGTAGCACCTGACGCACCGGCCGCAGCCCGACCACGATCTTGCGTGCAACCAGTAAATAGAAGCCGCCACCCGACAGTTGCCAGGCCCCCGCCCGACGCTCCCAGCCAGCCAGACGGCCCTGCCACTTGGTCGACGCCAGCGGCGGACGATAGCATCCGAAGCGGCGTTTCTCCAGTGCGAAGCCCAGCAGGTTCAGCCAGTCCCCCACCCGCGACGGCGAGATGCAACGGGCCTGGCGCAGGCCGTCACGGGCGAACACATGGCGCAGGCCCCAACTGCTCCAGGGGTTGATGCCGACAATCAGCAAATGGCCACCTGGGCGCACGCTGCTGGCAGCTTCGCGCAACAAACCGTGGGGTGACAGGCAGAAATCCAAGCCATGCTGCAGCACCACCACATCGGCAGCGTGCTCGCTCAACGGCCAGGCCTGCTCTTCGCAGACGATCTCCACCCCCGGCAACGGCGCGCCCAGGCGCACATTGCGCTGCACCTGCGGCGCGGACGGCGGCGTCTGGGCCGACGGACCGTAATGCACCAGGTAACCGCCAAAGAACCGGCCCAGCTCGTCTTCGAGCATGCTCCGTTCTTCATCCAGCAAAAATTGCCCGATCGGCCCGGACAGCCAGTCACGGGCTGCGCTGATCAGGGCCAGCCATTCAGGATCGGCCTGGGCGAACGCTTTATCAGTCATTGCATTCTCCAACTCGCCTAGACGTTCTAAGATGCACCAATGTGTTCAGCTTGGCGAATCGAAGAATGATACAGATCAGTGCCCTGCCCGCCTTCACCGATAACTACATCTGGTTGTTACAGGAACCCCAGACCCGCCGCTGCGCCGTGGTCGACCCCGGCGATGCCACCCCCGTGCTGGCCTGGCTCGAGCAGAACCCGGAGTGGACGCTCAGCGACATCCTCATCACCCACCATCACCATGATCATGTAGGTGGCGTCGAAGCACTGAAACGTGTGACCGGTGCCAAGGTCTACGGCCCGGCCAGCGAAACGATCCCGGCACGGGACATCGCGCTGCAGGACAACGACCGCATCACGGTGCTGGGCTGGGACTTCGCCGTGTACGCCGTCCCCGGCCATACCCTCGGCCATGTTGCCTTCTATCACCAGGGCGCGCTGTTCTGCGGCGACACCCTCTTCGCCGCCGGTTGCGGCCGCCTGTTCGAAGGCACGCCAGCGCAAATGTACACCTCGCTGCAACGCCTGGCCGCCCTGCCGGCCGACACCCTGGTGTACTGCACCCATGAATACACACAGAGCAATCTCAGGTTTGCCCAGGCGGTGGAACCAGACAACGCCGATATCGCCGAACGGGTGGAAAACGTCAACCAACTGCGCGCCCGTGGCGAGATCACGCTGCCTTCCAACCTGGCCCTGGAAAAGCGCACCAATCCGTTCCTGCGTACCGCTGAAACATCCGTTAAACAAAAAGCTGACGAACGGAATGGCCGTGACAACCGCTCTGGAGCCGAGGTATTTGCTAGCTTGAGGGCTTGGAAAGATAAGTTCTAACGTGACGCAGTCTGATACGAAATTTCTGAATGGTTGACCGGAACCAAAGCGCTTTCTAGAATCGCCCGACATTTTTGCCCGGAACTTACTTCCAGCCAATGTCGTCATCTACTCGTAAATCCAATCATTCAGACGCATTGACCCGCCTGGCTCAAGCCGTGGCGGTGGCTGTCTCCGCAACTCTGGCGGGCTGCCAATCGACAAATTTCGCTGCACAATCCACCGTGCAACCCAAACCGAATCTTGCTGCCAAGATCAAGCAAAAACCTATTTGGCTCTCAGAGAAGCCCAGCCCCGAAGCCCCCCAGGATGTCTGGGAACGCATGCGTCGGGGCTTTCAATTGCAGGACGGCCTCGGCGTCAACCCGCGTATCGAGCAACAGCGCCTGTGGTTCGCCAGCAACCCGTCCTTCCTGGAGAACGCCGGCGAACGTGGCAGCCTCTACATTCATTACATCGTCGAACGCCTTGAAGAACGCAACATGCCCCTGGAACTGGCGCTGTTGCCAGTGATTGAAAGTGCCTACAACCCAATGGCCTATTCGCGCAGCGATGCGGTCGGCTTGTGGCAGTTCATTCCCTCCACCGGGCGCTACTTCAACCTGCGCCAGACCCGCGCCTACGACGGTCGTCGCGATATCACCGCTTCCACCACCGCCGCGCTGGACTATCTGACACGTCTGCATGACATGTTCAACGGCGACTGGCTGCTGGCCCTGGCCGCGTATAACGCCGGCGAAGGCACGGTAAGCCGGGCGATCGAGCGCAACGAGAAGCTCGGTCTGCCGACCGACTACTGGAACCTGCCCCTGCCCCAGGAAACCAAGGACTACGTGCCCAAGTTCCTGGCGCTGTCCCAGGTGGTGCTCGCCCCCGAGGCCTACGGCGTCAACCTGAACCCGATTGCCAACACGCCGTACTTCGAAGTGGTTGAAGTCAAGCAAAGCATGGACCTGTCACGGGTCGCCGCACTGGCCGAGATCGACGAAGACGAACTGTTCCAGCTCAATCCGGCGCTGAAACAACGTACCACCCTGGACGGTCCCCAGCATTTGCTCGTGCCCAGCTCCAAGGCACAACTATTGACCAGCAGCCTTTCGGCGATGAAGCCTGAAGAATTGCTGGCAATGCGCCCGAAAAAGCCGGTATTCGACGAAGTCGAGACCCGGTCCGTGGCTGGCCGTACCCGCAACTACAAGGTGCGCAACGGCGACAACCTGACGCTGATCGCCAAGGCCAACAAGGTCGACGTGCATGACCTGCAGCGCTGGAACAAGCTCAACGGCCAGGCGCTCAAGGTCGGCCAGACCCTGGTGATGCAGGACACGCGCAAGCTGGTGGCCAAGGCCGACAGCAAGAAACCGGTGCAGTACAAGGTCAAGAAAGGCGACTCGCTGTATATCGTCGCCAAGCGTTTCAACGTTGAGATGCAACATCTCAAGCGCTGGAACCCACGCACTGGCATGGCGCTCAAGCCGGGGCAGATGCTGGTGGTTTCCGGGCCACGCTGACACCGCAAGAACACTGGAGCGCCAATTGTGGGAGGGGGCTTGCTCCCGATGGCGGTGCATCAGTCGGTACATAAGCTGACTGACGCACCGCCATCGGGAGCAAGCTCCCTCCCACATAGGATCGCCATCATTCCAACTGGCTTTTTCCAACCGGAACAAGCTGTTACTGTACCGATCATAAAGCCCAAGCTGCCTGGATCGGATCTCTGACTTGACGCGTCCCCTCCTTCTACTAATAAGTCTGGCCTTGAGCTTTGCTGCGAACGCGACGATTACCGAGAGCCACGGTTATGCGCAGTTCGGCACCCTCAAGTACCCGGCCAAATTCACCCACTTCGATTGGGTAAACCCTGCAGCGCCGAAAGGCGGGACGTTGCGGGTCATGGCGTTTGGCACGTTCGACACCCTCAACCCCTATACCTTCAAGGGCTCAAGCCCGGTTTCCACGCCGAACTTCCTGCAATACGGCGTCAATGAGCTGAACGAACCTTTGATGGTCGGCACCGGCCAGTACGCGCCGTCCGGCGATGAGCCGACCTCCAGCTACGGGCTGATTGCCCAGTCGGTGGAGTACAGCGAGGACCGCAGTTGGGTGGTGTTCAACCTGCGCCCGGAAGCCCGCTTTCACGATGGCAAGCCGATCACTGCCTATGACGTGGCGTTTTCCTATCGCACCCTGCTGACCGAAGGTCATCCGCAATACCGCACCAACCTGCAGGAAGTGGCGCGGGTCGACATCCTCAACCGCCACCGTATCCGTTTTGTATTCAAGCGCGCCGGCAACCCGTTGCTGATCCTGCGCCTGGGCGAACTGCCGGTGCTGCCCCAGCACTACTGGAAAAACCGCGATTTCAAGGCCACCACCTTCGAACCACCGCTGGGCAGCGGGCCCTATCGCCTCAGCAAAGTCACGCCGGGCAGACAACTGGTGTTCGAGCGGGTCAAGGACTATTGGGGCAAGAATCTGCCGGTCAACCAGGGTTTCTACAATTACGACAAGGTCGAAGTGGAGTTCTACCGCGACAGCGACGTCGCCTTCGAAGCCTTCAAGGCCGGCGAGTTCGATATCTATATCGAGCACCAGGCCAAAAATTGGGCGAATGGCTACAACTTCCCGGCGATCAACCGCGGCGATGTGATCAAGGCGCAGATCGCCCACCAGATCCCGACCCAAAGCCAGGGCCTGTTCATGAACACCCGGCGCCCGACCTTCAAACAAGCCAAGGTGCGCGAAGCCCTGGGGCTGATGTTCGACTTTGAATGGACCAACCGCACCCTGTTCAGCGGCGCCTATAAACGCACCTTGAGCTATTACCCCAACAGCGAATTTTCGGCGACCGGCGTCCCGGTCGGCCATGAATGGTTGATGCTCTCGCCCTACCGCGACCAACTGCCGGCCAATCTCTACACCCAACCGTTCAGCCTGCGCCAGACCGACGGGCACGGCATCCCCCGCGAGACCCTGCGCCGCGCCCTGGCCCTGCTCGGCGAAGGCGGCTGGAAGCTGTCCGGGCAACGCCTGCTCAACAAGGACGGGCAACCGCTGCGCTTCGAAATCCTGCTGGTCAACCCGAACCTGGAGCGCATCCTGCAGCCCTATGTGGAAAACCTGAACAGTATCGGCATCGACGCGCACCTGCGCACAGTCGACCGGGCGCAATACAAACAGCGCCTCGATCAGTTCGACTTCGACATGATCCTGATGACCCTCAACCAAACCCTCAGCCCCGGCCTTGAGCAGTGGCAGTACTTCCACTCCAGCCAGGCGGCGATCAAGGGCAGCAAGAACTACGCAGGCATCGCCAATCCGGTGGTCGACCGCCTGCTCGAACAACTGCTGTCGGCACAGACCCGCGACGAACAACTGGCGGCCGGCCGGGCCCTGGACCGGGTCCTGCTGTGGCAGCATTACAGCATTCCCAACTGGTACCTCAACTATCATCGCTTGGCGTACCGCAACCGGTTCGCCTTTGTCACCACGCCGCCCTACAGCCTGGGCCTGAGCGCATGGTGGCTGAAAGCTTCGGAGAAAGCCCAATGATGTCTTTGCGTACTGCACTGCTCGGCAGTCTGTTGCTATGCACGGCGGCCCACGCCGCCCCGCAACATGCGCTGACCCTCTACAACGAGCCGCCCAAGTACCCCGCCAACTTCAAGCACTTCGACTACGTCAACCCCAACGCCCCCAAGGGCGGCACCTTTCGCGAGTCGAGCATGGGCGGTTTCGACAGTCTCAATCCCTACATCAGCAAGGGCGTGCCGGCGGACAATATCAGCCTGATCTACGACACCCTGGCCATGCAGAGCCTGGACGAACCCATCACCGAATACGGCCTGGTGGCCGGCAAAATCGAAAAAGCCCCGGACAACAGTTGGGTACGCTTCTACCTGCGCCCCGAAGCACGCTTCCACGATGGCCAGCCGATCCAGGCCGAAGACGTGGTGTTTACCTTCCAGACGCTGATGAAGGAAGGTTCGCCGCTCTACCGCACCTACTACGCCGACGTTGACGAAGTGGTGGCCGAAGACCCGCAGCGAGTGCTGTTCAAGTTCAAGCGCACCAACAACCGCGAATTGCCGCTGATCCTTGGGCAACTGCCGGTATTACCCAAGCATTGGTGGGCCACTCGCGACTTTACCAAGGGCAACCTGGAAATACCGCTGGGCAGCGGGCCGTACAAGGTGGCCGAGGTCAAGGCCGGGCGCATGATTCGCTACGAGCGGGTCAAGGACTACTGGGCCAAGGACCTGCCGATCACCCAAGGCTTCTACAACTTCGATCAGCGCATCACCGACTATTACCGTGACAGTACGGTATCCCTGGAAGCGTTGAAGGCGGGGCAGTTCGACTACTGGCTGGAATTCAGCGCGAAGAACTGGGCCAACGCCTATAACATTCCGGCGGTGGCCGAAGGGCGCCTGGTCAAGGAAGAGCTCCCCAACGGCAACCCCACCGGCATGCAGGGTTTCGTGTTCAACACGCGCAAGCCGATGTTCCAGGACGTGCGCGTGCGCAAGGCCATCAGCCTGTTGCTGGACTTCGAGTGGAGCAACAAGCAGTTGTTCAACGGCGCCTACACCCGCACCCGCAGCTACTTCGAGAACTCGGAGATGGCCGCCACCGGCCTGCCCGGCCCGGACGAGTTGGCCATCCTCGAACCGCTGCGCGACAAAATCCCCGCCGAAGTCTTTACCCAGGCCTTTGCGCCGTCCAGAACCGACGGCAGCGGCATGATCCGCACCCAACAGCGCGAGGCCTACCAACTGTTGCAGGAAGCCGGCTGGCGCATCGTCGACGACAAGATGGTCGACGCCACCGGCAAACCGGTGACCATCGAATTCCTGCTGGCGCAGACCGAGTTCGAACGTATCCTGCTGCCCTTCAAACGCAACCTGGCGGACCTGGGTATCGATCTGGTGATTCGCCGGGTCGACGTCTCACAATTCGTCAACCGCCTGCGCTCGCGGGATTTCGACATGCTGGTGGGCAGCTTCCCGCAGTCCACCTCGCCGGGTAACGAACAACGCGAATTCTGGAAATCCTCCAGCGCCGATAAACCCGGCAGCCGCAACTACATGGGCCTCAAGGACCCGGCCGTCGACCAACTGGTAGAGGAACTGATCGACGCCGACTCACGCCAAAGCCTGGTCGCCCATGCCAAGGCCCTGGATCGCGTGCTGCAATTTGGCTACTACGTGATCCCCAACTGGCACATCAAGACCTTCCGCGTGGCGTACTGGGACCACCTCGGCCATCCGAAGGTGCCACCGCGCTATGACGTCGGCACCGCCACTTGGTGGGCGAAACCCGACGTGAAACCCGCCATCACCCTAGACACGAGCGCCGACCCGGCGAGCGGAGGCGATTAAATGCTGGCCTATATTGTTCGCCGCCTATTGCTGATCATCCCCACGCTGTTCGGGATTCTGCTGATCAACTTCATCATCATCCAGGCCGCCCCCGGCGGCCCGGTGGAGCAGATGATCGCCAAACTCGAAGGCTTCGAAGGCGCCACCAGCCGCATTGCCGGCGGCGGTGCCGAAGTCGCGGTGGCCGGTTCCAGCTACCGTGGCGCCCAAGGCCTGGACCCGGCGCTGATCAAGGAAATCGAAACCATGTACGGTTTCGACAAGTCGGCACCGGAACGCTTGTGGATCATGGTCAAGAACTACGCCCGCCTGGATTTTGGCAACAGCTTCTTTCGTGACGCCAAGGTCATCGACCTGATCAAGGAAAAGATGCCGGTGTCAATCTCCCTCGGGTTGTGGAGCACGCTGATCATGTACCTGATCTCGATCCCGCTGGGGATCGCCAAGGCCACGCGACACGGCAGCCACTTCGACGTATGGACCAGCTCGGCGATCATCGTCGGCTACGCGATCCCGGCGTTCCTGTTCGCGATCCTGCTGATCGTGGTGTTTGCCGGTGGCAGTTATTTCGACTGGTTCCCCTTGCGCGGGCTGACCTCCAACAATTTCGATGAATTGAGCTGGGGCGGCAAGATCCTCGACTACTTCTGGCACCTGGCCTTGCCCATCACCGCGCTGGTGATCGGCAACTTCGCGACCATGACGCTGCTGACCAAAAACAGCTTTCTCGACGAGATCAACAAGCAGTACGTGGTCACCGCCAAGGCCAAGGGCCTGACCAACCACCGCGTGCTCTACGGCCACGTGTTCCGCAACGCCATGCTGCTGGTGATCGCCGGTTTCCCCTCGGCGTTCATCGGGATTTTCTTCACCGGGTCCTTGCTGGTGGAAGTGATCTTCTCCCTCGACGGCCTCGGCCTGATGAGCTTTGAAGCGGCGATCAACCGCGATTACCCGGTGGTGTTCGGCACGCTGTTTATCTTCACCCTGCTCGGCTTGGTGGTGAAGCTGATCGGTGACCTCACCTACACCCTGGTCGATCCGCGTATCGACTTCGCCAGCCGGGAGCATTGAGATGAATCTGTCCCCCCTCAATCGCCGCCGATTCGAGCGGTTCAAGGCGAACAAGCGTGGCTGGTGGTCGCTGTGGCTGTTCCTGATTCTGTTCGGCCTGAGCCTGGGCGCCGAGCTGATCGCCAACGACAAACCGCTGGCGGTGCATTTTGACGGCGACTGGTATTTCCCGGCGCTCAAGCGCTACCCGGAAACCACCTTCGGCGGCGAATTCCCCCTGGAGGCCAACTACAAGAGCCCGTATATCCAGGAACTGCTCAAGGCCAAGGACGCCTGGACGCTGTGGGCGCCGATCCCGTTCAGCTACCAGAGCATCAACTACGACCTGAGGGTGCCGGCCCCTGCGCCGCCGTCTTCGGTCAACCTGCTGGGCACCGATGACCAGGGCCGCGACGTCTTGGCACGGGTGATCTACGGCTTCCGTGTGTCGGTGCTGTTTGCCCTGACCCTGACCGTGCTCAGTTCGATCATCGGCGTGATCGCCGGTGCCCTGCAGGGTTTCTATGGCGGCTGGGTCGACCTGGCCGGGCAACGCTTCCTGGAGATCTGGTCGGGCTTGCCGGTGCTGTACCTGCTGATCATCCTCGCCAGTTTCGTACAGCCCAACTTCTGGTGGCTGCTGGGGATCATGCTGCTGTTCTCGTGGATGAGCCTGGTGGACGTGGTCCGCGCCGAGTTCCTGCGCGGGCGTAACCTGGAATATGTGCGTGCGGCCAGGGCACTGGGCATGCAGAACGTCGCGATCATGTTCCGGCATATCCTGCCCAATGCCATGGTCTCGACCATGACCTTCATGCCGTTCATCCTCACCGGCGCCATCGGCACCTTGACCGCCCTGGACTTCCTCGGCTTCGGCCTGCCGGCGGGTTCGCCGTCGCTGGGAGAGCTGGTGGCCCAGGGTAAATCCAACCTGCAAGCGCCGTGGCTGGGCATGAGTGCCTTCGCCGTGCTGGCGATCATGTTGAGCTTGCTGGTGTTTATCGGCGAGTCCGCTCGCGATGCCTTCGACCCGAGGAAATGAGATGAATCAGGACAATCTGATCGAAGTCCGCGACCTCTGCGTCGAGTTCGTCACCGGCGAGCATCACCAGCGCGTGGTGAACCACGTCAGCTTCGACATCAAGCGCGGCGAAACCCTGGCGCTGGTCGGCGAAAGCGGCTCCGGCAAATCGGTGACCGCCCACTCGATCCTGCGCCTGCTGCCCTACCCCTTGGCGCGGCACCCCGCCGGCACCATCGAGTACGCCGGCCAGGACCTGCTGACCCTCAAAGAAAAAACCATCCGGCATATTCGCGGCAACCGCATTGCGATGATCTTCCAGGAGCCGATGACCTCGTTGAACCCGCTGCACTGCATCGAGAAGCAGATCAACGAAGTGCTCGGCCTGCACAAGGGGCTGACCGGCAAAGTCGCCACCCGACGCACCCTGGAGTTGCTCGAACTGGTGGGCATTCCCGAGCCGCATAAACGCCTCAAGGCCCTGCCCCACGAACTGTCCGGCGGCCAGCGCCAACGGGTGATGATCGCCATGGCCTTGGCCAACGAGCCGGAGCTGTTGATCGCCGATGAACCGACCACCGCCCTCGACGTAACGGTGCAGCTGAAGATCCTCGAACTGCTCAAGGAACTGCAGGCGCGCCTGGGCATGGCGTTGCTGTTGATCAGCCACGACTTGAACCTGGTGCGGCGCATTGCCCACCGGGTGTGCGTGATGCAGCAGGGTTGCATCGTCGAACAAGCCGATTGCGAAACCTTGTTCCAGTCGCCGCAGCACCCTTACACCCAGGAACTGCTCGCCGCCGAACCCAGCGGTGGGCCGGCCGACACGGCAGCCGGGCCGCCGTTGCTGGAAGTCGATGATTTGAAAGTCTGGTTTCCGATCAAGAAAGGCTTTCTGCGCAACACCGTCGACTACGTCAAGGCGGTGGACGGCATCAATTTCAGCCTGCCCCAAGGGCAAACCCTGGGCATCGTCGGCGAAAGCGGCTCAGGCAAGTCCACCCTCGGCCTGGCGATCCTGCGTCTGATCGCCAGCAAAGGCGGGATTCGCTTCGAAGGCCAGCAACTCGACCGCCTGACCCAGCAACAGGTGCGCCCGTTGCGCCGGGAAATGCAGGTGGTGTTCCAGGACCCGTTTGGCAGCCTCAGCCCACGCATGAGCGTCAGCGAGATCGTCGGCGAAGGCCTGCGTATCCATAAGATGGGCAGCCCGGCGGAGCAGGAAGCGGCGATTATCGCGGCGCTCAAGGAAGTCGGCCTCGACCCGCAATCGCGGCATCGCTACCCCCACGAGTTCTCCGGCGGCCAGCGCCAACGCATCGCCATTGCCCGCGCCCTGGTACTCAAGCCGCGCCTGATTCTGCTCGACGAACCGACCTCGGCGCTCGACCGCACGGTACAGCGCCAAGTGGTGGAACTGCTGCGCGGTTTGCAGGCCAAGTACAACCTGACCTATCTGTTCATCAGCCATGACCTGGCCGTGGTGAAAGCGCTGAGTCACCAGTTGATGGTGGTCAAGCACGGGCAGGTGGTGGAACAAGGCGATGCGCCGGCGATTTTCGCCAACCCGCAGCATGCTTATACCCGGCAATTGCTGGAGGCGGCGTTTTTGGTGCCGACGCCTTAGCGCGTGGCAGTGACCTATCCGTAGGGATAGGTCGCTCGCGTCAGGCCGCCAGCCCGCGCCCTGCCCGCTCCAGGTTGCGCCACAACCAAGGCGGCAGCACATCGGAGTCCAGGCTGTCGATCAGGTTCTTCAAGCCCAGCCCCAACTCCGTATCGCCTTCAATCACCAAGCGACGCCGGAAGAACAAGGTGTCCGGGTCTTCCTGCCGACTGGCCAGCAACAAGAACTCGCGCCAATTTCCACTGATCGTCACCTGGGCCTCGGCTTTTTCGGCGAGGCGCAAACCGTCCCGCGCCAGGGTCAGGTACCAGCACAGCCCGAGGTCGGGGATGCGCAGGCACATCCAGCGCCCGCGCAGCAGGTCGAAGCCGCCGTCGCGCAACGGCTCGGCCAGGCAGCGGTTGAGGCCTTGCTGCAAGGCCAGGCGCTGCACCCGGAACGGCACGTGGCGCACCAACGGCAGCAAGCGATCGGCGCCCTTGAGCAGCCATTGTTTGCGACTCAACACAGGCCCACCTCCTCGACCCGCAGCATGCCGGCCTGGCCGTGCCAGTAGCCGTTGCAGCCGTCGACGCACAACGGCGGCATCGCGCCCTGGCGCACCTGATCGAAAGCCTGGACCACGCCGACCATGCCCTCAGCCCGTGGGCTCAGGCGCAACAGGCCAGCGCCACACGCGACCAAGCCAGGGTAATCGGCGAGCAAGTTGGTGACATCGGCCGACATCGTCTGAATCCCGTTCAAGGTGAACAGCGGTTGCCCTTCCTGACTGGTCAGGGCCATGCCATCGGGGTAGTTGATACAACAGAACTGGCAATCGTCCTTGGGCCGGTTTTCCGCACGGGCGGTGAAGCAACGGGCCGAATACGCCAGCGGCAAATGCCCGTAGGCGAAGATCTCCACTTCGGGCAGCGGTCGGCCGAGTTCGCGCACCTGCTCCAGCACATCGGCGATCAGGCTTTGCGAGCACTCCACCGGCGGCACCCAGCGCTGCATGCCCGCATCGAGCAATTGCACCAGCGCGTGGCCGTTGTACAGGTTGAGCGCCGGGCCGCCGACAAAGGGCAGCTTGCGCTCGATCAGCAACTGCACCGCGCCCATGTCGTTGGCTTCAACCAGCACCTCGCCGTTGTCGCACAGGCGGCGCAGGCTCGACAGCTCGGAGGCGGCTTCGATCAAGGTCAGGCTCGACAGCACGATCTGCGCCGGGCTGCACGACTGCAACTCGCGGCCCAGGCCCAACCATTGATCCAGCGAAAACGCGCGGCGTTTCGAGCACACGGTTTCCCCCAGGTAAATCACGTCCAGGGGCAAGCCGGCCATGTCTGAATAGAAGCGCCCCAGGTGTTCCTTATCCCAATAAAACAGCACCGGTCCCAGGCTGAGTTTCATCTGTAATTCCTCACTGCCATGCGCGATGGTAAGCACCCAGGGTGGTCTGGCTGCCTTCGGAAAGTCCGGCCAGCACCTGGCGCCACTGGTCCCTGACCACAAAATTGGCCGGGGCGCTGCGGTGGGCGTCGAGGGCGGCACGCCAGACTCGGGTGACTTGTTCCACATAGGCCGGACTGCGTTGCCGGCCTTCGATCTTCACCGCTGCCACGCCAATGGCGCTGAGTTCGGGCAACAGGTCCAGGGTGTCGAGGCTGGTCGGTTCTTCCAGGGCGTGGAAGCGCTTGCCGCCGACCAGGAAACGGCCTTTGCACAAGGTCGGGTAGCCGGCCGGTTCCTCCGGGGTGTAGCGGTCGATCAGCACTTCACTGAGGCGTGCGCTGAGACCATCGGCGTCGTCGCTCCAGCGCACCGCCTTGGCCGGCGAACACACTCCGCACAGGTTGGGCGACTCGCCGGTGATATACGACGACAAGTGGCAACGCCCTTCGGCCATGATGCACAGGCTGCCGAAGCCGAACACTTCGATCGGCACCACATTGCTCGCCGCCACCTGCCGCACCTGGGCCAGGGACAGCACCCGAGGCAGCACCGCGCGACGAATGCCATAACGTTCGACGTAGAACTTCAACGCCGCCGCATGGGTGGCCGAGCCCTGCACCGACAAGTGCAACGCCATTTGCGGATGGCGCGCAGCGGCGTAACCGAGCACACCGGGGTCGCCGGCGATCAGCGCATCCACGCCATGATCGGCCGCGCGGTCGACGGCGCGCTGCCAGCGTGACCAGATCTTCGGTTGCGGGTAGGTGTTGACCGCCACATACAGCTTGCGCTGGTGCTGGCGGATATGGGAAACGGCGGCGTCGAACTGTTTGTCGTCCATGTTCAGCCCGGCGAAATGCCGGGCATTGGTGTCATCGCGAAAACCGACATACACCGCATCGGCGCCTTGGCGCACCGCGGCTTTGAGCGCAGGCAGGTTGCCTGCCGGGCAGACCAGTTGCATGGAGACTCCTCATTGAAACTCGGCGAAAGACAGGAAAAGCACCGGTGCGTCCTTGAGCAACACTTGCTCGCGCTCGACGATCACCAGGCCATCGGCCCAGCAGGCGGCGGTGAGCATTGCCGAGCTTTGCTGGGGGTGCAGGACGGCGCGCAATTGCCCATCCTCGCCCGGGCTCAAGCGCGCGCGCAGGTACTGGCGACGCTTGTTGGGGGTGGGCCATTCAAACCCGGCCGGCACCTGGATCGGCACCGGTAATACGCGCTCGACACCCTGGGCGCGCAACAGGAACGGACGCACCACCACCAACGTGGTGATCAGCGCGGCGGACGGGTTGCCGGGCAGGCCGATCCACGGTTTGCCCGCGACTTCGCCAAACGCCAGGGGCTTGCCGGGCTGGATCGCCAGGCGCCAGAAGTCAACGCGACCGAGCTCCTGGATGGCTTGCTTGAGATGGTCCTCCTCGCCGACCGACACGCCGCCGGTGGTCAGCAGCAGGTCGCATTCGGAGGACGCCAGGATCAACGCGTCGCGGCTGGCGGCCAGCGCGTCGGCCATCACCCCGTAGTCGAGCACCTCCACACCCCAGCCGCGCAATAACGCGGTCACCAGGTGGCGGTTGCTGTTGTAGATCTGTCCCGGCGCCAATGACTCGCCCGGCTCGCGCAGTTCATCGCCGCTGCTCAGCAGGCACACGCGCAAGGGGCGATAGACCTTGACCCACGGGATGCCGGCCGACGCCAGCAGGCCGACTTCCTGGGCGCGCAGGCGCTGGCCGACACGCAACAGGCGTTGCCCGCGTTGCAGTTCTTCACCGCGCTTGCGCACGTGTTCGCCCAGGCGCAACGGCGGGCACCAGATGCGCTGGCCGTAAACGCGGCAACGCTCCTGGGGCACCACGCTGTCGGCGCCGGGCGGCAACGGCGCGCCGGTGAAAATCCGCACCGTTTGCCCGGCCTGCAACGGCACGTCGCTGCTGTGCCCGGCGGCAATCCGCCCGGCCAACACCAGGTAGCCGCCCTGCTCCGGCACATCGGCGGCGCGCAGAGCGTAGCCGTCCATGGCGCTGTTGTCCCAGCCCGGCAAGTCGAGGGGGGAAAACAGTTCTTCGGCGATCACCCGGCCCGCAGCCTGGCCGAGGGGGATCACTTCGGTGGACGGCACAGGCGGCGCCTGGGCCAGCAGTTGCGCGATCGCCTCGTCCACCGGCATCAACGACCCGCTGTCACACACGCGGGTGTTCATGACCGCGCCTCACAGGCGCTGAGCGTCTGTTCGAACTGGGGCTTGAGGTGCGCAACGAAGTTGCACGGGCCGGTGCGGCTGTCCAGTTGACCGACCAGAATCTGGTCCCAGGCGGTGCGGCACGCGCCGGGCGAACCGGGCATGCAGCACACCAGCACGCCGTTGCTCATGCCCGCCAGGGCACGGGACTGCAAGGTGGACATGCCGATTTCCGCCAGGGACACCTGGCGGAACAGTTCGCCAAAACCGTCCACCTGTTTATCCAGCAGCGGCAACACCGCTTGTGGCGTGTTGTCGCGGGCGGTGAAGCCGGTGCCGCCGGTCATCAGCACCACTTGCACCTGCGGGTCGGCGATCCACTGCGAGACACGGGCGCGGATCTGGTAGATATCGTCCATCACCAGGCCACGGTCGATCAGCACATGGCCGGCGCGTTCCAGGCGGTCCACCAGGGTCTGCCCGGAGGTATCGGTGTCAAAGGTGCGGGTGTCGCTGATGGTCAGCACGGCGATGTTCAGGGAGACAAAACTGCGTTGGGTCAAATGGGCCATGATCAAGGCTCCAGCCATATAAAAAGATGCGCTCAGCCTGCGCCGCAACGGGCGCAGGGCCTATTCCTCCAAGGAGGTACCTCGTCAGGGCGCCAACCGTGTGCGCTGCCAAGCGCCGTCTCGCAGGCGGTAGTCGAGGCGGTCATGCAGGCGGTCAGGGCGGCCTTGCCAGAACTCGATGCGGCGCGGCTTCAGGCAGTACCCGCCCCAATGCTCGGGCCGTGGCGGCTGCTGGCCGGCGAAACGCTCGGTGACCTCGCGCAGCAAGCCTTCCAGCTCGCTGCGGTGGGCCAGGGGCTGACTCTGCGGCGAGGCCCAGGCGCCCAGTTGGCTGGCGGCCGGACGGGCGACGAAATAGGCGTCCGACAGCGCCGGATCGAGGCGCTCGACCGCGCCTTCAATGCGCACCTGGCGCTCCAGGCCCGGCCAGAAAAACGTCATCGCCGCTTGGGGGTTGCTCGCCAGTTCATCGCCCTTGGCGCTCTGGTAATTGCCAAAAAACACAAAGCCCTCGGCGCTGAAACCCTTGAGCAGCAGGATGCGGCAATGGGCGCACCCTTCGCTATCGACCGTGGCCAGGGCCATGCTGTTGGCCTCGGCGGGAGGCACTTCGGTTTTGCGTGCCTGGCTCAGCCACTGACCGAACAACACCAGCGGATTGTCCTGCTCACCGTCGTCCCGCAGGCCGTAGAGGGTGTAGTTGCGGCGCAGTTGCGCGAGGGACAGGGGCATGGGACGGACCTCCAGAGAATTCGCCACAGTGTGGGAACTGCGCAGGTTCTATCCCTTGATCACGATCAACAATCCGCCGCGGCATGGCGCCGCAGGCCGCTCACCACAGTGACTTCGCCAGGACCACGATCACCACCATGTGCGCGAGAATGCTGCGCCGTATCCACAGCGCACGCTTGGGGCTCAGGCGCTCGCGGGTCAGCCAGTAGGCCAGCAGCAGGTAGTGCCCGATGATGCTCAGGGCCAGCAGGATTTTCAGGCTCAGGAACAGTCCGAAATGACTGTTCCAGGGCATGCCCCGGTAATGCCAGGCCAGGCCGATGCCCGCCCCATACAGCAGCACTACCACGCCATGCAGCACCCGCCGCGAACGCCGGGCGATGGCGTGTTCGGCAGTGAAGCGCGCCGACCAGGCCAACTCCTCGCGGGCGCTGTGCCAGATCATTACTTCAAAAAACAGCGTGCCAATAAAAGCAATCGCCGCCAGCAGATGCACGATCAACAACCACGAATACAGCATGCAATGCTCCTAACCGGGATGCCCGTCGACCCGCGCGTGCCACAGCATCGGCGCATAACGCCATAGGTACAGGCCCAGGCCGACCGTCCAGCAAATCCCCGCCAGCCACAACGCCGCTACGGGCCAGATTAACACCAGCACCACCCGGCAGACTGCGGCCAGGTTCAACAGTGCAAACGCCAGGGTCATCCCGCCCGGCGGCTGCAACGGCCGACCGGTATGGCCCAGGCTGACCCGCGCCAGCATCGCCAGGATCATCCCGGCCATGGCGCCGACCGTCAGCGCATGCACGGCCAGGCTCGGGTTGAGCGGCGCGCCGAAATGCCACAGCGCCATACCCAGGCAGGCCACAGCCAACCATGCATATGCCAGGTGCAGCGACCACAGCAGCGGCACGCGCCACAGGCCACGGTCATGCCAGCGCACCAGGCGCAGCAGGTGGCCCAGGCCAAGCGCGGCGAACAGCGCGCCGCTCCAGCCACTGGGGAACACCGCCAGCCCGCTGGCGTAGAGCAACGCTATCAGGATCGAACCGCCGAGCAATACGCGGTCCAGCCACGGCCACGGCTTGACCCCATCGACCCGGCCCAGGCCACGCTGGGTAAAGAACGGAATCACCCGGCCGCCGATCAGCCCCATCATCGCCGCCACCAACCACAGACCGGTGAGCACCGCCTGGCGCTGCGTGCCTTCGTCATGGCGCAGCACCCCATAGAGCGCCAACGCGTCTGCCACGGCGAGCAGGCCCAGCACCAGTACAATCGGGTAGTTGCGGGTTTGCCTGACCGTCCACAGCGTCCAGCCCATCACGCCGGCCACGGCCAGCGGAAAACTCAGCTCCAGCACCGCCAACAGCGGCCATGGCAGGTTAACCAACCAACCCAGGCGCGCCGCCAGCCATAGACCGGCGAGCAGCGCCAGCGGCGCGCCACTGAGGCCGGGGCGACCGGTCCAGGTCTGTACCGCCGTCAGCAAAAAGCCGGCGATGATCGCCACGCCAAAGCCGAACAGCAGCTCATGCCGGTGCCAGGCCAACCAGCCTCCGGCCGGTTGCCAAGTACCGGTGGCGCCGCTCAGGGCGAACAGCCACAGGGGAATTGCCAGCACCGCCAGCAGGCAGGCGCCAAGGAAAAACGGGCGGAACGCCAGGCGAAACAATGGGGGAATCGCCATGGCCTTGCGTCGATCGAGCACTTGCATAGCACGGCTCCTGAACGGATGAATGCGACAATCTTGCGCCGCCGCCTGCGCTTTGCCCTTGTCGTAGATCAAGCACGCCCGCCACGAACAGGGGAACTTTGCCGGGAAATAACCGCCTGAATCCGGTACGCTCACCGTTTTTACTCAAGGAGTTAATTCCCATGGCCAAAGCCACCGCCCGTCACATCCTCGTTGCCACCGAAGACAAGTGCAATGAACTCAAGACCCAGATCGAAGGCGGCGCCGATTTCGCAGACGTTGCCAAAGCCAATTCCACCTGCCCATCCAGCCGTCAAGGCGGCGACCTGGGTTCGTTCGGTCCAGGCCAGATGGTTAAAGAATTCGACGCCGTGGTGTTCAGCGCCCCGGTCAACACGGTGCAAGGCCCGGTGAAAACCCAGTTCGGTTATCACCTGCTGGAAGTCACCAGCCGTCAGGACTGATTCAGTCCGCGCTGATGTTTGAAACAACGGCCCGCCTTTTGGTGGGCCGTTGTGCATGGGATGACTGGCGATGCACAGGCCGTTAGCGTACAAATCCCTATTCTTCTTCACCCGGCGCTCAAGGCTGATAATGCGACTGGTTTTTTCGACTCTATTTAGCTCCACCCTGGCCCTGCTGCTGGCCAGTACCGCTGTGATCGCAGCCCCGCAACCCTACCTGACGGTGTATGGCGAACCGGCCAAATATGCCGCCAACTTCACCCATTTCGACTATGCCAACCCCAACGCACCCAAGGGCGGCAGCCTACGGCGTTCGGCCATCGAGATCGGGCGCTTCGACCATGTGCTGCCGTATATCGACAAAGGCATCGGCGTGTCCCAGATCGACGGCTGGGTGTATTCGCCGCTGGCACTGCGCTCGCTGGATGAGCCGTACACCGTTTACGGCCTGGTCGCCGAGAAGATGGAGCGTGCGGACGACGGCCTGTCGCTGCGCTTCTACCTCAACCCCAAGGCACGGTTCGCCGATGGCACACCGATCACCGCCGAAGACGTGCGCTATAGCTTCGATTTGCTGATGACCCAGGGCAGCCTGCACTTTCGCACGCTGTTTGCCGACGTCAAACACGTCGAAGTCGAAGGCGAGCGCCAGGTGCGCTTCGATTTTTCCAGCGATGAAAACCGCACCCTGCCGCTGGATATCGCCACCCTGCCGGTGTTCCCCGAGCACTGGTGGAAAACCCGCGACTTCGCCAACGGCGGCGGCTATGAAGCGCCGCTGGGCAGTGGCCCGTACAAGGTCAGCAAGATCGACGCGGGCAGCACCATCACCTTTACCCGCAACCCTGACTGGTGGGGCAAGGACTTACCGGTCAGCCGTGGCCTGTACAACTTCGATCACCTGAGCCTGGAATATTTCGGCGACACCGAAGTGGCGCGCCAGGTGCTGCGTGGCGGCGCGTATGACTTCAACCGCGAGTTCTCCGCCACCGGCTACTCCATCGGCTACAACGGCCCGGCGCTGGATGACGGTCGCCTGCAACGGGCGCACCTGGCCAAAGAGATGCCGCAACCGGCCCAGGGCTACGTGTTCAACGTGCAGAACCCGATGTTCAAGGACCGCCGCGTGCGCCAGGCCCTGGCGATGCTGTGGGATTTCGAATGGGCCAACCGGCAGATGATGCGCAACCTGTACATCCGCCAGCAGAGCTACTTCTCCAATAGCCCGTTGGCCGCGAGCCAATTGCCGACCCCAGAAGAACTGGCGATCCTCGAACCCCTGCGCGGCCAGGTGCCCGACGAGGTGTTCACCCAGGTTTTCAAGGCACCGGTCACCGACGGCAGCGGCATGATCCGCGACAAGCAACTGCAAGCCCTGGCCCTGCTGGAAGAAGCCGGCTGGAAACCCGACGGCGACAAGCTGGTCAACGCCGAGGGCGAGCCGCTGGCGTTCACCTTCCTCAATGCCCAGGCCGGCCTGGAACGTCTGTTGCTGCCGTACAAGCGCAACCTGGCACAGATCGGCATCACCCTGAACATCCGCCGCATCGACGCCTCGCAGTACGTCAACCGGCTGATGACACGGGACTACGACATGATCGTCACCGGTTTCCCGGTCACCATGTCGCCGGGGATGGAGCTGTACAACTACTTCGGCTCCGCCGCCGCATTCGACCCGGGCGCCAACAACTACACGGTGCTCAAGGACCCGGCCATCGACAGCCTGATCAAAGGCCTGGTCAAGGCCAACACCCAGGCGCAGATGCTCACCTACGCCCATGCCCTGGACCGCGTGCTGCAATGGAACTACCTGTGGATCCCCAACTACTACCCGCCCGGCACCTCTGCCGCGTGGTGGAACCGCTTCGGGCGCCCAGCCATCGAGGCGAAAAATGACGAAGCCCTGGAAACCTGGTGGGAAATCAGCCCCACACCACTGACGAACGAACAAATGAACGCGCAGCTTAAAAAACGCGGAGGGGCCCACTGATGTTTGCCTATATCGTGCGCCGCCTGCTGTTGATCATCCCGACGCTGGTGATCATCCTGCTGGTCAACTTCGTGATCGTACAGGCCGCGCCCGGCGGGCCGGTGGAACAGGCGATCGCCCACCTGCAAGGCATCGGCGGCGGTGCCATCGGCGGCTCCGCAGGCGAAGGCCTCAGCAGCGGCTCGCGGGCCAGCCGGGGCCTGGACCCGAAACTGATCAAGGACATCGAAAAACAATACGGCTTCGACAAACCGGCGCCGGAACGCCTGTGGCTGATGCTCAAGAGCTACGCCCAACTGGACTTCGGCAACAGCTTCTTTCGCGGCGCGACAGTCACCGACCTGATCCTGGAAAAAATGCCGGTCACCCTCTCCCTCGGTCTGTGGGCGACGCTGATCACCTACCTGGTGTCGATCCCATTGGGGATTCGCAAGGCGGTGCGCCATGGCAGCAGCTTCGATGTGTGGAGCAGCACCGCGATCGTGATCGGCTATGCGATGCCGGCGTTCCTGTTTGCGATGTTCCTGATCGTGGTGTTCGCCGGCGGCACGTCGCTGAACTGGTTCCCGGTGCGCGGCCTGGTCTCGGAAAACTTCGACGACCTGAGCACAGTAGGCAAGGTCGCCGACTATTTTTGGCACCTGGTCTTGCCGGTCACGGCGCTGGTGATTGGCGGCTTCGCCACGCTGACCATCCTGACGAAAAACTCGTTCCTCAATGAAATCACGCGCCAGTACGTGGTCACCGCCCGCGCCAAAGGCTTGAGCGAACACCGCGTGCTGTACGGCCACGTGTTCCGCAATGCGATGCTGCTGGTGATTTCGGGGATTCCCCAGGCGTTTATCAGCGTGTTCTTTGCCGGCTCGCTGCTGATCGAAGTGATCTTCTCCCTCGATGGACTCGGGCGCATGAGCTACGAAGCCGCCGTGTCCCGCGACTATCCGGTAGTGTTTGGCTCGTTGTTTATCTTCACCCTGTTCGGCCTCCTGATAAAACTGATCGGCGACCTCTGCTACACCCTGGTGGACCCGCGTATCGACTTCGCCGCGAGGAACGCCTGATGCTGAACCTGTCTCCCGTGGCCCGCCGACGTTTCGAACGCTTCAAGAAAAACCGGCGCGGCTGGTGGTCGCTGTGGCTGTTTATCGGCCTGTTTATCCTGACCCTGGGCGGCGAGTTGATCGCCAACGACAAGCCGCTGGTGCTCAGCTACCAGAACGAGCTGTATTTCCCAGTGTTCAAACGCTACACCGAACAGCAGTTCGGCGGGCAATTGCCGTTCCAGGCGGACTATCGCAGCGACTACGTGCAGAAGCTGATCAAGCAGGACGGCGGCTGGATGCTGTTCCCGCCGGTGCCGTTCAGCGATGACACGCCTAACTACGAGCTGACCCGCCCTGCCCCCAGCCCACCTTCAGCGGTGAACTGGCTGGGCACCGATGACCAGTCGCGCGACGTACTGGCGCGGGTGATCTTCGGCGCGCGGGTGTCGATCCTGTTTGCCCTGGCGCTCACGGTGATCAGTGCGAGCATCGGCATCGCTTCCGGCGCGCTGCAGGGTTACTACGGCGGCTGGGTCGACTTGCTCGGCCAACGCCTCCTGGAAGTGTGGTCCGGGTTGCCGGTGCTGTACCTGCTGATCATCCTGTCCGGTTTTGTCGAACCGAACTTCTGGTGGCTGCTGGGGATCATGGCGCTGTTTTCCTGGCTGGCCCTGGTGGATGTGGTGCGCGCCGAGTTCCTGCGCGGGCGCAACCTGGAGTACGTCAAGGCGGCGCGGGCGTTGGGCTTGGGCGACGCCAAGATCATTCGCCGGCATATCCTGCCCAATGCCATGACGGCTACCCTGAGCTACCTGCCGTTCATTTTGACTGGTGCGATTTCCACCTTGAGCGCCCTGGACTTCCTCGGCTTCGGCATGCCGGCAGGCAGCGCGTCGTTGGGTGAGTTGATCGCCCAGGGCAAGCAGAACCTGCAAGCGCCCTGGTTGGGCCTGACGGCGTTTTTCACCTTGGCGCTGATCCTGTCGCTGCTGGTATTTATCGGCGAGGCGTTGCGCGATGCCTTCGACCCCCGTTCATGAGTGAGTCCGTATGAGCGACAACCTGATCGAGATCCGCGACCTCTGCGTCGCCTTCAGCGGCCAGACCGTGGTGCACAACCTGAGCCTGGATGTGCGCCCCGGCGAGTGCCTGGCGCTGGTCGGCGAGTCGGGCTCGGGCAAGTCGGTGACGGCCCTTTCGATCCTGCAATTGCTGCCCGAAGCCGGCACGCAATCCAGCGGCTCCGTGCGCTATCGCGGCCAGGAATTGATCGGTGCGTCGCCCGCCACCTTGCAAAAGCTACGCGGCAACCGCATCGCCATAATCTTCCAGGAGCCGATGACCTCCCTCAACCCGCTGCACAGCATCGAAAAGCAGATTGGCGAAACCCTGCTGTTGCACAAGGGCCTGGGCGGCAAGGCGGCGCAGGCACGCATCCTCGAACTGCTGGAACTGGTCGGTATCCAGAAGCCCGAGGAACGGCTCAAGGCCTATCCGCACCAACTCTCCGGCGGCCAACGTCAACGCGTGATGATTGCCATGGCCCTGGCCTGCGAGCCGGAACTGCTGATCGCCGACGAGCCCACCACCGCGCTAGACGTGACCGTGCAGCGCAAGATCCTGCTGCTGCTCAAGTCCTTGCAACAACGCTTGGGCATGTCGCTGCTGCTGATCAGCCACGACCTCAACCTGGTGCGCAGCATGGCGCAGCGGGTGTGCGTGATGCATACCGGCGAGATCGTCGAGCAGGCCGACTGCGAGACCTTGTTCACCGCGCCGCAACACCCCTACAGCCGCTTGCTGCTGGATGCTGAACCGGCGGGCGAGGCGCTGTGCAGCGAAGCGCGTGAAACGGTGTTGCAGGTGGACGACCTGAGCGTGCAATTCCCCCTCGGCGGCGGCCTGTTTCAGCGCAAGACTTACCTGCGCGCGGTGGACGGCATCAGCCTCAGCGTGCAGCGCGGCAAGACGCTGGGCATCGTCGGTGAGTCGGGCTCGGGTAAATCCACCCTGGGCCAGGCGATCCTGCGCCTGCTGGACTCCACCGGCAGCATCCGCTTCCAGGGGGTGGCCCTCGACCCGCTCAATCACCAGCAGATGCGCCCATGGCGCAAGCAGATGCAGGTGGTGTTTCAGGACCCTTACGGCAGCCTCAGCCCGCGCATGTCGGTGCAGCAGATCATCAGCGAAGGCCTGGAAGTGCATGCACCGTGCAGCCTTGCCGAGCGTGACGCGCAGGTGATCCAGGTGCTCAAGGACGTCGGCCTCGACCCGGCCAGCCGGCATCGCTACCCCCACGAGTTTTCCGGTGGCCAGCGCCAACGCATTGCCATCGCCCGCGCCCTGGTGCTCAGGCCCGCGTTGATGCTGCTCGACGAGCCCACCTCAGCCCTCGACCGCACGGTGCAGAAGCAAGTGGTGGCGTTGCTGCGCGAACTGCAGGACAAATACGGCCTGACCTACCTGTTTATCAGCCATGACCTGGCCGTGGTCCGCGCCATGGCCCACGACATGATCGTGATCAAGGACGGCAAGGTCGTGGAGCGTGGCGCCAGCCATGACGTATTCACATCGCCGCAGCACCCCTACACCCAGGAGTTGCTGGCGGCCGCCCTCGGATTGTCGAGATGAGTACCAGCCTCAAGGACTACCAACAGGTTCGCGGCCTGGCCATTCGGTCGCTGTTCGAGATCATCGAGCAGTCCAGCGAAGGCACGGTGATCGTCGACCGCGACGCCAACATCGTGTGGATGAACGAGCGCTATGCTAAGCGCTTCGGCCTTAAAAGCGCCGACGAAGCCATCGGCCAACCCTGCGAAAAAGTCATCTCCAACAGCCTGCTACGCCAGGTGGTGAGCACAGACCTGCCGATCCTGCTGGATATTCAGGACACACCCAAGGGACCGCTGGTGGTGATGCGCCTGCCGATCCACAACGACGCCGGCGCGGTGATCGGCGCCATCGGCTTTGCGCTGTTCGATGAGCTGCGCAACCTGTCGCCGCTGATCGAGCGTTACCTGAGCATGCAGCAGGAGCTGGCGTCGACCCGCTCGCTGCTGCGTTCGCGCCAGAGCAAGTACACCTTTGCGCACTTTATCGGCACCAGCGCCGCCAGTTTGGAAGTCAAACGCCGTGCGCGGCGCAGCGCGAGCGCCGAGTCGCCGGTATTGCTGCTCGGCGAAACCGGCACCGGCAAGGAGTTGCTGGCCCAGGCGATCCACGGCGCCTCAACACGCGCGCACAAAGCATTTGTCAGCATCAACAGCGCAGCCATTCCCCATGACCTGCTCGAGGCCGAGTTCTTCGGCACCGCGCCCGGTGCGTTTACCGGCGCCGATCGCAAAGGCCGCCCCGGCAAGTTGCAGATCGCCCAGGGCGGCACGCTGTTTCTCGATGAAATCGGCGACATGCCCCTGCCGCTGCAAAGCAAGCTGCTGCGGGTGTTACAGGAGAAGGAATACGAACCGGTCGGCTCCAACGAGATGCTGCACAGCGATGTGCGCGTGATTGCCGCCACGTCCATGGACCTGGAAGCGGCGATCAAACGCGGCGAGTTTCGGGCGGACCTGTATTACCGGTTGAATGTGCTGCCGATCCGGGTGCCACCGTTGCGCGAGCGGCTGGAGGATATTCCGGCGTTGAGCGAAGCGATCCTCGAAGAACTGCGCAGCCACCACGAACTGGATCGCGAGGCCCTGGCGTTGTTGGCGCAGCATGCGTGGCCGGGGAATATCCGCGAGCTGCGCAACGTGCTGGAGCGCGCGGCGTTGTTGAGCGATGACCTTGTACTGGATGCAGCAGAGATTCGCGCCGCCATCGGCACGTTCAGCCCGGTGGCGCGCGGGGCGCTGGAGACCGTCGAGGGCGAGACGTTTGCGGCGGCGCGCGAGCGCTTTGATCGGCAGGTGATTGCGGCGGCGCTCAAGGCCTGCGACGGGAATGTGGTGGACGCGGCCCAGCGCTTGGGGCTGGGCAGGTCGACCTTGTACAAGAAAATGGTCGCGCTGGGCCTGGCCACATCTCAATAAAGAGACACAAATCTCAATACAAAGACAATCCTTGTGGGAGGGGGCTTGCCCCCGATGGCAGTGCCTCAGTCAGCCTATTCTTTGCAGACCCACCGCTATCGGGGGCAAGCCCCCTCCCACCTTTGATCTGTTTTTGTCTCTAGATTGAGACTAAATCTGGAAAGTTTGTTCATGTGTACGTGAATATCTATGTTTTTCAATAGGTTATGAACATGGCACACATCTCGCTATAGCCTTCCTCCACAGCTTCACCCCACAAAAATAACAATCCGATGGAGACACACCATGAGTGTGATCATTGCCCTGGCAGCCCTCGCGCTGCTGATGCTGGCTGCCTACCGTGGCTATAGCGTTATCCTGTTTGCCCCCATCGCCGCCCTCGGCGCCGTCCTGCTCACCGACCCGTCCGCCGTCGCCCCTGCGTTTACCGGGGTGTTCATGGAGAAAATGGTCGGTTTCATCAAGCTGTATTTCCCGGTATTCCTGCTCGGTGCCGTGTTCGGCAAGCTGATCGAGCTGTCGGGTTTCTCGCGCTCCATCGTCGCAGCCGCGATCCGTTTGCTCGGCACGCGCCAGGCGATGCTGGTGATCGTGCTGGTCTGCGCCCTGCTCACCTACGGCGGCGTGTCGCTGTTCGTGGTGGTGTTTGCGGTGTACCCGTTCGCGGCGGAGATGTTCCGCCAGAGCGATATCCCCAAGCGCCTGATTCCGGCGACCATTGCCCTGGGTGCGTTCTCCTTCACCATGGACGCGCTGCCCGGCACACCACAGATCCAGAACATCATCCCCAGTACGTTCTTCAACACCACCGCCTGGGCCGCGCCGTGGTTGGGGCTGATCGGCACGGTCTTCGTGTTCTGCACCGGCATGCTCTACCTGGCGCGCCAGCGCAACAAGGCGCAACGGGGCGGTGAAGGCTACGGCACCGAGCTGCGCAACGAGCCGGAGACCGCCGAAAACCTGAGCCTGCCTAACCCCTGGATCGCGCTGTCGCCGCTGATCCTGGTGGGGGTGATGAACCTGCTGTTCACCCACTGGATTCCGCAGTGGTACGGCAAGACCCACAGCCTCAGCCTGGCGGGCATGAGCACGCCGGTGACCACCGAAATCGCCAAGCTCACTGCGATCTGGGCGGTGCAAGCGGCGCTGCTGGTGGGCATCGTCATGGTGCTGGTGTTCGGCTGGTCAGCAATCAAAAGCAAGCTCGCCGAAGGCAGTAAGAGCGCGGTCAGTGGTGCGTTGCTGGCGGCGATGAACACCGCTTCGGAATACGGCTTTGGTGCAGTGATCGCCTCGCTGCCGGGCTTTCTGGTGCTGGCGGACTGGCTCAAGGGCATCCCCAACCCGCTGGTCAACGAAGCGATCACCGTGACCCTGCTGGCCGGTATCACCGGCTCGGCGTCCGGCGGCATGAGCATCGCCCTGGCGGCGATGTCCGAGAGTTTTATTGCTGCGGCCCACGCGGCCAATATCCCGCTTGAAGTGCTGCACCGGGTCGCGGCCATGGCCAGCGGCGGCATGGACACCCTGCCCCACAACGGCGCGGTGATCACGTTGCTGGCGGTCACCGGGCTGACCCACCGCGAAGCCTACAAGGACATCTTCGGCATCACGATTATCAAGACCCTCGCGGTGTTCGTGGTGATCGGTACTTTCTACGCCACCGGCATTGTGTGAGGTTTCTATGACGAACTTGAACGGCAAGACCGCCCTGGTCACCGGCTCCACCAGCGGTATCGGCTTGGGCATCGCCTTGAGTTTGGCCGAGGCCGGCGCCAACCTGATCCTCAACGGCTTCGGCGACGCCAGCGCGGTGATCGCCCAGGTGCAGGCATTCGGCGGCAAGGTTGGGCACCACCCGGCGGACGTCAGCGACCCGGCGCAGATCGCCGACATGATCACCTACGCCGAGCGCGAATTCGGCGGCGTGGACATTCTGGTCAACAACGCCGGCATCCAGCATGTGGCGGCGGTGGAAGCGTTCCCGGTGGAACGCTGGGATGCGATCATCGCGATCAACCTGTCGTCGGTGTTCCACAGCACGCGCCTGAGCCTGCCGGGCATGAAGGCCAAGGGCTGGGGGCGCATCGTCAATATCGCCTCGGTGCATGGCCTGGTGGGGTCGGTGGGCAAAGCCGCGTATGTGGCGGCCAAGCACGGCGTGATCGGCCTGACCAAGGTGGTCGGCCTGGAAACCGCCACCAGCAACGTGACCTGCAACGCGATTTGCCCCGGCTGGGTGCTGACGCCGCTGGTGCAGAAGCAGATCGATGACCGCGCGGCCAACGGTGTCGACCCGCAACAGGCCCAGCATGATTTGCTCGCGGAGAAGCAGCCGTCGCTGGAGTTCGTGACCCCGCCGCAACTGGGCGAGTTGGTGCTGTTTTTGTGCAGCGAGGCCGGTGCCCAAGTGCGGGGCGCGGCGTGGAATATCGATGGTGGGTGGCTGGCTCAATAAAACCAGACACTGGAGATTAAAACTGTGGGAGGGGGCTTGCCCCCGATGGCGGTGTATCAGTTAACACATTGATGACTGACCCATTGCTATCGGGGGCAAGTCGAATCGTCGCACCGCCCCTCCCACATTGGAACTCTATTGTTTGGAAGACTTGTACAAGAATAAGAGACTTTGCTGATGTCCGAGATCCTCTGGCAACCCTCCCCCGAACGCATCCGCCACACCCGGATGGACCAGTTCCGGCGCTTTATCAATGACCGCTACAGCGTGCAGCTCAGCGACTACCCGGCCTTGCACCAGTGGAGCATCGACCAGCGGCCCGACTTCTGGCAGGCGCTCGTGGCGTTTTTCGACGTGCAGTTTCGCAGCCCGCCCAGTGCGGTGTTGATCGAAGACGCCGAGATGCCCAGCGCCCAGTGGTTCCCCGGCGCAACCCTGAACTTTGCCGAACACCTGCTGCGCCGTCGCGACGATCACCCCGCTGTAGTCGCCATCGGCGAAGACGGCCAGCGCGAGCAACTGAGCTACGCCGAACTGGCCGCCCACGTCGCCGGCCTGCAACGCAGCCTGCGGGCGGCCGGGGTTGGGCTGGGCGACCGGGTCGCCGCGTGCATGCCCAACACCTGGCAAACCCTGGTCGGCATGCTCGCCACCAGCAGCCTGGGCGCGATCTGGTCGTGCTCATCGCCAGACTTCGGCACCCAAGGCGTGATCGACCGTTTCGGCCAGATCGAACCCAAGGTGCTGATCACCTGCGCCGGTTACCGCTACGCCGGCAAGACCATCGACCAGAGCGCCAAGCTCAACGAGATCCTCGAACGCCTGCCGTCCCTGCAGCAACTGATCATCGTGCCGTATGCGCGGCCCCAGGCGCGGGTCGAGGACTATCGGAGCGCCGCCAACGTCGCGCTGTGGAGTGACTTCTACCAACCCGGCGGCGCGCCTGAGTTTGTCGCGGTGCCGTTCGACCATCCGCTGTATATCCTCTATTCCAGCGGCACCACCGGCGTGCCCAAGTGCATCATCCACGGCACCGGCGGCGTGCTGCTCACCCACCTCAAGGAACACGGCCTGCACGCGGACCTGTCCCGTGAGGATTGCCTGTTCTACTACACCACCTGCGGCTGGATGATGTGGAACTGGCTGGTCTCGGTTCTGGCGCTCGGCGCCACGGCGGTGCTGTACGACGGCTCGCCGTTTCACCCTGGCCCCGAGCGCTTGATCGACCTGATCGACGCGGAACGGATCAGCGTGTTCGGCACCAGCCCCAAGTACCTCGTCACCCTGGAAAAGGCCGGGCTGCAGCCGCGCCTGAGCCATGACCTGGGCAGTCTCAAAGGGCTGATTTCGACCGGCTCGCCACTGTCGCCCCAGAGCTACGACTACGTGTACCGCGAGATCAAGCGCGAGGTGTGCCTGTCCTCGATGTCCGGCGGCACCGATATCGTCTCTTGCTTCGTCATCGGCAATCCGGTGTTGCCGGTGCGCCGCGGTGAAATGCAGTGCAAGAGCCTGGCGATGGCCATCGAGGTGTGGGACGACCAGGGGCGGCCGCTGGTCGGTGAAAAGGGCGAACTGGTGTGTACCCGGCACTTCCCCGCTATGCCCATTGGCCTGTGGAACGACCCGCAGCAGAAAAAACTGCGCGCCTCCTATTTCAGCCAATTCCCCGGCGTGTGGGCCCAGGGCGATTACGCCGAGCAGCGGCCCAACGGCAGCCTGCTGATTCACGGGCGCTCCGATGCGGTGCTCAACCCTGGCGGTGTGCGGATCGGCACCGCCGAGATTTATCGGCAGGTGGAAAAAGTCCCGCAGGTGCTGGAAAGCCTGGCCATTGGTCAGCGCTGGCAGGACGATGTGCGCGTGGTGCTGTTCGTGCGGCTCAACGATGGCGTCGAGCTGGATGACGCCCTCGAACAGCAGATCCGCCAGGTGATCCGCGCCAACACCACGCCACGGCATGTGCCGGCGAAGATCCTCACCGTCAGCGATATCCCGCGCACGATCAGCGGCAAGATCGTCGAACTGGCGGTGCGCAATGTGGTACATGGCGAACCGGTGAAAAACACCGACGCGCTGGCCAACCCGGAGGCCCTGGCACAGTTTCGCGACCGGCCTGAGCTGGCACGTTAAGGTGAAAGGTTTCAGCGCCAACGCACTCATTTGAAGACAAACCCCCAATGCATGCTATTTTTCGGGGGTAGTCACCCATCGTTGTCCCACCGGATAATGGGTGTTGTCATTTTTCAAAGCGTTACGCTCAGGGCTTTTTATGAAGGAAACATCCACCGGTAGCGAAGCCGCCGCATTGATTGCGCGGCTGGACTGGGCCAAAAGCCCCCTCGGTGAGGCCAATGATTGGCCGCAAAGCCTGCGCACCGCCGTGGATATTGTCGTCCACTCGCCGATGCCGATGCTGCTGTTGTGGGGCAGCGAACTCATCCAACTCTACAACGACGCCTTCGCCCTGCTGGCGGGCAACAAGCACCCTGACGCGATGGGCCAACCGGCGCACCAGACCTGGCCGGAATTGCACAGTTTCACCGCACCGATCTATGACGCGGTTCTCAGCGGCCAGGTGCGATCCTTCAGCGAACAGCGCTTTGTCCTGCAGCGCAACCAGCGCGACACCGAGATCTGGCTTGACCTGACCTACAGCCCGATCCGCGATGAATGCGCCAGCGTGTCCGGCATCCTCGTCACCGCCATCGAAACCAACGAACGCCGCCAGTTCACCCAGGAACTGCAACAGCGCTCCGAAGCCAGCCTCAAAGCCCAGCAAAGCACCGAGCAACGCCTGCGCCACCTCAACGAAAACCTCGAAGAGCGTGTGGCCCAGCGCACCCTGGCACTCGCCGAGGCCAACCAGCGCCTGCAAAACGAGATGGTCGAACGCGAGCGCGCCGAAGACGCCCTGCGCCATGCGCAGAAGATGGAAGCGGTGGGCCAGCTCACAGGTGGCATCGCCCATGACTTCAACAATATGCTCACCGGCATCATCGGCAGCCTGGACCTGATGCAACGCTACATCACCGACGGGCGCAGCGACGACATCGGCCGCTTTGCCGACGCCGCCGTGGCCTCCGCCCATCGCGCCGCCGCCCTCACTCATCGCCTGCTCGCGTTCTCGCGGCGCCAGTCGCTGGACCGCCGCCCGCTCGATCCGAACCAGTTGGTGGCCTCGCTGGAAGACTTGTTCCGGCGCACCAAGGGCGCGCACATCACGCTCAAGGTGCAACTGGGCAACGATATCTGGCCGGTGAACACCGACGCCAGCCAGTTGGAAAACGCCCTGCTCAACCTGGTGATCAACGCCCGGGATGCCATGCCCGAAGGTGGCGAACTGCTGATCGAAACCGCCAACAGCTACCTGGACGGCACCGACATCACCACGCTGGAACCGGTCAAGGCCGGTGATTACGTGATGCTCGGCGTGTGCGACAACGGCACCGGCATGGCGCCGAAAATCCTGGCCAAGGCCTTCGATCCGTTTTTCACCACCAAACCCATCGGCCAGGGCACCGGCCTCGGGCTGTCGATGATCTATGGCTTCGCCCAGCAATCCGGCGGCCATGTGACCCTCCACAGCGAACCGGGCCAGGGCACCTGCGTGCGTTTGTATCTGCCACGCCTGCACGGCACCGCCCTGGAAAGCAGCCTGCCGACCAGCCTCAGTGAGGCGCCGGTGGCCCTGGCCGGAGAGGCCGTGGTGGTGGTCGAGGACGACCCGGCCGTGCGCATGCTGGTGGTGAATGTACTCGATGAACTGGGCTACACCGCACACCAGGCAGCGGATGCGCGCACGGCCTTGCCGCTGCTGGAATCGGACTTGCGCGTGGATTTGCTGGTGACCGATGTGGGCCTGCCGGGCATGAACGGCCGGCAACTGGCGGAAATCGCCCGCCAGCATCGCCCGGGCCTGCGCATCTTGTTCATGACCGGTTATGCGCAAAAAGCCACCGAACGCCAGGGCCTTCTGGAAGACGGCATGGACATGGTCGCCAAGCCGTTTTCCATCGACCTGCTCGCCACCAAAATTCGCAGCATGATCAGCGTCGATGATTCAGTTAAGGCATAATCGCGCGCCGTCGCACACTTGGTAGAGAACCATGAAAGCCCAAGCCCGCCATATCCTAGTGAAAACCAGCGAAGAAGCCGAACAGCTCAAGCAGCGCATCGCCAAGGGCGAAGCGTTTGATGTGCTGGCCAAGAAGTATTCCACCTGCCCGTCTGGCAAGCGCGGCGGCGATCTCGGCGAGGTTCGGCCGGGGCAAATGGTCGGCGTGATTGATGCGGTGATCTTCAAGAAGCCGCTGCGGGTGGTGCATGGGCCGGTCAAGAGCAAGTTTGGGTACCACTTGGTACAGGTGTTTTATCGGGATTGATGGGTTGGCTTTAGGCCGCTATCGGGGGCAAGCCCCCTCCCACAGTGAGCGCATTTCATCTGGAAGAATGCGGTCAACTGTGGGGGGGGCTTGCCCCCGATCCGCCGCAGGCGGCCATTCACGCCCGAGGAATCAACGCCCCCGGCACCTGGATAACCCGGCTCGCCAGCCGATGCCCAGCCAAGGCCGCCTCTTGCGGCGAACCACCCTTGAGCCGACTGGCCAGGTACGCCGCACTGAACGAGTCCCCCGCCGCCGTGGTGTCTACCACCGTCTCGACCTTCAACGCTGGCACGGCAAAGCGCTGACCTGCGCAACGAATCAAACAGTCTTCGGCACCGCGCTTGAGCACGACTTCCGCGATTGCCGGATACGCCGCGAACACCTGCTCGCTGTCGGCATAACCAAACAACGCGTACTCGTCATCCTCGGTCAACAAGGCAATATCCACTTCGGCCAACACCTTGTGATAGGCCGCACGCGCCGCCTCGATACTGGCCCACAAACGCGGCCGGTAGTTGTTGTCGAACACCACCTGACCGCCGCGCCGACGGGTTTCGATCAAGGCGTGCAACAAACGCTCACGCCCAACTTCACCCAGCACCGCCAGGGTGATGCCGCTGAAATACACCACGTCATAGCCCGGTAACGCCGCCAAAATCGGTGCGGCGGCTGCCGTGGTGAAGCAGTCGCGCACGGCCGCTTCGTTGCGCCAGTAGAGGAATTTGCGCTCGCCATTGGCGTCGGTCTGGATGCAGTACAAACCCGGCAGCCGCCCGGGTAGGCGCTGGACCATGTCTAGGCCAAGGCCTTCGGCGGTCCACTGTTGGCACATGGCATCGCTGAAGCTGTCATCGCCCAGGGCGGTGACGTAGTCGACGCTGCCGATCGCCCCCAGCTCGCGGCGCAGGTACACCGCCGCGTTCAGGGTGTCGCCGCCGAAGCTCTGGTGCAGGCTGCCGTCGGCGCGGTGTTGCAGTTCGATCATGCATTCGCCGATGAGGGCGATGCGAGGGGTGGTGTTCATGCCTGTTGTCTCCGGTGCGGCTGATGGCCCCTTCGCGGGCAAGCCCGCTCCCACCTTTGAATGTGTTCGCACACCCAAAGGTCGCAGCGGGTTTGCTCACGATAGAGGCGACGCGGTCTAGAAGCAGGTATGCAGGGACTCGATCACCTGAAGTTGCTCATCCACCAGGCAACCGACCTGCCACTTGTCGAAGGTCAGGCACGGGTGGGAAGTCCCGAAGGAAATGATGTCGCCGATGCGCAGTTCAACCCCCGGTGCCACGCTCATGAACGCATGCTGGTCCATCACCGCTGTGACCTTGCACGCGCTTATGTCATCGCCTTGCGCCGGCACAATCCCGGCCTTGTAGCGCTTGAGCGGCACCGGCAAACCAGCGTCGTAAGCCACATCGCGTTTGCCCAGGGCGATCACCGCGAAGCCAGGCTCAGGCAACGATTGCACATGGGCCCAGACTTCCAGCGCCGGGCGCAGGCCTTCATTGAGGTCGCTACGCCGGTCGAGCACGCAGCATTGCGCGTCTTTGTAGATGCCGTGGTCATGGGCTACATAGCTGCCGGGACGCAGCACGCTGAGGAACCGACCGGCGGCGTTTTGCGTTTCGAAGGACTCGGCAATCAAGTCATACCAGGCCGATCCCGACGCGGTGATGATCGGCTTGGCCAGGTCGAACGAGCCATTGTTCTGCAGGTCCACGGCGAGGCGCACCAGGCTCGCGGCGAATTCGCGGATGCCGCTGATGGCGTGCTCACCGTGGATCACGCCTTCGTAGCCTTCGATACCGGTCAGTACCAACGCCGGCTGGGCCTTGATTGCCTTGGCCAGGTCGCGTACCGCCTGCTCGCTACGGCAACCACAACGGCCACCGACCACGCCGTACTCGATCATCACGTTCAGGTGCAGGCCACGGGCGGCGAAGAACAGGCCCAGGTCGGCGACGTTATCCGGGTGGTCGACCAGGCAGTGGAAGTCAAAGTCCGCGTCGGCCAGCAACTCGGCGATCAACGCCATGTTCGGCGCGCCCACCAGTTGGTTGGCCATCAACACACGGCGCACGCCACCGGCATAGGCGGCGCGGGTCTGTACCGCGCTGGCCAGGGTGATGCCCCAGGCACCGGCGGCGATCTGGCGCTGGAACAGGGCCGGCATCATGCTGGTCTTGCCATGGGGCGCAAGCTCGGCGCCGCTGTTGCTGACAAAGGCCTGCATCCAGCGAATGTTGTGTTCAAGGGCGTCGCGGTGCAGCACCAGGGCCGGCAGGCTGACGTCACGGACCAGATGGGCGCCGACAGCGGCGGCGCCTTTTGCAACGGCGTTGATGGCAGACATGAACAGCTCCTATTCGTTGATGCGACGGGCCAGGTTGTTGGCGCTTTCGATCAACACCCGGCGGTAGTCATTGTAGTTTTGACTGGCATCGGCCCGGGGGGCGACGATGCACAGGGTCGCAATGCTCACGCCCTGCGCGTCCCGGACCGGGGCGGCAAAGCAATGGGTAAAGGTGTCGGCCACGCTGTCGAAGGAAAAGAAGCCCTCGGTGCTGGCCTGACGGATCTGCGCGAGGAAGGTCTCCAGCGGCAAGCGCTGGCCGTCCGGCAGGATGAAGTCGTCGGGGTCGATCAGGTCGACGATCTGCTGGTCGCTCAAGTGCCCCAGTAACAGGCGCCCGGACGCGGTCCACGGGATCGGCGCGTTTTCGCCGATGTCCGAGGAAATCCGGAAATGCCGCTCGCCTTCACGCATCAGCGCCACCGTGTATTTGCGCCCGTTGAGCAGGCACATCTGCGCGGTTTCGTGGGTCTGGCTGACGATCGCCTGCAAGGCATGGTCGGCCTCGCGGGTCAGGTCAAAATGGCGCAGGTGCGCCTGGCCGAGGAAGTACAGCTGGCGGCCGAGGTAGACGTGCCCGTCCTTGCCCACGGTTTCCAAGATGCGACGCTCCAGTAAGGAGGCGACCAACTCGTAGACCGTGGACTTGGGGCTGCCGATGCCGCTGGCAATATCATTCGGGCGCAGGGGCTGGCCGATTTCCTTGAGAAAATCGAGGATATCGAATGCACGGTCCAGGCCTTTGGCGCGGCGTTTGATGGTGTCTTCGGTCATGGAAGTTTCGGTCCGCTGAAAGGTGTGTGCTGCACAGTGATCCCTTGTGGGAGGGGGCTTGCCCCCGATGGCGGTGTGCCAGTAGACACATCTGTTGCTGATACACCGCTATCGGGGGCAAGCCCCCTCCCACATTGGATTTGATGTGGTCTTGAGATGCGGGCATTTAGCCCTTTTTCTTGTAGGCCACGCAATCGATCTCGACCTTGCAATCCACCATCATGTTGGCCTGCACGCAGGCGCGCGCCGGGGCGTGTTCGGGGGTGAAGTATTCGCCGAAGACTTTGTTGAAGCTCCAGAAATCCCGGGGGTCTTCCAGCCAGACGCCGACGCGCACCACGTCTTTCAACGCGTAGCCGGCCTCTTCGAGAATCGCCACCACGTTGCGCATCGTCTGGCGGGTTTGTTCGACGATGCCGCCGTTGATGATTTCACCGTCCACCGCCGGCACCTGGCCCGAGACGTAGAGCCAGCCGTCCGCTTCCACCGCACGGGCGAAAGGACGTGGCTGGCCACCACCGGCGGTGCTGCCGGCGCCGTAACGCGTAATGCTCATAAATAGTGCTCCTTGACTGACAGTTAAAAACGAATGTTTTTCAGGAATTCCGCCAGGCGCGGCGACTGCGGGCGTTCGAAGATGTCCTTCGCCGAGCCCTGTTCTTCAATACGGCCCTGGTTCATGAAGACGATCTTGTCCGAGACTTCGTAAGCAAAGCGCATCTCATGCGTCACCAACAACATGGTCATGCCCTCTTCCGCCAGGCCCTTGATCACGCTGAGCACTTCGCCCACCAGTTCGGGGTCGAGGGCCGAGGTGACTTCGTCGAACAGCATCAGGCTCGGGTTCATCGCAATCGCACGGGCGATGGCCACGCGCTGTTGCTGGCCGCCGGACAACTGACCGGGGAAGTGATTGCGGCGCTCCAAGAGTCCTACACGGTCCAACCATTTTTCCGCCAAAGCCACGGCTTCGTCCTTAGGCATTTTCTTAACTTTCAACAAGCCCAAGGTGACGTTCTGCAGCGCCGTCAGGTGCGGGAACAGGTTGAACTGCTGGAATGCCATGCCGGTCATGGCGCGGTGCTGGGCGATCAGCCGCTCCGGATGGCGCACGCGCTTGCCGGCGATGTCGCGGTAGCCGATGGACTCGCCGTCCAGGGTGATTTGCCCGCCCTGGAATTCTTCCAGCAGGTTGACGCAGCGCAGCAGCGTGGTCTTGCCCGAGCCGCTGGAGCCGATCAACGTCACCACGTTGCCGCGCTGCATGGACAGGTCGACGCCCTTGAGCACCTCCACTGGGCCGTATTGTTTACGCAGGCCGCGAATGTCCAGCAGCGGTTGGGTTGTTTGAGGTTGGTTCATGGCAAGGCCACCCGCTTTTCAATGTAGCGCCCGAATAACTCGATGGCGTAGTTGATGACAAAAAACAGAAACCCGGCGAACAGGTAGAACTCCAGGGTCATGAAGGTGCGCGCGATCACCTGCTGGGTGCTGAGCAGCAACTCGGCGACGCCGATCACCGAAAGCAGGGTCGAGGCCTTGACGATTTCCGTGGAGGAATTGACCCAGGTCGGCAGGATCTGCCGCAGCGCCTGGGGTAGCAGCACGTAGCCCAGGGTCTGGTAGAACGTCAGGCCAATCGCCTTGCCCGCTTCCATTTGCCCGCGGGGAATGGCTTGCAGCGCGCCGCGCACGATCTCCGCGACGTGGGAGCCGCAGAACAACGTCAGCCCGACCGCACCGGCCTGGAACGCGCTGATCTGCCAACCGAGCGCCGGCAGCATGTAGAAACACGCCAACACCAGCACAAACACCGGCGTGCCACGGATCAGGTCGACATACAGGCGAAACGGCGCGCGCATCCAGAATCTACCGTAAGTCAGGATCAACCCCGCGACGATGCCGATCAGGGTGCCGAAGATAATCGCCAGCGCCGAGACATAGACGCTGGCCTGGAACCCCGCCCAGAGGGTGTCCCGGGCGATCCACAACTCATGCAGCCAGCTGGGGGATTGGTACATGCGAGCCTCTTCTAACGACGGATCGCCAGACGCTGTTCCAGGTAACGGAGCAGCATGGCGATCAGGTAACAGGCGGCCACGTAGAGCGCGGTCGTGACCAGCCAGGTTTCAATCACCCGGTAGCTTTCGACGTTGATCTTGCGGGCGTAATAAGTCAGCTCCGGCACCGCGATCGCGGCCGCCAGCGAGGTGTCCTTGAACAGCGAAATGAAGTTGTTCGACAGCGCCGGCAGTACGTTGCGCAGCATCACCGGCACGGTGATATAGGCGCGGATGCGCCACTCGCCGAGGCCGATGGCCAGCCCGGCTTCGCGCAAGCCCTTGGGAATATTCAACAGCCCGGCGCGGAACACTTCGGTCAGGTAGGCGCCGGCGTACAGCGACAGGGTGATGATGAACGAAGGGATCTTGTCCGGGCGGATGCCCAGGCTCGGCAACGCAAAGTAGATCAACAGGATCAGCACCAGGATCGGCGTATTGCGCACCACCGTCACATACACCGAAGCCAGGATGCGCAACGCCCGGTGCCTGGACAGCATGGCAAACGCCATCAGCAAGCCGATCACGCAGCCGATGGCGATCGACAGCAGCGCCAGCTCAAGGCCCAGCCACAGCCCCGCCAGCAAGGTGTCGAAGTCGCGCCACACGGCGGCAAAGTTCAACTGATAGTTCATGGTCGACAGTACCTGATGGGGGCGCCGTTCGCGGCGCCCCGGTTTTCACGAATCACTTGAACTCGACGGGGAAACCGATCGCAGGCTCCGGCAGGTCGACACCGAACCATTGCTTGAACGAGGCCTTGTAGGTAGGGAATTCCACACCGGTCATGGCTTCATGCAGCGCGGTATTGACGAAATTCAGCCAGTCCTGGTCGCCGCGCTTGACCGCGCACGCGTAGGTTTGCGGGCTCCAGGCGTAAGCCGGGCTGCGGTAGCGGCCAGGGTTCTGCACCATCAGGTATTTGACCGAAGACTGGTCGGTGGCGGCGGCATCGGCGCGGCCGGAGTTCACCGCCTGGTACATCAGGTCGACGCTGTCGTACTGATCGACCTTGGCCTTGGGCAGCGCCTGGTGGACTAGTTCTTCGGCGTAGACGTTTTGCAGCACGGCCACGGTGACGCCATCGCCGGCGGCTTGCAGGTCTTCGATTTCTTTGTATTTGCTGTTGTTCGGCAGCAGCAGGCCGACGCCTTCGCGGTAGTACGGCAGGGTAAACGCCACCTGCTGCGCTCGGCTGGCGGTGACGGTGATGAACTGGCAACTCATGTCGACCTTATCGGTCAGCAGGTTGGGAATCCGTGCGTCGGAAGACTGCACCACAAACTCGACCTTACTTGGGTCGTTGAACAAGCCCTTGGCCACAATGCGACCGATGTCGATATCGAACCCCTGCAACTTGCCATCCGCTCCCTGGAAGTGCCACGGCGCATTGGTACTGCCTGTACCCACGACCAGATGCCCACGCTTGAGCACATCATCGAGCTTGCTGCCCGCCGCCTGCACGGTGCTTGCGAGGGCAGCCGATGCGGCGAAGAGAAAAACACACGCTTTGAACACGGAAGGTCGGTGATGCATGACAAGCACTCCAGGAGTTGTGTATTCCGCTATACCGGAACTTGGTATGTAACAACGGAATAGACAGCAGAAAGTGTGCCATACGCAGTAATGGAAAAATACGCTGGGAATAAAGTCGTTTTAAATCAGCGGTATACATATTGATGCGGCATAAGGCGTAACACGAGTAACGGCAATCCCTTTGCTACCCAAGGCCCCACACCCCGTGACAGGTCCACATGGGCGCACCGCCCTGGCGTTACCGTGCACCTTTATCGCGCGCCCACACCTTGAACGGGCGTTGGCAGGTGTGTGAGTGACCTGTGAAGATTGACAGTAGACGTAGGTGATCTCCCCACCTAGCGTAAGCGCATGTACAACAGGGAGAAGCCCTCATGAACTATGTCAACGCCGTGGTTAAGGACAAGGCTGCGTTTGAACGGGAACTGAGTACCCCGCAGCCTGTGTTTGTCGTTTTCATCTCACATGACTGCACCGCGTGCAGTGACGCGATGCCGCGGTTCCTACGAATCAGCGAGCGTTACAAGGGCCAGGTCAAAGTCATGATCCTTGACTGCGTCAACACCCCCAAGCATCCGCGTGTCGACCGCATCCCGATGCTGCTGATCTACCGCGACCAGGTACTGCTCGACGCCCTGCCCGGCCTTGGCGAAGACGCGCTGAAAAAAGCCTTCGAGCAGTACACCCGAGCCTACGCGGTTACGCCTGTAGCAACGGCACCCGGAAAACCTGCATGACCCGTGGCGTCCGGCAATTCACCGGCGATGGACTCAAGGATGTCGGTCATGCTCAACACGCCGATGAAATCACCGCACTCGTTGATCACGAAAGCAATGTGGGTCGAGGCCTGGCGCATCTGCTCCAGGGCGTTGAGGATCGAGCAGCTCGCCAGCAGGTTGATCGCCCGGCGCGCCAGGTGCTCAAGGTTCAGCTCATTGCCGGCCAGGTACTCCTTGAGCAACTCCTTTTTTTGTACAAAACCTAATGGCTCATCGACAGCGCCGTTGCGGATCAACGGCAGCCGCGAGTAGGACGAACGCATCAGTTTTAGGCGGATAGTGTCGAGATCGTCCGCCAAGTCGATAAAGTCGACCGTGGCCCGTGGCGTCATCAAGGTGCGGATCGGCCGCTCGGCCAGTTGCAGCACGCCGCTGATCATCACCCGCTCACGTCGATCAAACAGCGGGCCCTGAGTCATATCCGGCTCACCCAACAGGTCGGCCACCTCTTCGCCCACCTCTTCCTCTGCCAGGCTGCGACCACCGAGCAAGCGCATCACCGCATGGGCGGTGCGCTCACGCATGGGCAATACGCCTTGCGCAGCCTTCTTGCGCCGAGCCCGGGCAATCTGGTTGAACACCTCGATCAGGATCGAGAAACCAATCGCCGCGTACAGGTAGCCCTTCGGAATGTGGAAGCCCAGGCCTTCGGCGGTCAGGGCGAAACCGATCATCATCAAAAAACCCAGGCACAGCATGATCACCGTCGGGTGCGCGTTGACGAAACGGGTCAGCGGCTTGCTCGCGACAATCATCAGGCCGATGGAAATGATCACGGCGATCATCATCACCGCCAGCTCATCGACCATGCCCACGGCGGTAATCACCGCATCGAGGGAGAACACCGCGTCGAGCACCACGATCTGCGCGACGATCGGCCAGAACATCGCATAGGCCACATTGCCCGAGCGTTGCGCCACATGGCCTTCAAGGCGTTCATGCAATTCCATGGTGGCCTTGAACAACAAGAACACGCCGCCAAACAGCATGATCAGGTCACGCCCGGAGAAGCTCTTGTCGAACACCTCGAACAACGGCTGGGTGAGGGTCACCAACCAGGAAATACTCGCCAGCAAGCCCAGGCGCATCAGCAAGGCCAGGGACAAACCGATCAACCGCGCACGGTCGCGCTGCTCCGGTGGCAACTTGTCCGCCAGGATCGCGATAAACACCAGGTTGTCGATGCCCAGCACCAGTTCCAACACAATCAACGTCAACAGGCCGAGCCAGGCCGTGGGGTCCGCTAACCATTCCATTTATAGAGTCTCTTTATCGGTGTTCAGAATGCCGGGCACGGCAAAGCGCGGTCAGAGGACCGGGACAGGGTTAGCCGTTGGAATACGGGGTGCTTCAGCGGGAACAGCAACAGCGGTTGTCTTGGGGAAAGACGACTGGGAGGCTCCGAGAGGGCGTTCATGCAAGTCCTGAATTAACAAAAGGACTTGAATCCTACAGTCGAACCACAAATTCCCTACAACACAAAACTATTACAAAACCTGTCCCCAAAGCCCACACACCCCCCATGTGGGAGGGGGCTTGCCCCCGATGGCGGTGTATCAGCCAGCATATATTTATCTGAAAGACCGCTATCGGGAGCAAGTCGAATCGTCGCACCGCCCCTCCCACACTTTGACCCGTGGCGTGTCAGGCTTTACGGGTCGCTTCATCCAGCGCCAATATGGTATGAGCATTAGTCACCGTGGTCGCGAGGGTATTGATCACCCCCGACCGCAACGCCCCCAGCGTCGCCGCCGCCTTGGTGTTCTCACTGGCAATCGCCACCACATCCGGAATCCGGAACAACTCCTGCACCGTCAGCCCGATCACCCGCCCCTGAATGGCGTTGACCGCCGGCTGCCCGTGGATATCGATAAAGTCATAACCCATCATGTCGCCCACTGTGCCGGACAACCGCGCCTGGGCAATTTCCTGGGGCGAGAACCAGCCCATACGAACCATATTGCTGTTCTCGCTCATGTCGCCAATACCGATCAGCGCAATGTCCGCCCGCCGCGCGCGATCCAGGGTCGAGCGCACCGTGTCGTTATTGATCAGCACGCCGCGCAGTTCCGGGTTAGCCACCAGGGCCGGCGCGTACAGACTTTCACTCTCGCCGCCAAAGCGCAGGGCCAGGCGCCGGCAGATATGATCGGGGTTCATGTATTCGCCGGCCTTGAGCGAACCGCCGATGGCGCAGACAAATGTGCAATTGCGCGTCACCGGCAGGAACACGTTATCAGCCACCGCGCCAACGTTACGACCCATGCCCACGGCGACGATCATGCCGTCGCTCAACGTCTTGTTCAGGTAATTGGCCACCAGGCTGGCGACGGCCGAGCGCTGGGTGTCGGGGTCGCTGTGGTCGACGGCGATCAGCGCGCGGTCGAGCTTGAAGCGCTCCACCAGGGCACGTTCCAGCTCATTGTTCATCGCCGGGTGCTGCAACACGCGCACTTCGACAATGCCCTCGTCGCGCGCACGTTTGAGCAGGCGGCTGACTTTTGCCCGCGACAGGTCAAAGCGCTTGGCGATGGCTTCCTGAGTGACGTTCTCGAGGTAATAGAGCATCGCCACTTCGGTCATCTGATCGATATCACTGGCCATGCGCTGGGTACTGTCACTCATGGGGACGGGCTTCCGTTTCGGCGTCAAAGGCGCATTCTCCCGACTCTTGCCCCGCCACGTCTACTACTGATGCCCATTGCGCTCAATCGCATTGATGCGCTCGACCTTGGCCCCGGAACGCGCCGCCTCGAACTCTGACGCGAGGAACGCGGTGACGATGCTCTTGGCCAGCTCCGCGCCGATCACCCGCGCGCCGATGGACAGGATCTGCGCATCGTTGCTCTTGCGCGCACGCTCCGCCGAGTACGTGTCATGGGCCTGGGCCGCGCGAATCCCCAGCACCTTGTTCGCCGAGATGGCCATGCCGATCCCGGTGCCGCACACCAGTACCCCCAGGCGCTGCTGCCCGGCATTGATGGCATTGGCCACGGCCAGGGCGATATCCGGGTAAAGCACTGGCGCGGTGGAATGGGTGCCGAAGTCGGTCACCGGGTGACCCAGCGCTTCGATATGGCGCTTTAACAACTCTTTGAGCTCAAAACCCGCTTCATCGCATCCGATAGCCACCGGGAAAGGTGTGTTCATGGCGTCTGGCTCCGCTGCCGAGGTCGTGCTTATGACCGATCATATGATCAGTCAGTGAAATATCGTTCAGGTATTTCGCGGGCAACCACCCCCCTCTGTCAAGCATGATTTAACTGACTCGGCAGTCAAAGCCGTCTAAAAAGGCGTTATTGAGGCTAAAGATGAGAATCACAGCTTTTACATGAAAGAGATTGACTGATCAGAATTTCATTTGATACACATATGCTCACAGCGAAACATGACTGTGCGACCTAATAAGAATTCACAGCACGAGGACACGCCGATGGCCACGCCATTACTGCTCCAGGCTGAACACGTCGCCAAGGCTTACGCCGGTATCCCTGCCCTGCGTGACGGGCGCCTCTCTCTGCGGGCTGGCAGCGTCCACGCGCTGTGCGGCGGCAATGGCGCGGGCAAGTCGACGTTTCTGAGCATCCTGATGGGCATCACCGCGCGTGACGCCGGTACCATCCTGCTCAACGGCGCAGCGGTGCAGTTCAACCGCCCGAGTGAAGCCCTGGCGTCGGGGATCGCGATGATCACCCAAGAGCTGGAACCCATCCCCTACATGAGCGTCGCCGAAAATATCTGGCTGGGCCGCGAACCGCGCCGCGCCGGCTGCATCGTCGACAACAAGGCCCTGAACCGGCGCACCCGCGAGCTGCTCGAAAGCCTGGAGTTCGACGTCGACGCCAGCAGCCCGATGCATCGCCTCAGCGTGGCGCAAATCCAACTGGTGGAAATCGCCAAGGCATTCAGCCATGACTGCCAGGTGATGATCATGGACGAACCCACCTCGGCCATCGGCGAGCACGAAGCGCAGACCCTGTTCAAGGCGATCCGCCGCCTCACCGCCCGTGGCGCCGGCATCGTGTATGTGTCGCACCGCTTGAGCGAACTGGCGCAGATCGCCGATGACTACAGCATCTTCCGCGACGGCGCCTTCGTGGAAAGCGGGCGCATGGCGGATATCGACCGCGACCATTTGGTGCGCGGCATCGTCGGCCAGGAACTGACGCGCATCGACCACAAGGTCGGCCGCGAGTGCGCCGCCGCCACCTGCCTGCAGGTCGACAACCTGAGCCGCAAAGGCGAGTTCCACGACATCAGCCTGCAACTGCGCCAGGGCGAGATCCTCGGCATCTATGGCCTGATGGGCTCGGGGCGCAGTGAGTTCCTCAATTGCATTTATGGGCTGACGGTGGCCGATTCCGGCAGCGTCACCCTGCAAGGCAAACCCATGCCGATCGGGCTGCCCAAGGCGACCATCGATGCCGGTATGTCGTTGGTCACCGAAGACCGCAAAGACAGCGGCCTGGTGCTGAGCAGCAGCATTCTGTCGAACATTGCGCTGTCGGCCTACAAGCGCCTGTCGAGCTGGTCGTTGATCAATGCACGCAAGGAAACCCAATTGGCCCAGGACATGGTCAAGCGCCTGCAGATCAAGACCACCTCCCTGGAGCTGCCCGTGGCCTCCATGAGCGGCGGCAACCAGCAGAAAGTCGTGCTCGCCAAATGCCTGTCGACCGAACCGGTGTGCCTGCTGTGCGATGAGCCCACTCGCGGCATCGACGAAGGCGCCAAGCAGGAGATCTACCACCTGCTCGACCAGTTCGTGCGTGCCGGCGGCGCCGCCATCGTGGTGTCGTCGGAAGCGCCGGAACTGCTGCACTTGAGCGATCGCATCGCGGTATTCAAAGGCGGCCGGCTGGTGACCATCAGCACCGACACCGCCCTTTCCCAGGAAGCCTTGCTGAGTCTTGCCTCATGAACGCCAAAACCCTTGCCTCCCCCCTCACCGCCACGCCGCGTCACCGCCTGCGTTTGTCCCTGGACCGCTTCGGCCTGCCGCTGGTGTTTATCCTGCTGTGCGTGGTGATGGCGTTTTCCAGCGAATACTTCATGACCTGGCGCAACTGGATGGACATCCTGCGCCAGACCTCCATCAACGGCATCCTCGCCGTGGGCATGACCTACGTGATTCTGACCAAGGGCATCGACCTGTCCGTGGGTTCGATCCTGGCGTTTTCCGGCCTGTGCAGCGCGATGGTCGCGACCCAGGGTTACGGCCTGCTGGCGGCGGTGAGCGCCGGGATGTTCGCCGGGGCGATGCTCGGCGTGGTGAATGGCTTCATGGTCGCCAACCTGTCGATCCCGCCGTTCGTGGCCACCCTCGGCATGCTCAGCATTGCGCGGGGCATGACCTTCATCCTCAACGACGGCAGCCCGATCACCGACCTGCCCGACGCGTACCTGGCGCTGGGTATCGGCAAGATCGGCCCGATCGGCATCCCGATCATCATCTTTGCCGTGGTCGCGCTGATCTTCTGGATGGTCCTGCGCTACACCACCTACGGCCGCTATGTGTACGCGGTGGGCGGCAATGAAAAGAGCGCGCGCACCTCCGGCATCGGCGTGCGCAAGGTGATGTTTTCGGTGTACGTGGTCTCGGGCCTGCTCGCCGGGCTGGCCGGCGTGGTGTTGTCGGCGCGCACCACTTCCGCCCTGCCCCAGGCCGGGGCGTCCTACGAGCTGGACGCGATTGCCGCCGTGGTCATCGGCGGCACCAGCCTGTCGGGCGGCACCGGCAGCATTGTCGGCACGCTGTTCGGCGCGCTGCTGATCGGTGTGATCAACAACGGGCTGAACCTGCTCGGCGTGTCGTCCTATTACCAGCAGGTCGCCAAGGGCCTGATCATCGTGTTTGCAGTACTGATTGACGTGTGGCGCAAGAAAAAACGCTAGAGAACGACCCTACTACAACAATAACGGAGTTCCCCTCATGAAACTTGGTACCACCCTGGCCGCCGTGGCGGCCCTCTCCCTGCTCGCCAGCAGTATCGCCCTGGCCGCCGACGGCAAGACCTACAAGGTCGGCGCAGCCGTCTACGGCCTCAAGGGTCAGTTCATGCAGAACTGCAAGAACTCTTTGTAAATCCAATAGAATCAATACCTTATGTGATCAAGTTAGTACAGCCTTGGCGCAGACTCAGGGGTCCAGAAGGACCAACTTACAGAGGCGTACAGACCCGCGTTAAGGACCCAATGCTCACCCACGCATGCACAGCCGCGAGAGGCCCCACGGGGGGGAACTTTGGGTCATATAAGCATTGAGGTGGTCGCTCCCAAAATTTCGCTATTTTCTCAAAGACCTCCCCAAGTCCGTTCACTCAGCACACCCACCGGCCACCAAGACACATACAGCGCTCCCAAAGGCCTCGACTAAAGGACCACCAGAAGCGAACCCAAGGGCGGCAACGAGCAACGCAAGGAATCTGTAGGTGGCCCGGTGAGTCGCCAGGGTCTTAGTGACAGCCGCAAAGGTCTGCCATCGTGTGGTCATTTTGATCATGCTCGGCCTCCTTTGAGGTTGGTATAAAGAGAGAAGGTGGTAAGTGGTTATAACCACCACCCCACACAGGAGGTCTCTGAGGCATCTTAAAGAAGGTCTTTAAGTATCTATAAGGAACGGCCCCCATCCGGTAATAGTGAGGGGTTCTGTGGCCCTTACAGGCCGTGGCCTACAGAGCAGGCAAATCAGCACCAAACTGAAAAATAAGGGACCCGAAGGCCCCTCAAAGTCATCGCCAACCCATGTAATTGGTGGTCGTGCCGTCCTCTTCGTACTGCATCGTCACGTCGCCCAGCATCATCTGACGGTGGTCCTCGAAGCCTACCAATGGGTTTTCCATGTGGTGCATCAAGAACTCTTCCAGCATCTCAGAGGCTCCAACCTCGGAATCCTTCTCCATGGACTCTGTGAAGAACTGAACGCCAATCGCCAGGGCATCCAAGCGGTCATCGTGCGCCAGTGATCCCCGGTCCTTAGTGATCCTTGAGAGCTGATAGAAGCCGCTGTACTTAATGTCAGTCGTGCCGTCGATGTTCAAGGCGGTCTCATAGTCCCTCGTAATGACATCCTCGGAGACCACAAGCTTATGGCTGCCCAGCACAGGCTCCAGAACGTCGCAGATGCGTAGCTCTTTCTGACCCTTTGACTTGACCTCAGTGACCGCACAGCGGTGCGTCCGGGTCATCACAGGGGTGAACAGCTTCACGTACATGCCATCACCAAAGTTGCCCTCAATGACTACCTCGTTGACCTTGAAGCGCTTGCCGATGTCTGCGAGAGCCTGCAAGGTCTTGTCGTCGTAGCCACCACGGAAACCACCCCAGTCCATCAGGAAGATATAGCCGTTGAGCATGTAGAGGACTGCGTAGCCAGTCTCATCCTTACCGCGCCCGCTTGGGTCAATCACAAGTATCTTCGCGGTGTACGGTGCAGACGCTTGGCCTACAGTCTCGTAGCGGTGGAAGCGATCCCCTTTAAGGCCCACGTTTGGGAGCCCCTTGGCTTCGTTGTTACCGTTCGGCAACCACTGCAAGGTCGTAGGGGCTGTATCGAGGCTGAAGCGCCCCACGATGAAGTCACGCAGTTTCAGCGGGTACTTCTCGGCATCGCTCAGGTTCGGGTTAAGCATGAACTGAAGAGCGAAGCCGCCCTTTCCGTATGACAGCTCACGCTCACGCAAGTCAGTGTCATCGAATCGAACAGGGTCTGTAGGTTTCCAGTAAAGGGTCCCGTCAGCTTCCAGCTCGTTCGCAATCATTGGTGCCAAACGATGGCCGTAGCTCTCACGGTCTTTCTGGTCTTTCGGGTATCTCGCAGGCCAGATGGTGGTCACATAGCCACGGTTTTCCAGCTCACGATAAAGAGTCATCTCAGTTTGGGGGGTGCCCAGGTAGATGATCGTAGAGGCGTCTCCCGGCTTCAGGATCGCATCGAATTCCTTAACGAGTTCGCCCAGATGCTCACGGGCAACCTGAGTGGCTGAGTTGTTCGGGACCTCAACGTCATCCGCGATCAGGATGTCAGCACGGGACCCCGCCAGTTGGCCGGTGATACCTACAGACTTCACAGATGGCGAGTGGTCGGGCTTGGCGGGTCCCACGTCGAAGCTCAGGGAGCTATCACGCTGCCCCGCCCCAGTCTTCAGCTCGGCAAGGAACGGAAGGAGGCCGATGATTCTCTTGATGAAAATAGAGTTGGCATCTGCGCGTTCCTTCGAGGCCGACACGATGAGGAACTTGAGCTGCGGGTTATTCCACAACTTCCAGACCACAAAGGCGCACGTAATGAAGGACTTACCGATGCCCCGGAAGGCTTGCAGGATGAACCGTCGTTGCTTTCCGTCGCTGAGAGTACGTGCCATATCAATCTGGCACTTGGTGGGCTTAGGGAGGTTTAGAGCGCGCCACAGGACAAACAAAAAGGCCACAAAGGACCTTTTCATTAACGCTATGTCCTGCTCGCCAGTGCGAACAGTTCGGGCCATTAGACGGCCTGCCAGACTTCGCGGGTAATCGTCTCGGTGACTTTCTGAACCTCATGGAGTTCTGCGCCTTCATCTTCATAGCTGTAATACCAATCGGTGTGATACGAGCCGGAACGGCTGACATAGAACGAATAGAACTTCCCTGTTGCGAGATGCTTCACGATGAAATCGCATTGCTGATACTTATGGTCCTGGGTCCACTCCCCTTCTTCGACTTGCTCCAAGTCCGGGTGATCCTCACGAACCAGTTGGCGTAACTCCTGTTTATTTAGTTGCATTGCGCTCTCCTTTCAGTTCTTTAATTACTCCTTGCAGCCCCGTTACTTGGGCGTCTGCTCGCTGGGCTTGCTCGATAAGGAATCGAGAAGTGTCTTCTGATAAGTCGGCGTAACCATCAGGGACGGGTCTACCTGCACTTGTGACTGAACGCACGGTTGCATCGGCAAGTTTGACCCGCAGGCTGATACCGTCATTACGCAACCTACCAATAACCCCGTCAGCCAAAGCCGACTGGTCTTTAAGGTACGCTTGCCATTGCAAAGAAATATCCGCCAAAGCCTTTTGAGATAGTTCACGTTCTTCCTCCTGTTTCTGCCTGTAGACTAAAGCTGTCTCAGCGTCCTCTTTAAGGTGTTTCTGGTCAGAGTCGTGATAGCCCTTGAAGTAAATCCCAAGAGCTACCAGACAGGCACACAGAAGCCCCAAGAGAACCTTGGTAAGGGTTGTCATGGTTGTGGCTCCTTAGTGTTGAGTTGCTGGACCGTAAAGTTCTTCGTCGGTCAACTCAGGGACTTCCGCAAGCGCAGACGCCAAGTCACCCAGTAGGGACTCATCAGGTTGCAACTTAGCGATAGTGAACTTGTGACGGTCGAGATACTTGCCGATGGCGTTGTATAGCTGAGGGGTTCGTAGCTCAGGCTTCTGTAGGTCCCGCAAAAGATTCTTGCCGGTCTCAGTGTCGATTGCCTCAAGTAGTTGTTCAAGAATAGATTGCGACATTAACCCTCCTGTTTTGTTTGGACCCCCTTCACAGTCTTGTAGACCAAGACGGCGCATTGAGTTAGCGAGTAGATAATGGCCGCTGCATAGAACCAGTCGGACATTGTTAAACCAGCAAAACGGCTTGCTACATCAGCACCAGCCGCAGCTACAACAGGAGTGGCGCGAACCACCCCCTCGTTAAAATTTAGTTCGATCATTAAGTCCCCCCCTTTAGGCAAGCTGTAGTTTGAACAGGAACACACGGCGGATACCGTACTGGTTATTAGGCTTACCAGATCGAACAGTGATCCTGCGCCCAGCCTCGGTGAGTACGAACAGCATTGCGCCGCCCGAATCGAACTGCACGTTGTGTTCCTCAGTTGGTGAATCCCCATAAGGGATGCAGTTTGTCGTGGAGTAGAACTTCGCACCACCGTATATCTCGAACATGTAGAAGTCTCCCGGCATCAGAGCCTCGCGCAGGTACAACGTAGAACCCGGCGCGCCTTGGTCTCCAGTACCGCCAGCAGTGTCCACACCGCGCTCCCATATAACTGTAGGCACGTTGCGAATACGGGTTCCCGGCGTCACGCGCCCCAGCGCTTGAGCTAAAGAGCCGCCAGTCATCCATGAGGCCTGAATGTCAGCGTTTGCAGGAATAGTTGCGTCAGGCAAGGCAACCATTGTCATGCCCGAGACTCTACCGCTTCCCTCGACAACGAGCTGGTAAGGTCCTTCACCGCCCCGAATACGAATCGCCTTATCAGGACCGGAATAGATAACACCACGTGTACCTGTTGGACCAGACAACCAGAAGTGGGCGTTTGCCGCGTCTACAGGAGACGCAGAGTAGAACGAGCCAGAGTTGGCGGTGATGGTACCGGATACAGCAAAGTTACCGCTTGGATCAAGACTCGTGAACGGCACCCCCACACGATTCCGTTGATAAACAGCACCGTTAGGCTCGTAACTCCAGCTAACAAAGTCACTTATATCATCTGTGCCCTGCCTCTGAATGTAGAGCGCCTGTTTGATAAGATGCGTACCCCGGAAGCGTACAGCGTAACCCTGGACATCGAAGATAGTGCCCATGAGAGCATTCGCGTTACCCAGTTTGTCAGCCTCAACTTTCGCACGGTCAGCCTCGGTCTTAGATCGATCAGCTTGAGTTGTTGAACGGTTTGCATCCTGATACGCCTGAGCCGCGCTATTGGCGGACTTTCTGGAGTAATGCAGCGACGAGTACAGGCCGGGGGTCACCAGAACATCCTCAGCGGCGTTAGCCCATGCCTTCGAAAGGTTCGAGTTGGCGATCGAAGTGGTAGCGGATTCCTTGGACTGTGCAGCCGATGTGCTTGAGTTACCAGAATGCCGCGCCGACTCATTAGCCATGACCGTGGATGTTCCCGCCGCGTCAACCGCAGTTCGCGCCTGAGAGTTCGCAATGTTAGCTTGCTGGGTCGCAATGTTAGCTTGCTGCTCTGAGCGGTTCGCCTGGTTCAACGCCGAGGCTCCCCATGCTTTATCTTGCCGCAAGGTAACGGCGTCACCATCCAACACGGCATCCGCAAGGTTAACAAGGCGCCGGCCACGGGCATCCAAATCACCATCATTGTTCACCGCAATGGTGTCCGCCGTCAGGTCACGGGCTTCTTCAGCAATGTGCAGCGATTGAACCTGTGAGGTGTTCAAATCGTAGGCCCGAAGAATCGACCCATCGGCAAAGTCAACGAGGCGATCAGTTGCCGAAGTAACCCGGCGAATCTCTATACTTGTGAATTGATCCCCAGGCCCCCACGCCTTTGTGGTCGTGACATTGGTACGGGAAGTAAACCGATAGTCGGAGTTAAGCGTAAGGGTCTGCCGTGTTTTACCAATAAGGGTCACGGCGATGAACTTACGAGCCAAATACTCGAATGGAATTGTAAAGTCCTTTTGCGCACCATTAAGTGGATACGTTAGGACTGTCTTGGGAGCGGCCATTAAGTCCTCCTTTGGAGTTTCTATAGGGATGAAAGGAAGCAGACTCATGAAGACATCTGCTCATAGTGAGGGTTTCTACTGCTGTGGCTTACTTAGCGAATCTCTACGCCCTGGCCTTCCATCATCATCAGCAAGAGCTTCTGTGACACCGGGTCGTTAGGTACGAGACCACGCAGGCCATTGAAGACGCCTGTCATGTATTCCTGATCAGCTCTACGCGAGTCCGTACCAAGGGCACCAAAGGCGCTATCCGTAACCTGCCACGCGCTGCCCACAGTACCCATTGAGGGGACTTGTTCGGCAACCCGACCAAGGAGGCCAGTAATCTGGTCAGACTTCAGCGGTGAATACTTCATAGCGCCAGTGTCCCGTTTCTCTTTAGGCCCCCGTGGGAGGATCGAAGAACGGACCATTGCGGCCTGATCAAACCCCAAGGGAGCAGCCACGATGTTAGCCAAGCCCAAAGGCGCACCAATGTGGGAACTTCGGGACAGTGCCGCGTAAGCCAACATCTTGGGATCAAGAGATTTCTGTAGGAAGTCTTCGCGCTGGTCCTTGGGCATGCCCGCTGCTTGGCTGTACTTCATTGCCACGTACATAGACAGGCCAAGGCCCGTGGAGATTACGGCTTGCATCGTCTGATCAATCGCGCGGCCGTTCTTTGTAGCCTCATGGAAACCACGGATCATTCGAGAGTTCACAGAGCGCAGTACGAACTTCTTGAACTGCATCGCCATGCCCATACCAGCACCGTGAGCCACAGTGTCAGCGTTGGAAAGCGTGTGGGGTCTCAGGATGGTTTCGTTAGCGATCTTGTCGCCCATGCGCCACATGGACATGGAGTTCGGATCACGTTGAAGCGCAGCCTTATCCTTGATCTTGTAGCGACCCTTTGAGTCCACGACCATGTGCTTCTTAATCATGGCTTTGATGCCAGCGAACTGCTCGGGGCTGATTGACATCCCGTGAAGTCGTTGAGGTGTAAAGAGGCTCGACTTACGGCCCGCCAATACGTGATCCACCAAGTCCGAGAGAACCCCTGAACGACCTGCGTCAGCAATGTAATTCGAGGACTCAGTAAGGAACTTGGTGAATGGGCTCCAGGCCGAGAGTTCCTGTGTGGCGTACTTAGCCGTACCCACTGCCTGAGCAAGCAAGGGGTTGGTGCCTGCCTGATCCCGCAAGCGCTGCACGATGTCCATACGACTCGGACGGATTGAGTTATCCAGCTCACGACCGAACACCATTGAGTGCATGTCCTTGAGGTCCTTAGCGCTGATCTTCGAGCCCCATTGGGTCATCTCACGGAGCAACGGCACGCCTTTAAGCAGCATGTGGGTGTGGCCCTTCGTGACCATACCGGCCACCTCTGTGATGGACTGCACGCCCATGTAGGCGTTCTTAGCCATGAAGCTCAGGTCCATCAGAGTCCTGCCAGCAGTCGCAAGGGCGCCTTCGGGACTCATTCGGGCTTGCTGCGTGAGAATCTTTACGGACTCGCCCAGTGCGGCCCTTTCGGCCTTGGTGCCTGTAGTGACCTTTGCGATGTCTTGAAGAAGCTCTTCGGTGGATCGCCCAGTGGCCCCCATGATCCCAACGTCACCATTCATACGGCGGTTGTAGCTGGCGGTGATAGGAATCAGGTCAAAGCTACGAAGGTCGTTCACTGCAAAGGTTGCACCATCGGCCAAGGTGATAGACATATCAGAGTCGAACAAGTGCCGCCCTTCAAGAAAGTTGTTCGTAGCCGATGCTGACGATAGTCCCTGTGAGTCCACCAGAAGGCTCGATGCATTAAGGTCATCGCTCTGTGCGACACCATAGGCTTTATCGTTGGCGTACTTCTGGACTGCCCCTTCCAGTTGACCCGCTTCGAGCTTCGTACCGCTTCGCGCCGCCGCATCGGTGAGGAACTTATCGACCCGAGCCTTGACGTGTGGCCGACTCTTGTATGAAACCAACCAGCTATTAGCAATCACCTTCTGTAAACCCTCTACACCACCAAACCGAAGTGCATGCAGTGCTTTCAGAGCGGCGTCATAAACGTTAGGAATATAGGAACCGGCGTGACGTGTTTCGGGGAGAATAGAGCGAGCATTCGGATTGCCGAACTGTTGCGGGAACTCCGCAATGTCCGCCTTGTGGTCATAGTGACCCCGTACTGTTTCCCCGTACTCCTGCTCTTTCTTACTGAGCTGTGACCACTTTTTACCAGTCGGGTCTTCAATAGCCTCAGATACGCGACGGTCCACAGTCCCCATAGAGGCCTTTCTGCCACCAGCAGTCATTGCGTACTGAGGGTCCGTGATGGCCTCCACGAGCTGTTCCGACATCCTGTTGATGGTCATATGATCCCGGCCAGCCTCCCGCTCCACGATGTCTGAGGCGACAGGCCCAAACTTTCCGTTAGACCCCGACTGCATCCCTGTAGGAGACCTGAAGAGGTTCCCACCAATGGCGCGCACTTCATCACTCTCGGCCCTCAGCAACGTCAAGCCAATCTCAGTAAAGCCGGCCATCTGCGCCCCCATAGCGGCTCTCTCGGGAATGACATCAGGCATGAACTGAGCGGCCTCCTGAAGCGTCTTGGGGTTCAACGGGTTGTTAGCTGACAGAATAGAACCGTCTTGTAGCCGCACTGCCCCCGGCTCGCTTGGGTGATCCACGTAGTTCACCCCAAAGGCTTCTTTAGGCTGCTCACCGGCCAGCCATGGGAAACGGGAAGGATCTTCCTGCCCCAACTGACGGGCTGTCTCTCGGGCCTCCAAGCGAATGCTCGGACCCGCGAAGTCGTTTAGGTCAGGCTCCATATCAGGGTGTAGGTCAAAGCGCTCATTTGGTAAGCCGGACTCACCATGCCGCGCAAGGATCGACTCAAGGTCAGCGTCTGGAATATCTGCACGGGCATTGATGGGTGTTGGCCTCAGCGCTCTATCAAACAGAGCTGTGGCACCCGCACCAAACAAAGCACCACCCACAAGAGCGGTCCCGTAGTGGCCCTCAATGCCCGTGATGTTTTCACGCAGCCCCTCAGAGGCCACCGCAGCGGCACCCGAGTACATCGCACCTTGAGCCACCCGAGAGATGAGACGGGCACCAGTTGCCCCTGGAATAGGCGTGTAGGTCAAAGGGTCCAGACCCGCACCCGCAAAGCCACCGACGATCTGAGCGCCTGTCCCCGCGTTCCCAATACGCTGCTCATACGCCATGTTCTCCTTTGCCATCGCAATGGCGTTCGGAAGGTTTGCCCGTTTGCCCTTGGCATAGTCCTGCACAAAGCTGAAGTATTGAGGGTCAACGCCTTCCTTGCGGATCATGTCGTAATCGTCAGCAGTCCACTGAGAGTTGTCGCTTGGGTTCACCCAGTCCAGAGGGTCATGGTCTTCCTGTGTTGCGTACCGGAACAACGAGGCAATCGGGGAGGTAGCCAGGGAGGCCGCTGTGGCATCGCCTGTCCCCTCGAAGGTGCCCTTTTCGGGCTTCCCAATGTGGTTCTCAAGGGTGATGAAGTCCTGTTGAGTCTGAGGAGCTGTGCCACCTTCCAGATTCATGTTGCCCAACTGAGGGAGGTCCTCACCCACACGGACCTTAGAGCCTGCCGTCACACCCCGAGTAGCATCCTCAAAGCTGACGGCTCGGGCCTTTGGGTTGATACCGGGATCGGTCACCCCTTGAGCATCGAACCATTGACGGGACGGCGAGTCACCGGACACATCCAAAAGCTTGCGCATGTAGTTCTGACCCTCGGGACTGATCTTGGTGAAGTCACCTTGATCCAGCGCAGCCAACTGAGGGGAACCCAAACGGCCCTGGCCTTGGTTGTATGCCAATGCGGCCTTCAGTAAGTCGCCTTGATAGGCGCCTTTGAGGTCCTTGAGGTGACGGGCAATCGCGGGAACTGCCTTCTGTGGGTCCAAGCGGTCTTGAGGGGTCATCAGCCCGTAAGCCTTGCCGGTCAGCTCTGTGAACTGCCCGAGACCCAAGGGGCCTGTGGGGGATTTGGCAGTGGTGTTGAAGCTCGACTCGTTGTAAATGAGCTTGTGCATGAACTCGTAGGGGATTTCATTGCGGTCCGCTTCTTGGCGAATCATAGCGTCGTAGGGTGTCCCCTTGGCCTTCACAGATTCATAGTCGTTACTCATAGAGGTCTCCTTTATTCAGGTCATTGTTTGCGGGCACCTCCGAGGATGTACCGGTCGTGTAGCTCTTGATCTTTCTGCGCAGACTTCACGTTCTTGTCGAAGGCCGCTTGTTTCTGCTGTGCAGCACGATCCCGTGCAAGGTTCCCGAGGGCATCCTTACTGAGTCGGAGTCGTCGCCCCGTAAGGGACTGGATGATGATGTTGCCTTGGGTTGCAGTGACGGTTAGGCCACCCGCACCCCAGTCGGCGTCTTTACGCAGGTTCTGCATGGTCTCGTCGATGATCGACTTGCCGGTCTCCCATGAAGTGACATCGTTTACGTCCGTCATGAGGTCCCGTTTACTGACCATCCCGTGGAAGCTGTTAGAGCTGAAGGTGCCCTTGTCGTCGGTGAATGACACAGCGGTTTTCTTCAGGTACTCCGAGACGGCACTTGCTGCTTCGTTGGAATCACCAGACCGCAATGTCACCGCATCGAATACCTGACGGGCTTGGCTCTCGAATTGTCCAGGGATGAACTTCAGTTCCTTGTATCCGCTGTCGTTCTTGACGGAAGACCACTGCTCATCCCTAAATTTCGATTCGTCCTTACTGAGCCCCTTTTTGGACTTCTCGGCGTCAATCAGAATCTGTGGGCCAATCCCCGATTCCGCCGAATACCGAAGCTTCTCAAGGAGCCCTGCCTGATCGGGGAAGAGCTGGGCGATGGTCGAGGGGTCTTGCTGGTAGGCCGCTTGCAGCTCCTTCAGCCGTGGCATGTCTTCGGTAGGCTCAGGGTTGAGCAAAGCACCCTGCCATTCCCGAGAGGCGTCCGTTAAGAGGGTCTTGAAGTTCTCTTGAAACGGCCCCTTGTCGTAGTCAGCGCGGAGTAAAGACGCTTTCATTGCTGACTTACTCTCTTCAGGGATCGACAGCGAGTTGATCTGATTGAGCTTGCTGGCCGCATAGGTAGCCATGTCGCTCTCTTTGAACTCCCCCGTGCTGTCATTCACTGGTAGGAACTTGGGAGAGACCGCCACGTTCTCTTGGCTCATGCGGCGCGAGTACGCGTCCTCAATAACGGCCTGCCGGTTATCCGCCTGGGCCGCTTGCTGCAACTTCACAAGACCCGCCTGGGACTCTTGGGACACCTTGGCAATCATCTGGGCTTTCGCATTGATCAGCTTCTGGCGCTGTGGCGTCATCTGCTCCCCGGTTTGAAGCCAGTCGTTGCCCTGTTCAAGCTTGTTGAGCGCCTGCCAGCCAGCAGCGGGGTCTACTTGATGCACAGCGTTCGCCAGTCCCAGCTCGAACTCTTCGTTTCGTTTGGAGTTCCGGGAGTACGTCGACGTGGCAGCCTTCATTTTGAGGTTGTCCATCATCTCGGGGCCCAGCAAGTCCGATACCTTCCGTTGGCCCCCGTATACGTTGAGCGTCTTGTCCCCCAGACTGTCCAGCAGCGTTGTTCCGCCGTCCTTCTCTACAGCCGCTGAGGCCACTCGTTGAAGCGCCTGGACTGCGTGGCTGTCACTGGGGAACACTCCAGTCTTCAAGTTGTTGTTGAAGTAGCCTGCGAAGTGGTCAGCGCTTGCAGGGTTCCCCAAGATCTTTGGGTCATCCAGCATCGGCTGTAGGTCTGCCTGAGTCTCAAGGACCGCTTGGGTCTCAAGGTTCTTCGAGAGGTATTGTGAGTGCAGGTCGTAGACAGCAGCGTTACGCTTGGTGATGTCCGCATTGAAACCTTGCTGATACATGCTGTCATTGGAGTCAATGCCCGCCATCTCAGCGTAGTTCTTGGCCTTCTGCTCCATGCGAGTCTGCCGCCATTCATCCAGCTCCTGCCGGGATCGAAACGACCCCTTTTGGATTTCCGTCTGAACCTCATTGTCCACCTCATAGGCGGCGTTGCGTCCAGACTTGAGGCGCAGTTGCTGCATGGCGTCCGGGTCATCTGCATAAAGCAAAGTCCCCTCCCCGATTGCCTGACGGCGCTGCTCGGGGGTGAGCTTGCGGATAATCTCGTTTGAGCGTTCATCTGCCTGAGACTTCTGGTTCTGCTCGTAAGAAGCGAAGGCGCTACCGCCTGCCTTTACGAAGTTCCGCATGGCATCCCCAAGGGAAGTATCCGTAGTCTCAGGCCGGATTCGTACAGCCTGATAACCAGTACCAGACCCGGCACGAAAACCTTGACGGCCTGCTGTGCTTTGGGCGGATTGACCCAGTGATTGAGCAATTTCATTCTTTGCCATTACGATGTCTTACCTCCCGCTGGTGTCGTTGATGGGCCCTTACCGAACTTGCCACCAGCAGACATGTAAGCACTGCCGCCAGACGAAACGATATTCAGGGCGTTCGCGATGTTGTTCACCTTGTAGTTTTTGCCACCTGCACCGCGCACAGCAGCCTTAGCGTTCTCAGAGGAACCCACGCGATTCGCGAAGATGGCTTGATAGTCACGCTCGTAGTTGTCAGTGATGTTCATCTTCTGGGCCGATGCATCGTTGGCTACAGAGTTCTTGATGCGGTCCATAGAGTTGCCAGCAAGACCCGACTCACCAATAGCGGCGTTAATGGTCCCTTGGTTTCGTAGAGCCTGTAGGTTCACCTCAGTGAGCTGACGCTGGGCTTCATCATGCTTGTCTGTGGTTGCCAGCTTCGCGTCGTTATCTGCGAAGTTCGCCTGCTTGACGATTTCGTTCTGCTGCTTACGCTCGTTGTCAGTCATCTGGCCCTTAGCCTTGGCTCCTTCAGATGCACTCATCGCGGCACTCATCGCACCAATAATGGCAACGGTAGCGATACCGCCTGTTGGGTCACACATACAGCGATCCTCCTATAGCCAGAATTGTTTGAATTGAAACCCGGCTGGGCTCATTGAGTTCTCTTTAGCGAACGTCGCACCCAGGGACTCCAAGAGACGGATGTGTGCGTGGTTTGCAGTGGACACACAGTTTGAATACTGAAAGTTCTGAGTACCCTTAAGGGAGCGATAGTGGTCCTTTAGAATCCGATAGAACCTGAAGCGCTCGGCCCGGCTCAGCATGCCAATAACGTTGGTTGTAACGAACCAAATTATGCCGTTGCCATGCCCGCCTACAGCCAGCACGAGAGCGCCACACTTGATTGCATGCGTCGTATCATCAAGGGCTTCTGTAAGGACCGCGACAGGACATCGCTGACTACCGTGCAACGCTTGGAACTCGGCAAGATCACCGGGAGATAGATCGTTGGCAGCAGCCAGAAGGTCAGCCGCTGTTGCTTTCACTTTGTACATTTATGAGCCTCCTAATTTCTCTCCTTAAACGCCACTTGAGCGGCGCATATAGTTGCCCTCCCAGCCACACCCAATGATGTTCAGGGGGACCGGTGCATAGGACGAAAGGGTGACGCTTTGAGCCTTGGCGTTGCCTGTGACTGGGAACTTGAATTGCCCAGTGCCCAACGTGAGCCCACCAAGGACCGCTTCAGTGCCCAGGCGCCCACCGGCCATCATGTAAACAAACTCTGTAGAGCCGTTATTCACGTTGATTTCAAAGGCACCTGAAGTGTCGTAGTTCACCCACGCCCGTCGAAGCTGAAGACGCCCGATGTCCTCGGTGTTGGTCGATCCGTCATCTGCTGTCTGCTTGATGAGGAACTTCGAGAACTCGTATTGGAAGCCGTATTCATGGCCGATGATGAAGGTCGTGCCTAAGCGATTCCCAACAAACTTTATGCGGTCGTCAGTGTTCCAGTTGGTCGATATGTGGCGCTCCAAGACCCCTTGAGGGTCCATCGTGTAGAACACTGATAACGCATCAGGCACACCGCCATAGATGGCGCTCAGGCTCACGTAGGTCTCATTCCGGTCCTCGTCGTACCGCGTAGGTGTCATCAGCTTCTTCATGTCCATGTAGGCCCGATAAGGCTCCTGCATGTAGTCCACGGTGTCTGCTGTGAACTCGATGCGTTCCAGGCACATACCGACACCTGCGCGCTCATTCAGCAGGTACATATACGAACCAATACAGTCAGCCGCCAGGACCCGGTTGGTAATACCGAATTCCCAATGTGACCACGACTGCTGTACCAGCTCTTCCTTGAGGTAGAGGAACTTGTAGATGTAGACCTTGTTTTCTTCGGAATCCGAAAGGACGGAAACGAAGTTCTCAGTGCCTGACCCGTGGATGTGATAGACCACGTTTTGCAGATAGCTTGGAACGTGCGAAGAGATGTCTTCTGCTGACTTAACGTCGCTCACATCCTGCACCGCGTAGTACCGCTTGAGGCTCGTATAGGCTGCTCTCGGTGCCGCGAAGTAAACACCCCGCCCAATCCCAAAAGGCCGTGCCCCATCGCTCACATCGAACTCTGTGGTTAGGTCCAACTGGGCCGTCTTGGTCGACATGATCCCCTGAGAGGACAGAACGAACTGGGCCTGATCGGACCACAACAGCAACTGTTCGGAGAACGGTACGGCGTACTTTAGGATGCTCACCCGGTTGTGGCTGATAGCTACGTCAATAGGGTCGTCGTCACTAAGCGAGCTGACAGAGGCCGGGAAGAAGTTGAAATACTTCGAGGTCCTGGACATCACAACGTTTTCACCCGAGAGGAAACCTAAGCGGTTCCTGAAGAAGAAAATGTCGTTAATGGTCGCATCTACAAACGAGGGCATGGGGTTCGTTAAGTCGTCCCCACAGGTTCTGTCAGGCCACGTCAGTGGCTTCCAATCGAACTGCCCATCAGCAGCCCTGACCAACGCGTGGGGCATAGAGGTCGGTTCGAATCCTGTAATGATCCCAGGGCGTACCGTCTCCTTCCAGACCTGCCCCGGTGCGTCATAGCGGACCCAATAGTTATCCCCGGTGCGTGAGGCTTCCCCTGTGATTTCCACAAGGTATCCGTCGATGCACTGAGCGGGCAGCTTGGAGAACGTTTGTATCTGGTAGATGAACGAATTGAGCAACTGATTGGCGTAGCCGTCTTCAGTCTTCACCGTCTTGATGTTGTTGCCTGCCGCTGTCACCACGATCCAGCCTTGACCTGCTTGTGCAGTGATGCCGTGCGGGACTCCGTTAGTGTTGATCTGCTTGGCCATCTGAGTAGCGATATAACCGGCGTCCGTCTGTTCCACTTGGGGTGGTGTGGTCACAACGGAATCCCCCACAGGCATCTTCAGGATCGCCAATTGGATGTCGTTGATGAGTATCTTGAGAGTCCGTCCGTACTGACCACCCCTTACGTTGATCACACATCGCCGGGTCATCGAACCGTAGTCAGGGTGCGTCAAGGTTGACTTCATCGCGCTCACCTTGTTGCGGTTCGTCACGAACGTGTAGTCAGCCACAGTGATAAGCCGTAGATCATTCCGGGGGTGCGCACAGTTGGCGTATCCGTTGTAATCACGAACGGTGTAGCGATTCCCCTTGAGGTCAACCACTTCCACACCTTGGCCTGTGAAGACCATGAAGTACTGCTCCATGGAATCCCGGTTAACGAGATGGATAAGCGGCTTCGCTCCGAACATCCCAACGGCACCCAAGCGCTTCACAAAGGTTGTAGGGGGGCGCTTCTGTAACCCTTCGGTCTCAGAGGACCATCCGTTTATTTGAACTTCTCCTTGGTTGCTAAACCTCAAGATGTCCGGTTGTTGCGAGATGCCTCCTTTAAGATTCTTAACTGATTGACTAACAAGACCCATGGGACCCTCCTTGTTGTATTAACGGGAGATTCGGCCACCAGTCCATGCGTCACCATCAAGCATGTTGTAGTTACCGTAATCGAGTTCGTATTCCTGGCATTCCGCCCAGGCAGTGGCCTCTTGTTCCTGTAAGGAACCTTCAATTTCACCAGCACCAAAGAACCGAATATTGAATCGACGGGACGCCTTGGCAACGATGTAAGAGCGGAAGCACTCAGGCATCTCGTCGTACTCACGAAGGCGAACAAGGGAGACGGTAATAGGGTCCGTAAACACATCAGTCTTCTGTGTGCGGTCATATAGAAAGCCGCCACGATTCGAATAGTTGCCTGTGGTTATCTTCAGGTAGTCGCCCAGATAGTTGATAAGTCCCGAAAAGCTATCAGGGACCAGAGAAGCATCCTCTTCGATGTTAAAGGCCCACCCTTTGGACTGGACCTCTCTGTTAACTTGATTGAGCAGTCGGCGGCAGTTAGCGACATCAGCATTAGGGTCTCCTTCAAGAGAACTAACAGGCGACTCGCCAATTGATGCGAGCATGTCATTTACAGCTGATAGCTCCCCGTCTGCCTCAATATAGGAATCAACGTTAGCCATACGGCCCTCCTTATGTTGAGTACTGTAAACAAAAAGCCCCTCGAACCCTTTAGGAAAACGGGATGAGGGGCTTTAGGTGATTTATGGAGCAGGGACAGTAACTGCACAGTTCTTGGTGAAAGAACCATCTACAGTTGTGCAAGAGACACTTGCAGTTCCTTGTGTAACGGCCTTAACAACTCCCGCAGAACTCACAGTTGCCACAGCGGGGTTGCTGGACGCCCATGTAACGGAAGTATTAGAGGCCTCAGCAGGCGCAACAGTAGCCGTCAGCGACTTAGTGTTTCCGATTTGGAGACTCATGGTCGCTTGGCTAAGTGTTACGCCAGTTACTGAGGTCAGGCCGCTGTGAAAACCAACGCACCCGCAGCTTCAGGACGCAGACCACCGTGACCCATTGCGTAGCGACCAATGATCTGGTCCGCTTGGAATTCAGGGCGACGAGCACGTTCCAAAGCCATGTCTTTCAGCTTCACGGTGCCCACAGCCGAACGGTGGTTGAACAGGCCAACGATGTTATCCAGGGCCACTTGAACGTCACCACCAGCGGTCGCAGGGAATGCGTGTTTACGGTTGGTGCCATCGCGGTCATCGCCTGCGCCACCTTCAGTCAGGTGGGGTACTTCGATAATCTCGAAGCCCATTACGTTCTTGATGTTGCCGGTTTCAGGATCAGTCAGCGCCGAGAAGTTAGCAGCGTTCGGCAACAGAGCGGCCAAGATGGCGCTGTAGTACTCAGGCTTGGTGTAGACCTTACGATCTTGAGCAGGCACATAGTTGCGAGTCAGCTTTGCACGGGCAACAGTCAGGGCCTTCAAGATGGCTTTACCCAATGCCTCAGCGTCAGCTTCGAGAGCTGCCTTGGCGCCAATTGGCAGAACTGTCGCAGAGCCCAGGCCCGCAATGTTCTCGTTAGCAGCGGCTGGCAAGTTGCACAGCTTCGCCATTTCAGCCAGCACAGCACCGTCAGCAGCAATAGCCAGGGCTTCGCCAAGTTGGGCCGAGTATTCAGCGCCGACATCGTAGTGGTTCATTGCGTTTTCGATGTCGTAAATCAGAACATCAGAAGCCAGCAGGCCGTCAATGGTGATTACTTTCTCGGAGTGCTTGATATCACCACGCTTGTCATCCAGGTTCTCACCGGCTGCAAGGTAGTAACCAGCAGTGCGGCCCATTACGGGGAACGATGCAGACTTGCCGTTTTGAATGGTACGGACCATATGTTTATCCATGGTCACAGCACGACGCATGAAAGCAGTCAGAACTTCGCCACCGAAAACCTTCAGAAAGTTAGCAAGTTTGTCAGCATCAGTATTGCCCTTGCCTTGGTTCTTACCAATCTGTTGACCACCTTTTGCAATTGCCATGTAATAGTTCTCCTTATGCAGTTATCTCCGGGACACAGGAAGACCTCAGACGGATGTCCGAAAGCATCTTTCCTGTAAGAGTGAGGGGTTTTAAATTAGGGCCTTACCACGATGCCTTGTAGACCTTGTTACGAACTTCGTCGGTGTACTTAGCGTCACGACCATAGCGTGGGTCGTTCATAGCCTTGACCATCTCATTTTGAGACGTATAGCCCTCTACTTGAGGTGCAGTAGTTCGGCCAGCAGGCGCAGCACTACGGCGGTTTAAAGTCCGCTCTGGCTGCTTGCCAAACTTCTTGGCCTGACTCGCCATGCCCAGGTTGATTACTGTCTGCACGGTGTTCAGGTCTCGCCGCTCAATAGCGTCATACAGCGAATCCATAGACTTCGGAGAGTTGGCTTTAAGGTGTGCCACAACGCGGTCAAACTGTTCCTTGCCACCCGCATAGGCCACGATCTTCGTAACATAGGCCTCAGCGACAGCTTCCTGACCCTGCATGAAAGAGTTAACGAAGCCTGCCGAGTAACCAGCCTTAGCCAGTTGGGCATACGAGTCGTCAGACAGCTTGCCATCAGCCTCATATTCGTCTTCGATACGGGCCGCTACGTCCGTTGGGAGACCGGCCTTGATGGCCTGGGCGCGCATCTCATCGAACCCGGTGGAGTAGTCTTCGAGCTGCTGAGAGGCCTCAGTCAGTTCAGTGTCAGGATCGCCCAAGGGTTTAAAGTCACCCTCTTCTTCCTCATCACCTTCTGAGGCTTCTGGTTCGTCACCGTCGCTTGATTCCTCTTCCTCAGTGGTCTCTTCCAGTTCCTCAGAGGGCTCCACAAGGTCAATCGAGGTATCACCGTCACGGGTTGCCACATCCAGGGCCAGCATGTTCTGTGCGTGTTCAGCGGGGTCACTGGACGACATCACAGCGCTGTTCACACCGAACGATGCATAGACGTCAGCGGATTGGTAAACGTGGCCGATAGCCATAGCCAGCATGTTGAGGCGCATAGAGTCTCCTTTAAGATCGAATTAGGAGCAGACACGCAGAGTCCTCTCAGCGAGTCGCCAAGGTTCTGTGTGTCTGCATAGGGTTGTTTCTGTCAGGCCGCGATCGGCCCTGCTTGAACGCCAGCTGTTTCCATGGCTGACTGCATGTTCTCGGGGCTTGCAGTTGCCTGAGCGGCCACGCCTGCACCAAGTCCTTGAGCAGCCGCTTGACCACCTTGAGCGACCATTGCTTCTGCCTGTTTCTTGGCCTTGTCGGCATCCGTGAGCAGAAGCCCAGCGGTATCCAGACCAATAGCGTTGGCAAGTCGAATCTTGAGGTTGCTCATGTTGAGGTCAGGGTCTTGCATCAGTGGGGCAATTGCCTGGAGCCCATTGAAGAACTGAGTCAGCTTGTCGAGGTCCTGACCACGGCCCAGGGCTTCCAAGCCGGTGCTTACAGTAGGCTCTACGGCTTCCTTGGGCATGTCTGGAATCTGAGAGGTAGCCTGAAGCTGGTTCAACAGGATGCGCACCAGGGGAAGTTGTAGCTCCTGAGAGAGGATCGAATAGACCCCGCCAAGAGTGTCCTCAAGTTCGCTTGCCACATACCGAATCTCTTCAGCAGTCACCCGCTCACCCGACCGCTGCACGGCAGAGTTCAGCATGAAGACGTAGGCAAGACGAGACTCAATGGCATCAGCCACAGACTTAGCTACCGTGAAGTCAGCAGTCTTTTCGAGCTGCAAGAACTCGATGTCCTTCTTTCGGCCTGCTACGAAGTCGCCTGTCTGTGCCTTGGTCAAGCGCCGTACTTGGGTCATCCCGTTGGGGTCCACCAAGCCAACGATCTTCGAGGCGATCATTGAAAACTTGATCATGGATTCATGAAGGTTCTCCAGGGACGTTAAGTCGCCCAGGTATTCCTCACAGTGGGACCGGCCATAGTTCTCACCGTCCCGCTTCGTCCATCTCACAGCGATCCATGGAACAGCATCAGGCGGGTATTGCCCGTCAGTGCCGTCTATTTCCTCACCGTCCACTTCCTGATAGCTCAAGAAGTCCCCAGACTCATCGTCAAGGTAAACGTGGGTGTAGACCTCCACTTCTTCGTCAGGCTTTTTGTCACCCGAATCCGAGAGGGAGTTACGGACATCTTCAGGAAGCGCGGCGTATGCCACCTTGTCCAACGTGACGATCTGCAAGACGTTCCCAAAGGAATCTCGCTGAACCACGTATGAACTGAGGGGGTACAGCTTCATCGGGTTGTAGCCCGTTGCGCTTGCATCCGGTTGGGGCAAGTGAAGACACCCATTACCTGCAAGGGCCAACTGTCGGATCAGCTCGAAGAGCGTCACGCGGTAGCTGTTGGCTTCCATGAAGGACATCATGATTCGCTCAACCATGCCCAAACCCTGATCCACGATTGCCAGTTGCTCGGGGTCAGTGACCAATTGCTTGGCTTGCCACTCGGACACCTTCAGCTTCATCCAGCTTTGCAGTGGGAACAGAGCGAGCATTACCTTGGCGGACAGGTTGTTAAGACCACGAGCCCCCACGGCTTGCCACGGAGTCGTGTAGTCGGTAGAGGCGTTATCAGAGGTCTTGGGGAACAGCGAAGGGATTGTTACTTTTGCGCAGTTTTCAGCGCGGGTCTCGTAAGGAACACGGTCATTCTTCAAGCGGTCATAGACTGCCTTGGCCGATTCCTCACCAAGCCCTGTACGAGCCGTAGAGGCCATAGAGACCTCCTATTAGATGTTAAGGCCGGTCCCCTGGCTGCGAGATACGGAAAGGGATCGTTTACCCTTGGCCTTGGCGGCTCGTTTTGCTGATTCGCTATCGCCGTCTTCGTCGGCCTGCTTGTCCTCTTTAGGGGCCTCCACTTGTGCAGCAGCAGGAGCCGGTGGCTCAACAGCAGCAGCTACCGGGGCGGCTTTAGGTTTGTCACTACCCCCGATGAGACCACCTGTTGCTTTCTTGAATACTTTCTTGAAAAAACCCATAAGTTCCTCCTTGTTTATCTATCGTTTAAGGGCTCTCTTAACTGAGGCGTTTGAAGTTTTCTTTTTGGCAAGGCCGGTATCAGTTGAAACCGCAGCCGATGGAGTACCTTCGCCTTGGCCTTCTTTCTTGACTTTCAGGTCTTTGATACCGTCAGTTGTTTCGGACTTATCGCCATCACTACCATCACCAAACTCGACACCTTTTGGTGGCTCTTCCATTACGGGAGCTGGTGCAGCAATAGTTGACGGGTCGACCTTTGGTTGTTTGGCTTTAGAGGAAAAGCACATAGAGAACCTCCTATCAGTCTTCTTCTTCGGTTGGAGTATTCCGCTGCTCCTGCATCAGCTCGATTAACTCAGTAACGGAATTAAGGCCGTCAATGAAACCAAGAATGTATTGCTCCGAGTAGCCAGCTTTACGAAGATCGTCCAGGGCACCCGTGCGAATCAGATAAGAAGCATTGCAGCGGACATTGAGGTATTGAGCGGAAGCGTTGGGGATATCAGGGATGTTTTCAGGATCACTAATTACCGCTTGAATATCGTTTAACACAAGAATCACACCTCCTTATTGGGGAGACGAAAAGATGCCTTAAAGAAGACAGTTAACTTTAAGTCTCCTATGGTATTAGTGAGGGGTTTTACTTCGGTAGCAGTAGGTCGCCTATCAGAACGCCAACAAGAAGCCCCAAGGTAATCACGGAGCAGATGCCCACTATGGTTTCCACAAGATCGGCTTCTTGTTCTCGTGGTCCCAATCAGACCAACGTAGGATTCGAGCAACTTGGGCTTGCTGCAATAGTTCAGCTCCGGTCATGCCCTTAGAGGCAGCCAGTGAGACCATGCATTGCCACAGGGTAGGGTTCAGGAAGCTCGCAGGGTACAAGGCGCGCTCACAGGCCTCATCAGGACTGCACGACGCCCAATAGGAAACCTCTTGGCCCTTGTTAGGACCGGACTTCATGACCTTCGTGGCCTCATAGAAATACTGAGGATCATCAAGGAACGCCTCGGCAACCACTGGACCAACACCGGGAATCCCTGAGTAGCCATCCGTAACATCGCCTATTAGGGTCTGGTACATGTGATAGCGGTCAGCGGTCTCTACGGTGTTGCGTACCATTTTGCCGGGGGTCAGCCACATGAACATGCCAGGGACAGTATTGAAGTCCTTGTCGCAGCTTGCAGAGACCACAGCGACACAGTCAGCGAGTTCTGGGCGGGTCATCAAGATCCCACAGACATCATCACCCTCAACGCCATCCCAGCGGAATGCGTTAGAGCCGTAATGCTGCATACAGGCCTCAACGAAGTCTGGGTAGCCTATCGGTTTGCGCTTGCCTTTACGGTTCGCTTTGTAGGTTGGCAAGACCTCCTTACGGAAGTTGTTGTCGCCTGAGATGATGCACAGCGGCACCAGCTCGAAGGGCTTCTTATTCTTCTTACGGATGTCCGTTTCGATGTCCTTTAGGATCGTCTTAATGGTCCCGCCGAGGATGCCCCGTGCTTTCGCGTGGTCACACTCAAGAGTCCAAATGTCATTCCCCCAATCCATCTCGGATTCACTTGCGGACATCGCTGAGAAAATCAGGAAGTCCATGTCCAGGGCCACGCCGATACGGGCCGCGCTACTCATGAATCACCGACTCAGACTCGACGTGCAAAAGCCCTGCACTAACAAGCTCATCAATTGGTTCCTCAATACCACAGGATTCCAGACACTCCGCTACGTCACGCAGCAAGAGTTGTTCAGTTGCCCATAGGCCATCATTACAACCAATGTCCCACTCACAGTTAAAACGCCATACGTTCATTTTGCACCTCCATGTTTCTGTAAGAACAACTGGCCCGCTGTGGTTAGCGACCAGACGCCCATGTTTCGCCCATCGACCGACACGCACGATATGTGGCCTCGTGAAGCAGCCTCAGAGACTCCATGCGCGTTCTTTCGGTAGAAGTCAGATTGAAACGTGCGGGCTTCCTTTTTGATGGCGTAGAGCATCCGAATGTACTCACCCATCAGGACACCACTTGGGTCTGCACCGGGCTCATGCGGACCACTTGAAGTTCAGCAAGGGAACTGGAAAGTTCCGATTGGAGACCTTTTTTGAAAGACTCGGCGGTGGTAAACAGGATCATGTCTTCGTCGGACTTACTCAGGGCCACTTCGGCAAGGCGGATTACATTTACCGCGTTCAGGCGGGCACGGTTGGTAATACCTTGTTGTTCAAGTTTCTTTTGGGCTTCTCCATATTGGGAAGCTATCAGAGCGCGCGACTCGGTGATCAACTCGGTGCTGTAAACCACGCGAGTCGTAAAGGTGTGTTTCAGATTCAAAGTGATAGCCATAGGGCCTCCTTAAATAATGATTAGTGACATTCGCGCCAAGTCGGCCCGATCTTTCCTTCTGTATCGAGGACACAGCGGAAACCAAAGGACTCGCCTACATTGCGAATGGCTTTTTGTGCAGCGGCCACACAGACCTCCCCAATCTCTTGGGTACGTGCAGCAATCTGTAATTCGTCGTGGACCCATGCCATGAAGCAGAAGTCGCCGTCCCATCCGTGGATGAACCCGTGGTCTTCCATAAGGAGTCTTTCGGTTTCCACTACCCACGCCTTGCAGATGAGCGCACCGGCTGACTGAAGGAGCGTGTTGAGGGCGCTGTGAGGTGAGCGAACGTGAATCTTTCGGCCATCCAGGCCCTTGATCCAACGGCGTTTCCATTTGATGTCGAACTTCTTGAGCGCTTGGTTCCACTTCTGGGATGAGATGAGGGATTCTTCGAGGGCTTCCCGAAGGGCCTTGATTACCGGCGTACCTTCCAAGAAGGCTTTCTTCAGCTCCTTGCCACGCTTCGCACCACCACCCACGATGGACCCAATCTTGGCGTCGCCCGCTCCATACAGAAACGCATAGATGAACGTCTTCGCCATATCGCGCCATCGGTCGTGGTCGTGATTCGACTTGTCCCGGACAGCCGCCTGACAGATGCCAGCAGCCACACCGTTAGCCCAATGCACATCACCGTTAAGGACCTGATCGGCATACGCACCTTCGTCAAACTTGGCGCCGAAGTGGCCCAGGCAACGCAGCTCAAGACCGGAAGCATCCACGCCAACCTGCACGCAGTTCTCCCAGCCCTTAACGCGCTTCCGAGCGAAGACAGCACCAAACAAAGCACGACACTCAGGACCATAAGGACTCTTGGCGCTGGGCACTTGGCCCATGTTCGGATAGCTGTGGGTTGCACGTCCGGTGACAGCCCCATTAGGGTTGATCGAACCATGCATTGAGCCGTCCGCCTGGACCAGTCGCATCCATGCGTTATCCCCCTCAGCCAGCATCCCGATTCTCTTTTGGATCATCAGGTAGTCACGCACCAGGGCGATGCAGGCTTGAGCGTCAGGGTCTTCCACATGGACCCCTTCAAGGGTCTCGTCGTCGACCTTTGGGGCGCCCTTCTCTGTGAACTCAGTGGGTTCCCACCCGGCAATCTTCAGGACCCTAATGAGGTGCTGACCAGACGCAGGGTTGAACGTTATGAACTCGACAGGCGTATACGGGGCACCCTCAAAGGTTTCCCGAGAGTCCCGCTTTTTGCCGCCCTTGAGCCACACACCGCCAACCTTCGGATACTTGACCCGTGGCATGGGGCGGCCGTCAGACCACTTCTCAATGGGCTTCCCGGTCTTGGGGTTAACGAACAGTTCAGTGCCGCCCTTGGGTTGATACCAAGAACCAAAGGTCTTGATGAGCTTCACCAAGAGGTCAGAGCGTTGGCCTGCAAGGTCCGCGTAGAGCCTTTCAGCAGCGTCAGCGTCGAACGGGAAGCCATTACGCTCCATCTGGGCCAGCGACCACGCTGTGTCGTGCTCAAGGTGAACCGCACGGATGGACTGCATCCAATGCTCACCATTAGGGGCAAGCCCAGACGGGAAGTAGTACGGGTCGGACATCAGCTTGGTAACAAGCTTGGTCGTTACCACAACGTCTTGGACGCAGTAGTCCTGCATGGCCTGTGACCAGTTGAGCCATTCAGCGCCCTTCACGTAGGTCGTACCGTCCGCAAGGCATTGAGCCTTAAAGTCAGTCGTGTACTCGCCCTTCATCTCACCCAGTCGATAGCCCCAAGCTTCCAGTGCGTGGGACCCAAAGCGTTTACCTGGGAGTTTCCCTGTGCGCAGAAGCCCGCCGTCTGTGTCTCGAAGGTTCGAGTGGATCAGTCGGGAGAGGACAAGGGTGTCCATGACCTTCTTACGGGGGATGTTGAGGCGCTTGCCGAAGTACTGACGCTTCAGCTTGTCGAGAACCGGGATGTCGTACTTGATCCCGTTATGGAAGACTACGAGGCCATCCGGCTTGGCCGCTTCAGCTTCGAGCTGTGCGATGTATTCCTTGAGTTGGTTAGGGCCGAACTCGAAGACCTCCCCGGTGAAATAATCCTTGCTGACCCCACAGTGAAACTTGCTGACGTTCTCAAGGAGTCCGTCCGTTTCAATATCAGAAGTGAGCATCGCGCTTCACCTTGATATGACTCAGAGGAAGCCACAGGGATTGCGAACTCTGAGTCTCCTTGAACTCGAAGTGGATGGCCCAGCCTATAAAACCGTTAAGCCTCGCAGACACACTGCTATAACGGTCAATGTATTCAGTGCGGGTAACTTTGAAGGAATCCCCAAGGCTGGGCCGGTAACAGATGTTCCGCAGATAGTGTCCTGGCGGAATCTGAATGATTGTGAAGTCTGCCCCTACATCGACCGGACAAGTGCGCGTATTGTGAAGAGGCGGTAGCTTAACGACCTCTTTAGGTTTGAACTTGTCGAGGACCGCTTGCATCTCCTTGCGGGCTTCTTCCATGTTCACGAAGGTATCCGGCGCGGACCACTTAGGCACCGCGTAGGCCTTCGCATCGGTATAACGAAAGCCCATACCTTCCAGCAGTTGCACAGCGAGTTCGCCTTTACGCAGATGAGCGCGCACTTGTTTGTTGTCCACGGGGATACCTCCAAATGATTAATTGGTGATGGGTTGTTGAGTTGAATTAAGGTTGAACGAAGGGTCCTCAGAACGGAGACCCTTGAGTCACGCTTAGATCAGCGCGGAAACCTTGCGGGCTTCTTCAGTCAGCTTCTTGCTTTCTTGCGCAGCTTCAAGAGCCTCTTCAGCCGCTTTCACGCTGGCCTTCACGAGGAAGTCGGCTTGAGCTTTCTTTGCCTTGGCGGCTTTGGTCATTGCAGCAACCAGTTGCTTCAGTGCGAACTTGTACAGTTTGATAAGGGTCATTTGGTTCTCCTTGAGTCAGGTTAAAAATCGGGGTCCTTGCTCGGTACATCGTCCTTAAAATCGGCGTCAGTACCTGTAGGCGTCCAGCCATCCGGGGTCTCATCGAGCCACCCGGTTTTCTTGTTGTAGATCAGGTATCCAGCGATCCCTGTGTCGCCCGTAAAGCGGCACTTCAAGACCCTGATCGTGACCACGTTCGGGTTGTCCCCTTGCTGGTTACGCTCCATGGCAATGATGGTGTCGCTCAGTTGGCGTAGAGAGCCCGACCCCCGAAGGTCCGTGATGGAAACCTTTCGGCCTTCTTCGTGGGCTTGGCCCTTGTCGGGGTTCTTGAGGTGGCAGATAACGACCATGAGGATGTCGTTGGTCTTGGCGAAGGTCTTCAGCTTGGTCATGAGGCGGTCGATGGTCTTACGCTCATCACCGTTGTCATCCATGCCTGAAACCACGATAGAGATGTGGTCAAGCACGATCACCTTGCAGCCCTGCCCCTTCACCATGAAGTGAAGCTTCGACATCAAACGGTCTTCTACGGATTCCGCAAAGGAGTCATAGAGAAACAGCTTGTCCGTCTCAAAGATGGCGTCAAAGGCAGCGTCAAACTCTTCCTCAGTCGTACCGTCAGGGTTCTGTCGATAGCGACGGCGCAAGTGCAAGCCCACAAGGTCCTCTACGGTTTCCTCTACGGACTCTTCAAGCATCGCTACGCCAACTTCCAGGCCGTGCTGTTGGAACCAGTTGTAGACGTTCTGACGCACGAAGGTGGACTTACCCATACCTGACCCGGAAGTCACCATAAGCAGCTCACCGGCCCGTGCATCCTTGGTCATACGGCGCAGCTCAACAGGACCCGCCAAGGGAATCCGAGGGATGTCTTGCTTGTTCTTGATGCGGGACTTCAGGGACTTCGCAGAGACCACACCGTCAGGAATGAAGGGAGCGGCGTTCCACATTGCATCCATCACGGCCTTCGATTGGCCGTTCATCACGCAATCGTTGGGGTCTTTCAGGGGGAGTACAGCGATCTTCACCTTGCCAGCGGGTAGAACCTCAGCGGCGTCCATAGCAGCAGCTCGGCCCACGTCATCCATGTCAAACATGAGGATGATTTCATCGAAGGTGTCGAGGTATTCGTAGTTCTTCGCACAGGCTTTACGAGCACTCGGAGCACCTGTAGGCAGCGACACAACGGGATACTTCCCGCCTTGCAACTGGGCCACTGTCAGGCAGTCAATTTCACCTTCCGTGATGATGATCTTCTTGCCACCCGACCACAGATGCTTGCCGAAGAGGCAGTCCGCACCATGCTTGCCGGTAGACGAAAAGTTCTTATCAGCGTCTCGTATTTTCTGGCCGACCAAGTTCCCATGTTCGTCGCGGTAGTCAGCAACCTGAATGCCCTTTCCACCATGCGTCTTGCCTACCCAGTATCCGTACTGCTTGCAGATGGCTTGTTGAAGGCCACGCTTGGGCAAATCCTGATAGCGGCCTTGGTGGTCAACCATCGACATGGTGCCATCTGCGCGCTTGGTGTTCGGTCGGGTGCTGTGTCCCTCTGAGCCATCCCCATGGGTGTGGTGATTGCACACAAAGCAAAAGGTGTGGCCGTCTGAGTAAGTCGCCATGCCATCGCTGGATGCACATTCATCGGAGTTCGTGCAGGGGCCTTTGTAGAGCAGTTCGCTTTCCGGTAAATCCTCAGAACGATCCATCAGGACCGCCTACAGGAACCTCCACGGTTTCCCCGGTGGCTCGTCGCCAGCTAAGGTCCCGCCACTTGTCTTGCATCTTGTCGTGGCGAGCTGGTGTGAAGTCTTTGCGGACAGCGGCCAAGGTTGACCAATGGATGTCCCCCACGAATCGCACATGTGCCCCGTCGATCCCGTGATGAATCCCCGAGATAACGAATTGGTTCAGGTTGAAGTCGAAAGCGTCAATTGCTTCGCTTACGTCAGTGCAGTCGTACAGACACACGTCGATATCCGTTCCGACCAACTTAAAGCCACCCACGAGGCGGTCACTTGCAGCGCCGTTGTAGATGTGAAAAGGGGTCGAAGCGATACCGGCCCAGGCAAGAATCTCGGAAGCTGTCTCCATTGAGATTCCGCAGATGATCACGTCGATATCTTTAGGAGTTACCCCAAAGTAAATGTCGCGAGCTGCACCGCCTGCAATAATGCTGGGGACGCCTCCCATCTGGAACAGTTCACATAGGTCGAATGCACCTTGCATAGTTGCCCGATTAACAGACATAGAGAATCCTCCTAAGTTAAGAGGTGAAATTGCTGTTAAAGCGAACCCGTAGGCCCGCCTTACAGAGGTGATTGGTTTACGCTGGGGTTCTCTTATATGCCCAGGCGGCGACATCGAAAGATGGGCACGCTTTGCCTGGATCAAGGTCACGATGGCCTTTAAGAGTCACACCGGGATACAGAGGAACAATGGTTTCCCAGACCAGCAGGTCCAGGGCTTTCCATTGAGCGTCCGTGAAGTTGTCTTGAGGCTTCAAGTTGTCGTCAACACCACCCACAAGGCAGACGCCTACGGATTCAGAGTTGTGTCCCTTAACGTGGGACCCTACAGCATCATGAGGACGGCCTACTTCTACTGTGCCATCTCGACGGATGATGTAGTGATAGCCAACATCGAGCCAGCCTTGTTGGACATGCCATTGCCGGATTTCACGCAGACCAATATCCATAGAGGGTCTTGTAGCTGCACAGTGAATAACCAGCAGCCGTGTTACTGACCGCTTATTGAATTGAACACGAGCCATTAATTACGCTCCTTTCTCTTTCAGAATCCCATCAGGAATCTGTTTCTTCTTCTCCTTCATCCAAGCCAGTGGAACTAACTTGTCTGCGAATTGAATATTGTGTTTCTCACACCACGCCCCGTAGGTCGTAGGTGAGCCCTTATAGAGCTTCGCCTTGCTCGATGAGAAGACCAATCTGATATCAAGCTGGGGATATTGTTCACGCAACAGCAAGTGCTTCTTGCGGTCTTCAACTTCCCAGATACCTTTGCACTCAATGATGATTCCGTTCCCCAGGATGAAGTCCGGGAGATACTTAGCGATTCGTGCAGGGATCGTGTAGTGAATCCAATGCTGTTCAAAGGTGTAAGGGATACCGTGCTTGTCCATCAGTTCGCTGTTCTTCTCTTCCAGGCCCGACCGAAAGGAACTTTGAGTTCTTCGGGGTCCGGTATAGCGACCGAATGCGGCCACTCTTAGAAGTCGCCGCCGTCATCAGCATCAGGGATTTCTTCCGTGGTGTGATTACGGGTGTCTACGTCCTCACCTTGTTCCCATTCACTGGAGTCATCAGCGGAGTAACCGCCCTCTTCCACATCATCAGCCCAGTCGTTACCACCATCGAACTCTTTCAGGTTCAGCAGCATCACACTGTCGATTTGCAGCTTTACGGAAGCACCCGCCACAGCAGTCCAGCCATACGGAAACAGAGTGAACTTAACCTTCAACTCAGAGCCACCAGCGATGGCCGGAACGTTGTCAATACGTTTGCCTTTGGAATCGACCACCTTCAGAGGAATCGCTTTGTTCTCCTGGGTGTTCTTGTCGATGTACGAGGCGTAACCCTTGATCTTGAAGGTCACAGTGCCGTCACCGTTATCCATGAACGGCATATCACCCTCATACGGCACCAGAGGCTTCTTACCGCGTGGAACTACTGGTGGGTTCTTTTCGTGTTCAGCCAGGAGCTTCTTGTAGTTGGCTTCATGCGCCTGAACGATCGTGTCGATGAGGGACTGAGCGTCACGGGAAGGAACTGTGTGGTCAACCTTCCAGAGACCCCGTGGATTACCGAAGCCCTTTTCAGGATTACCGTAGTCCGGTTTCTGAAGGGAGCAGTACGGTTCTGCGAGGCCTTTGGGGGTGGTGAAAACTACTTTACGTGGACCTGCCATAGTTATGGGTCTCCTTATTGAGGTGTCTGAATTACAAGCACAGGGATTCGCTCGGGACCTTTAAGGGTCTCAAGTTGTTTAGCTGTGCTTTAAGTAGGTGGGTTTGAATCAGCGAAAGCTTGGTTGGATAACCTTGCGGGATTCGCTTTGGAGTTCTTCACGGCTGATAGCCATAGAGATTTCCTGAGCTGGCGACTTGCGCACAGAGCGGAACACTGAGTAAACGACATGAACAAAGTGGTCCTTTAGGAACGACTTTTTGAACCGCCACACTTCGTGTTTGAAGTGCGCGTAGCTTTCCGTTGTGGCTGCTTGAGTAGCTGCAAGCTCCAACAACGTCAGTTCGACCAGCTCCTGTTGCTTTACGGTCATTAGGCGCTCATAGAGAACACCGGCCAGCCCAGACTGTCGGACATGGCTGAAGTTGTTCAGGTGCAGGAAGCCGTCAGGCTTTGCCCGACCATTGCCTTGGGCGCGATTCACAGCGTCACCCCAAAGCGGTCCACGTTCGGCGCCATCAAAGGGCGTATACGGGTCACACGGGCGGCGTTACTGAAACGGGCCTCAGCGCTTTCCCATGCGGCGTCCATGCTTACCGCGTAGATCGTTACTTCGTCGGTGTGATCGTCAATTTCCACTGTGGCCTTAAAGGTCTTATGTGCAAGTTCCACTATTTGATTACTCCTTGTTCTTTGAGTTGATCCAACATCGCCCACGGCTCACCCAGTCGATTCACCACAAGGGCGTCGAAGGGATGGGCCATTAGTGCAATGTCGGAGATGTGATAAGGCTGATCGTCTACGCCTGGAATGAACCAATCGCGGACTATTCGGATTGTCTTAACGGAAGGCGCATAAAGCAGCCCTTCGTATTCGTTGATCATTCGCATGTCAGTAACCACAACATGGTCGTAAGTACCGACTTCGAGTGCCTTGCGAACTTCGATCATGCCCAAGTCAAACCAGACGTTAGGCTTACCGAGGAACTCACGGTGGTATTGAGTCCCGAAGGTCTGTAAGTGCCAGCGTAAAGAGCGAGGCTTTTGAAAGTCTTCACGACTCTCCATACGGGACTTCAGGAAATCCGTATAAGCGGAACGCTCCAGCTCCTCGATGGCCATACTTGGGCACGGCTTGTCCTTAGCAGAACTGTGCATGTCACGTTCAAACATGACCGCCAGCCCTTTACGGCGACCGGCCAGTTCTTCGGCGCACATTCGTTTAAGGACATCAGCAAAAGCCACACGAAAAACTTTGCGGCCCTCAGATTCCAACAGACTAATCAAAGTATCCTTACCGGACTTCCCTCGAATACTGTTAAGACACAGGAGGTCAGTCATTCACGTACTCCTTTACTTTCTGCCAGATGTCCAACAGACGATTCTTTATGCGAACCCACAGAGCCTCTTTAGGCTTCGGTGTCGATGTATGGCGTTGGGAGCGCTGAGAAGTAAAAAGTGCAGCGTTATATGCACGATCATTTGCTGACTGAGCCAAACGATAGGCGAACGCAGGCGTGGAGCGAGACATAGAAGTCCTCCATTAAATTTGGTTTAGAGAATTGTTAGAATTTCGGGTAAATGCCCAATGCAGCAGCTTGCTCAGGGGTGAGCAGGTAACGGACAGGTCTCATGCTTTCTATTTGAACTAACTGGTCTACCCAGGGCTTAGCCCGCTCCATGTACTCACGCTGCAAAGACACAAGATGTTCACGGCACATCCTCTCGTGTTCGTCCATTGGATTACTCATTAATGAGAGAGAACGCGAAGACAATAGAACCACGAGTGATCCGCACGGCACTCCTGCCAAAGGGTTACTTCGTACCAAACTGCAAGGCCGATCACAGCGACCGCGCCGAAAACAATAAGAGCTGACTTCATTGATTACTCCTTAATAGTTGGCTCAGAGATGCCACGGAAAGAATCAAAAGATGGATGGCGCAAAGACCCGTCCGGGTAGCGCTCCATGAACGTGACGCGGACTGTGTGGCTGAGGTATGGGTTAGCGAGGTTATCCCGGCAACCGTCATACTTGATGGCCTCCTTCCAATTGATGCCGTCTATTCCTTCTTCGAGGTCTTGGTTGGCCTTTACAACGGCGTTGGTGAACTCTTCCATAAGTGCCTTACTGATTTTGCAGGCATTCACTACATGGCCGGACTCAAGGAGAACCTCGAAGCCAATGACCTTGCCCTCATTAGCCCGCCCAGGAGTGCCCCAAACGAGACCAACAACCTTGCCGTCTTCGTTGTCATCAGGAACCATCTTCCACATACCGGACTGCTTAGAGCGCTTCCAGATACCGTTAGGGTCTTTAAGTACAACGCCTTCTAACTTCCGCTCACGGACGGCCTCATAGAACGTATCGACCTCTTCCATGCTGAAGCAGTCCAGGGACTCAACGACCGACCACGCAATCTCAGGGAAGCGCTCTTGAAGCAACTTCACTTGGTACTCAACGTGGTACTTCATGACACTGTGGGTCACGTCATAGGGTTCACCAGAACGAACAGCAGGCATCGGAACGATCCCGAACACGATCACCTTCAAGCGGCTCAGGTCGATAGCTTGGTGACGGCGCAAAGTCCCGGCGATGTCCTTACAGGGCAAGTCGTCTATGCGTAGCTCAGCGTCCAACATGAAGCCTTCAGGAAACAGCGCTTCGTCGGCCTTAAAGAAGTCAGGCCAACGGTCATCGGCGTCCAGAGGCTGCGCATAGTTAGGCGCCCTAAATGCGGGAAACTGCTTACCCTCACGGGATAGCCATTCGGTGAACCATAGGCCCGTAACATCGGGAATTACACACAGATTCAAACGGACCCCATCTTCTTTCACGTCAGCAATCGAATAGGATTCTTCGAGAACCTTAGTGACAGCTTTCAAGTTGAAGTTAACCGGACGGTGCGGACTGGTCTCAATGATTACGGGCTGGACCTTGCTCATTTATTCAGCCTCCTGCCAGATGTCACGCTTAGCTTGGCGCTGCACTTTGTTCAACTTGCCGCGACGGGTCCGCACAGCTTCCATTTCGTCGTCGGTGCGGCGCTTGGAAGTTTGGGCGTTACGTTGAACTGCTTGAGTGGATTGCATAGCGGAAAGAACTCCTAAAATGTTGGGAAGTTTGGTTGTGCTATTAGTGAGGGTTTTTAAATGGCACACACACAGACAAAGAAAAGCCTCAAAGGACCGTTAAGTACCGTTGAGGCTTGGTTGTGCTGTTAGTGAGGGTTTTTAAATCTGGTGGGATTAAGCGAACGCAAATTGACTCTCAAGGATCTTCGAGATATCTAAAGTCCCCTTCTCGGGAATTGGTGGCATCTTCTCAAGCTGGCTCTCGTGCAGTTGCTCCATGAACTGGTCCCGGAAGTCCTCCAAGACATCGTTCTCTGTGTACGTCTCAACCATCGTTTCGCGTACAGCCTTGAACATCGCCCCGGCCTTCGCTGGGATGGTCCCAAAGCTGTCATGGATCAGCGCGAAGAACTCCACGCCGTAGCACTCAGACGCCTTAACGACCGTCTTGCGTAGGTGAGACCCGTCCTGACTGTGTACGAAGTTCGGGGAGATACCTGATTCCTGCTTGGCCCCGTCGATGTTGTTGGAGTCCCGGACGTTGATAGTGGCCTGTAGGCGAACCGTTCCGAGGAACATCAGGTCCACACGGCGCTGAATAGGCTTCATGTACTCTTGCCACACAGGGAATCCGTCAGGTGTCACCCAGTAAACAGGCATGCACGGCTTGAGGACTTCAGGCTCAGGGTTCTTCTTGGTCCGCTTGGTCGCGGTCACTTCGGTTGCCAGGAGCTTTGCAGCCTTCTGAAGCCACAACATGGCCTCAACGGCTGCAACAACCTCCTGGCCTACAGCGTCCCAGATATGACCAGCCATGTACCGGGCACACTGCTGTGCATCAGGGAACCACTGGGAACCTTCGCCATCATCAATAGAGGGCTGAATGATGTCCTCGCGTACCTGATCGGTGAACCCGAAGGTCTTTGAGCCGTAAGCAAGGGTCATAACGGAACGCTTGGTTTCCTTACGAGTGATACCGTGACCAAGCCAGCCAGCGGCCAGGGTCTTTGTGCCCAATACGCGGCGCTCGGTAATCTCTCCGGTCTTCTTGTTGGTCATCACCGCTGTGCTGTCTTCAGTGCCTTCAATCAGGTCTTTACGGACCTCAACATTCACACCATCAGACACAAGCCGATAGATGTCCTGCACGGTATCCGAAGGCAACAGGTTTACTGCACGACCACCACGTTCATCACGGAGCATTGCGCTGAAGTGTTGAATCCCAGAGCAGCTACCGTCAAAAGCAATGGGTAAGGCGCTGCACCAGTTAGGGCCTTCAGCTTTAACACCAGCCCACTCAAAGCAGAACGCGAGGAAGCAGAACGGGGAATCCATTGAGGACCACTCGGTGTTACTAAGTGGATCAGCGGCACAGCCAAGAATAAGTTGCTCATTATCGTTCACCCATTGTTTACGTTGATCAAAAGCGACCTTATCGACCCCTGCGCAGTTAGCGCCGTGGATCATCAGCCACTCAATGCCTTCCTTTCCTACAGGCTCAGCGATGGAAGCCATCAAGAGCCCTTTGGTCATGTCGTTCCCTTGGGGATTGAATGAAGGGATCGCATAGACCCGGCCACGCCAGTCAAGGTTGTACGGGAAGTAAATAGCCTCGTACTCAGAGAACTTATCGGCTTGCTCTACGATGAACTCATAGGACAGACGACGGCTTACCCTTGCACGGTCTTTGCGGTACACAGTGGACGCGGCTTTCTTCCAGGCCTTCAGGACCTCGGGGTCTTCGTCGATGTTCGTGGGCTTGACCGGCAAGACCTCTTTGTCAGCAGTGGGGAACTTGTCGATTGGAACGTTCTTCCATTCCATTACCGCCTTGGCTACTTCAAGAACCTTAGTGTTCACCTTCCAAGCGGACGCCTGGGCGATGTTCACGGCCTTGTAGACCTCGGGCATGGATACGTCATGGTAGCGCTGGGCGGCTTTCTTTGAGCGCACACGGATCAGCGGAACAGGTCTACGCCCCTTCGCCCAGTAACCACCACCAATCATCCCGGTCCACTCTCGGGGCGGTACGATCATTGGTTGGTAGCGTGGGGTGATCCCTGCAAGTGAATACGCCCGATTGCACAGCTTGTCGGCCCACTCAGGGGTCAGGTGGACGAACTCGCCGTCTAACTTCACGTTGCCTGCAAATTCCCGCTTGACCTCCACAAGCTGCGTGGACTCAATCAGCATCTCCAGCATACGAATGCCCATGTGATAGGTCATGTCGTTATCCAGGGCGTCCCAAGAGGACCACTTAGTGTGCAGCTCATTAGCGTCCTGCATGTGGGCCTCGACCTTCTCAAGGAATTTCACCTTGTAGGTGTGTCCATTGCGCTTGTTGAGAGCTGGGCGGATGCGTTTATTGAAGTGTTCAGCCTCCTGTTCCCGGATACGACCAAAGCGGGCTTCTTCTTCCAGGGCGCGACCCAGAAAGACACACATGGATTGGATGCTCTGTGGGCCTTTCTTAGCGATGATGTTAAGAACTACCTTCACAGTTATTGAGGCAACATTCTCAGCCTTGACCATTTGGAAGTATTGAAGCCCAACATGCTTACGGCGGACTTTAGTTACTTGGTGCTCAACCCACTTATCAAAAGCCTCAGCCATTAAGGGGACCAAGGCAGACAACACGGGTTTAGCGGTAGCGTTGTCTGCAAACTCATTGCGATCAATAGAACGCTCAAGGACTTTCTTAAAGTGCTCTTCGCCCAATGTATAGGCTTCATGCTCAAGACTGAGCTGAGTAGCTGCCAAGTCTGGACCGTAGAGTTCTGCGAGGGTCTCGTAGGCCCACGAGGAAATATTAGTTATCTCACTGAAGTCGTGATTAGTTACTTTGATTTGTCGTTCTGCGGACACAGGAATCCCTTAGAGGCCGCTTGGCCTCCAATAAGTTATGAAGATGGTTAGTTAGTTAGTAGTTAGGTGATTTACTAAATTGAGGCCGCAAAGGGTCCTTAGAGGGAACTTAAAGAAGTCTCTAAGTTAAAGGCTCATAGAGGGAAGGATGGGTGTGCTATTAGTGAGGGTTTTTAATCCCGAGACGGATCGTTACACGGAAGTGACCTCTACCCGACCAAGTATTTCTCTTACTAAGTAGATAAACTTCTTGACGCCATAACCCATCGCAGGAAAAGGCGCGTGGGTCTCTTGGATGATGGTTAGAAAGTCTTTAGTAAGCTCAAGGGTGAGAGCGGTAACGTAAAGCCCACACGGTCCAAGGCCTAACGCGAACTCGCAGCGCTCGTGGTATGCGGTTAACTTGCCCTCATCGCAAACACGCGGAACCTGAGAGTAAAACCGGATACCACTTATCGGCTTGCCAAATGATGGCGCTGTGCTACTCTCTGTATTCGTTAGTGCATGAGCCGCCCTTAGTTGGGTGTTGCACAGGTCCGTCTTAGTGTTATCTCCAGCATGAAAAGAATTGCCACTCATTTAACTTCGCTCCAATGAACCAATAGATTCCTCTCGCCTTCCGTTACGGCCATCCCGTAGTGCCTGTGGGCTTTCCCGTTGAAGAACATCCCGTGTCCGACAGGCAACTGAGGGACAACTATGTTTTCGCTGAAAGGCCCTGTGTGTACCAACGTACCGCCACCTTTATGAGTTGCTGTTAGAGCGACTACGAGAGTCACGTCAGAATCCTTATCGTTATGCCAGTGACCACGAGGTGTGTTCTCTGGAGTGTACTGAGCGGCCTGTATGGTCTTCAGCTCACTTGGGTCTTGGCCCATCAGTACCTTGGCTAAAGGAATCCCCGCGTTTGCCCACAGACTGTGTAAGCAATCGAACAGCGCTGGGCATTCAGTCAGGAGGGTGACTTCAGGAATCTGAGCCTCTTCGGGTTCCTCGTAGTTCACGCTGTAGGCCATACAATCAAGCTCAAGCATGAGGTCCTTGCAGAAACCCTCAGAGAGGTATGGGAACGAGTAGACCCCGTGGCCGTAAGACGTGACGATTCCCAAGGCGCCTGTCCAGTCAGATGCAGCGCTGTAATCCTCCAGGCTGATTGGGTGCTGGTCCTCAGCGTAATCCGCCATGTCCTTGAGGATGTCGAGAACGTCCCGAAGGTCCTTGTGGTACTTATCGAGTGACGCGAAGGCTGTCAGGGCCTTGCTCAGGACGTGGTTTTGTCCAGGGGTAGGAGTGTGAGTAATCATTTGGACAGCTGCTCATTCAGCGCCTTCTCAAGGGCTATCACGTAGGCGTTTTGGTTCATGTGCTCCTTTAAGAAGTCCAGTGGGAACCGCGCCCAGGGGCGTTTAGCGGGACCTTGCGACAGCTCTGTCCGTAGCTTCCGGTGGTCCGTAGAGTTCCACAGGTCCAGCAAGGCAGCTTCGAGCTTCACCAACACGGCAGACTTCACCTTGTCAGCTACAGGCACACTGAGCCCCTTCATGTCACAGAGCTTGATAAGCAGCTTCCGGTCGAAGTGACGCCATACGAACTCGGTGTGGACCTCAGGGCACAGGTAGGTACTTACAGGGTTTGAGGTGCCTTCAGCGCTGGTGGTAACTGCTGGGCGAGCCATCAAGATTTCAATAAGACCCTTAAGCTCCCCTACCTCGCCTCTAAGGGTCTTCAGCTCATCCATGACGCCCAGGGCGATTGGGTTGGTGGATTCCTCAGCGTTGTACTTGCCGGTCTTGCGGATGGTCGGTAGGACTTCCTCTGTGACCCACTTGCGGAACGGCTCAGAGGCTGGGGCGTGGCCCCTTAGGAGCATTGCGTAGACCGCTGATTCAGGGAACATCCAAGACTTGGCCTGTACGTTCTGCCCAAGGGTCTCCGTAATTTCCGCAGACAGGCCCAGAGACCCAAGTTTAAGGACCTCAGCGCTGAGCTTTGTTTTACCCAAGCGGCTAATCAATTCACTTGGGTTCTTCAAGCCAGCCGCACGGGCTACCTGAGTCGCTACGAACAACAGGTCATGTCCAGGGTGTCCGGTGAGCACGTCAAGCTCGATGCCCATAAAGTTGCGCTTTTCGAATTGCATAACGGTAGAAGTCTGGGAGGTCATGTGAGGTCTTCCTTTAGGTGGTAATTTGGGTGCTAAAAGCACTGAGCATTCATACAGTATTATGCATTTATGCACTTATAGATATGCACTAATGCATACGCTCGGATAAAAGGCGGCTCTTAGGCCCAGAGCCCAGACGGTCTGTAGCCGACCAATGCGGCCAAACGCCCCACCCAAGAGAAGCCCTTACGCGCCCTCTCCGTCGCTGCTTCCCGTGCATCCTGAATGATGTCCAGAGGATGCTGTGGGAGCCTGTACAGCGCTGCATGGAGCCCAGAGAACTCACGTTCATCCTCACGGGACCAGTGGAACAAGGCAGCCTTCAAGAGGTGGTGTCCGACCTCTTGACACATGGTGTCTGTGAGGAACTGAAAGTACAGGCGCCCGTGGTCGTCGCGCTTGATGTCCACACGAAGCCAAAGGCGACCGTTGCGGTTTGGTACGTACTGCGCAAGGCCTGTCTTGATGGCGTCTTGCATCGCGCCCAGGATCTTGTTGGCGACTGTGGCGGACGTGAAGTTGGTCAGGTTGTAAATAGTCATCGGGTTTTGCCCTCCTGGGCATTCTTAAAGGTGGCTGCGGCTTACTGAGTTAAAGCGTCGAGTAGGCGTCGAGAGCGACAGCAGCCCACATCCCGCTCGACATCTGGCCTACTGCCCAGCCCACGGTGTACCCAGCCGACTTGGTCCATCCCATCTTGGCAATTAGTGCGCTTGCTGCTGCCTTTACGTTTCCTTCAGTGTTCAGGCCGTAGTCATATCCCACCGTGATGGAGCCAGCGGCGGCAGTAGCCTTGAAGCGGGAGCCTTTGGTGTTGGTAGCTGGCAGGTACTTGATGGTGATTGCTTGCATGGTGAGGTGTCCTTTGGAGTTCGCTGGGGAGTCTGTGTGGCGACTCGATGGATGCAATATACCCACCATGAGTGTTTATGTAAACACGTTATTTGGGTTAATTTAGGCAAAAGAAAACCCAACTCTCCTGTGTGGGATCAGCTGGGTTCTGTGTAGTACTATTAGTGAGGGTTTTTAAATTCTCAACGTAGCGGGTGAGCCTTTAGGGTATCCACGAAAGCTTGTCGTGCTGACCCCTGGGTAACCTTCAGGGTCAGCGCAAGGCACAGCCACGAGCCGAAACGCAGGGCTTTCTGTTCGCGCTGCACACTGTCTGTATAGGTGAACTCCTCGATCACCATATCACCTGAAGCAACCCACACAACGGTGCCGCCTGGGCTTGTTCCCTTCACGATCAATCCGCTTTCGGCAAGCTCATCAATGGCCTTAATCAAGGTCCTAAGCAACGCTGAGTGAGCCCTGATAGTGGTCTTCGCGTGTATCTGTAGGGAATCTGTGTGTAGCTTTGGTTGCAACATCTGTTTAGTCCTTAGCGGCCTTAACAACTTGGCAAAGTAGCGTGATTGTCAGCCCAACAAGGCCCGGAAGTACCGCCACAGCAGCCCACCCCATGGCGGTGCTGAATGTGTCCTGCATAATTTTGAATGGCCCAGCCCAGGGATGCCCTAAGCTGACCACAACCGCCCAGCCGATATACAGCAATAAAAAAGCTGTGATACCGAAAAGAAGAAGCGCCCAGGAGACGGCCTTAGCCTTACCTAATGAAAGCACTGTGAAGCTCCAAAGCCAGAAAGCCGCACATGATACATCAAGAGCCTTTAGCTATCAGCCAGGGCGCTCTCACGCCTCGGTAGGACCTTCTCCAGGGCCTCCCTTAGCGTCTGCTGGCCCATAGCTGTCCCGTAGGTATCAAATGTGATGCTGCCCGTTGCATGCCCCATGATGGCCGCTGAGGTCTGTAGGATTATCTCGTTGGTCTGTAGGAGGCCAGCCACTGTGTGCCTGAAAGAGTGGAAGACCAGCGCCGGGTCATTGCCTACAGCAGCCCGTACAGCTAACCGAGCTTCATCTACGAGCCGCTTACGGTGGAACACCTCGGCACCAGCTGGGAGACCCTTAACGTGCTCGATGAACGCGGCGAGGTCCGTGAACCAACTACTTGTGGTGACTAATGGGATGCGCCGTTGGGAACTCTCGGTCTTGATGGACTTGTCGGTCCCTGCTTCATCCCCATCATCGTCCCCTGTATATTCACCTTCGTTGATATGGACGGCTGCCTGACCCATTGTGTCAAACAATATGTCCTCTTTCGTTAACTGTACAATCTCCTGAATACGTGCCCCAGTGACGGCAGCTATCGAGCATATCCACAAGACTTTGGGGTCCTCATGGGTTGCAGCAGCAGCCAATACAGCATCGGCTTGACTCTCCGTGAAACCCCGGCGCTTGCTCCTGGCTCCCTTCGTGATCTTCAAGCCCTTCGAGTAGTTATGCGGGATAAGGCCATTAATCTCGCCCCAGGACAGGAGTGCAATGAGCTTGGCAATGAGCTTGTTAACCGTACTTATGGCCCGTGTCTGACCAATAATCTCTCGGACCTTAACGAGGTCTGCCCGTGTGTGTTGGGACACATCAGAACCCAACCCAATAGCCTCTAAGGCCGCTACGATTGCCCGTGTGGCCTCTTGGATGCTGTCCTTAGAGGCTTTCTTCAGGTTCTTATCGTGGTCCCGTAAGTAGCCCTCTGAGAGCGTCTGAAAGGATATCTGTGTGGCGACCACGAGCTGTGGCCCGCTGGATATGGCTACATGCTGTGGTACTGCATCCACGCCAAGTTCTTTAGCCATCTGCGTGAGGGGCATTAGGTCACCTTGTAACCATAGCTGTCCCCTCTTGTACGCCTCAAGAGTCGTGGCTATGGCCTCCGCCTGAGTGGCTGTCAGCGGAAACATGATTGCAATGTCACGCAGCTGCTGAATGGTCTCTTCGTAGATGTCGCCATATCCGTGAGCATCCCAGCGATCCACCTTCGTGCGCAGGATGTCATTAGCAAAGCTCTCCACGGTATCCCTCAGACCGCCACGCCCCTCCCAGACCGCATTAGGGTTATCAAGCTGGAAGAGTTCAGTTAGTCGCAGAATATCTTTTGCTGACAGCATCGCTATGGCCTTCGAGGTGGACCCCAATGATACGCACAGGGCGTTAGTCAGTGAACCTTTAGGGCGCACTTTGAGGTAGTAAACACCCTGCCTCCTGTACAGATAGGGACGGGCAAGGGTTAGTACAAACTTAGTACTTCTGGTCTTTGAGGTCGCTGTGGTCACTGCGTGAGGCCTTATGAACACTGGGTTGAAGCCGTATTGAGCACCAGTTCATGCAGAACTGGGTCCGCGAGCTCAAGGAACACCCGGCGGTCAAGGACGGCACCGTGCAATTGACCGTGTTCGACGGCAACTACGACGCCCTGACGCAGAACAACCAGATCGAAAACATGGTGACCCAGCACTACGACGCGATTCTGTTCGTGCCCATCGACACCAAGGCGGGCGTCGGCACCGTGAAGCAGGCCATGAGCAACGACGTGGTGGTGATCGCGTCCAATACAAAAGTCGCCGACGCCGCCGTGCCTTACGTGGGCAACGATGACGTGGAAGGCGGCCGCCTGCAGGCCCAGGCCATGGTCGACAAGCTCAACGGCAAGGGCAACGTGGTGATCATCCAGGGCCCGATCGGCCAGTCGGCACAGATCGACCGGGAAAAAGGCGAGCTGGAAGTGCTCGGCAAACACCCAGGCATCAAGATCATCGAGAAAAAAACCGCCAACTGGGACCGCGCCCAGGCCCTGGCGCTGACCGAAGACTGGCTCAACGCTCACCCCAAAGGCATCAACGGTGTGATTGCGCAGAACGACGACATGGCCCTCGGCGCCGTGCAGGCCTTGAAGTCCCATGGACTGACATCCAAGGACGTGCCCGTCACTTCGATCGACGGCATGCCGGATGCAATCCAGGCAGCGAAGAAAGACGAAGTCACCACCTTCCTGCAGGACGCCCAGGCCCAGTCCCAAGGCGCGCTGGACGTGGCGTTGCGCGCCCTCGCCGGCAAGAACTACAAGCCGCAATCGGTGATCTGGGAGCGCTATGCCAAGGACGTGAAATGGGCCGACGGCACCGCCAAGACCTACATCCTGCCGTGGGTACCGGTGACCAACGCCAACGCCGACGCGCTGTACCAACAAGTCAGCGGCGGCAAGTAGTCATTGGCTTGAAATACAGTCAAATGTGGGAGCAAGTGTGGGAGGGGGCTTGCCCCCGATAGCGGTGTAACAGTGATAGATCAGGTGACTGACACACCGCCATCGGGAGCAAGCCCCCTCCCACATTGAATCTCCAGTGCTATTGAAAGAGGAGTCATGCATGTCTGGATTCTGGAACCAAGCCTTCGACCTCAGCGGCCGTTGCGCGGTGATCACCGGCGGCGCTGCCGGCATCGGCCTGGCCTGCGCCAGCCTGCTGGTGGAGCGCGGCGCACGCGTGGCGCTGCTGGACCGCGACCCGGCGGTGGTGGCCGTGGCCGCCAGCCTCGGCGCCGAACATCTGGGCATTGCCGTCGACCTCAGCCAGATCGACCAGGTGCAACACACCGTCGACCGGGTTTTCGAGCACTTCCAACGCCTGGATTACCTGATCAACAGCGCCGGCGTGGCCTTGCTGGATAAGGCCATCGACGTCAGCGAAAGCGCCTGGGACACCACCCTCGACATCAATCTCAAGGCCAGCTTCTTCGTCGCCCAGGCCTGTGCCCGGCACATGCTCACCCAAGGCAGCGGGCGCATCGTCAACCTGGCCTCCCAGGCCGCCGTGATTGGCCTGGACCGGCATGTCGCGTATTGCGCGAGCAAAGCGGCCATCGTCGGCATGACCAGGGTATTGGCCATGGAATGGGCGCCGCAGATCAACGTCAACGCCATCTCCCCCACCATCGTCGAGACCGCTCTGGGCAAGCAGGCCTGGGCCGGCGAAGTCGGCGAGCGGGCCAAACTGCAGATCCCGACGGGCCGCTTTGCCCAGCCGGAAGAAATCGCCGGGCTGGCGTTGTACCTGCTCAGCGACGCAGCGCAGATGATCACCGGCGCCAACATGGTGATCGACGGCGGCTACAGCATTCAATAATTGATCTTTTTGTCGTGAGGTTTTGTCATGTCCACCGTTACCGAACGCACGCCCGAGCAACTCGCCCCGATCATCCCGAAAACCATGCAGGCCGTGGTCTGCCATGGTCCGGAAGACTACCGCCTGGAAACCGTCGACGTGCCCACCCCCGGCCCCGATGAAATCCTCACCAAGGTCGAGCTGTGTGGCATTTGCATGGGCGACATCAAGACCTATCGCGGCGCCCCCTCGTTCTGGGGCGACGCCGAGCAACCGCGCTACGTCAAACCGCCGATGATCCCCGGCCACGAATTCGTGTGTCGCGTGGTAGCTCTCGGCCCCGGCGCGGAAAAGCGCGGGGTGAAGGTCGGTGACCGAGTGATCTCGGAGCAGATCGTGCCGTGCTGGGGCTGCCGCTTCTGCAACCACGGTCAGTACTGGATGTGCCAGAAGCACGACCTGTATGGCTTCCAGAACAATGTGCAGGGTGCCATGGCCCAGTACATGATCTTCACCAAGGAAGGCATCATCCATAAAGTACCGGACTCGATTGCGCCGGACGAAGCGATCCTGATCGAACCGCTGGCCTGTTCGCTGCACGCAGCGGAGCGCGCCAATGTGGATTTCGACGACGTGGTGGTAGTCGCCGGCGCCGGCACCCTGGGCCTGGGGATCATCGGTGCGGTACGCCTGCGCAACCCGAAAAAACTGATCGTGCTCGACATGAAACCCGAACGCGCCGCCCTCGCCCTGCGCATGGGCGCCGACGAAGTGTGGAACCCGGCCGAGGTGGACGTGCTGGCGAAGATCCGCGAGATTACCGAGGGCTACGGCTGCGACATCTATATCGAAGCCACCGGTCATCACAAGGCCGTCAACCAGGGCCTGGCGATGCTGCGCAAACTGGGGCGCTTCGTCGAGTTCAGCGTGTTCAACGACGAGGCCACGGTGGATTGGTCGATCATCGGCGACCGCAAGGAACTGGACATCCTCGGTTCGCACCTGGGCCCGTACATGTACCCACGCGCTATCGACTTCATCGGCAACCGCAAGATCGACATGCGTGACGTGGTGACCCACAAATTTGCCCTGGCGGACTTCAAGGAGGCGTTTGCGGTGATGGAGCGTGGCGACAAGTCGCTCAAGGTCGTACTCCAACCCTAAGCACACCACACATCCCAATGTGGGAGGGGGCTTGCCCCCGATAGCGGTGGCTCAGTAATTGATGAGCTCACTGTCACGCCGCCATCGGGAGCAAGCCCCCTCCCACACTGAACAGCTGTGAACCCATAAAACAAGAACACAGGAACCCGCGTTATGAATCGAGTCATCAACGATCCAGACCAAGTGGTCGAAGACATGCTGCGCGGCATCCTGGTCGCGCACCCGCAATTGCGCCAATACGAAGCCAATCCACGGGTCATCGTCAAAGCCAAACCGTCGAGCCAAGGCCGCGTCGGCATCGTCACCGGCGGCGGCTCGGGCCATGAACCGGCGTTTCTCGGCTACGTCGGCCCCGGCCTGGTCGACGCCGTGGCCGTCGGCGAGATTTTCTCCTCGCCCACCGCCAAAAGTTTCTTCGACGCCTTCCGCGCCGCCGACCATGGCGCAGGCGTGGCCTGCCTGTACGGCAACTATGCCGGCGACAACATGAACGTGAAGCTGGCGATGAAAATGGCCGCCAGCAAAGACATGCGCATCCGCACCGTGGTCGCCAACGACGACGTGGCGTCCGCGCCCAAGGCCGAGATTGCCAAGCGCCGCGGCGTGGCCGGGGAGATCTTCATGTGGAAGATCGGCGGTGCCGCTGCCGCCCAGCACTACGACCTGGACGGTGTGATCCGCGTCGCCCAAAAAGCCGTCGACCACTGCCGCTCGATCGGCATTGGCCTCACCCCCTGCACCATTGCCGCCGTGGGCAAGCCGAATTTCCAGATTGCCGACGGCCAGATGGAACTGGGCATCGGCCATCACGGCGAACCGGGCATCGAAGTCATCCCGATCGAACCCGCCGCCGCCATGGCCGAGCGCATGCTCGCGCCGATCCTCGCCGACCGCGATTTCAGCCATGACGACAGCGTGGTGGTGCTGGTCTCCGGCCTCGGCGCCACGCCGGTGATGGAGCTGTATATTTTCTACGCCGAGGTGGAACGCCAACTCACCGCCAAGGGTTTGAAGATCCACCGTTGCTACGTGGGCAACTACTTCACATCCCTGGAAATGATGGGGGTGACCCTGACCCTGCTCGGCCTCGACTTTGAGCTGAAAACCCTGATCGACCAACCCTGCCGTTCCATCGGCATGACCCAGGCGGAGTGAACCATGAGCGAGCATTTTTCCACCCGCGACGGCAGCGCCATCGTCGCCGATCTGGTCAGCGTGATCGTGGCCAACCGTGAGTACCTCAGCGCAGTCGACGGCGCGATTGGCGACGGCGACCACGGCATCAACATGGCCAAGGGTTTCGCGCATTGCGGGCGCACGATTGAAGGCCGCCAACTGAGCCTTGCCGAAGCCCTGGACGAACTGACCCTGAGCCTGATGGAAGGCATCGGCGGCTCCATGGGGCCGCTGTACGGCAGCCTGTTTATCGGCATGGCCGATGAAGTGCGTAGCAGCGAAGACATCGACGCGGCCACCTTCGCCCACCTGCTGCGTGGCGGCTTGACCTCATTGCAGGACATTACCGAGGCCGGCGTGGGCGACAAGTGCCTGATGGACACCTTGATCCCGGCGGTCGAAGCGTTTGAGCACGCCCATGCGCGGGGGGCGTCCTTCCACGATGCGCTCGATGCGATGAAAACCGCCGCCTCACAGGGCCGTGACTCGACCAAGGACCTGGTGGCCAAGATCGGCCGCGCCAGCCGCCTGGGCGAACGCTCGCTGGGCGTGTTGGATGCCGGTGCGGTGTCGTGCTGCCTGATCCTCACGCGCCTGGCGGATTCCGTGCAGCCGCGGCTGGTGTAACGCCTCAGGTTGGCGTTTGCTTGACCTGCTGGATATACCGCGCCACCGCCGGCGCTTGCTCAAAGCGCCGGTGAATCAACGACAGCCACGACGCCGCGTCACTGCCCTGAATGCTGCGATAGACCACGCCCGGCAGACTCACATGCCCGACCACCGACGCCGGCACCACGGCCACGCCCTGCCCCAATGACACCAACGCCACCACCGCGACCAACCCGCCCGGCTGCGGCCCCAGGCGCGGCGCGTAGCCGCCTTGGGCGGCGACGTGCAGCGTGCCGCTGATTTGCTCCGGCAGGATAAACGTCTCGTTTTGCAGATGCTCGCAGCCGATAGCCTTCAACCCCAGCAGCCAGGAATCCTGGGGCAGCGCCAGCACGAAACCTTCGCTGTGCAGGCGCACCGCCTCCACGCCGTCGGGCAGGGTCATCGGCGAACGGACGTAGCCAATGTCGTAGCGCCCATCCGCCACCGCGCCGGGTAAGGTCGCCATCGCACATTCGCGCACGTTCACGCTCACGTCGGGAAACGCCTGGCTGAACCCGTGCATTTGCCGCTGCAACAGCCCGGAATACACCGCCGAGGCCACGTAGCCCAATTCGATATGTCCGGTCTCGCCACGTCCGGCACGCTGGGCGCTGCGCTGGGCGAATTCGAATTGACGCACGGTGGCTTCGGCCTCGACCAGCAGCGCGGCACCGGCTTCGGTCAGGCTGACTTCGCGCTGCTGGCGGATAAACAAGCGCGTGCCCAGGCTGGTTTCCATGTCCTGGATCTGCCGGCTCAGGGTCGGCGGTGCGATGCCCAGTTGCTCGGCGGCACGGGTGAAGTTGCGCTGCCGGGCCACGGCCAGGAAGTAGCGAAAATGGCGGATATCCATACAAGGATTAGCTCAAAGGTAATGAAGTGCTTCACCGCGACTAATAAAGGCAACCGCGCGCGGGGATAAGCTCAAGGCACTTCAACAGTAGAGAGACCTTGCGATGTCCGTCAACTGCCTTTTTCGTATTGCCTGCTGGGTAATTACATTATGAGCCGGGTCAGCCCACGCCTGACACTGCTGACCGCTTCCGGCGTCTGCTCGCTGATCGTGCTCGACACCAATATCGTCGCCGTCACTCTGCCGAGCATCGCCCGCGACCTGGGGGCCAACTTCGCGGATATCGAGTGGGTGGTCAGCGCCTATATGCTGGCCTTCGCCGCGCTATTGTTGCCCGCCGGTAGCATCGCCGACCGCTTCGGCCGCAAGAAGAGCCTGATCTGGGGCCTGGGCATTTTCATCCTCGCGTCCCTCGGCTGCGGCGCAGCGCCCAGCGCGCTATGGCTGGATATCGCCCGCGCCATCAAAGGCGTCGGTGCCGCGTTGTTGCTCACTTCGGCGCTCGCCTCCATCGGCCACACCTTTCACGACGAAGCGGAACGGGCCAAGGCCTGGGCGTTCTGGGGAGCGTGCATGGGCGTGGCGATGACCGCCGCGCCGACCCTGGGCGGCTTGATCACCGAGTACCTGGGCTGGCGCTGGATTTTCTACCTCAACCTGCCGGTGGGCCTGGCGCTGATGGCGCTGGTGCTGCACGCCATCCCCGAGTCCCGCGATACCCAGGCCGCACGCCTCGACCCGTGGGGCAGCCTGGCGTTCAGCGCCAGCCTGGTGTGTTTGATGTGGGGGTTGATCGAGGCCAACCGCATCGGCTGGGACAGCCCGCTGACCTACGCGCGCCTGCTCGGCGGTGCGTTGCTATTGGGCATCTTTGTGCTGGTCGAGCGTCTGCAGCAGCGACCGATGGTCGACCTGCAGCTGTTCTGCCACCCGCGTTTTATCGGCGCCCTGCTCGGCATGTTCGCCTATGCCGGCTGCGCCCAAGTGATGATGACGTTGCTGCCGTTTTACCTGCAAAACGGCTTGGGTTTCTCCGCGATTGCCTCGGGCCTGGGCATGTTGCCGTTTGCGCTGACGATGCTGATTTGCCCACGGATCGGCGCACGCCTGGCGGGGCGCTTTGCGCCGGCGACGATGATGGCAAGCGGCTTGACCCTCGTCGGCTGCGGTAACCTGCTGAGCGCCTGGGCGCTGAATGTCGGCGGCTACCTGCCCTTCGCCCTGGCGATAGCCGTCACGGGTGCCGGGGCGGGCCTGCTCAATGGCGATACGCAGAAAAACATCATGGCCTGCGTACCACGGGAGCGTGCCGGCATGGCGTCGGGCATGAGCACCACCATGCGCTTCAGCGCGATCATGTTGGCGATTGGCGTGTATGGGGCACTGCTGAGCAGCCACAGCGAACAGTTGTTGCGCGCACGTATCGACCCGCAATGGCAGGCGCAGGTGGCGGGAATTGCTTCGCGGGTGGTGGCGGGTGATATGCCGGCGGCGCTGAACCTGGTGCCCGAGGCGGCGCGGGTGAGGGTGCAACCGCTGGCGCGGCAGGCGTTTGTGGAAGGGTTCAGCGGGGTGTTGTGGGTGGCAGGGTTATTGGGATTGCTCGGAGCGCTGGTGGTGGGGAGGCTGATGCGCAAGCCGATACCCACACCGAACTAAATGTGGGAGGGGACTTGCCCCCCTCCCACAGGTATTACCTATACCCCAAAGAGGCTTACCAGAACCGCTGCTGGGTCAACCGGCTCCACCAGGTCAGCAGCACGCGGTCCACCGAACCGCTGGCCGCCAGGCCCACGCGCTCTTGCAGGCTCTTGCGCTCGGCGTAATGCAAGTGGAACACCTCGGCGGTCTTGGCCTTGGTGGCCAGGTATTCGTCGCTGGTTTGCAGCTCATCGACCAGTTGCTTGTCGAGAGCTGCAACGCCCAGCCACACTTCCCCGGTCGCCACTTCATCGATTGCCAACTGCGGGCGATAGCGCGACACGAAGTTCTTGAACAACTGGTGAGTGATGTCCAGGTCCTCCTGGAACTTCTCCCGGCCCTTCTCGGTGTTTTCGCCAAACACGGTGAGGGTGCGTTTGTATTCGCCGGCGGTCAGCACTTCAAAGTCGATGTCGTGCTTTTTCAGCAGGCGGTTGACGTTGGGCAACTGCGCCACCACCCCGATCGAACCGAGGATGGCGAACGGTGCGCTGATGATCTTCTCGCCGATGCACGCCATCATGTAGCCGCCGCTGGCCGCGACCTTGTCGATGCACACGGTCAACGGCACGCCCGCCTGGCGAATCCGTGCCAGTTGCGACGACGCCAGGCCGTAGCTGTGGACCATGCCGCCGCCGCTTTCCAGGCGCAGCACCACTTCGTCCTTGGGCGTGGCCAGGCTCAGCAAGGCAGTGATTTCATGGCGCAGGCTCTCGGTGGCCGAGGCCTTGATGTCGCCGTCGAAGTCGAGCACGAACACGCGTGGCTTGGCCTCGGGTTTCTTTTTGCTGTTCTTCTTTTCGGCTTTGCTTTCGGACTTGCGCAGGGCCTTGAGCTGATCCTTGTCGAGCAGGGTCGATTCAAGGCGCTCACGCAGGCCTTTGTAGAAATCATTCAGCTTGCTGACATGCAACTGGCCGGCGGATTTGCGACGACCTTTGCTGCGCAGTGCCGCGAAGCTGATCAGTACCACCAGAATCGCGACCACCAGGGTGACGGTCTTCGCCAAAAAGCTCGCGTATTCAGCCAAAAAATCCATGTGTCTCCTTAACAATGCACGGCGCCAGGCGCGGATCGCCCAAGCATACCGACGGGACCGCCGGGGGGCCAGTGCTCAAACCGCCAGCAGGCAGGCTCTCTAACGCGCTTTTAAAACAAGCGTATGTTTTTTCATTGACAGCTCGCAGGCATCCTCATAACCTCGCCAGACTTTCAACGTACCGGGAAAACGGACGTGGGCAGCATCTATCTGATTCGACATGGCCAGGCCTCCTTCGGTGCAGACGACTATGACGTCCTGTCGCCCGTTGGCGTGGAACAAGCGCAAATCCTCGGTCGCCACCTGGCAGCCATGGGTGTCACGTTCGACCGCTGCGTCGCCGGCGACCTGCGCCGCCAACAGCACACCGCCACGGCCGCTTTCGATCAGTACAGCGCCCTTGGCCTGCCGGTTCCGGCCCTGGAAGTCGACAGCGCCTTCAACGAATTCGACGCCGACGCGATCATCCGCGCCCTGCTCCCCGACCTGCTCACCACTGAACCCGACGCCCTGGACATCCTGCGCAACGCCGCGCAGAACCGCAGCGAGTTCCAGCGTATCTTCGCGCTGATCATCGAGCGCTGGCTGGCCGGCACTTACGACCCGCCCGGGCTGGAAAGCTGGCTGGGGTTTGTCGAGCGCGTCCAGGGTGGCCTGCAGCGTCTGCTGGAAGTGGCCGACAACACACACAAGATCGCTGTGTTTACCTCCGGCGGCACCATTACCGCCCTGCTCCACCTGATTACCCGAATGCCTGCCGCCCAGGCCTTCGAACTGAACTGGCAAATTGTTAACACCTCGCTCAACCAGCTGAAATTCCGCGGTCGCGAGGTGGCACTGGCTTCCTTCAACAGTCATACCCACTTGCAACTGTTGAAGGCGCCGCAGCTCATCACTTTCCGATGAATTGCGGCCAACCGTGACCCCAAGGTCACTGGACTCCACCCTAAAGGATCGAAACCATGACTGACGTAGCTAAAGCCGTACAAGCAATGAAAGCCAAATTCAACCCAGCCGCTGCTGCCGGTCTGGACCTGGTGTTCGGTTTTCGTATCGATGACAGCAAAAACTTTTCGCTGATCGTCAAAGACGGTGCCTGCGAACTGCAAGAAGGCGAAAACCCTGACGCCCAGGTAACCCTGGTCATGGACGCCGAAACACTGGAAGGCATCGTCGACGGCTCCACCGACGGCATGCAGGCCTTCATGAGCGGCAAGCTGCGCACCGAAGGCGACATGATGCTGGCGATGAAACTGAGCGAGCTGTTCCCTTCCTGAGAACGCTGGCTGTAAAGCACGCTTTAAAACGACAAATCCCGCCAATGGCGGGATTTGTCGTTTCTGGTCCAGGGCTGGCGATCAGCGGCCAGCAGCGGCGTCGACTTTCTTGAACTGTTCCAAATCCCGGGGTTTGCCCTCGGTACCGTACCGGTTGATGAGGCGCCCCTCACCCGACCTCAACTGGAACTCCCCGGACTCCACATCCCGGCCAATCACAATCACATACTTGTTGCGGCCAACGCGCACATACACGTTGTAGAAATCCACGAGTTGATCTTCAGTGATAAACATACTGTACGCATAATGCGCGCGACCGGTCAGGTTGGGCCACTGCGCCTCCAGGGCCGCGACATCCCCGGCTTCACCGACGATGTCCATCGCGCGAATGGTTTCTTCAACCAGCGCATCATTCTCATCGGCGCCAAGCACCGCAGGTTTGACCCGGGTCATTTTGCGCACCGAATCAGGGTCCGCGCCCCTGACCTCATCGTCTAGCGACAGGGTCACGGCCTCCAGACGGTACGTGCCATTTTTGACCCATTTGGTCGCATCGGCACTTTCTGAATCCTGGCAGCGCAAACAAGCGGCCCTCGCTGAGGCGGCACTGGCGCTGTCGACATACAGGCTTGCGGTGAAAACACTGGCGCTGATCAGCACGGCACTCAATAGGTTGGCAGGGCTTAAAGCGGTGGCGGCGTTCGCCATGATCTACATCCTTGTAAAAGTCGGGGCGGCAAATTTACCCGATTCAAGGCGTGGCGGGTACATGCAACAGCAACGCCACCAATGCACTCCACCCCGTCTGGTGGGACGCCCCCAACCCACGCCCGGTTTCCCCATGAAAATACTCATGGAACAACACCAGGTCACGGCTGGCCGGGTCCGCCTCCAACTGCGCATACCCCGCCATCGATGGGCGCAGGCCATTTTCATCCCTTAAGACCAATCGGCTCAGGCGCAGGCTCAAGCTGTCGGCGACTTCCTCCAGGGACGACAGGTAACCACTGCCCGTCGGGTACTCCACCGAGAAGTTATCCGCGTAGTACCGATGAAACTCGCGCAACGATTCGATCAGCATGTAATTCACCGGCATCCACAACGGCCCGCGCCAATTGGAGTTGCCGCCGTACAGACGTGAATCGGATTCACCGGGTTGATAACGTGCGCACAGCGTGTCGCCATTCATCTTCAGCGCCAGGGGCTGCTCGGCGAAGGCCTTGGACAACGAACGCACGCCAAACGCCGAAAGAAACTCATCGTCATCCAGCATGCGCCGCAGCAAGTCCTTGGTGCGCTCACCGCGCAACAGCGCCAGCAGCAGGCGATTGCCCTGCCCCGGCTCGTTCCAGCGCGAGACCAGCTTGGCCAGTTCCGGCCGGTGGTGCATGAAGCCCAAAAGCCGCTCACGCAAGCCTTCGAGGCCTTCATGCTCGCGCTGCTCCAGCACCAACACGGCGAACAGCGGCATCAGGCCGACGATGGAGCGCAGGCGCACCGGTTCGTTCTGGCCGTCGGGACGGTGCAGTACGTCGTAGAAGAACAGGTCCTGTTCGTCCCACAAGCCCTCGGCGCTGTCGTCGACACGGTTGATGGCGCCGGCGATATACAGGAAATGCTCGAAAAACTTCACCGCGATATCGACGTACACGACATTGCGTTTGGCCAGTTCCAGAGCCATCCGCATCAGGTCCAGCGCATACGCCGCGACCCACGCCGTGCCGTCGGCCTGATCCAGTTGGTAGCCTGGCGGCAGCGTGGCCGAGCGGTCGAACAAGGCGATATTGTCCAGCCCCAGGAACCCACCCTGGAACAGGTTGCGTCCTTCGGCATCCTTGCGGTTGACCCACCAGGAGAAATTCAGCAGCAGCTTGTGGAAGATCCGCTCCAGGAAATCCATGTCACCTACGCCGGTCAACGCCTTGTCCTGCTGATACACCCGCCAACTGGCCCAGGCATGCACCGGCGGGTTGGCGTCGTCGAAGCGCCATTCATAGGCCGGCAACTGGCCGTTGGGGTGCATGAAGCGGTCCTTTACCAGCAGCAACAGCTGTTGCTTGGCATACCCCGGATCGATCAGCGCAATGGCCACCGCCTGAAAACCCTGGTCCCAGGAGGCGTACCACGGGTATTCCCAGGTGTCGGGCATGGAGAGAATGTCGAAGTTGGACAGGTGCCGCCAATGGCTATTGCGCCGTTGCAGGCGCTCGGGCGGCGGCGCAGGTTGGGTCGGGTCGCCGTCGAGCCACTGGTTAACGTCGAAGTAATAGAGCTGCTTGGACCACAGCAAACCGGCCAGGGCCTGGCGTTGCACATTACGCGCATCCGCATCGGCGATGCCCTGCTGCAACGCGGCGTAAAAGTCATCGGCTTCCTGGCGGCGCTGTTCAAACAGCTTGCGCGCATTGACCTGGGGCGCGTCCTTGGGCGCAAAACGCAGATAGACATCTTTGCGCTCCAGGCCCGCCAATTCCAGGATGAAACGCGCGGCCGCCTTGGTGCCGGTGTCGCGGCGAATCGCGGTTTCCTGCCCCGCCACCACGTAATCGTTGATCCCATCCTTGAACGGCCCCGGCGCCGGTTGCCCGTCCAGCTTGGGGAAGTTGCTTTCGTTTTCGCAGAACAGCCATTCGACGCCGTCCTGGCCCCAGGCGCTGAGGTGGTGATCGGGCAATTCATGATGACGCGCCAGCACGCGGTCGCCGTCCAGCCGCAACTGCGGTTTCGGCGCGCCGACGGTCCAGCTCCAATCATTGCGCGCCCAGACCTGGGGCAGCACTTGCAGGCGTGTCGGCTGGTCCGAGCGGTTGTGGACGCTGACGCGCATGAAGATATCGTCGGGCTGGTGCTTGGCGTATTCGACGCTGACGTCGCAATACCGGTTGTCTTCAAACACACCGGTATCGAGGATTTCGTACTCGGCATCCGCCAGCCCACGTCGGGCGTTTTCGGCGATCAGGTCAGCGTAGGGAAACGCCGCGTGGGGATATTTGTAGAGCATGCGCATGTAGGCATGGCTCGGCACGCCGTCGACGAAAAAGTACAGTTCCTTGACGTCTTCACCGTGGTTGCCCTCCGCGTTGTTCAGGCCGAACAGGCGCTCTTTGAGGATCGCGTCACGCTCGTTCCACAGCGCCAGGCCCATGCACCAGCGTTGCGCCTTGTCACTGAACCCGGCCAGGCCATCCTCGCCCCAGCGGTAAGCACGGCTGCGCGCATGTTCGTGCGGGAAGTAGCGCCAGGCATCGCCATCGGCGCTGTAGTCCTCGCGCACCGTGCCCCATTGGCGCTCGCTCAGGTACGGGCCCCACTCGCGCCAGCGCTCGGCCGTCTCGGCGGCCAGGCGCTGGCCTTCAGTGGTTTGCACAATTGTGGCGCTCATCCAATCCTCCCTCAGCCATCGCGTCAGGCCAGTGTAGAACCCATCCACGCTCAGATGCACATGAAGACGGTTTTACCCCACTCATTCGTTTGCAGAATGAAGTCCAGAGGAATCTTCGTTTGCGCGGGCCTGCGGCGCCCAACAGAATCGGGATAACGGCATTCATTACTCTTACAGCAGCCAGGAATTTTTCTATGCCCACCACCGCGTTTATCAGCCCCGACGACATCCGCAAAGGCTTTTCCAAGGCCATGTCCGACATGTACCGCGATGAAGTGCCCCTGTACGGCGCGCTGATGGAGCTGGTGGCCGACACCAACCGCCGCGTGCTCGACGCTGACCCGAGCCTGGCGCAACACCTGCAACGGACCGGCGAAATCCAGCGCCTGGACATGGAACGCCACGGCGCCATTCGCCTGGGTACCGCCGCCGAACTGACGACCATCCGCCGCCTGTTCGCGGTGATGGGCATGCAACCGGTGGGCTACTACGACCTGACCCCGGCCGGCGTGCCGGTGCATTCCACTGCGTTTCGCGCCGTGCATGAACGTGCGCTGCAAACCAGCCCGTTCCGCGTGTTCACCTCGCTGCTGCGCCTGGAACTGATCGAAAGCCCCGAACTGCGCGCCTTCGCCGAAGCCGCCCTGGCCAAGCGCTCGATCTTCACCCCCGGCGCCCTCGCCCTGATCGAACAAGCCGAACGCGATGGCGGCCTCAACGCCAGCGACGCCGAGGCATTCATCCGCCAGGCCCTGGAAACCTTCCGCTGGCACCACACCGCCACCGTCACCGCCGCGCAGTACCGGCAACTGAGCGACCAGCACCGCCTGATCGCCGACGTGGTGGCCTTCAAGGGCCCGCACATCAATCACCTGACCCCGCGCACCCTGGATATCGACCAGGTCCAGGCCGCCATGCCCGGCAAAGGCATCACCCCCAAGGCGGTGATCGAAGGCCCGCCGCGTCGCGACTGCCCGATCCTGCTGCGCCAGACCAGCTTCAAGGCCCTCGACGAAACCATCGCCTTCACCGACGCCCAAGGCAGCCACAGCGCGCGCTTCGGCGAAATCGAACAACGCGGCGTCGCCCTCACGCCCAAGGGCCGCACGCTGTACGACCAACTGCTGAACGCCGCCCGCGACGCCCTCGGCGCCTTCCCCAACGAGGCCAATGCTGCGCGTTACATGCACTTGATGGAACAGCACTTCCAGGCCTTCCCGGATGACCACACGCAGATGCGCGAACAAGGCCTGGCCTACTTCCGCTACTTCGCCACCGACAAAGGCCTGGCAGCACGCGGCCACGCCGACCAGCCGCGCACGCTGGACGCACTGATCGCCGCCGGTCACGTGGATGTCGAGCCGCTGGTGTACGAGGATTTTCTGCCGGTCAGCGCGGCGGGGATTTTCCAGTCGAACCTGGGGGACGCGGCGCAAAGTCACTACGCGGCCAATTCGAACCAGGCCGAATTCGAACAGGCGCTGGGGCGCAAGACGATTGATGAATTGACGCTGTATGCCGAGACACAGCAGCGCTCGATGGATGAATGCACTCACGCGCTACTGGCCTGAAACAAGCGGCCCACCCGGCTCATCAGCGCAATCCTCGCGCCCTATAAGCCCCCAGAGCCGGGTGGGCGGCGGGGATCATAAGTATCGGCGGGGATGATGTCTTTCAGTCAAATCTGAAAAAATGTGCAAGGGAGCGACTGATGCGCTCCCTCAGTAGTGAATGGATCGCCCGTTTTACTGCAGCAAATCCTTGATCTCATCTTTAACCAACAAGCGTTTTTCCTTTAACTTCTTCAGCTCCTCATCGCTGCCGGCCGCCTTTTCAGCGCTCACCACCAAGTCGTCGACGGCGTTGTATTTATCAAACAGCGCATTCAGACGCGGATTTTGCGCCCGGTGCCCATCGACTTCGTCCTTGCTCAAACCCAAGTCCTGATACAGGTCGTGTTTCACTGGCATGGCCTACCTCCGCAAGTTGATCAATGACTACGCCCTTGAAGCTAGCCCATTCCAAGGGGTCTTGTCATGTTTGCGGGCAAACCCGTCCCGTTCGTCGCCACACCGGCGATGGGATCAAACCTTTGCCGCGCCCTGCCCTCCACTGTAGATCGCCACCCGAGGGAGACCGGTTTCATGAATCACGCTGCCACCGCTGTGGACACCCAGTGCATCAACACCCTGCGCACCCTGGCCATGGATGCTGTGCAAACGGCCAATTCCGGCCACCCCGGCACGCCCATGGGCCTGGCGCCGGTCGGGTATACGCTGTGGAGTCGCTTCCTGCGTTATCACCCGGAGCATCCCGACTGGCCCAACCGTGACCGCTTTGTATTGTCGGTGGGGCATGCGTCGATGCTGCTGTATTCGTTGCTGCACCTGGCCGGCGTGGTCGAGATCGATGCCCAGGGCAAGCGCTCGGGGCAGCCAGCGATCAGCCTGGACGATATCAAGCAGTTCCGGCAGATGGGTTCCAAGACCCCGGGCCATCCCGAGTACCGCATGACCACCGGCGTGGAAACCACCACCGGGCCCCTCGGCCAGGGCTGTGCCAATAGCGTCGGGATGGCCATGGCCGGGCGCTGGCTGGGCGAGCGCTTCAACCACGACGGCCAGGTGCTGTTCGACTACAACGTCTACACCCTTTGCGGTGACGGCGACATGATGGAAGGCATCAGCAGCGAAGCCGCCTCCCTGGCCGGGCATTTGCGGCTGGCTAACCTGTGCTGGATCTATGACAACAACACCATCAGCATCGAGGGCCACACCGAGCTGGCGTTCAGCGAGGACGTGATCCAGCGCTTCCAGGCCTATGGCTGGCACACCTTGCACGTGACCGACGCCAATGACCTGCACGCCTTGAGCACGGCACTGGAGACCTTCCAGCGCAACACCGGCGCGCCGACCCTGATCGTGGTCGACAGCGTGATCGGCTACGGCTCGCCACACAAACACAACACCGCTGCCGCCCATGGCGAGCCGTTGGGCGCGGAAGAAATTCGCCTGACCAAGGCCGCGTATGGCTGGCCGCAAGACTCCAGCTTCCTAGTGCCCGATGAGGCACGCACGGTATTGCGTGATGCGTTGCGCGAGCGTGCCGAGCCGTTGCATCGGCAGTGGCAGCAAACCCTGTCTTGCCTCGACCCGCAACTGGCCGACGAGCTGCAACGCATGCGCGCCGGGAAGATGCCTGAGCAATGGCTGGCTGAACTGCCCAGCTTTGACCGCGACGCCAAGGGCGTGGCCAGCCGTGCCGCCGGCGGCGAAGTGCTGAATGCCTTCGCCCGGCAAATCCCCTGGCTGCTGGGCGGTTCGGCGGATCTGTCACCGTCGACCAAGACCAACCTCACCTTCGACGGCGCCGGGCGTTTCAGTGCCGATGACTACAGCGGCCGCAACCTGCACTTCGGCGTCCGCGAACACGCCATGGGCGCGATTGCCAATGGCATGGCATTGTCTTACTTGCGGCCCTATACCTCGACGTTCCTGGTGTTCAGCGACTACATGAAACCGCCGATCCGCCTCGCGGCAATCATGGAGTTACCGGTGGTGTTCGTGTTTACCCATGACTCGATTGGCGTCGGCGAGGACGGCCCGACGCACCAGCCGATCGAGCACCTGACCCAATTGCGCGCCACGCCGGGGTTACTGACCCTGCGTCCCGGCGACGCGAATGAAACCCTGGAACTGTGGAAGGTCGCCCTGGCCCAGACCCATCGGCCAAGCTGCATGGTGTTGTCGCGCCAACCGCTGCCAACCCTGGACCGCACGCACTACGCGGCCGCAGCCGGTGCCGCCAAGGGTGCCTATGTGCTGGCCGGCGCCGCACACCCCAAGGTCATCCTGCTGGCAACCGGCAGTGAAGTCAGCCTGGCGGTGGCGGCGTATGAACAGCTCAAAAGCGAAGGCATTGCCGCGCAAGTGGTCTCGATGCCCAGTTGGGAGCTGTTCGAAGAGCAGCCCCAGGCCTACCGCGACAGCGTACTGCCGCCGGCGGTAACCGCGCGGGTGGTGGTGGAACAGGCCGGCCCGTTGGGTTGGGACCGTTATGTCGGGCAGACCGGCGCCAAAGTGGTGATGAACAGCTTTGGCGCGTCGGCGCCGCTGGCCAAGTTGCAGGAAAAGTACGGGTTTACCGTGGAGAATGTGGTGAAGCTGGCCAAGCAACAGATCCAACTGCTGGGACATTGACCGCATTCCCTTGTTTGATCGGCGGGGTTAGTGGCAGATGATCGTCAAGGGCAGCATCCTGGTGCTGGCGGTGAGCCCCACTCTCATGAACACCGCCTAACCCATGTGGGAGGGGGCTTGCTCCCGATGGCGGTGGGTCAGGCACAGATACTGTGACTGATGCACCGTTATCGGGGGCAAGCCCCCTCCCACATTGACCTCACTCCCTTGTTTGATCGGCGGGGTTAGTGGCAGATGATCGTCAAGGGCAGCATCCTGGTGCTGGCGGTGAGCCCCACTCTCATGAACACCGCCCCTCCCACATTGACCTCACTCCCTTGCTTGATCGGCGGGGTTAGTGGCCGATGATCATCAAAGGCAGCATCCTGGTGCTGGCGGTGAGCCCCGCTCTCATGAACACCGCCCCTCCCACAGTTAATCTCCTTCGATGCTCAGATCAGCTCTCGAGCAAGGAACGGCGCGGTGCGGCTTTTCTTGCTCTTCGCCACCTGTTGCGGCGTACCGCTGACCACCACCTTGCCGCCCAGATCCCCAGCGCCCGGGCCGATATCGATCACCCAGTCACTCTGGGCCACCACGCGCATTTCATGTTCCACCACAACCACCGTATGCCCCGCCTCGACCAGATGATTCAACTGGCTGAGCAAGCGGTCGACATCCCGTGGGTGCAAGCCGGTGGTCGGTTCGTCCAGCACATACAAGGTCGCGCCCCGGGCATTGCGCTGCAGCTCGGTGGCCAGCTTGATGCGTTGCGCTTCGCCCCCGGACAGCTCAGTCGCCGGTTGGCCGAGGCGCAGATAACCCAGGCCGATATCGCGCAGCACGAGCAGCGAACGCAGCACCCCTGGCTGCTCGGCAAACACCGCCACCGCCTGCTCGACGGTCAAGCCGAGCACTTGGGCAATGTTCAAGCCTTGCCATTGGATCGCCAGGGTCTCGGGGTTGTAGCGCGCGCCGTGGCAGGTCGGGCACGGCGCATACACGCTGGGCATGAACAGCAACTCAACGCTGACGAACCCTTCGCCTTCACAGTTCGCGCAGCGGCCCTTGGCGACGTTGAACGAGAATTGCCCCGCATCGTAATCACGCAGCTTCGCGCCCGGCGTGGCGGCGAACAGTTTGCGCACGTTGTCGAACAGCCCGGTGTAGGTCGCCAGGTTGGAACGCGGGGTGCGGCCAATGGGTTTCTGGTCCACCTGCACCAGTCGGCGAATCTGCTCCAGCCCGGCGCTGATACGCCCGCCGCTGGTTGGCGGGGTGTCATCTTCCAGGCTCGGCTCGTCGTCGCTTTCCAGCACGCGGCCGAGGCCGCTGCCCACCAACTCCAGCAGCGCCTGGCTGACCAGGCTGGATTTGCCCGAGCCGGAAATACCGGTCACCGCCGTGAAACAACCCAGCGGGAAATCGACACTCACCGCCTTGAGGTTATTGCGCGTCACACCCTCCAGGCTCAGCCAACCGCTCGCTTCCCGGCGCCGAGGATTCGCCGGGCGCCGTTCGGCAAACAGATACTCACGGGTCTGCGACGCTGCAACCTGCGCCAAGCCCGCCGGCGGCCCGCTGTACAGCACTTGCCCGCCGTGTTCTCCGGCCGCCGGGCCGACGTCGATCAGCCAGTCGGCGCGGCGCATGGTTTCCAGGTCGTGTTCCACCACAAACAGCGAATTGCCGGCGGCTTTCAAACGCGCCAGCGCAGTGAACAGCGCCTCGCCATCCGCCGGGTGCAGCCCCGCCGACGGCTCATCGAGCACATAGATCACGCCGAACAACTGCGAACCCAATTGCGTGGCCAGGCGCAAGCGCTGCAACTCGCCGGACGACAACGTCGGCGTGCTGCGCTCCAGGGACAGGTAACCCAGGCCCAACTCGGTCAAGGTGCTGACCCGCTCGAGCAAATCCTCGGCGATGCGTTGGGCGGCCAAGCGTTTTTCCACCGACAGCGTCATCGTGTCCTGCCCCGCCGCCACCGGCCGCAGCAGCTCGGCCAACTGGGTCAGCGACAGTTGCGACAGCTCGCCAATGTCCACCCCGGCGAACTTCACCGACAACGCCGCCTGAGTCAGCCGCTTGCCGGCGCACACCGGGCAGGCGCTGCCCTGCATGAACTGCGCGACACGCTTTTTCATCAGCGCACTTTGGGTGTGGCTGAAGGTGTGCAGGATATAGCGCCGCGCGCCGCTGAACGTACCCTGGTAGCTCGGCTCCAACTTGCGCTTCAACGCCTCGCGGGTCTGTTGCGGGGTGAAGCCGGCGTACACCGGCACGGTCGGGGTTTCTTCGGTGAACAGAATCCAGTCGCGCTGCTTTTTCGGCAGGTCGCGCCACGGGATGTCGACGTCATAGCCCAGGGTCACCAGAATGTCGCGTAGGTTCTGGCCCTGCCACGCCAAAGGCCAGGACGCCACTGCGCGCTGGCGGATGGTCAGCGAGGGATCGGGCACCATCAGCGCCTCGGTCACTTCATACACGCGGCCCAGGCCGTGGCATTGCGGGCAGGCGCCCTGGGGCAGGTTTGGCGAAAAGTCCTCGGCATACAGCATCGCCTGCCCCGGCGGATAACTGCCGGCGCGCGAATACAGCATGCGGATCAGACTGGACAACGTGGTCACACTGCCCACCGACGAACGCGCACTCGGCGTGCCGCGCTGTTGTTGCAGGGCCACGGCGGGCGGCAGGCCTTCGATGGAATCCACATCGGGCACGCCGACCTGATCGATCAGGCGCCGCGCATAAGGCGCCACCGATTCGAAATAGCGCCGCTGGGCCTCGGCATACACCGTGGAAAAGGCCAGGGACGACTTGCCGGAACCCGACACGCCGGTAAATACCACCAAGGCATCCCGTGGGATATCCACATCGACGTTACGCAGGTTATGTTCGCGAGCGCCACGAACCCGGACGAACCCAAGCTGTTGGGCAGTGATCTGAGGGATGTTGCGCGATGAAGTCATGGTCAACCTTGTGGCGCGGTGAGCACGCTGCGCACCCGTTGCGTCAGCGCTTCGGGGCTATAGGGCTTGCTCAGCAGATGAATGTCGGGGCTCAGCAGGTGAGTGCCGGACAGGATGTCGCGGGTATGGCCCGAGGTGAACAACACCGGCACCGGGGGCAACTGTGCGCGGGCCCACTCGGCCAGGTCGATACTCTTGATCCGCCCGGGCATCACCACGTCGGTGAAAATCAGGTCGGGCCGCACACCGCCCTGCAAGGCCTGCATCGCCCGGTCGCCATCCTCGGCGGTCAGCACGGTGTAGCCGGCCTGTTTCAGCAGTTCCACCACGGTCACCCGCACGTCTTCGTTGTCCTCGACCACCAGGATGGTTTCCTGGCCCACGGCATGTGGCACAGGCTCGGCGTGGGGCTCGGGGGTTTCTTCACCCAAGCTGCGCGGGAAATACATGTGCACCACGGTGCCCTTGCCTTCCTCGCTCGACACCTCGACATGCCCGCCGCTTTGCCGCACGAAACCAAACACCATGCTCAGGCCCAGGCCGGTGCCGTGGCCGTCACGCTTGGTGGTGAAGAACGGCTCGAATACCCGCGCCAGGATCGCCTTCGGCATGCCCACGCCGATATCGGTGACGGCCAGGCGCACATACTCGCCGGGCTGCAGACTTTTACCGGTGCAATCTCGCGGGTTGAGGATGATATTTTCGCCTGTGATGCGAATCACGCCCTCGCCTTTCATGGCGTCCCGCGCATTGATCGCCAGGTTGAGCAGTGCGTTTTCCAACTGGTTGCGGTCGACATGGATGCACCAGCAATCCTGGGGTAGTTGCACCTCGATCTGAATGGTTTCACCCAGCGCACGTTGCAGCAGTTCACCGAGGCTGGCATAGATGCGCTGCGGGTTGTAGACCGCCGGTGAGAGCGGTTGGCGGCGCGCGAAAGCCAGCAATTGCGAGGACAGCTTGGCACCGCGCTCCACCGCCGCGATGGCGGCACTGACACGCCGCTGTACCTGGGGGTTATCCGGTTCATGACGGGCCAGCAGGTGCAGGTTGCCGGCGATCACTTGCAGCAGGTTATTGAAGTCGTGGGCCACGCCGCCGGTCAGCCCGCCAATGGCTTCGAGCTTTTGCGACTGGCGCAACTGCTCCTCGGCGGCGGAGCGCGCCTGCACTTCAGCCGCTACGCGCTGTTCCAGGTTATGGGTCAGTTCCTCGCGCAAGCGTTCGGAAATCACATGGGCAGTGGTCTCCACCACAATCGCCAACACCCCGGCCGGTTGTTGGTCATCGCCGGCGACGGGGCTGTAGTAGAGGTCCAGCCACACGTCTTCCGGCTTGCCGTTGCGCAACAGCACCAGGTCCTTGTTGTGATAGGACAGGGTGCCGCCCGCCAGGCAGGTATCCACCACATACCGGTTGAAGTCGGCCACTTCCGGCCAGCCCAGCTCCACCGGCGTGCCCAGCAGATACGGGTGGCGGCCACCGGCAAACGCCGAGTAGCTGTCGTTGTAGATCATGTAACCCGCCCGCCCCCAGAGCATCACCATGGGCACGGGCGACGCCAGCAGCATCTGCACGGTACAGGCCAGGCTGGTGGACCAGCGATCGATCGGCCCGAGGTCGGTGTTCGACCAGTCGAAGTCGCGGATTCGCTGGGCCATTTCACCGCCCCAGCCTTCGCAGCCATGGGTATTGGATAAAAAACGCATCGGTGGGCTCTTGGCGAAGAGAAGCGTTGGTTGGGGGTGCTGCACCGCTGATAAAAACTTGGAGCTTGTCGGCAATCATTCGTTTCATTGCATATAGCTTATCCACGGAGGTCCGGCCAACTTCCATCAGTGAAAATCCCGACTGCGCACCGCAACGCCTTCCAGCAACGGCGACAGATCGGTGAGACGCCCGGCGATCAGGTGCCGCACCTCGCCCACCGCCTCCCAGCGCCCGTCCACCTTGAGCAGACGCGAGCCTACCAAGGCTTGGCGCTGGCGTTCTGCCAGGTCGCGCCAGACCACCACATTCAGGTTGCCGAACTCATCCTCCAACGTCACAAAGGTCACGCCGCTGGCGGTGCCGGGGCGCTGGCGACCGGTCACCAGCCCGGCGACGCTGACAGTGCGTCCATGCTCCACCGCCATCAGCTCAAGGGAACTGCGGCAGCGGCGTTTGCGCAACTCTTCACGCAGCAACGCCAACGGATGCGGGCCGAGGGTCGTGCCGACCGTGGCGTAATCGGCCTGCAGGTCCTCGCCCACCGTCGGCGCTGGCAGTTCCACCCGCGCTTCGTCAGGGCTGGGCAGGCCGGCGAACAGCCCAAGTTGCTTGTGTACCCCCGCCACGTCCCAGCGCGCCTTGTGCCGGTTGCCGACCAAGGCCCGCAAGGCTCCGGCATCCGCCAGCAAGGCCTGGGCACGGGTATCCAGCCCGGCGCGTTGGTCCAGGTCGGCAATGTCGCTGAATGCACGGCGCTGGCGCGCAGCTTCGATACGCCGCCCATCCTCCTCGCGAAACCCCGCGATCATGCGCAAACCCAGGCGAATCGCCGGTTGCTCGCCGGCGATGGGTTCCAGGCTGCACTCCCAGTCACTGGCCTGCACATCCACCGGGCGGATCTGCAAGCGATGGCGCCGGGCGTCCTGCAGGATCTGGTCCGGGCTGTAGAAACCCATGGGCCAGCTGTTGATCAACGCACAGGCGAAGGCCGCCGGTTCATGGCATTTGAGCCAGCAACTGGCGTAGGTCAACAAGGCAAAACTGGCGGCGTGGGACTCGGGAAAGCCATAGCTGCCAAAACCCTTGATCTGCTCGAAAATCTGCGCGGCAAAGGCTTCGCTGTAGCCGTTTTTGAGCATGCCGGTGCGCAGGCGTTGCTGGTGCGGTTCGAGGCCGCCGTGACGTTTCCAGGCCGCCATGGAACGACGCAACTGATCGGCTTCGCCAGGGCCGTAATCGGCGGCGACCATGGCGATCTGCATCACCTGTTCCTGGAACAGCGGCACGCCCAGGGTGCGCTTGAGCACCGCTTCAAGCTGCGGCGACGGATAGGTGGTGGGCTCCTCCTTGTTCCGCCGCCGCAGATACGGATGCACCATGCCGCCCTGGATCGGACCGGGGCGCACGATGGCGACTTCAATCACCAGGTCATAAAAGGTTTGCGGCTTGAGCCTGGGCAACATCGACATCTGCGCCCGCGACTCGATCTGGAACACGCCGAGGGTGTCGGCCTTGCTGATCATCGCGTAGGTGGCCGGGTCTTCCTTGGGGATCGTCGCCAGGCACAGGTCGAGGCTGCGGTGGCGACGCAGCAGGTCGAAACAACGGCGGATCGCGCTGAGCATGCCCAGGGCAAGGATATCCACCTTGAGTAGGCCGACGGCGTCGAGGTCGTCCTTGTCCCACTGGATGATGGTGCGCTCGGCCATGGCCGCATTTTCCACCGGCACCAGGGTGTCCAACGGGTGTTCGGAAATCACGAAGCCGCCGGGGTGCTGGGACAGGTGCCGGGGGAAGCCGATCAGTTGCTGGGTCAGCGTGAGCACGCGGCGCAGCACCGGGCTGTCGGGGTCGAAACCGCCTTCGCGCAAGCGCTCCACGGGCGGTGCATCGTCACTCCAGCGCCCGCAGCACTCGGCCAGCGCATTGACCTGGTCCGGCGGCAAACCCAGGGCCTTGGCCACATCGCGCACCGCGCCGGCAGCGTGGTAGCTGCTGACCACTGCCGTCAGTGCGGCGCGGGTGCGGCCATAGCGCTGGAACACGTATTGCAGCACCTCTTCGCGGCGTTCGTGTTCGAAGTCGACATCGATGTCCGGCGGCTCGTTACGCTCCCTGGACAGGAAGCGCTCGAACAGCATGTTCATCAGGCTCGGGTTGATCTCGGTGATGCCCAGGGCGAAACACACCGCCGAGTTGGCCGCCGAACCCCGGCCCTGGCACAGGATCGAACGGCTGCGGGCAAAGCGCACGATGTCATGCACGGTGAGGAAATAGCTTTCGTAACCCAGCTCGCTGATCAGCTCCAGTTCGTTATTGATCTGCTGCAAGGTCTTCGCGTCGACCCCTTGCGGCCAGCGCCGGGCGATGCCTTCTTCGGTGACGGCGCGCAGCCAGGATCGGGCGTCATGGCCGGCGGGCACCAGCTCACGCGGGTACTGGTAGCGCAGTTGGCTGAGGTCGAAGGTACAGCGGCGGGCGATGGCCAGGGTTTCGTCGAGCAACGACGGCGGATACAGCGCCTGTAACGCCGGCAGGCTGCGCAGATGCCGCTCGCCATTGGGATGCAGGCGCGTACCGGCTTCGGCCACCGGCACGTGGTGACGGATGGCGGTCATGGTGTCTTGCAGGGCGCGGCGGCCGCGTGCATGCATATGCACATCGCCGCAGGCCACTGCCGGGAGCTGCAAGGTCGCAGCCAGTTGCAGGCGTTGCTCCAGGTGGCGCGCATCATTCTGCCCGCAGTGCAAATGCACCGCCAGCCACAGGCGCCCGGCGAAGGTGCGGCGCAGCCATTGGATCGAGGCCTGGGTGTCGCGGTCTTCGGCGATCCAGAGCGCCAACAGGCCGGGCAGCGGTTGGTCGAAGTCTTCTTGCAGCAGGCGATAACGGCCCTTCTCCGCCCGCCGCCGGGCCAGGGTGATCAAGCGGCACAGGTGTTGGTAGCCGCTGAGGTCTTCCACCAGCAGCAGCAGTTTCGGGCCGTTTTCGAGGCGCATCTCGCTGCCGATAATCAGCGGCAAGCCCACGGCCTTCGCCGCCTGCCAGGCGCGCACGATGCCGGCCAGGGTGCATTCGTCGGTGATCGCCAGGGCGCTGTAGCCCTGGCGCTTGGCCCGCTCGAACAACTCCAGCGCCGTCGAGGCACCGCGCTGGAAGCTGAAATTGGACAGGCAATGCAGCTCGGCGTAGCTCATGCAAACCAGCCTTGCAGCCACAACCCATCGCTGTGCCCCACGGTGCGGTAGGCCCAGCCTTGCTGGCCGGCGCGGGTCTGGATCAGGTAATAGTCGCGGCGGATATCGGCGCCATCCCACCAGCCCGATTCAATGCGCTCCGGGCCCATCAGGATCTGCACGCCCGGCTCGGCCAGTAAGGTCGGCTCGTTGAGCAGCCAGCCGGGGCGCTGGACGTTGTTCAAGGTTGGGCACGGGGTTTTATCGGCCGCCGCTTGCCAGGCGCATTCGGGGCGGTGGTCGGCGTGAAAGCGCAGGCCTTGCACCGCTTCGTCGCCAAGCCGCGCGCGCAGGCGTTCGCGCAGTTGCTCCCAGGGCAGTGTCTGTTGCGGGCGGTCATCGAACAGGTCCTGGCGTTGCGGCACGAACACCGGCAGGTCCTGGGCCACCAGGCGAAAACCGCGCACGGGTGCGCTGACTTGCACCTGCTCCAGGCGCCCACGGGCCAGTTCGAACAGCATCGCCGCGTCACGCTCGGCGCTGAGCAGGCCGACCTTGATCACGCTGTCCGGGGCCTGGGCGTGTTCCAGGTGCAGGTCGAAACGCTGCACGCCACTGTCGCGGCCACAGAGGAAGGCGGACAGGTCACCGGTCAGACGGCGCAGCGGAAATAGCAGGGCCTGGTGGGATTGCACGTCGAAGTTCAGCTCGATGCGCACATCGAAGCGGTCCGGCGGCTGATAGAACCCCAGGGCCAGCGGCCGCTGCCCGCTCAGGGCATCCAGGTGTTTGAGCAACGCCGCATCAAAGCGCCGCGCCAAGGTGTGCCGGGGCAACGCCTGCACCTGGGCCAGGCTGCGCAAGCCCATGCGCGATAAGGCGATAGCGGCCTGCGGATCAAGGCCGGCGCGGTCAATGGGCAGCGGCGCCAAGGCCTGCATCAATGCCTGATCATCGGCCACGGCCAAGCCATTGTAGAGGTTCGCCAGCACCCGCGCCGCCGCCGGGTTGGGGGCGGCGACGATGCGATGACGAAAGCCCAGCTCGGTCAGCTCTTTGCGCAGGCGTGCCTCAAAGCGCGGCCAAGGCCCGAACAGGCCCAGGCTCGACTCGATCTCAAACAGCAAGGCGCGTGGGTAAAACACGCTGACCTGGGAACTGAACTGGTAGGCCCAGGCCGCCAGAAACTGCTGCCAGCGTTCGATTTCCACGGGGTCGTATTCGGCGCAGGCAAAGGTGTTGACCAGGGCATGCGCCGCCGTCAGGGATTGACCGGGGCGCAGGCCCAAGGCGTGCGCGGCCGCATTGACGGTTTGCAGGACGCGCCGCTGCGGCGTACCGGCCAGCAGTGCCAGCGGCTCGTGCGGCGCCGGATGCATACGCTGCACCGCGTCCAGCGCCAATTGCGGAAAGACAATACAGACCCAGCGCATGCCAACCTCAGTGCCCGACCAGGGCAATCGGCGCCGGGTGGGCCAGCCCGCCCCGGCACTTGAGCACCCGCACTTGCGCGGGCCGAGCGTCGACCGCCAGGCGCAAGGCGGCCGGCGAGGCGTTGAGCGCTTCACTCAAGGCGCGCCAGGCAAACGCCAGGGTCTGCCCGGTTTCCGCCGCCACCTGCAAGCGCCGCAAGGCACGATCATCGGCCTTGCGCGGCCAGCACAACACCGCGCCGCAACTGCCGGAACGCAGGCACTGCTCGACCGCCCACAGCGCATCCCGCTCCTCGGCGCGGACCACCGAGAGCTGGCGCACATCCACCCCGGCGTTCTGCCAGGCGTGGGGGTACGGCGTGTAGGGCGGCGCCACCAGCACTATGCGCTCCCCCGCCGCCGACAACCGCGCCAGGGTTGGCAACACCAGTTGCAGTTCGCCCACGCCGTCCTTGGCCATCAGGATTTCGCTGAGGGCCGACTCCGGCCAGCCGCCCGTGGGCAGCACCGCATCCAGCGCCGCCAGCCCCGTGGGATGGACGCTGGCCGGTGGCGCGGCGGGCCGGCCCTTCCAGACGCGCCCGCCATTGAACAGCGCGTCCAGGGCAACGACGGCGCCCATCAGCCTTGCCTCACCAGGCCGCAGAACACGCCTTCGATGGCCAGGTCCTGATCGGGCCCGACCACGATGGGTTGATACGCGGGGTTGCGCGGCAGCAGGCGCACGCTGTCGCCATTGCGTTCGAAACGCTTGATGGTGACTTCACCGTCCAGGCGCGCCACCACAATCTGCCCGTTCACGGCTTCGGCACTGCGGCGCACGCCCACCAGGTCGCCGTCGAGGATGCCGTCTTCGATCATTGAGTCGCCCTGTACCCGCAACAGATAGTCCGGGGTTTTCGCGAAAGTGGCCGGGTCGAGTTGCAGGCGGCTGTGGACTTCGGCATCGGCGCCGATGGGCAAGCCGGCGGCTACTCGGCCCAGGACTGGAATATCCAGCCATTCAGGCCGCGCTGGCTGGTTGAGCAGGCGAATGCCACGGGCTTGGTTGGGGTTGACCTCGATGAAGCCGGCTTCGGTCAGGGCCACCACGTGTTTGCGCGCGACGCTGCGGGAGGCGAAGCCGAATGCCTCGGCGATCTCGGCGAGGCTGGGGGGTTGGCCTTGTTGCGCGATGCGGTCGCGGATGAAGGTCAGGATGGCGGTGCGGCGGGGGGTTAGGGTTGTCATGGAGTACATTTGTACTCCTGTGGGAAATTTCTGACAATAGCCGGTAGTCGGGGGTTGGGGTTGGGCTGGGTGATTGTGTACATATCCGTTATTTAGGTAACGGCGGCTATGGGTTCCGCCCTTACGGCGGGTCACTTTTGGAAAAGAGCCCCAAAAGTAACCAAAAGGGCTCTTGCCCCACCACTCGGCACCTCGCCTAGGCTCGGTGTGCCCGAACGAAGGCTTGAATCCGTGGGCCGCCGTCATGGGCCATCCCTGGCCCAGGACGGCTAACCCGGCGTCCTGCCGGGTTACCCACGGATTCAAGCCTGCGTTCGGCCAGCGTGGTTTTACGGGGCGCCTAAGATCAAGATCCAGATCAAAAGCCAGAGCCAGAGCCAGAGCCAGAGCCAGAGCCAGAGCCAGAGCAGAATGAGGTCTATCTGATCCATGGAGATCCAAATGTGGGAGGGGGCTTGCCCCCGATAGCGGTGGATCAGTCATGCATGTAGTGACTGACACACTGCCATCGGGGGCAAGCCCCCTCCCACATTTCTGACCGAGTTCGGCTTCCAGTATCAGGTCGGCTACTAGGCCGCCTCGCTTGGCTTTGGCTTTTGATCTGGGGCGCCCCGTTAACCACGCTGGCCGAACGCAGGCTTTGGAGCGTGGGTAACCCGGCAGGACGCCGGGTTAGCCGTCCTGGGCCAAGGATGGCCCATGACGGCGGCCCACGCTCCAAAGCCTGCGTTCGGGCACACCGAGCCTAGGCGAGGTGCCGAGTGGTGGGGCAAAGACCTTTTGGTTACTTTTGGGGCGTTTGCCAAAAGTGACCCGCTGTAAGAGCGGAACCAATAGCCGCCGTGACCTAAATAACGGATATGTACACAATCACCCAAACCCAACCCAAACCCTCACCACCCCTCTTTCAACATCCGCAACTCCAGATGCTGCAACAACATGATGGTCTTCCCATCCACAATCTCCCCACTCTCCACCATCGCCAGCGCCCGCTCAAATCCCAATTCCAGCACCTCGATATCCTCACCCTCCTCTTCAATCCCACCGCCCGTGCCCACCCGATCCCCCGGTTGGTACTCGCCGAGAAAAAAGTGAATCCGCTCAGTCACCGACCCCGGGCTCATGAACGCCGCATAGATCTTCTCCACATGCCCCACCCGATAGCCCGTCTCCTCCTCCGCCTCCAGGCGAATGCGTTCTTCCGGGCTGGCGTTGTCCAGCAAGCCGGCTGCGGCTTCGATCAGGTAACCGGGGTAGTCGTTGACGAAGGTGGGCATGCGGAACTGCCGGATCAGCAGCACAGTGCGCTGTGCGCGGTTGTACAACAGGATGGTCGCGCCGTTGCCCCGGTCGTACACCTCGCGGGTCTGGGCCTGCCAGTTGCCATCGCGGCGGCGTAGGTCGAAGCTGTATTTTTTCAGCAGGTACCAATTGTCCGAAAGCGTCTCTTCGGCGGTGATGCGAACGGGGCTGTTGTCCATGGTCGGGCCTTTGCTCAAAGGAGCAGGAGCATGTCGCGGTGGCAAGGTCAGCGTCAAGCGGGTCGCATACCGCTACAATCGCGCCCACAAAAGGTCTCTGCAAGGGCAAGGCAATGTCGCTGCATATCCCGACGCTACTGATAGTGGCCGTGTTCGTGTTCTGCCTGATGGGCCTGCTCACCGTGCATGCCTGGAGCCGTGGCCGTGAGCCAACCTTGGGCTATCTCGGCATCATGCTGCTGCTCGCCTCCCTGGGCACCGGGCTGATCGTGGTGCGCGGCGTGGGCGTGGACTTTGTCGCATTGATCCTGGGCAATGTCGTGCTAGTGCTCAGCGCTGCGATGAACTGGACCGCCATGCGCACCTTCGTGCAACGCAAGCCCAGCCTGCCGGGGATTTTTGCCGGGTGTGGCGTGTGGCTGTTGATGTGCCTGCTGCCGCAGTTCTATTGTTCGCTGTCGGCGCGGGTCACCCTGTATTCGCTGCTGGCGGCCAGTTATGGCGTGCTGTCGGCCATGGAGCTATGGCGCAACCGCGCGACCCTGGAAGTCGCCTACGCCCCCGCCCTGGTGCTGACCCTTTTGCATACCGCGTTCTACGCCATACGCGCGCTCACCGACCCCGGCCTGCCGCTGAAAAACGCCCAGGCCTCGGGGGGCGAAGGCGTGCCGTTTTTTTCGTTCATGCTGTTTGAATCGATGCTGTATGCCATCGGCATTGCCTACGTCACCCTGGCGATGGTCAAGGAGCGCGCCGAGTTGCGCTTCAAGGCCGCCGCCTTCAGCGATGCACTGACCGGCGCCAGCAACCGCCGCGCCTTTATGCTCAAGGGCGAAAAACTGCTAGTCGACAGCAGCCGTCGCCAGCGCAGCGCAGCCTTGTTGCTGTGCGACCTGGACCACTTCAAGCGCGTGAACGACAGTTTCGGCCACCCCATGGGCGACCAGGTGCTGATCGCCTTCAGCCAGGTGACCCGGGCAACGCTGCGCAGCGGTGATGTGTTTGCGCGTATCGGCGGTGAAGAGTTCGCCTGCCTGCTGGCCGACAGCGATGCGGCCGGTGCGTTTGAAGTGGCCGAGCGCATCCGCCGGGGGTTTGCCGAACTGGACCTGCTGACACCAGGGTTCTTGAGTGTGAGCATCGGCATCGTGACCACCACGGCGGCAGGCCATGACCTCTCGCACTTACTGTCCCAGGCCGACCAGGCGCTGTACCAGGCCAAGGCCCATGGACGCAATCGGGTGCAGGTGGTGGCGATCGCCTGACTGGACGGCACCTGAATGCCGTAATACTTTGCAAGCAATCCCCGCCGACGGCCGTCGAATTAATGCCTGCCCCCGGTGGCCATCGGGTAAAACCCGTGCCTCGCCTTTGTCCTGGAACCTTCATGTCCTCTCGTTTTCTCTCCCGCCTGGGCCTGCGCTGGTTTCCCCTGCTGTGCATGGCCATCTTGATCCTCGGGTTGCCGGTGGGTTGCGCCGTGCTGCAACACAAAGAGCGCGAGCTGCTGTTTCGCATCGAACCGGGCACCGCCAGTTGGTACAGCGGCTTACCCAAGACGGTGCAGGAATTCGAGCTCACGCCCGCCAGTTTCAAGTCGGGACAGAACATTCACGGGTGGTGGTGGCCGGCAGACAAGAAGGACGCGCCGGCCATCCTGTACCTGCATGGCGTGCGCTGGAACCTCACCGGGCAGCTGTTTCGCATCGAGCAATTGCACGCGCTGGGCTATTCGGTGCTGGCCATCGACTACCGCGGCTTCGGCCAGAGCCAGGGCGACCTGCCCTCGGAAACCACGGTGTACGAGGATGCACGCATCGCCTGGGAACGCTTCCAACTGTTGCAACCCGACCCAAGCAAACGCCTGATCTACGGGCACTCCCTGGGCGGCGCGGTGGCAATCGACCTGGCCGCTGAACTGGGCCGACAAACCCCCTTGCCCGTGCGCGGACTGGTGATCGAATCGACGTTCACTTCCCTGGCGGATGTGGCCACTGCCATGGCGAATACCTCCTTGCCGGTGCGCTGGCTGCTGTCGCAGAAATTCGATTCGATCGACAAGATTGCCGACATCCATATGCCCCTGCTGGTGGTCCACGGCCTGGACGACCTCTATGTCCCTGCGCGGTTCAGCGAGCAACTATTTGCCGCCGCCCAGGAACCCAAGCGGCTGTTGCTGGTGCCTGGCGCCAGCCACAACAACAGCATGAGCCTGGCCGGTCGCAGCTATCGCAAAGCACTGGACAACCTGATGCAGGCGAAGATGCCGACACAGGTTGTCACCCACTCAACTGGGCACACCAACGACTCATAAAGTGTGTTTTCGGCACTGGGTTCGCACGGGGCTGTCAAGCGCAAACCCAGCCTATGCTGGCCCGCGCCAGAAGTTGATCAAATATTGACCTTGGGCTGAATCGCCAACCCCCGCCGGGCCCGCGCAAAGTTATCCACAGAGATACCCACGGTTTTCGTGGACAACTCTTTTTATTTTTTTACGATTTTTTTGCTCAACCCGCACCTTGGGGAAAGGTGCCAGGCAGCAAAATATCGCGATTCACATTGCGTATATCGTTATACCCGCACAGCGCCATCGACACGTCCAACTCGCGGGCGATGATCTCGAGCGCCTTGGTCACCCCCACTTCACCCATCGCGCCCAAACCGTACAAATGCGGGCGACCGATCATGGTGCCTTTGGCGCCCAATGCCATCGCCTTGAGCACGTCCTGGCCGGAACGGATACCGCCATCGAGCCACACTTCAATACGTTCGCCCACCGCCTCGACGATCGCCGGCAATTGGCTGATGCTCGACGGCGCGCCATCCAGCTGACGACCACCGTGATTGCTCACCACCAACGCATCGGCGCCGGCATTCGCGGCCAGGCGCGCATCTTCCACATCGAGGATGCCCTTGATGATCAGCTTGCCGCCCCAGCACTTCTTGATCCACTCCACATCGTCCCAGCTCAGGCGCGGGTCGAATTGCTGGGCGGTCCACGACGACAGCGAACTCATGTCGGCCACGCCTTTGACATGCCCAACGATATTGCCGAAGCCATGGCGCTTGGTGCCGAGCATGCCCATCACCCAGCGCGGCTTGGTCATCATGTTGAGGATATTTGGCAGGGTCAGCCTGGGTGGCGCCGATAGGCCGTTGATCAGGTCCTTGTGGCGTTGCCCGAGGATCTGCAGGTCCAGCGTCAACACCAACGCATCGACACCCGCGGCCTTGGCGCGCTCGATCAACTGTTCGATAAAGGCGCGGTCGCGCATCACATAGAGTTGAAACCAGAACGGCTGGCCGACCTGTTCGGCGATGTCTTCCAGGGAGCAAATGCTCATGGTCGACAAGGTGTAGCGCAGGCCAAAGGCCGCAGCGGCGCGGGCCGTGAGAATCTCACCATCGGCATGCTGCATCCCGGCCAGGCCAGTGGGCGCCAGGGCGACCGGCATGGCCATGTCCTGGCCGATCATGGTGGCGCGGATCGAGCGCTCATCGATATTGCGCGCCACCCGTTGGCGGAATTTGATCTGGGCAAAATCGCTTTCATTTGCCCGGTAAGTGCTTTCAGTCCAAGAACCGGAATCGGCGTAGTCGTAAAACATCCTTGGAACGCGTTTTTGCGCCAGCTTGCGTAAGTCTTCGATGGTTGTGATCAACGACATCGGGGTTACCTCTCCCTGAACTGAGTAGGAAGAGTAACCGCCCATCGGCCGCACAACCAGTCATTGCGTTTATATCGACGGCTGACTACAGCGGCCGGCCTTGAATGCAAACAGGCGCCCATCGGCGTAATGCCAGTCAGTTAAGGAAGAACGCTCCCTCGCCACGGGTTAGCGGTTACCTGCTCTATCGCTTAACTGACCAGCATTAGCCCATCAGCGCCTGTTTTTTGCGGATATCACCTAGCTTTTACGCGGTTCCTGCATCTCTCGCTTGGGCCCCGCCATCACCCAGGCGATCAGCCCCAGCAACGGCACAAAGATCAGGACCACCAACCACAACCCCTTGGTCTCCCAGCCGCTGGTGCTGCGCAATACAATGTTGATCGCCCACAATTCCAACAGCAGCAGAATCACTGCCAATGCGATCCAGATATATTCGATTTGCATGGTTCACCTCCTGAGGTCTATGCGTTAGGTCAAGCATCCGACCTCAGGGTTCCATCGAATTTGCTGCGAAAAACCCTCGTCAAAGCCTCAAAACACGAAACCCAAACGCTGCTCAGGCCGCTGACGGCTCGTCCGTGGCGGATGGCTCGGGGGTGAGCCCCCAGTCGCCATGCTCGTACCAGTCATCACCGATCATCTCGGCCGGGTGCATGGTGCGGTCGGCGCCGTTGCCACAGGCCAGGTCGGTCGTGGCGCAATAGCGGTCGCAGCCCCAACAGATGCGTTCGGGGTGCTTGGGGTGCAGCGGAAAAGGCTTGGCCATGACGAGGTTCCCTACCGGCGAACAATAGCGCCAACCTAACCTGAGCAGGGGAGGATGGCCTTGACCGCCGTCAAGGTCGGGCAACATGAAATATCGCCTAAACTTGACAAGAATCATTATTGTTTACGGTCAACCTTTCTAGACTCGGGTTCTCTCCCCTCCCCCGTCAGGAAGCCTCCATGCGTATCCCTTCTTCAGTGTCCCTGATCCTGCTGTTGTCCACCTCTGCGGCGTTCGCCAAGGAGTACCCGATCGGCGAGCCGCAGCACTGCCCAGGGTTGGAAATCGGCGCGGTGTACCTGCAACCGATCGAGATGGCGCCCGCCGGCATGATGCGCGCCACCGCCGACTCCGACGTCCACCTTGAAGCCGATGTACGCGCCACGGCGGACAATGCCCAAGGCTTCCAGGAGGGCAGTTTCGTGCCGTACCTGAACCTGGCCTTTTCCTTGAAAAAGCAAGGCAGCGACACGCCGATCACCGGTGATTTCCACGCCATGGTCGCCAATGACGGGCCGCACTACGGCGACAACGTCAAGCTGCAAGGCCCAGGCAAATACACCCTGACCTTCAGCGTATTGCCGCCCAGCGGCCACCAGTCCCTGGGCCGCCATACCGACAAGGAAACCGGCGTCGCACCGTGGTTCGAACGCTGCGAAGTGCATTACGAATTCGTCTACGCCGGCATCGGCAAGAAAGGCGGCTACTGATGCGCCGCGCCCTGCTGCTGGGCAGCGTGCTGCTGAGCGGCGCGGCCGTGGCAGCGCCGTTGCCAACCTATGAACTGAGCCTGCAGGACGGCCACTTCATCCCTCCGCAACTCACGGTCAAGGCCGGTGAGCGCTTCAAGATCGTGCTGCACAACCTCGGCCAAGGCCCGGCCGAATTCGAGAGCACGCCGCTGCGCGTGGAGAAAGTGTTGTCGCCCGGTGTGACCACCTTCGTGGTGATCCACCCGCTCACGCCAGGGCTGTATCCGTTCTTTGACGAGTTCAACCCACAGTTGCCCGAAGGCAGCATCCTCGCCCAATAGCCCCGGAAGCCGTTGATGAATCAATCGATGTTTATTGTCTGGCGCGAAAGCGTCGAGGCGCTGCTGGTGATCGGCATTCTGCAGGTCTGGATCAGCCGCCAGACCGCGCATTCGCGCCTGGGGCGTTTCCTGTGGGCCGGGGTGGTCCTGGGGTTGTTTTGCTCCGCAGGCTTGGCCGGCCTGATGCTGTGGGCCGGTGAGGCCATGACCGGCCCCCAGGGCGAATGGCTGCAAGCGGCGCTGACGTTATTGGCCAGCAGCCTGATGGTGCAGATGGTGTTCTGGATGCATCGCCACGCAGCCACGCTCAAACACACCCTGGTACGCGAAGCCGATGAACGCCTGGCCCGCCAGGGCGGATGGGGCGTGCTGTTGCTCGCACTGTTGGCGGTGAGCCGCGAAGGCAGTGAAACCGTGGTGTTCCTATACGGTGCCGGCGCACGTCTGCAGGGCCCGGCGCTGAACCTGTTCGCCATCGGCGGCGTGCTGGGCCTGGTGTTGGCGGGGCTCACGGTGCTGCTGTTGCGCAGTACGCGGCGCTTCATTTCCTGGTCGCTGTTTTTCGCCCTCAGCGAAGCGCTGTTGCTGCTGTTGGGCGGAGCCTTGCTGGTGGCGGCCGTGGACCGTATCAGCGGGCAATTGCTGGCAATGGACATGCCCGAGTGGGTTTATTCCAGCTTCGGTGAAAGCCGCTGGGACAGCAGCGCCCTGCTCAGTGACAGCCACGGCTTGGGGGCGCTGCTGGCAGACTTTGTCGGCTACCGCGCCGCGCCGAGCCTGGTGACCGTGCTGGTGCTGCTCGGTTATTGGCTGTGGGTGGGCAACGGCCTGCGCCGCTCGCGGCACGCCGCATGAGCTGGCTGCAGCGCCTGGGCGATGGCATGCGTCGCCATGCCCGGCTGATCCGTGCCGTGCAATGGGCCGTGGTGTTGATCTACGCCGTGCTGCTGGTGCTGCCGGCGCTGCTGCCGTTGCCGGACAGCCAGGCACGCCTGGTGAACAACCTGACGCTGCTTGCGCAATTCATCTTCTGGGGCCTTTGGTGGCCGTTCGTGTTGCTCTCGATGGTGCTGTTCGGGCGCCTGTGGTGCGGCGTGCTCTGCCCGGAAGGTTCCCTGAGCGAATGGGCCAGCCAGCACGGGCGCGGCCTCGGCATTCCGCGCTGGGTACGCTGGGGTGGTTGGCCGACGCTGGGCTTTTGCCTGACCACCCTCTATGGCCAATTGATCAGCGTGTATGACTACGCCCAGGCCGCCTTGCTGATCCTCGGCGGCTCGACCCTGGCCGCGGTGATCACCGGCCTGCTGTTCGTGCGCGGCAAGCGCGTGTGGTGTCGGTACCTGTGCCCGGTCAGCGGCGTCTTCGCCCTGCTCGCCCGCCTGGCGCCGGTGCATTTCGCGGTGGATGAGCAACGCTGGAAAGCCAACGACGCACCGCGCCTGCCGCTGCCCAACTGCGCGCCGCTGCTGGATATCCGCCGCCTGCAAGGGGCCAGCGAGTGCCACGCCTGCGGCCGCTGCAGCGGGCAACGCGGCGCGGTGCAACTGATCGCCCGCTCGTGCAATCAGGAGATCCTGCAGGCGTCCCATCAGCAAGGCTCGGTGTGGGACGCGCGCCTGTTGCTGTTTGGTGTGATCGGTTTGGCGATGGGGGCTTTTCAATGGACCGTCAGTCCGTGGTTTATCGCGCTTAAACAAAGCCTGGCGACGTGGCTGGTCAGCCATGACTGGTTGTGGCCATTGCAAGACAACGCGCCGTGGTGGCTGCTGACCCATTATCCGCAGCTCAATGACAGCTTCAGTTGGTTGGATGGCGTGTGCATTGTGCTGTATCTGGGGGGGAGCTCATTGGTGTTGGGGGGTGGCTGCTGGCTGCTGCTGCGCCTGGCGGCGCGGGTGGCGGGGGATCGTGCGCTGTTTCGGCCCCTGGTACTGACGCTGACGCCCTTGGGGGGTGCGGGGTTGTTCCTCGGGTTGTCGGCGACCACGGTGAAGTTGTTGCGGTATGAGGGGTTGGGGTTGGCTTGGGTGCAATCGGCGCGGGCGGTGTTGTTGATGGCGGCGGTTGGGTGGTGTTTGTGGTTGGGGTGGCGGCAGCTTCGGGGGGTTGGGGGGCTGCGGCGTTGGGGTGGGTGGTTGTGTGTGGGGGTGAGTGTTGGGTTGGGGGGAGGTGGGTGGTGGTTGCAGTTTTGGGGGTGGGGTTGAGTGCCGTTTTTTCGGGGATGGCGGTTGAGTGCATATCCGTTTTTTTGGTAACGGCGGCTTATGGTTCCGCTCTTACAGCGGGTCACTTTGGAAAAGCCCCAAAGTAACCAAAGGGCTCTTGCCCCACCACTCGGCACCTCGCCTAGGCTCGGTGTGCCCGAACGCAGGCTTGAATCCGTGGGCCGCCGTCATGGGCCATCCTTGGCCCAGGACGGCTAACCCGGCGTCCTGCCGGGTTACCCACGGATTCAAGCCTGCGTTCGGCCAGCGTGGTTTTACGGGGCGCCTAAGATCAAGATCAAAAGCCAGAGCCAGAGCCAGAGCCAGAGCCAGAGCCAGAGCCAGAGCCAGAGCCAGAGCCAGAGCCAGAGCCAGAGCCAGAGCAAGAGCAAGAGCAAGAGCAAGAGCAAGAGCAAGAGCAAGAGCAAGAGCAAGAGCAAAGCAGAATGAGGTCTATCTGATCCATGGAGATCAAAATGTGGGAGGGGGCTTGCCCCCGATAGCGGTGGATCAGTCATGCATGTATTGGCTGACACACTGCTATCGGGGGCAAGCCCCCTCCCACATTTCTGACCGAGTTCGGCTTCCAGGATCAGGTCGGCTATAAGGCCGCCTTGCTTTGCTTTGGCTTTTGATCTGGGGCGCCCCGTAAACCACGCTGGCCGAACGCAGGCGAGGTGCCGAGTGGTGGGGCAAAGACCTTTTGGTTACTTTTGGGGCGTTTGCCAAAAGTGACCCACTGTAAGAGCCGAACCAATAGCCGCCGTTACCTAAATAACGGATATGCACACCGTATCACCCCCTTAAACCTTAAACCGCGCCACCGTCTGATGCAGCTCCCCCGCCATCCCCGCCAGATCATGCCCCGCCGTCTCGGTATGCAAAGCTCCCTGCAACACCTGCTGCGACAGGTTTCGAATCCCCACCAGGTTGCGATCCACTTCCCGCGCCACCAGTGCCTGTTCTTCGGTGGCGCTGGCAATCATCAAATTGCGCTCATTGATCTGCGAAATCGACCGGGTGATTTCATCCAGCGCTTCCCCCGAACGCTGCGCCACGCCCAAGGTCGTCTGCACCCGCTCGCTGCTGTCGTGCATCGCGGCCACGGCGTGTTCGGTGTCCTGGCGGATGTTGCCGATCATCTGCTCGATCTCCTGGGTCGAGGTCTGAGTACGATGGGCCAGTGCGCGCACTTCATCGGCGACCACCGCAAAACCGCGCCCGGCATCGCCGGCCCGGGCCGCTTCGATCGCGGCGTTGAGGGCCAGCAGGTTGGTCTGGTCAGCGATGCTGCGGATCACGTCCAGCACGCCGCTGATGTCTTGCACGCGGCCGGCGAGTTGCTGGATACGTTCGGAGGTTTCCACCACGCCGGTGGCCAGGGTGTTGATCGAGGCCACGGTTTCCTGCACCTGCGCCCGCCCAAGCTGGGCGGTCTGTTCCGACAGGCGCGAGGCTTCGCTGGTGCTCACGGCGTTACGCGCCACTTCGTCGACGGCGGCAGTCATTTCATTCACCGCCGTGGCGGCCTGTTCGATTTCCTGGCCCTGCAACTGCAGGCTGCTGCTGGTCTGGCTGCTGACCGCACTCAACTCTTCCGACGAGCTGGCCACGCCATCCACCGAGGCGGCGATCTGCCGGACCATCTGGTTAAGACTCTGCTGCATCCGGTGCAGGTTGCGCATCACGCTGCCGTCGGCACTGTTGCCCAGCGGCACGTCGATGGTCAGGTCGCCCTGGGCGATATGGTTGAGCACCCGCGCCACCTCGTCCGGCTCGCCGCCCAAAGGTCGGGTGACGCTGCGCGTGACGATCACGGCGGCCGCCACGACCAGGGTCACGCACAGCAGCAACAGCCCGATCATCGTGCGGCGCGCATCGTCGTAGAGGATTTGCGCAGCTTGCTCGCGCTCGACAAACAGCCGGCCCTGCATAGCCATCAACGCATCGAGGCTCTTGAACACGTCAAGTTCGGCCGGCACTACCTGCTGTTTGAGCTGGGCCAGGCCCTGCTCGCGGGCGCCCTGCTTGATCAGCGCCTGCACCTGGGTAAAGGCCGCGACGTAGGTTTCCCGATGGGTTTTCAACGCGGCATACGCCGCCTTGCCTTCGGCGGTATCGAACAGCGGCTCGAGGGTGGCGAACGCCTGGGTAATGCGCTGCCGGGTGGTGCCGATGGCCTCCTGGGCCGGCTGGTTATCCTGGTCGATCAGCAGGTCGCGGGTGTTGCGCCCGTTATCGCGCACGCCGGTGGCGATCACCATGATCGGTGCGATTCTCGGCCAGTCCTGCTGCACGATCTGTTCGGATTGTTGCTTGAGGGTTGCCAGGTCGTGCAAGGCGTAAAACACCAAACCGACCAGAGCCAGCGGCGCAATCGCGAAGCCGATGACAATGCGTTGTGCCGTGGTTAACTGCGTCATTCTAAACATTCCTTGATGAATATCGGCCCGAAACGGGCAACATCTTTAAAAATCCTGGGAGGGCGATCGGTCACCCTCGTAATACAAAAGCCGGAAACAACTCGCGCATGCGCCCCCATAATTCCGGCAACGCCATCTGTGCCGGAGCAATCGGCAGTTGCTCATCGAGCATGCTCGCCGTGCGTACCATCTGCACGGCGAAGCGCTTGACACCACTGGCTTGCAATCGCTGGGCCAGGCGTAACAGGCGCGTCGGGTCGATCAGGTGCCAATGCACCGTGGTGCGGCATTCGTAGTCCACGCCACTGGCCAACAAGGTCTCCAAACTGCGCCAATTGGCGGCGCCGCTGCCTTTGACCTGGGTGATCATTTGATAGTCCTCGACCAGGGCCTTCACATCGAAACCCACCCAGTCAGCATGGCGCAGCGCGTTGGCAAAGCCTGCCGGCTTGATCCCCGCGCTGTGCAGGCCCACGCGAAAGCCCATGGCGCGCACTTCGTCCATCGCCGCCGGCAAGCCTTCCTGCAGGGTCGGCTCACCGCCGCTGAACACCACCGCGTCCAACAGGTCCTGGCGGCGCTGCAAAAACAGCAGAACCCGGCGCCAATCGATCTCTGCGCTTCCGCGCGGTGTGATCAGGTCCGGGTTATGGCAATAACGACAGCGCCAGGCGCAGCCCTGGCAAAACAGCACGCAGGCGAGCATGCCAGGGTAGTCGAGGGTGGTCAGGGGCACCATGCCCCCAACCCGTAGCATTCGACTCATTGGCGCCCGGCCGCACAAGCCGCTTCGGTAAAGTGAACACGCTCCTTGTGCTCGGACTGTTTGCCGGGGTTGAACGCGGACACCGGCCGGTGGTAACCCATCACCCGGGTCCAGACTTCGCAGCGCTGACGTTGTGGCTGGGATGTTTGCATGGTGAATCTCCTTGCGGGTTGAAAAACAGGTTCAGGACTGGGCAGCAAGCGCGAGGATTTCATCGCACTTGGGACAGAACTCGTGTTCGCCGGCGAGGTAGCCGTGCACCGGGCAGATCGAGAAGGTCGGGGTCACGGTCAGGTACGGCAGGCGGAAACGCCCCAGCGCTTTGCGCACCAATTGCTTGCAGGCCTGGGCCGAGGAAATCTGTTCGGCCATGTACAGGTGCAGCACGGTGCCGCCGGTGTATTTGCATTGCAGTTCGTCTTGCAGTTCGAGGGCTTCGAAGGGGTCTTGGGTAAAGCCCACCGGCAGTTGCGACGAGTTGGTGTAGTACGGCGCATCCACGCTGCCGGCTTGCAGAATGTCCGGGTAGCGCTTGCGGTCTTCCTTGGCGAAGCGGTAGGTGGTGCCTTCCGCCGGCGTGGCTTCGAGGTTGTAGAGGTGGCCGGTTTCTTCCTGAAAGCGCAGCAAGGTGGCGCGCACATGGTCAAGCAGGCGCAAGGCAAACGCGCGCCCTTCTTCGGTGTGCGTGCCCTGCGTGTCATCGGTGAAATTGCGCAGCATCTCGTGCATGCCGTTGAGGCCGATGGTGGAGAAGTGGTTGCGCAAGGTGCCCAGGTAACGCTTGGTGTACGGGTATAACCCGGCGTCCATGTGGTGCTGGATCACCTTGCGTTTGACCTCCAGGCTTTCCATGGCCATTTCCATCAGACTGTCCAGGCGTTGCAGCAAGCCGCTGGTGTCGCCCTTGAACAGGTAACCGAGGCGCGCGCAGTTGATCGTCACCACGCCCAGGGAGCCGGTCTGCTCCGCCGAACCGAACAGCCCGCCGCCACGCTTGAGCAACTCGCGCACGTCCAGTTGCAGGCGACAGCACATGGAGCGCACCTGGTTGGGCTGCATGTCGGAATTGAGGAAGTTCTGGAAATACGGCAAACCGTAGCGCGCCGTCATCTCGAACAAGCGGTCGGCGTTCTCGCTGTCCCAGGGAAAATCATGGGTGATGTTGTAGGTCGGAATCGGGAAGGTGAACACCCGTCCCTTGGCATCCCCGGCCTGCATCACTTCGATGTAGGCGCGGTTGATCAGCTCCATTTCCGTTTGCAGGTCGCCATAGGCAAACGGCATTTCCTCACCACCGATCACCGGCACCTGCTCGCGCAAGTCTTCCGGGCAGACCCAGTCGAAGGTCAGGTTGGTGAACGGCGTCTGCGTGCCCCAGCGCGACGGCACGTTGAGGTTGTAGATGAACTCCTGCACCGCCTGGCGCACCTCGGGGTAGCTCAACTGGTCCTTGCGCACGTAGGGCGCAAGATACGTATCGAACGAGCTGAACGCCTGGGCGCCGGCCCATTCGTTTTGCAAGGTGCCGAGGAAGTTGACCATCTGCCCCAGGGCACTGCTCAAATGCTTGGGCGGCCCCGCTTCCACGCGGCCCGGCACGCCATTGAGGCCTTCGTGCAACAACGAGCGCAGCGACCAACCGGCGCAGTAGCCGGCGAGCATGTCCAGGTCATGGATATGCAGATCCGCCTCACGGTGTGCGCGGCCGATCTGCTGGCTGTAGACCTCATCCAGCCAGTAATTGGCGGTGACCTTGCCCGACACGTTCAACACCAGCCCGCCCAGGGAATATCCCTGGTTGGCATTGGCCTGGACGCGCCAGTCTTCACGGTCGAGGTATTCGTTCATCGAGGTGGCGACTTCCACCAGGGTCTTGCGATCGCGGCGCAGGCGGCCGTGCTGTTCGCGGTAGACGATATAAGCGCGCATCGACAGGAAGTACCCGGCATCCATCAACACCCGCTCGACGCTGTCCTGGATCTGCTCCACATCCAGCCGTTCGATGCCGCGCAGCCGCGCCAGTACCGCACCGAGCAACAGGTCGACCTCGGCCTCCTGATACTCGCCGGTGGCATTGCCGGCGGCGATCAGCGCCTGACGGATTTTTTCGGTGTCGAACGCAACGAGACTGCCGTCGCGTTTGTGCAGGCGGTTACTGACCAGCGGGCTGAGCATGCTTTGCATTGGAAGGCTCCAGACACTACATATAGATTTAATAAATCTTTAAAACACAATATGCAGTGATATTACGGTCAAGCGTTTGGGCTGCCATTGATCAGGGTCAAGTCTGAATGAAGATCAAAATGTGGGAGGGGGCTTGCTCCCGATAGCGGTGTATCAGTCATGCATGTATTGACTGACACACCGCTATCGGGAGCAAGTCGAATCGTCGCACCGCCCCTCCCACAGTCAACCGCCGCTCATATTCATGAAGCGCACCACCTGCACCTCGCCTGCCCCGGTGAAATCATGGCGCAGCGGCTTGCCTTTTAACCCCTTGTGCAACGCCTCTATCAACGGCCCATCGTCCAACGGATAACGCCGCAGCAAAGCGCGCAAGTCCACCGCGTTGTCCTGCCCCAGGCACAGCAGCAACTGCCCTTCGACGGTCATGCGCACGCGGTTGCAACTGCCGCAGAAGTTATGGGAGTTGGGTGAGATAAAGCCGATGCGCGTCCCCGGATGCCGCGCCAGGCGCACATAGCGCGCGGGGCCGCCGCTGTTTTCGGTGCTGTCGAGCACAGCATGGTGACGCGCGATCACGGCGCGCACTTCATCACTGGCACAGAACGTCTCGCCCCGTGAACGGCCCACGTCGCCCAGGGGCATTTCCTCGATAAAGCTGATGTCGATGCCTTGGTCGATCGCGTACTGCACCAGCGCTGGCACTTCATCGAAGTTGCGCCCTTTCATCACCACGCAATTGAGCTTGACCCGCTCGAACCCGGCCTCTCGCGCCGCCTCGATACCGTCCAGCACCTGGCGCAGATCGCCGTTGCGGGTGATCGCGCGAAAGCGTTGTGCATCGAGGCTGTCGAGGCTGATGTTCATGCGCTTGACCCCGGCGTCCACCAGCGGCTGCGCGAGGCGTGCCAACTGCGAGCCGTTGCTGGTCATCACCAGTTCGCGCAAGCCCGGCAGCGCCGCGATGTTGCGGCACAACCCGACAATGCCCGGACGAATCAACGGCTCGCCGCCGGTCAGGCGGATCTTGCGCACGCCCTGGCCGACGAACAGCGCGGCCAGGCGTTCCAGCTCTTCCAGGGTCAGCACCTGCTGGCGCGGCAGGAACGTCATGTTTTTCGCCATGCAGTACACACAGCGAAAATCACAACGGTCGGTCACCGACAAGCGCAGGTAATCGATCGAACGGCCTACCCCATCCACCAGGCTCATGTCACTGCACCAGCGGCGAGTCGGCGCCCTGCAGCGCGATGCCACGAATGTCCGCCGCGCCGATCAGGGTTTGCAGGTACTGCACCAATGCCTTTTGCCACACCCCTTGCTGCAACTGGGTGCGGATCGCCACCGCCACCGCTTCATACGGCAGCGGTTGGCCTTCGATGCGCTGATCGACATTGATCACATGCCAGCCGTAACGGCTTTCCAGCGGCTTGCCCGCCAGGCCCGGCGCCAGGGTAAACAGCTGACGCTCCAGCTCAGGCACGGTCTGGCCCTTGCTCACCTGGCCCAACGAACCGCCCTGGGCCTTGGACGGGCACGCCGAATACTGCAGGGCCAACTCGGCAAAGTGGCCGGGCTGGTCTTTCAGGTTCGCCAGCAGCACTTCCGCCTGGGTGTGCGCCAAATGGCGCGCCTCGGCGTCGTCCGGCGCGCATTCGAGCAGAATGTGCCGCACCGCCAGCAACGGCGCGCTGTGAAAGCGCCCGCGATTGTTCTCGAAGTAACGCACACAGGTGGCCTCGTCGCACTCGGGCACCTTGACCTCACGCTCCAGCAGCAAGCGCGTGGCGGCTTCTTCTTCGTTCTCGCCGGCGGCGATCTCCACCGCCAGGCCCAGCTCGGCGATCCGCTGCTGCAACAGCTCTCGGATCACCAGCGCGCGGGCGGCCAAATACACCGCCTCTTCGCGACTTTGCGCCGGGTGATATTGCAACTCCAGGGCCATGGCCTCCGGCGTGACAGGCACGCCGTTAACGCTGATGATCGGCCATTCCTGTTCACTGCTGGCGATCAACTCAGGTGCCTTGAGCTCCTCGAACAGCGCCGGGGCCGCAACCTCGGCAATCACCGGTTCTTTGACCGACGAGCCGCAACCACCGCTGCCGCCTTTACCGCCACCACATCCGCATCCAGTTGTCATGACGCTCTCCTCAATACTTCTGCCGCACGATTTGATAACGACGCCCCAGGTACCAGATCGGCGCGCTGACCATATGCACCAAGCGGGTAAACGGGAACAGTACGAACAAGGTCAAGCCCAGCGCCACATGCGCCTTGTAGATCAGGCTGACCGGCTCGATCGAAGCCGCCGCGTCCAGCGGCCGCAACAGCACCACGTTCTGCGCCCAGTCGGCGAGCATCACCATCACCGAACCGTCCATATGCCCGGTGGACGCGACGATGGTCAGCAAGCCAAGCACCAACTGCGCGAGCAGCACCAGCAGGATCAGGATGTCCGACGGGCTCGATGTGGCGCGTACACGCGGGTCGCTCAGGCGGCGCTTGACCAGCATCAGCAAGCCCACCAGGCACAGCAGGCCGAAGACACCACCGGAGACCATCGCCAGTAATTGCTTGTGCTCAGTGCTGATCACATGGTGATAGACCGACGCCGGGGTCAGCAGGCCGACGAAGTGGCCGGCCAGCACGAACAGCACGCCGATGTGGAAGAAGTTGCTCGCCACGCGCATGCCACGGTTGTTGAGCATCTGGCTGGAACCGGCCTTCCAGGTGTACTGCGACAGGTCGAACCGCGCCCAACTGCCCAACAGGCAGATCGCTAGGGCGACATAGGGGTACACCCCGAAAACCAGCAAATTCCACTTAGACATTACCCACCTCCCCGGCCGGCACTGCGGCCTGCCCTTCTTGCTGAAAATCCACCCAGTGCAACGGCACCGCGCTTTCTTCGCGGGCTTTACCCGGTGCGCTGGGCATCGAGCTGCAACGGTCCTGTTGTTCGGCCTGCATAAAGTCCACCGCTTCCTCTTCCCAGATTTTGTCCAGGGCTTCGAGGGAGTCGTCACGCGGCTCGGCGGCGACCTGGGCACGCAGCTCGGCCACGGCCTGGTGCGGCTCGGCGCCGGCGATCTGCAGCAACGCACGGAAGCAACTGGCATAGGCGCTCTCGCGCTCGTCCAAGCGTGCGGCGAGCAACGCCAGCAGGTGCGCCACATCCGCCAGGCCCTCGCGGGCCTCGATGTCTTCGCGGGTCGAGAGGAACTCCAGGTACAACGGGATATAGTCCGGCAGCTCCTTGACGCCGATAGCAAACCCGGCCTCTTCGTACTGGGCCATCATGTCGACCATGGCCTGGCCACGGTCGCGGGACTCGCCGTGGACGTGTTCGAACAGCAGCAACGACAGCGAACGCCCACGGCCGAACAACGCGCCGTAGTGTTCCTGGCCGTCCATCAGGTCATTGGCGCAGATCAGCTCAAGCAGCTCGAACAACGCGCCGCGCTGCTTGGGGCTGATTTCCCGCGACTCGATGATCGCCTGTTCCAGTTCGTCGCGGCCGTTCACCAGGGTGTCGGTGGGGTAGTCCAGCAGCAACGAAATCACTTTAAGAATGCGCATGGCTCAGTCCTCCCAGATCTGGACGGTTTTCAGCACGTCGCGGCGGTTGGCCTTCTTGGCGCCGAACATGTTGGTATCGGAACTGCCGCTGCAACCGCTGCCGAAGCTGAAACCACAGCCGGAGCGTTCGGCGAACGCATCGCTCATGGCGTCTTCACGGTGCGCGCTCGGCACCACAAAGCGGTCTTCGTAGTTGGCGATCGCCAGGTAGCGGTACATCTCTTCCACCTGTTCCACGCTCAGGCCGACGTCTTCGAGCACTTGCAGGTCCTGCACGCCGTCGACTTGCTGGGAGCGTTTGTAGGCACGCATCGCCAACAGGCGTTTGAGCGCACGCTTGACCGGTTTTTCATCGCCGGCGGTCAGCAGGTTGGCCAGGTAACGCAGCGGAATGCGCAGGCTGTCGACATCCGGGATCACCCCGTTCATGCCCACGGTGCCGGCGGCTGCGGCGTTCTGGATCGGCGACAGCGGCGGCACGTACCAGACCATCGGCAAGGTGCGGTATTCCGGGTGCAGCGGCAGTGCGAGTTTCCAATCGACGGCCATTTTGTACACCGGCGAGCGCTGCGCCGAGTCGATCACCGACTGCGGCACGCCATCGGCCAGGGCCTGGCGAATCACCGCCGGGTCATTCGGATCGAGGAAGATGTCCAGCTGTTTCTCGTACAGGTCCTGCTCGTTGGCGGTGCTCGCCACTTCGCTGATGCGGTCGGCGTCGTAGAGCAGCACGCCGAGGTAGCGAATCCGGCCGACGCAGGTTTCGGCACACACGGTAGGCATGCCGGCTTCGATGCGTGGGTAGCAGAAGATGCACTTCTCGGACTTGCCGCTCTTCCAATTGAAGTAGATCTTCTTGTACGGGCAGCCGCTGATGCACATGCGCCAGCCGCGGCACTTTTCCTGGTCGATCAGCACGATGCCGTCTTCTTCACGCTTGTAGATCGCGCCGCTCGGGCACGAGGCCGCGCACGCCGGGTTGAGGCAGTGCTCGCACAGGCGCGGCAGGTACATCATGAAGGTGTTTTCGTACTCGCCGTAAATGTCGGCCTGGATCTGGTCGAAGTTCTTGTCCTTGCGGCGCTTGGCGAACTCGGTGCCGAGGATTTCTTCCCAGTTCGGGCCCCACTCGATTTTCTGCATGCGCTTGCCGGACACCAGCGAACGCGGGCGCGCGGTCGGCTGGTGCTCGCCCAAAGGCGCGGTGTGCAGGTGCTGGTAGTCGAAGTCGAACGGCTCGTAGTAGTCGTCCAGGCTCGGCAGGTCAGGGTTGGCGAAGATGTTCGCCAACACGCGGAACTTGCCGCCGATGCGCGGGTTGATCGAGCCGTTGGCGTTGCGCACCCAGCCGCCCTTCCACTTGTCCTGGTTTTCCCATTCTTTGGGGTAACCGATGCCGGGCTTGGACTCGACGTTATTGAACCAGGCGTATTCCATGCCTTCACGGCTGGTCCAGACGTTTTTGCAGGTGATGGAACAGGTGTGGCAGCCGATGCATTTGTCCAGGTTCAGGACCATGCCGATCTGTGAGCGAATCTTCATCTCAGTTCTCCTCGATATCAGTCGGCAATGGGCGCGGCAAGTCATCGCCGGTGGAACCATCGAGCCAGTCGACCTTGGCCATTTTGCGCACCACGACAAACTCGTCGCGGTTGCAACCGACCGTACCGTAGTAGTTGAAACCGTAAGCCTGCTGGGCATAGCCGCCGATCATGTGGGTCGGCTTGAGCACCACGCGGGTTACCGAGTTGTGGTGGCCGCCACGGGTCTTGGTGGTTTCCGAACCCGGCACGTTCACGATGCGTTCCTGGGCGTGGTACATCATCACCATGCCTTCCTTGACGCGCTGGCTGACCACCGCACGGGCGGTCAGTGCACCGTTGACGTTGAAGCACTCGATCCAGTCGTTGTCCTCGATCCCGGCGCGCTTGGCGTCGATTTCCGAGAGCCACACAATCGGGCCGCCACGGCTCAAGGTGAGCATCAGCAGGTTGTCGCTGTAGGTGCTGTGGATGCCCCACTTCTGGTGCGGGGTGATCCAGTTCAGCACGATCTCGGTTTCGCCATTGCTGCGCTTGCCCTTCACCCCTTCGATGGTCTTGGTGTTGACCGGTGGCCGGTAGCTCATCAACTGCTCGCCGAACGCCTGCATCCACGGGTGATCCTGGTAGAACTGCTGACGGCCGGTGATGGTGCGCCATGGGATGTTTTCATGGACGTTGGTGTAGCCGGCGTTGTAGCTCACGTGTTCGTCTTCCAGACCAGACCAGGTCGGGCTGGAGATGATCTTGCGCGGTTGCGCCTGGATGTCGCGGAAGCGGATCGCTTCATGGGCCTTGGAGATCGCCAGGTGGCTGTGGTCGATGCCGGTGAATTCCGACAGTGCGGCCCAGGCTTTCAAGGCGACCTTGCCGTTGGTTTCCGGGGCCAGGGACAGGATCACCTCGGCGGCGTCGATAGCCGTGTCGATTTTCGGCCGACCGTGGCTGATCCCGGCATCGTTTTCGTGATGGTTGAGTTCGCCGAGGAACTCGACTTCTTCATCGGTGTTCCAGTTGATGCCCTTGCCGCCGTTGCCGAGTTTTTCCAGCATCGGGCCCAGCGACGAGAACTGCTTGTAGATGTTCGGGTAGTCGCGTTCCACCACCGCAATGTTCGGCGCATTCTTGCCGGGCACCGGGGCCACGCGTGCGCTTTTCCAGTCGGTGCCGCCAAACGGCTGTGCCAGTTCGCCGACGCTGTCGTGCATCAGCGGTACGGTAACCAGGTCTTGTTCCACGCCCAAGTGGCCGACCGACATGGCCGAGAACGCCTTGGCAATGCCTTTGTAGATTTCCCAGTCGGAACGCGATTCCCACGCCGGGTCGATAGCCGCCGACAATGGGTGGATGAACGGGTGCATGTCCGAGGTGTTCATGTCGTCTTTTTCGTACCAGGTGGCGGTCGGCAAGACGATGTCGGAATACACGCAGGTGGAGGACATGCGGAAGTCCAAGGTGGTCACCAGGTCGAGCTTGCCGATGGCGCCGTCCTCGACCCATTCGGCCTCGGTCGGTTTGCACTCGGTGCTGTGGCCGATGTCTTCGTTCATCACGCCGTTCTTGGTGCCCAACAGGTACTTGAGCATGTACTCATGGCCCTTGCCCGACGAACCGAGCAGGTTGGAGCGCCAGATGAACATGTTGCGCGGGAAGTTCACCGGGCTGTCCGGCTGTTCGCAGGCAAAGCGCAGGCTGCCGTCCTGCCAGGACTTGACCACGTAGTCTTTCGGCGTCATGCCAGCGGCGGCCGCCTCACGGCAGATATGCAGCGGGTTGGTGTTGAGCTGCGGCGCGCTGGGCAACCAGCCGGCGCGTTCGGCGCGGATGTTGTAGTCCAGCGCGTGTTCGGGGAACTGCGACTTGTCGGCCAGTGGCGAGAGCACATCGTGCATGCTCATTTTCTCGTGGCGCCATTGCGAACTGTGGCCGTAGAAGAAGCTGGTGCCGTTCATCTGGCGCGGTGGGCGGTTCCAGTCGAGGCCGAAGGCCAGGGGCAGCCAGCCGCATTGCGGGCGCAGTTTTTCCTGGCCGACGTAGTGGGCCCAGCCGCCGCCGGTCTGGCCGACGCAACCGCAGAGCATGAGCATGTTGATCAGCCCACGGTAGTTCATGTCCATGTGGTACCAGTGATTCATCGCCGCGCCGACGATGATCATCGAGCGACCCTTGGTCTTGTCGGCGTTGTCGGCAAACTCACGGGCGATCTGGATGGCTTTCTCGCGGCTGACGCCGGTGATCGCTTCCTGCCACGCCGGGGTGCCCGGCACGCTGGCGTCGTCGTAGTCCTTGGCCACGTTGTGGCCGCCCAGGCCACGGTCGATGGCCAGGTTGGCCGCCGACAGGTCGAACACGGTCGCCACCTTGGCCACACTGCCGTCGGCCAGGGTCACGTTATGCACCGGCACGCGGCGGTACTGCACCGCCTCGCCGGCCACGTGCTGGAAATGCTCCTGGACTTCGCCGGCAAAATACGGGAACGCGACTTCGGCGACGTCGTCACCGATCAGGCTGAGTTTCAGGTCGATCGCACGGCCTTCACCGCCCTCTTTGGCGAGGATGTTCCACTTGCCCTTCTCGCCCCAGCGATAGCCGATGGAGCCTTGCGGCGAGACCAGTTCGCCGCTCTCGTCGAGGGCGATGGTTTTCCATTCCGGGTTGTTGTCCTGGCCGAGGTTGCCGGTGAGGTCCGAGGCGCGCAGGAAGCGGTCCGGCTGGTAGCCTGCACCCGGGGCGAAACCGGTCATGGGCTTGAGCATCACCAGCACCGGCAAGTCGGTGAAGCGCTTGGCGTAGTCGGTGAAGTAGGCGCTCGGCTTGTCCAGGTGAAATTCTTTGAAGATCACATGGTTGAAGGCCTGGGCCAGCGCGGCGTCGGTGCCCTGCTTGGGGTTGAGCCACAGGTCGGTGAGCTTGGCCACTTCCGAATAGTCGGGGGTGATCGCCACGGTCTTGGTGCCCTTGTAGCGCACCTCGGTGAAGAAGTGCGCGTCCGGGGTACGGGTCTGCGGAACGTTCGAACCCCAGGCGATGATGTAGTTGGAGTTGTACCAGTCGGCCGATTCCGGCACGTCGGTCTGCTCGCCCCACACCATCGGCGAGGCCGGTGGCAGGTCGCAGTACCAGTCGTAGAAGCTCAGGCACACACCGCCGATCAGCGACAGGTAACGCGAACCCGCCGCGTAGCTGACCATGGACATGGCCGGGATCGGCGAGAAGCCGACGATGCGGTCCGGGCCGTATTGCTTGATGGTGTAGACGTTGGAGGCGGCGATGATTTCATTCACCTCCTCCCAGTTCGAGCGAATGAAACCGCCCATGCCGCGCTTGCTCTTGTAGGCGTCGGCCTTGACCTTGTCCTCGACAATGCTCGCCCAGGCTTCCACCGGCGCCAGGGTCTGGCGCGCTTCACGCCACAGTTTGAGCAGCGGCTTGCGGATCTTCGGGTACTTGAGCCGGTTGGCACTATAGATGTACCAGCTGTAGCTCGCACCACGCGGGCAGCCACGAGGTTCGTGGTTGGGCAGGTCGTTGCGGGTGCGCGGGTAGTCGGTCTGCTGGGTTTCCCAGGTAATCAGGCCGTTCTTCACGTAGATCTTCCACGAGCAGGAGCCGGTGCAGTTCACGCCGTGGGTGGAACGCACGATCTTGTCGTACTGCCAGCGCGAACGGTAGACGTTTTCCCAGTCACGGGACTCTTTGCGAGTCTCACCGTGGCCGTCGGAGAATTCGTTTTGTTTGCGGTTGAAGAACCGCAGTTGATCCAATAAGTGACTCATGGTGCTTTCCTCATCAGGCGTGCTGCGGGGTGCGTTGCCCCGCGAATTCAGGTCGGACTAGCAGGGTGTGGCGCAGCCTTTGCGGGCGTACCACCACCAGGTCACGACGATGCAGCTCAGGTAGAAACCGACAAACATGTAGAAGGCCATCGCCGGGCTGCCGGTGGCGGCCATGGACGTGCCGAAGGACTTGGGAATAAAGAACGCACCGAAGGCGCCCATGGCCGAACTGAACCCCAGCACCGCGGCGGATTCCTTGCCGGCATCCTTGATGGCCTGCTCGCGCTCGGCAGCGGATTTACCGGCGCTGGCTTTCTCGTGCTGGGTGCGGAAGATCACCGGGATCATGCGGAAGGTGGAGCCGTTGCCCACGCCAGTGGTGATGAACAGCAACATGAACATGCCGAGGAAGCCGTAGAAGCTGCCGCCCTGGCCGTTCTGCGGCAGGAAGTGCAGCACGCCGAACACCATCACGATCATCAGCACGAAGTTCCACAGGGTCACCCGCGCGCCGCCCAATTTGTCCGCCAGCCAGCCGCCCAATGGGCGCACCAGCGCGCCGACCAGCGGGCCGAGGAAGGCAAACTTCAACGCCACCACGTCCGGAAACGAGGTTTTGATCAGCAGCGGGAACGCCGCCGAAAAGCCGATGAACGAACCGAAGGTCGCCAGGTACAGCCAGCACATCAGCCAGTTGTGCTTGCGCTTGAAGATCACCGCCTGCTCGCTGAACGAAGCGCGGGCGCTGGACAGGTCATTCATGCCGAACCACGCCGCCACGGTGACGGTGAGGATGAACGGCACCCAGATGAACCCAGCGTTTTGCAGCCACAACTGGCTACCGTCCGGCAGGGTCTGCGCTTGCCCGCCGACCACGCCAAACACACCAAAGGTGATCACCAGCGGCACGCAGAACTGCATCACCGAGACGCCCAGGTTGCCCAGACCGGCGTTCAGGCCCAGGGCCGTGCCCTGCTGCGCCTTGGGGTAGAAGAAGCTGATGTTGGACATGCTGGAGGCAAAGTTGCCGCCGCCAAACCCGCACAACAAGGCGATCAGTACAAACACGCTGTAGGAGGTGTTGGGGTCTTGCACCGCGAAACCCATCCACAGCGCCGGCAGCAGCAGCGACGCGGTGCTCAGGGCGGTCCAGCGGCGTCCGCCGAAGATCGGCACCATGAACGAATAGAACACCCGCAAGGTCGCGCCGGACAGGCCGGGCAACGCCGCCAGCCAGAACAGCTGGTCGGTGGTGAAGCTAAAGCCGATGGCGTTCAGGCGCACGATCACCGTGCTCCACACCATCCACACGGCGAAGGCCAGGAGCAGCGCGGGAATCGAGATCCACAGGTTGCGGGTGGCGGTTTTTTTGCCGCTGGCCCCCCAGAACGCGGGGTCCTCAGGGCGCCAGTCGTGAATCACCGGGCCCGACTCGGGCTTTTGCGCGATGGACATGTTCATTCTCCTTGGAGACGTTGGGCGGTGTGGCCCAGCAGCGGTTGTTTGCGGATTTCGCTGAAGTACATCCAGGTCAGGGACACCCAGACCACGCCGTACATCAACATGAAGCAGGACGAGCGCACGCCGGTGAGGTCCACCAGGGCGCCAAACAGAATCGGCAGCACAAAGCCCCCCAGGCCGCCGGCCAGGCCGACGATGCCGGACACCGCGCCCATGTTCTGCGGGTAGTCATTGGCGATGTACTTGAATACCGAGGCCTTGCCGAACGCGAAGGCGATGCCCATCACGAACAGCAGCACGGTGAACAGGGTGGGGTTGAGGCCGATATGGAAATCCAGGGGACCGTTGACGGTCATCACTTGCAGTTGGGTCTGCGGGTAGCTGAGCAGGAACAGGCAGATCCAGCTCACCCACAACACCCACCAGGTCACGCTCTGGGCGCCCCAGCGGTCAGACATCCAACCGCCGACCGCACGCAGCACGCCACCGGGCAGGGAGAAACAGGCGGCCAGCAGCGCGGCGCTTTGCAGGTTGAAACCGTATTCCTGCACGTAGTACTTGGTCATCCACAACGCCAGGCCGACGTAGCCGCCGAAGACAATCGAGTAGTACTGGCAGTAGCGCCACACGGCCGGGTCTTTCAGGCACCGCAGTTGCTCGCGCAAGGTGGCGCCGCCGGCACTGCGGTGGGCCTTGTTTTCGCTGGTGAGGAACCAGAACAGCAGCGCGGTGATGAACAAGATCGCGCCGAACACCTTGGGCACCAGGTGCCAGGTGCCAAGGGCGATCAGCGCCGGGGCAAGGAATTTAGTGACCGCAGCCCCGGCGTTACCGGCGCCGAAGACGCCCATGGCAAAACCCTGGTTCTCTTTGTCGAACCATTTGGCGACATAGGCGATGCCCACCGAAAACGAACCGCCAGCCAGGCCGACAAACAGGCCCAGCACCAGGAACTGCCAATAGGCAGTGGCGTAGGTGATCAGGTACAGCGGCAGGACGCAGGCCAGCATCAACAGGAAGAACACGATGCGCCCGCCGAAACGGTCGGTCAGCAAGCCCAATGGCAAGCGCACCAGGGAACCGGTCAAGACCGGCGTGGCGGCCAGCAGGCCGAACTGGGTTTCGTTGAGTTGCAGCAGCTCTTTGATCGGCACGCCCAACACGGCGAACATCATCCACACCATAAAGCAGACGGTGAAGGCCAGCGTGCTCATGCCCAGCACCAGGCCTTGTCTTATACGGGGTTGAGTCACGGTATGCGCTCCAGAAGGTGATTTCATGAGCGCAGGTTAGGGGCGACACCCCCGTGGAACTTGACGCAGATCAACGTCGGCCTGGGGGGTATAAGGCTATGCTGACCGCACATACCTCTAAGGAGGTAGTCCCTATAACAAGAGAAAGTCTTTATTTATCAATGGATTGATCTCTTGTGCCGGCGTTTTCCCGTGGGAGGGTTTGCCGGCAACTCTTTAGAGGTAGTGCGCCAGGGATTGCGGCTTTCCAGCTCGTTTTTCCTTTTCAGGTGCCGCCATGCAGGCTTTGTCCCCCCTCCGAATACGCCGTGATGTTTAACTGGCTGCGCAGCTCCCTGCCCGCGCGCGCTGGCTTGGCCGTGATCCTGATCGCCATTCTGGCCCTCGCCAGTTCCTTGAGCGCGGGGCTGATCGCCTGGTTCAGCCAGGGCGACGCCGCCGCGATCAACACCGCAGGTTCCGTGCGCATGGAGACCTACCACCTGAGCTGGCGACTCGCCGCTGCCGCGCCGGTTGCGGAGATCGACGCCATCACCCAGAGCCTGCAAGGGCGCCTCGACAGCCAGTCGCTCAAGGCGGTGCTGGAAGACGGCCCGAACAGCGCCCTGCTGCAGAGCTACCAACAAATCCAGCAACGCTGGAACGACGAGCTGCGCCCGGCCCTGGGGCGCGGTGATGCGGCGCTGTTCCAGGCCAGCGCACCGGCCTTTGTCGAGCAAATGAATCAATTCGTCAGCCTGTTGCAGCAACAGAGCGAACAAAAACAAGGCTGGCAGCAAGGGATCCAGGGCCTGGCGCTGTTCAGCACGCTGATCATCCTGTTGATCGGCCTGTATGAATTGCAGTACGGCGTGGTCAACCCCTTGCAGGAACTGGTACAGGCCACCCGGCGCTTTCGCGACGGCGACTTCAAGACCCGGGTCAACCACCGCTCCGAGGATGAACTGGGCCAACTGGCCCTGAGCTTCAACGCCATGGCCGAGACCATCGAGGCGTCGCACCGCACCCTGGAAAGCCAGGTGCGCCTCAAGACCCTCAACCTGCAACAAGCCAACGCCGCGCTCGAACTGCTCTACCAGAGCAGCCGCAGCCTGGCCACGCGCCTGGCCAATGCCGAAGGCCTGGACGAACTGATCCGGCGCTTCCAGAAACGCCTGCCGGGGTTGCGCCTGTCGTTGTGCCTGCAAGGCCACTTCCTCGCACCAGCCCAGCAGATGCTCGCCTTGCACGGCGGCGACAGCCGCAACATCTGCGCCATCGGCGATTGCGCGAGCTGCCATAAACACAACGTCGCGCCGCCACAGGTATTCAGCATCAGCAACCAGGGCTCGGAACTGGGTGAACTCAAGGCCCACTTCGACGATGGCCACCCCCCGCAGGACTGGGAGAAGCAATTGATCCAGGCCCTGGCCAACCTGATCGGCACCTCGCTGTCGCTCAAACGCCAGCGCGAACAGGATCATCGTTTGCTGCTGCTTGACGAGCGCACCATCATCGCCCGGGAACTGCACGACTCCCTGGCGCAGGCGCTGTCGTACATGAAGCTGCAAGTCAGCCGCATGCAAACCCTGATCCGCCGTGGCGAGCCGGTGGAGACCCTGGCCACCGTCACCGCCGAACTGCGCGACGGCCTGAACAACGCCTACCGCCAACTGCGCGAGCTGCTGACCACCTTCCGCCTGCAAATCCACGATGCCGGGCTGGTACAGGAACTGTCGGACACCGCCGAAGAGTTCTCCCGGCGTGGCGAATTCCAGGTGCACCTGCACGTCGACGCGCTCGCCTTCCAATTGTCGGCCAGCGAGCAGATTCACTTGCTGCAAATCACCCGCGAGGCCCTGTCCAACTGCCTGCGCCACGCCCATGCGCAAAACGCCTGGCTGGAACTGCGCCAGGAGGGCGAGACCGTAAGCCTGAGCATCGAGGACGACGGCCGTGGCTTTTGCGGTGCCGTCGACCAACGTGAACACCACGGCCTGACCATCATGGACGAACGTGCACGCAGCCTGCACGGCCAACTCGACATCGGCCCCCGCGAGCCCCAGGGCACACGGGTGCAAATGCGCTTTCAACCGGAATTTCTCGGGCAACCTCTACAAGGCAACCTCCCATGAGCACACTCCCCCGCCACCGTATCCTGCTGGTCGACGATCACCCGATGATGCGCCGCGGCATGCGCCAGATACTCGAGTTGGAAGACGATTTGCAGGTCGTCGGCGAAGCCGGCAATGGCCAGGAAGCCCTGGACCAGATCGAGAGCCTGCAACCGGACCTGGTGCTGCTGGACAACAACATGCCACAGATGAACGGCCTGGAAACCCTGCGCCGCCTGCGCGCGATGAACTATGCGGGCAAGGTGCTGCTGTTTACCGTGTCCGATGCTGAGGATGACATTCGCGATGCGCTGCGCCTGGATGCCAACGGGTATCTGCTCAAAGACATGGAGCCGGAGTTGGTGGTGGAGTTCATCCGCGACGCGTTGCATGGGGCGTTGGTGATCAGCCCCGGGTTGACGCGGGTGCTGGCCCAGGCCCTGCGTTCGCCGCAACCCCATGCGGCGGTGGAGTTGACTGAGCGGGAGCGGCAGGTGCTGCGCACGATTGCCAGTGGGTATAGCAATAAGGTGATCGGGCATAAGCTGGGGATTACCGAGGGGACGGTGAAGGTACACGTGAAGAATTTGCTGCATAAGTTGGGGTTGCGGTCGCGGGTGGAGGCGGCGGTTTGGGCGATGGAGCATTTGCGGCAGGCGGGGTGAACTTGGCGGCCTCCGGGCCGACCAGGCTGCTTTGGTATTGGGTACATATTCGTTTTTTTGGTCATGGCGGCGGGTGGTTCCGCTCTTACAGCGGGTCACTTTGGAAAAGCCGGAATGCCGGCCCAGCCCAACGCAACCAAAGGCCTCTTGCCCCAACACTCGGTACCTCGCTAGTGCTTGGTGAGCCTAAGATCAAGATCAAAAACCAGAGCTAGAACAAAAGCAGAACGAGTTCTATCTGATCCACGGAGATCAAAAAGTGGGAGGGGGCTTGCTCCCGATAGCGGTGCATCAGTCATGCATGTAGTGGCTGACACACTGCTATCGGGAGCAAGCCCCCTCCCACACTGATCGAGGTGTTATCTAAACCAGGATTCGATCCGAACGCTAACGGCGGGGCAGCGCACTGGACCGAGTTAACCGTCTCGATTCTGGCATCACCGAAGATCAAATGTGGGAGGGGGCTTGCTCCCGATAGCGGTGGGTCAGTCGCCCGATGCAGTGGCTGATACTTGGCAATCGGGAGCAAGCCCCCTCCCACACTGATTGATGTGTTATCTAAACCAGGATTCGATCCGAACGCTAACGGCGGGGCAGCGCACGGGACCGAGTTAACCGTCTCGATTCTGGCGCCACCGAAGATCAAATGTGGGAGGGGGCTTGCTCCCGATAGCGGTGGGTCAGTCACCCGATGCAGTGGCTGATACTTGGCCATCGGGAGCAAGCCCCCTCCCACACTGATTGAGGTGTTATCTAAACCAGGATTCGATCCGAACGCTAACGGCGGGGCAGCGCACTGGACTGAGTTAACCGTCTCGATTCTGGCACCACCGAATATCAAATGTGGGAGGGGGCTTGCTCCCGATAGCGGTGGGTCAGTCACCCGATGCAGTGGCTGATACTTGGCAATCGGGAGCAGGCCCCCTCCCACACTGATCGAGGTGTTATCTAAACCAGGGTTTAACCCGAACACCCCGCACCCTGCGTCTGACCTTGTGAACGGATCATTTATTCACGAGGTTCAGTCCATGTCCCGTCCTCTGCTTTTCCTGCGTCCTGCTGCCCAGGGCTTTGCGGTTACCTTGCTGGTGGGGCTGGCCGGTTGTGGGCTGTCTTCGTCGCCTGATTTAGCCAAACCGGCTGAGCCCGTCGTCGAGCTGCAAAACACGCCGGTCCAGGGTGCTTTGGTCAAGCGCATGGCGATGCCTGCACCGATGCGGATGCAGGCGTCGGCGAGCCTGGATTACCGCAGCGAGCCCCGCGAGCAATACGCCAACCTGCCGGACAATCCGGTGCATCGGGTCGCCGAAACGCCGGTCTCGACCTTCAGCATCGACGTCGACACCGGCAGCTACGCCAACGTGAGGCGTTTCCTCAACCAAGGCCGTCTGCCGCCCGAGGGCGCTGTGCGACTTGAGGAAATGCTCAACTATTTCCCCTATCACTACGCGTTGCCCACCGACGGCTCGCCCTTTGGCGTGACCACTGAACTGGCGGCCACCCCGTGGAACCCGCGCACTCAACTGCTGCGCATCGGCATCAAGGCGTCCGACCGCGCCGTGGCGGAGTTGGCGCCGGCCAACCTGGTATTTCTGGTCGATGTGTCCGGCTCCATGGACCGCCGCGAAGGCTTGCCGCTGGTGAAAAGCACCCTGAAATTGCTGGTGGATCAGTTGCGCGACCAAGACCGCGTGTCCCTGGTGGTCTACGCCGGTGAGTCGCGCGTGGTGCTTCCGCCGACCTCCGGGCGCGACAAAGTGAAGCTGCGCAACGCCATCGATCAGCTCAGCGCAGGCGGCGCTACCGCCGGCGCATCAGGCATCGAATTGGCCTACCAGATGGCCCGCGAAGGCTTTATCGAGCAGGGCATCAACCGCATCCTGCTGGCCACCGATGGCGACTTCAATGTCGGCGTCAGCGATTTTGACAGCCTCAAGCAGATGGCCGTCGAACAGCGCAAAAGTGGTGTGTCGCTGACCACCCTCGGCTTCGGTGTGGATAACTACAACGAACACCTGATGGAACAACTGGCTGACGCGGGCGACGGTAACTATGCCTACATCGACACCCTGCGCGAAGCGCGCAAGGTGCTGGTGGACCAACTCAGCTCGACCCTGGCGGTGGTGGCGCGGGACGTGAAAGTGCAGGTGGAATTCAACCCGGCCCAGGTCAGCGAATACCGCTTGCTGGGTTATGAAAACCGCGCATTGAAGCGTGAGGATTTCAATAACGACAAGGTCGACGCGGGAGAGATCGGCGCCGGGCACACGCTGACCGCGCTGTACGAAATTGTACCGAAGGGCGAGCAGGGCTGGTTGGAGCCGCTGCGCTACGCCTCCGCACCTGCGGCGCAGGGCCAATCCGCTGAGCTGGCCATGTTGCGCGTGCGCTATAAGCCGGCGGCCGGTGGTGCGAGCCGTTTGATCGAGCGGCCGGTGGCCAGCCAGTCGGCCAAGGCCAGCGACGACCTGCGCTTCTGCGCCGCCGTGGCCGCCTTCGCCCAGCAACTCAAGGGCGATGGCCGCTACACTGGCAGCATGACGTTGCAGGACACCGCCGCACTCGCCCGCTCGGCCCGGGGCGACGACCCGTTCGGGCTGCGCAATGAATTCGTGCAACTGGTCGAAGTGGCCCAAAGCCTCAAACCTTGATCGTCAACACGCCGACCGGAAAGGAGTTCGCCACCGACATGCCCGCTCCAGATGATTCACCCAGCGACGAATCGCTGCTGGCCCGCTACCGAACCGGTGACGGTGCCGCGTTCGAAGTCTTATACGCGCGGCATCGCCAGGGCCTGTACCGCTTCCTCGTGTCCCTGAGCAACAAGGCCGAACTGGCCGAGGAAATTTATCAGGAGACCTGGCTCAGCCTGATCCGCAGCGCCACCCAGCCACAAGGCCGGGCGAGTTTTCGCACCTGGCTGTTCCAGATCGCCCGCAACCGCCTGATCGACTACTGGCGCAAGCACGGCATCCACAACCCGTTGCACGACAGCTACGATGAGCAACTGCACGCCCAGCCCGACACCTGCGCCGGCCCCGAGCAGCAACTGAGCCTGAGTCGCGACCAGGCGCGTCTCGACGCCGCGTTGCAAGACTTGCCCGAAGACCAGCGCGAAGTCTTCCTGCTGCGCCTGCACGGCGACCTCGAAGTGCCGCAAATCGCCGCGCTCACCGGCGCCCCGCTGGAAACCGTCAAAAGCCGCCTGCGTTACGCCCAGCAGAAACTGCGCCGCCTGCTGGCCGAGGAGATACCCGCATGACCGAGTCCCGACACACCCCCGACGACCGGCTCATCGAGCATGTTCGTCAATACAGCAGCGGCGAACCGCCGGCATCCCTCGACGCCTTCATCCTCGCCGCTGCCCGCCGCGAAACCCCGGCGCCGCAACCGAGTGTGTGGCAACGCTGGCTGCAAGCCTGCCAACGTCCGCGCTGGCAAATGGCATTCGCCACCGTCGCAGGCTTGGCGCTGATGATCGGCGTGGTCATGCGCTCGCCCGTGCCAGCCCCCGACATCTCCCCCGCGACCTTCTCCGCGTTCCACGAAGAAGCAAGCCGCCCCGCCCCGCCAACGCTCTCCGCTCCCGCGCCGATGGCCCGAATGGCCGCCGCGCCCAAGGCCGAAAGCGCACCGGTCCAAGCCGAAATTGCCGGTGCGTTGGCGGATCAATCGATGGCCAAACTCAGCAAGCGAGCGCCGGTCGCACTGCCTTCATTGGAGGAGGCGTTGCAGGAGATCGTGAACCTGCGCGCAGCCGGGGAAAGCAAAGCGGCGGATGAGAAGTTGCTGGCGTTGCACGCGCGCTTTCCCCAGGAGGACTTGCCGGCGCGGTTGGAGATGTTGCAGCAGTAGTCAGAAGCTGGCGTGTGCGAAGCACGCGCTAGTATCAATCGACGCTGACGGGCTCAACGTCGGCCCAGTGTTCGCGTATCTCGAGAATGTCGGGTAGGCAGTCCATAAAAACCTCGACCAGTTCCGGATCGAAGTGTTGGCCGCTTTCCTGCTGGATTAACCCTGTGGCGTCTTCAACTGACCAGGCAGGTTTATAGGGACGCACGCTGGTCAGAGCATCAAACACATCAGCCACGGCAACTATTCGGGCGGCATGGGGAATGTCTTCACCCGCAGTCCTGCTTGGGTAGCCGGTGCCGTTCCATTTTTCGTGATGGTTCTGCGCGATGATCTGCGCCATATGCAGCAGTCCAGAAGGGTGCTCACCGATGATTTTGGCACCGATAGACGTGTGCTGGCGCATGATGGTCCACTCGTCTTCAGTGAGCTTTCCCGGTTTTTGCAGGATCGCGTCGGGAATGCCTATCTTGCCAACGTCGTGCATGGGCGCTGCATGCAGCAAGTCTTCTGCTGCCAACCGGCTGTAACCCGCGCCCAGGGCCAGCGTCTTGGCATAGTGGCTCATGCGGATAACGTGCAGTCCAGTTTCGTTGTCCTTGAACTCGGCTGCGGTACCCAGCCGCTGAACGATCTGCAAACGTGTATCGCGTAGTTCTTGTGCCTGCACCAAGGACAGATGGGTGCGCACACGCGCTTTGACGATGCCGGGATTGTAAGGTTTGCTGATGTAGTCCACGGCCCCGAGCTTAAGGCCGAGCATCTCGTTGTCAGCCTCGGCCAGAGCACTGACGAAGATAATGGGGATAGAGGTCGTACTCGAGTCCTGCTTGAGCGCCGTGCAGACGTCATAGCCCGAGAGCCCGGGCATCATGATGTCGAGCAGGATCAGATCCGGCCGATCAGCCTGCGCCAGCTCTAGCGCCTTGTAACCGTCCTTGGCGAAGAGTAAGCGGTACTCATCTTGCAGCGTGTGGCGCAGCACCTGGAGATTGGTCGCTTCATCGTCGACCACCAGCAAGGTCTGGCGAGTGTCCTTCATGTACTTCATGCAATGGTCCTGCTCATGCTTGAGTTTCCAGGGTGTGGTCGGCAACGAGTTGCTGCAGCAGGGTTTGAGCTCGCCCAAACTCAAAAGCATCGACCGCCGTTCGCAAAACCTGAACGTGTGTATGTTCGCCCAGGCTCTCGAGCCCGGCGCAGACCTTGTCTAGCGCTGCGTCGTTCAATTCGTTGTGCGCAAGGCAGGCCAGCAGTTGGTGCATATGGGCTAGCAGTTCGGAAGCTGAGGGCTGGGCTAAGGGGCGTTGCTTCTCAACGAGTAGCGCGTTGCTGGCCTGTAATTCTCGGGTTACGGACGCTAGCAGAGTACGCAGCTCGGTGATTTGAGGGCGTGCCTCTTCATGCCTTCCTGTCCTGACCCTATCCTCCAGCGTGCTGGCCAGCTCGGCCACGGAGGGGAGCGATAAGTTGCCGGACGCCCCATGGATGCCATGTAGGCTGAGAAGTGTCGTCTCCCAGTCGATATCGGCGTCCGCGTCACCCGGCAACGGATGGTTTGTAGCCGCTGACTCCAGGAATTGCTTGAGTGCCTTGGCCAGTCGCTTTTCACTGCCCCATAGTGAGATGCCTGAGTTCCAATCGATCAGTGGGTGCGGTGCAAGGGTTTTATCGGTGTCGCCGGGGAGAGCGGGGGCGCGTTCGATCTTCAAGACCCCGGCGATCTCATCGAACAGTCGAGGTACGTCTAGCGGCTTGACCGCGAAACCGTCCATTCCGGCCTGCTGTGCGGTTTGTCGGTCTTCGGCCAACACGCTGGCGGTGAGCGCGATGATCGGGGTGTAAGGGCGAGCGTGTGTGCGCTCGTACTGACGGATAAGCCGCGTTGCCTGCAGGCCGTCAGTGCCTGGCATGTGCACATCCATCAAGATGAGATCGAAGTGATCGCTTATGAATTTCGCGACAGCTTCGCCACCATCGCGCGCAGCCACTACCTGATGTCCGCGGCCACTGAGTGTCAGGGTCAACAACTCGAGGTTTTGGGGCACGTCATCGGCGATCAGAATCTTCAGCGGTGGCAACACCTGCTGGGGCGCCGCAACCGGTGTCGCCTCGGGTTTTTGTCCGGTCGGCAGGGGCAGTTGCACATGGAAGATACTGCCATGTCCGAACTCGCTCACCACCTCAATACTTCCCCCCATCTGCTCGACCAACTGACGCGCAATAGTGGTGCCCAAACCGGTACCGCCGAAACGCCGGCTGATGGACGCGTCGGCCTGAGTAAACGGTGCAAAAATCAGTTCGATTTGCTGGGGCGTCATGCCAATGCCGGTGTCCGCGACTTTGACGTGCACCATGGCGTCCGTATAGCTAAATGAAACTTCAATACCACCACGCTCGGTGAACTTGATGGCATTGCCGACCAGGTTGGTCAGTACTTGCAAGATGCGAAGGGGATCACCTTGAAAGTATTCAGGCATGTCGGTCGGGTAGTGCGGGGTGAGCGTCAGGTGCTTACTTTGTGCGCCCAAGCGCATTGAGGATTCGATCTGTAGAGCAAGCCCTTTGAGCGAAAAATCAATGGACTCCAGCGTCATGCTCCCATTTTCCATTTTGGTGGTATCAAGAATGTCGTTGATCAACCCGAGTAGTAATCTGGATGATTGCCCCACTGTGTGCAGGTGGTTGCGCTGGATCGATGTCAGATCACCCTGGAGAAGTAACTCGGTGAAACCGATGATCGAGTTCATCGGTGTACGAATTTCGTGGCTCATATTGGCCAAAAAGGTGCTCTTGGCGATGGCCGCGCGTTCGGCGCGTTCAGCGGTCTCGCGTAATGAGGCTTCCAGCGTGTGACGCTCGGTGATGTCGGTGACGAAACCGACAAACAGTAGCTCATTGGGCAGGTCTACCCGGCCGACGGCAAGCCGCATTGGCATCAGGCTGCCGTCCTTACGCAAGCCCATGACCTCCCGGCCGATGCCGATGATCTTCGGAGCACCCGTGGTCTTGTAGTTATGCAGGTAACCATCGTGCTGCGACTGATCGGGTTCGGGCATCAGCATATTGATGTTGCGGCCAATGGCTTCGTCGGCGTTCCAGCCAAACAGTCGTTCCGCCGAATGGTTGAAACTTTGGATCAGGCCTCGGCTATCGATAGTGATAATGCCGTCGACTGCGGTGTCTAGGATGGCATCCATGCGTGACTTGCTTTCCTCAATCTTGAGGTTGTTCTCTTCCATCGTTCGGTACAGCTTGCGTGAATGGATCAAGCCATTGAGTGCAAGCACCAGCACCGTCACCGTGACGGTGAACGTGGAAAGCGCGATAGACGCGAATGTGGTGTTAAGCAGAACACCTGGCGAAATGCTGTCCGGCACACCGACGAACCGTACTGCTGCCATGCCTGTGTAGTGCATGCCAGCAATTGCCGACCCCAAGACGGTCCCACTGACCAGCAGCCGTTGCATGGAGGTCAAGGTGGTTCGTAGAAGTCGGTAATGCACCCACAAAGCGAACACGGCGAGGACGATCGCCAGCACGATGGAAAGCGTGAAGATGAGCGGGTCATAACGCATCTGCAATGATGTTTGCATCGCTGCCATGCCGCTGTAGTGCATCGCCCCGATACCTAAGCCCACCAGGGTGCCACTCATGACGAGATGCAATCCGGTGACGGTGGGACTTGCAAGCATGCGCAGAGCGAGCCAGGAAGCTACGCAAGCCGGCAGCAGAGAAAAAAGGGTCAGGCCGGTGGCGTAGTGGACGTGGGTATGCAGCTCGAACGCCAACATGCCGATGAAGTGCATGGTCCAGATGCCACCGCCCAGGGCGAATGCACCTGTGCTGACAGCCATGTGTCGATGCAACGCGCTTTCGGCTTTGCGTGCAATCTGTGCGGTTTGCAGCGACATGGTGGCCGAAAAGATCGACACCAGGATAGATAGCACTACCAAGCCCGGATTGTGCGAGCCCGGCACGTAGAGTGCTGCGACCGGCGTGTCGATAAACAGGCTATAGAAACCCCCCATGTCGCGTTGACTCCTTAATGCGGAAGATGGTCGGTTAAAGGGCACAGAACCGGTGATTAGAAGCATCGGCGAGCGAGCTGAATTCTTGAGGGAGGGGCGACGATACGTGTTGCCAATGGGCTTGCAGGGTCGGGGCTGGCGGCGAGACGCAGCGTCTCACGGTCTCGTCGCCACTTCGTGCGGTCTGATATGACGCGTCTCATTCGAACGCGATCCCGGCCCTGCTTGGGTTTCCATCGGACCGCTCTAAGCAAGGGCTATTCAGGTGTTTTTGCGGATATGGCACCGGCCTTGCTCTGGCTCTGGCTACCAGCCCGACTGGCAACCCAATAATAAAAACAGGTGCCCGATGTCCAGCCCAGCCCCCTTTCCCTGTTCTGCCCGTGGCGGCGTCATGAGTCGTGTGTCGCTGACCGTTGGCATCACCCCGAGCAGGCCAATCGACTGATTCTGGACGTTGTGCAACCGCACTGACGCCCCTGCTGGCGGACGCTGGCGGGGCGCCAGGACCAACCGTTTCAAGGAGATTTCGCGATGACCCTTTCGATCAATCCGCAACGCAGCATGCGTGCCGCTGTCTGGCACGGCCGTAACGATATCCGCGTCGAAGACGTTCCGCTGCCCATTTCGCCGCCTGCGGGTTGGGTGCAAATCCGCGTGCAGTGGTGCGGAATTTGCGGGTCCGATTTGCATGAGTACGTGGCCGGGCCGGTGTTCATACCGGTTGACGCCCCGCACCCGCTGACCGGGATAAAGGGCCAGTGCATTCTCGGTCATGAGTTTTGTGGTGAGATCGTCGAACTCGGCGCCGGCGTGCAGGGCTTCAGCGTCGGCGAGCCGGTGGCGGCCGATGCGTGCCAACATTGCGGCACGTGCTACTACTGCACCCACGGGATGTACAACATCTGCGAGAACCTGGCCTTCACCGGGCTGATGAACAATGGCGCCTTCGCCGAACTGGTCAACGTGCCAGCCAACCTACTGTACAAATTGCCGGCGAACTTTCCGGCTGAAGCCGGGGCACTGATCGAACCGCTGGCCGTGGGCATGCACGCAGTGAAAAAAGCCGGAAGCCTGCTCGGGCAAAACGTGGTGGTGGTCGGTGCCGGCACCATTGGCCTGTGCACCATCATGTGCGCCAAAGCGGCCGGTGCCGCGCAGGTGATCGCGCTGGAAATGTCCGGAGCGCGCAAGACCAAGGCCCGGGAAGTGGGAGCGACCCATGTGCTCGATCCGAATGAGTGCGATGCCCTGGCCGAAGTACGCCGCCTTACGGGCGGGCTCGGCGCGGATGTCAGTTTCGAATGCATCGGCAACAAACACACGGCCAAGCTCGCGATCGACCTGATCCGCAAGGCCGGCAAGTGCGTCCTGGTGGGAATCTTCGAAGAGCCCAGCGAGTTCAACTTTTTCGAGTTGGTGGCGACGGAAAAACAGGTAATGGGGGCGCTGGCCTATAACGGTGAGTTTGCTGATGTGATCGCGTTTATCGCTGATGGACGGCTGGATATCACGCCGCTGGTGACGGGGCGCATTCAGTTGGAACAGATTGTGGGGCAGGGCTTTGAGGAGTTGGTTAAGAATAAGGAGCACAACGTGAAGATTATTGTGTCGCCTGCTCGGGTTTGAAGTGGGCGACGACCGTTCACTGATCGAGCCATCGCTTCGACCGCCGCTCCATGCTCCCGGTTGAGGACTGGCAAAAGCTCAATCGCACAAAAAAGCCCCGCCAGAGCATCACCCTGCGGGGCTTTTTATTAGCCTGCTGCTGTCACGGTTTTTTGCCGGCCGATTTGCCGTTCTCTTTAATATAATCGCCATAAAAAGCGGCCAGTAGCCACTAGACAACTGATGTATAGCCTCGTACCTTCAATCTAAACGCCCTGCGAAACCTTTCTTACGCCTCATTTGCTGGTGTGAAATAGCCAACCTAAAAGCCGACGTATACCCGGATATTGAGGTAACAGGTTCGATGCAAGGGACACACTCAGAAAGCCTACCCAGACGCGACGCTCGGCCAGAATTTTGGCAGCTTTCCATGCGTTGCTGCCAGTTGGCGGGTAGCGTAGACGTTGCCTTCTTTTTTATTTTTCTCATTCTGGGCTCGCCCATTTTGGCGTGGATAAACGTGGTCAGTGTGGCCATGTATGTCTATGCCTATCACGCCTTCAAGCAGCGACGAAATCGGCTGGCAGTTCTCCTGATACGCATTGAAGTACTTGTACACGCAGGGCTGGGCACCGTTCTAATCGGCTGGGGAAGTGGTTTTCACTATTTCTTGTTAATGTTTATTCCGGCCCTGTTCGTCAGTATGCGGGCCCGTAGCGCCTGGATATACGCCGGTTGGCTTTGGGCCTACTACGTAAGCCTGGATGTACTGATGTGGTTCGTAAGTCCTCTGCAACCCATCTCCTCCAATGCTCTGTTGGGTGTGCATGTTTTCAACCTGACAGTGGTGTTCTGCATGTTCAGCTATCTCGCGCTGTTCTATGTGGTCACGGTAACCCGCGCGCACAAGAGCCTGGCGCGTATGGCAACGACGGACTCATTAACTGGCCTATTCAACCGTCGGCACATGATTGCGCTGACCGAGAAAATTCTGGCACGACATCATAGGCGCCCCAGCAATCTCACCTTGATGTTGATGGATATAGATCACTTCAAGCAGGTCAATGATTTGCACGGTCACGATACCGGCGATCGTGTCCTCGAAGCGGTGAGTGAACTACTCAAATGTTCAATGCGAGAGCAAGACTTTATCGGCCGCTGGGGCGGCGAAGAATTTCTCTGCATATTGCCGGACACGGATTTTAGCCATGCAACTGATAGCGCAGAACGTATACGCAAGGCTGTGCAGGCGTTGGAGATTTACAGCAATGGCAAAAAAGTCAGCGTGACTCTGTCCATCGGCGTCACTCAATATCGCGTTGAGGAGGTGCTCAGCGACGCTATTGCACGGGCCGATTACGCGCTCTACGAGGGCAAGTTAGCCGGACGCAACAGGGTCGAGGTAGTTGGGGTCTAGATCCCTGCTTTCGGCCGATTCGGGTAGCCCAGCCTTTTTTGCCTATTCCACAAACCACCTGATCGACACTGAGCACGGCGTGGTCTTACTGCTTACGGCGCCGCGCCGATGCTAGCCGGCGTTCAGGCAATCTAAACATCCGACTGCTTTCAGCAGGATCGGCCGATCGCTGCCTGTCGAGACGAACGGAAGTCGGCCCAGAGCTGATGCATGCGACAGACGCCTGTCGGCCTGGCCCGGACTTTTGAGTGCGGGAATTGCCCCATTCTCATCTTCCAGACACGAGCGACTGCTATGCAGATACGTAAACTGACCTACGACGACCTGCCTCACGCGAGCGCTCTTTGCCTCGACGCGTTCATGATTGCGGTTGCGCCCTCGCTGTCGACGCAGGGTGTGGAGACCTTCGCCAAGGTGGCAGCGGCGCAGGCGTTTGCCGACCGTATGGAGGGCGACAACCTAATGCTGGTGTGTGTCGCGGATGGGGCGATAACGGGGCTGATTGAACTCAAGGAAGGGCGCCACGTGGCGATGCTGTTCGTCGCGCCGGGCTCGCAACGTAGGGGCATCGGCATGCGCCTGATGAGCGCTGCACTGGAGCAAGTCAGGGATGAGGTCGTGACGGTCAGGGCATCGTTGTGTTCGGTGGCAGCCTACGAAAGCTATGGATTCGCCCTGTCAGGAGACGTGGGCGAGTTCGCAGGGCTTATCTATCAGCCGATGGAGAAGCGGCTGCCTTGATTCTCGAAAGTAGTGTTCGGCGTTTGATTTCAGTGCGCCTTACTTCCTGTATGCCTCCAGTTGTAGGGTTGGACAGGGATGGATAGCCAGAAACAAGAAAGCCCGCACGGGGCGGGCTTCTTGGGGGGGCGTAGACTGTCTGAGATAGCACGAGACTGCTATATGGCCCGGCGTCGTTTGAACTGGGCAGTAATATGCCCGTATTCATTGGGTGTGTTTGGTGGTGCTTCGGTTAGGCATACATGTGGGCATACACGGCGCTTCCGTCTGGCCACTTTTTTCGAGGTATCCCCGTAGGGTAAAGCAACACCAAATGGTTGCTGATGTGTTGCCATCCGGCTTAGTGGTTACTTCTTCGTTCGACCTTCTGCTGCCAGTGAGGCGAGCGCAAGGGTGATGAATCCTGCATTTCCATCCAGGGTATCCAGTGCCCCTCGAATGTTCTGTGCCACTTCTGTAGATCCTCTTTGCTCAACCCAGTTTGACAGCTCCTCGATAGCTGCCCCCAGGGCCAGTTGGTTTTCATTCATGCGCTTGAGCAATGACGCAAGCAAAGGGGTGTCTTCCATGATGTTCTCCCGCCCTGTTATCAGGTAGTCAATCTACCTCTAGCCAGTAGCATTGCATATCAGCTGTCCTTACCACCTGGTGATCAGAAATCACGCCGACCATCTTGATTCCCTAGATGCGTAGTTGCATGGACTTGTCCACCCATTTGCATTCGACTTGACCAATCGTTTGCATCGGATTTGACCAGCACACTGGGTGGCCTTGATCGGCAGAAAACGGCCAGAAGCGGACGTAATGGCGTTTGTGTAGTATCTGCCTCTCTTCCCACCTGTATGAGGTGCCCGATGTCTAGCCGACACTCCCCATCCCCTACAAGAGCTGCCCTAGACCTACAAAACGCACGTTCGCTTTTGGGAAAGCGGCTGAGTGTGCTGCTGCACGATCAGTACTATTTCAACGACGAGAAAGATCTGGGAGACATAGGTTCTCTAGAGTGGCGTTTTGGCGAGCGAGAAGTTGTATCCATGTATCTCTTGAGTGATGGCGAGAGAGTAGGCGCGGACTTGTTGCCTTGTGATACGCCGGTTTCCTTCGAGATAGAGCCGAACGTGACCTGCTCCTGGAAGAGGGAAAACCTACTTGCAGGTCTATCAGCAACCCACCTCGAGAACACAAAAATTTGCGCAGTTGAGGGGATTCTTGACTCTTTCAACGGGCAAGAGCCTTGGCTGGCCGGATTCAGAGTTACGTTCGAGACCGGTGACTCATTGATCTACCTTAACCAGGGCGACGACGCCGTCGTATTGATTAATGCGCTACCGCCAGTAAGTGTAGGTCTCGAAACCCGCTTCGTTACCTCAATTTAATGACAGCTATGGGTCGTCTTCTGCCCGTCGCGAGATGGAAGAAAACGTCCCAATACAGCCGGTCGACACTGGCAGAAGTGGGCCAAAAGCGGAATTTATCTGCTATGACACCAATGACGAGTTGGCCTGCGAGGTAGGCTGTAAAAATATGATCACTACAGTGAACCAAGATGATTGCTTAAGCTATTTCGTCGTCGTGCATGGCATTGACATTGAGACCTACGAACGACTGGCCGTTCACTTCGAATGTCGTCGTGGCGGCATGCGAGTGACGGACGGAAGCCGGTATATCTCCATCCCAGTCACGATGGCTGCCTTAGGGGGCACCCTTGCTTGGGTCAAAACCGAACTCGGGGGGCGCTACTGTGAGCTGTATTTAATAGTGTGCGTCGCAACCAAATTGTCTTGGAGCGAGGTTGTCATCAACTCTGAGATAGCTTTGCTCGCTGGTCAAGCTGGTGCGGCGATTAAGGTTGCTTTTAAGCGAGCGTGATTTCATCTCTGCAGTCTCCACATTGGGTCGACTTCTGCCAATCAGGGCCACCCAGTGTGCTGGTCAAATCCGATGCGAACGACTTGCCAAGTCGAATGCAAATGAGTGGGCAAGTGCAATGCAGATGGGTGGTCAGGTTGAGTGCAATTACCCACCCTAGAGGCCAACCATGTGGTGTAGGGCCAATTTGGAAAGGCAGCATGAGAGCACGTATCCAGCCCCCCTCCAAAACTGGTGTAACCGGTGTTACGAGTGTAACGCTCTTCACCAAACGCCCGGTTTCATTGGCTTTCATGCCTGTTACACAGTCGGGCGACATAGCGTACCTCCGATGTAACGCTGCCACTGCGTGTAACGCTAAAGTCAGCATCCGGGTGTTGTGGGCAGGCGCTTTGCGCTCAAGCCTACCAAGCGAATTTCGCGGGCTCCGCCTTTCGATGAGAGGAAATCACGCTGGGGACCCTGAGAGCTTTAGCTTCACACGGGGCATGAAACCCGCGGGATCGTGGTAGCGGCAACCACACCAGCTTACTGAAATTTCAATATTGAAATTGAAAGGATCTTGAAGGAAAAAGGGCATCGTTACCGTATTGGTAACGGTACTCGCAGATGGCTTAAAGGGTAGGGCATATGCACAGGGGAACTGGAGTTCACCAGGTTCACCTGTTCACTAAGCTGGGTGCCCTTCCGCTAACACAATCCGGCGGGTTTCCTACCCCGTACTATCCGAAACCCCCAGGGGCCCCGGCGATCTGGTGAGTTGGATCTGGGTATCTCTCCGCAGGCACGATCACGCGGGGTTCTTATCTCACAATTAGCAGAGTGGCCTATTGCCTGGCCATTTTTCGAAACAGTCGACGGGACCGGTTTCTTCGCTGGAGGAGATGTAGTTGGTGGGGCTGGGGGATGCTCCTTCAAATACGGTGTTACGGGTGTTACGGGTGTTACAATCAAGTATAACTATTTGAATTTTATGGATATTTTCTCGTTACAAGCGCGTACGATTTTATCGTTTAGGTGTGTTACACGGTCAATAGGTGTTACATCGATATCCACCATTTGGGCATGGCGCTTTCTGTAGGTCGTCCAGAGTCAATACCCACAGGTATGGCAGTCAATTGTTGGCTACCGTTATCACCACCATTGACTGGATAGTCCAATGGCCACCTGGTCCTCATTACCCTACGAGAACTAGTTCATGGCTGCGGTCCGGTCCGGATGCTGTTGCGTGATCCAAGTGGTATTGAAGCGCTTGTCCGTCATCAGCACACATTCACTTCTGAAAGGCCCGCTACCTGGGCGAAGCGACCCACGACCCACTCCTGCTCACGTGTTGACCACGGCCTTAGGGTGCCCGTTCGGATTTCCTCCCCCGATTATGATGATTGCTCCTAAAGGAGAGACGTGGCGTCGTTGTCGAGGAATGCAAATAACATGGAGGTGTCGCAGATACACCGCAGGCAGTCGGTCTGCAAGTTCCAAGGGTTGCAATTCACGTCTACAGACGATTGTGCTATCTATGGATGCTTCTTTTATGAGTAAAACCTCTGTAGGGGAGGGCGGCTAGGCGCTCAGTTGCGCATGAAAAAAACTCACACTTGGCTCCAGGGGGGGGGCGACTTTTCTATGTTAGCGGTGCTATAAAAAGTCAGCGAAATTAGCGATATCACGTCATGGTTGCACCGATTTGACCAGAGATTCGTAGTCTTTATAAATTTTGTTCAAGTGTATTCTGACGTTCCCCGCCAAAACCGCAAAGCCTCTCTCGTTTGCCTCTCGATACGACTTCCGATCATTGGGCTCGATTGACGCTAGCGTCTTGGACAGCTCTGGATGTCGCGCGGGGCCTGAGATAAGCGCTTCGACCGCGTTACCAAGAAACACCATCTGGTCTGTCAGACTAAGCATCGCGAGGACTCCATTAGTTGATCCAAGCTCATGCATGGGTACCCCTTGAAGCGCCTTAACTATGCCTTCTATTATGACTTTGTGATAAACCTCATGTATGCGGGGACTAACATGCCCTTCCGTATAATTCGTAGCGGCGATAACTTCGCGTATATTACAGGCGTGTGCATTGGCCGCTTCGGCTACAGCCAACATTGCTTTCCGTTTTTCAGAAAGAGCTTTCTTGACCTGAAGATGTGGCACTAAGATAGCAACAACTAAGGCGAAGATTGCGCCAATAGCCTGAACCCACGCAGGTGCATCGGGTTTTGATAGGTAATCGGTGATCCGGTCAAAAAACATCAAATATATAATTAAAGCTAAGGTCATGCCTCCACTGATAAAAAGTAAAACCCTTAATGCTTTTCTCATAATTTAACTCCTGAACTGATTTTAAGGTGGGAACTAGCGGTTCACTTCGCGACGGTTCCGTCTGAGATTATTAAAGTTCGTGCGGGTTAGCGTTTCGTAATATACTTTTTTCAAGAGCATCGAGATGGGCGATCACATCCCTCATGTTTTGATCCCGACTCCATTCCCCTGGATGATGCTTGTCTGCTGGTAACCCTGCGTGTGAACGAAGGTTTTTCGCTATGTCAGACGCCTGAAGTCCTAACACGGCATACCCACGGCGCCTTGCCCAAAAAAAATCAGCATGATCTGGCGGGTCGTAATTAAACTCCATTATTCCTCCAAGCCTTCCATGGAGTTGGTCCTGCTGATCGGGAAGTCTAAGAACCGAATACATCAAATATTTTGGTAATAGCCTCCAGTCAACATCAAGCTCCAATGGATGAAATAAAGGGGCTGTAGTAGTTGTTACATACTGCCCGCCTTCGCCTGCAGGTTGACCTTGTGAAGTTCCATCGTCTAATGAAACCTCTAAACACCCAGTGGCAAATCTCTCCAAATGAGAGACGACAATAATTCCTAAGTAAGTCGTAGCCTGGTTAACCTTATTCCGATTGGTCCACCACTCTTTGATCGCGACGAAAGAGTTTCCGAGTAAGACCCCGCTGATACCCGCTACGGCAGAGATGATAGCTGATACGTTCCCTGGATCCATGGATACCTCTGCTTAGATGTAGTGAGCTGATAGGTCATTGTAGACAGAGTAACCAGACGCGCGGGACCTCATACGTCGTTTACCCTCAAACCCATATCATTCCATTCCTCTCTCTTTCTGAGTCTGATGATCCCAAATCTTGACTATGTTTAGGAAAAAATTTGAGCCTACGCCCACTGGTGACGGGCCAAGCTCCTTGATGTGTGTGGCGTACCTATCAGCCAGAAGCACAAGGTCTGGCGTGGTCTGAGACGGCTTAGAGCGGACAGCCGAGTTCGTGCATGGGAGGCTAATCTGAGCCGCCGAGTAGTCCAAACTGGTGGATACAGAGGCTTTTTGAGAAGTAGTGTCCTTAGCATAAAAATCTTGAAAGAATCCATGGACAAGAGTCGGGATCTTGGTGAAGATAATATGGGTCGCAGGAGAACATGCTTCGTGAAACTCAAAAAAATTAAGCTACTTAAAAATAGTGAGCGTCGTAAAGTTATCTAATCAGCTGTGTTGATGCGTAAAAAGGAAATTTAGAAAATGAAGATACGGAGTTTTTCAGCAAGGCAGGTGTTTGGCTATCTCGATTTTCAGACGGACTTCAATCGAGATATAAACTTTTTGGTTGGGGGGAATGGCTCTGGCAAGACCACAGAGCTAAAACTAATTAATGCGTTAGCTGCTCCGAACTTCAAGGATTTGCTAACTATTCCATTTGAAAGCGTTGAGTTGGTTGTAGAGGACAAAAATCGTAATATACGAATATCTGCATTTACGCGAGAAAATAATAAGGTGCTTACCTGTAGTGTGTGTAAGGAGGAGTTGGTTTTACCAAATTTCAGTGCTGACGAATTCCCTCTTCATAAGAATGACAAGCTTGAGGAAGAAATAGATTTAATTCTTAGGCGTTATACGGATCATGAAGTTACGAAGCTTATTACGAGTCTCCCTAAACCAATATTCTTAGGGTTGGACCGGCGCCGCGACGGAGAAGAGACGAAGGGGGAGGACTACTATCGGCATCGTGAAGTGTTTTATTCAGGAAATGTTAAAAAGACACTGTCCACCAGGAAGCATATAAAAGGTTCTCTTGGCGTAAGCTTGATGGAGACTGAGCTTCTAGTTCAGAACACCTATCGACGGTTAAGGGAGTTGGAAGAGAAGCATCAGTCCAATCTTCGAGACAGTATCTTGCTCTCCTCCTTTCAATATAGCGAGGTGGATGACGAGTCTTTCGCTCCAGATATTAACAAGTGGAAATTGTTAGAGCGGCAAAGGGAAATCAGGCAGGCTCTTTATAAAGTTGTTGCGAGGGATTCTAAGGTAAGTAGCGAGGTTGATAACTTCTTTACTAGGCTCACAACGTTGGCGGAACAGTTGCAAGAAAATGGAGATAAAGTATCCATTGAGTGGCTTTTGAATAAAGCTCAAATTGATAGGATGGCGAAAATAGTTGATATTATTGATGAGCATAAATCAAGAGTTGATCAGCTGTTTAATCCTATCAGAGGATTTCTTAAGGTTGTTAACGAGTTTTATGAAGACTCAAATAAAAGTTTAGGTATTGACGCTGTGGGGCAACTGGTGGTCGTCCGCCCAGGTGGTAGCGAATGTACTATCGAAGCGCTATCTTCTGGTGAGAGGCAAATTCTTGTAATCTTGGCTCAAGTGTTTTTTGGTGGCAGAAACTCTACTGCTATCTTCCTTATTGATGAGCCTGAATTGTCGCTGCATTTGAGGTGGCAAGAAAAGATTTCTGAAGTTTTATTCACTATTAATCCAAGTATTCAATTTATTCTGGCGACTCATTCCCCAGAGATAGTGGGGAATAATAAAAATAAATCGGTTAGGTGCCGTTGATATGATACCAGAGCGCGGCACGGCCGGTAAATTCGCTAAATCAGTTTTCTTCGAAGAGCGTAACGAGATTGATATTTATATCGAAGATACGGCTCTAGGCTCTGAAAAAATAGCTTCGAAGATATATTCAAGGATTTTTCACGGAGCCTACAAACTCGAGCAAATTTTTCCTTTGGGTGGGAGAGGGGCAGTTATTTCTAAGTTTAATGAAGAAAAAAACTCTCTAACCCGTCCAAGTCTTTTTATCATAGATGGTGATATTTATCATCTTACCGGAGATCATGTGAAAGACGAGGTGGGTCTATATCGGTTGCCTTGTTATTGCATAGAGAATTTAATGGTGGATCCACTCGCATTGCATACGGTAATGGACGAGGAAGATCCGGTTCGAGCTGAGTCTGATCTTATCGACGCTTTTGATTACGAAGGTTGGAGTGCTTTGAATAAGTCTAAGTTGAAAGATTTGTTTATTGAGTATGCAATATCCCGAGTTCTTAATCCGTCTGAACCGACCATCTCTTATGAAGTTAAGCATCTAGTTTCAGGCAGTGATGGATGTATAGACGATGTTAAGCTTGCTGCTCGTCTAGCAGACTTGGCCGGCAAAGCAATTGGTAAAGTTGGCGAGGACAATTATAGAGTTACACGAGAGAAGATCTTGCTTGAGCATGCGAAAAGTCAGTTGGACGATTTGGACTTCGTTTCTGGTAAAGATTATCTATTTCCTTTGTTGAAAACGAGGTTACGTTCAACGGTTAGAACCTTAATGAGTGACCTAAATCTAAAAGTAAGGCTTTCCAAATCGTGCGGTGTTGAAAAAATATCAAATTGCCGAAACTATGTTTTAGATAATAAAGGCTCTACTTCAAATTGGCATGGTGTCTCTTAGGTCCTGCGTTGCGGGGTGAAATCGACGGCTGCTGGGCAGTTTTTAAAGCTCCGTAGGACGCCCCGCTCAGGGCGTCCAGTCGAATCGGGTATCTGCCATTTTGCCAGCGCTGGTATGCGTAGTAGCGCGAGCTAACTTTCTGACTTCGTTAAGAAGTCTAGATTCGGCAAGTACCTACCTGTTTAGGGATTATCCGTAGATAAAAACTTTTTGAATTTAAAAGTTGAACATTTCTTGTATTGCTTTATATGATTCTATTTGCTTCATTTGTAGATGGTGCAAATTATTTGGGTATTCTGAATGCTATCAGTTGATAGGGTTAAAAAGAAGTATGTTTTTAGTTAGTCATTTTTCTGGAAGTGCTTATCCAGAACTCTCTTCATCATTGCTTCCATCTCTTTTGCATCTTTTTTCGCTTTATTAAATTCGGTTTTGCTGTTTGGGCGACGACCGAATTCATCTTGAAAATAATAGGTCCCATCCTGCATCTTCACTGTCATGAAGCCGACTTGAGGCGCCGTCGCATAGCTTCGAGGAAGTAGGAACTTTCCCAGCTTGCTCCAGAGCGTCGTTTTGAGCTGGCGCTCAGGAAATAGATCTCCTTCTGTGCAACTAGCGATATATCGCTCCGCGCGCATCTTGATTATGTAATTGACCTCCCGAACTTGCCTTTCAGAAAGCTGCCTTCCTCTCTGAATTCTGTCGTAAGTAATCAGTGGATTATCGAATAGTCGAGGGTTGGTACGAGACTTTCTAGCTCGAAGCTCGCCTTGCTTTTGCCCCCATTCCCGATGGGTGATCACCATCACACGATTACTATCAAGAGGCACAAGAGTTTGTGTTCCTAACCAATGCTGAGGCGCGTCTAAACCCTCAGGTATTCCTCGATCTTTTGGGAACACATGAGGGTTGAAAAATGTCACGGGATGGTCTGAAAAAATGAACTTAGTAGCAGACTGGGCCGCCTCAAAAATTTCAATCGAGCCCTCCATCCACATGACACAGTGCATCCTGCGAAACTCTTGCATACGAAACATGAGTTCTTGTTGATTTCTTGCTTGAAGTTTTGAACGAAGGAAGCGTAGGCCTTTAGGTGTGCGCAGCCTAAGTGCGTCGAGGAATTCAAAAACTTGTGTGTATGTAAAGTGGATTTTTTCTAAGTCATTTTCTACTAATGCTTTTATTGCTTCCTTCCCCGTTCTATCTATTTCTCCAAATAGCAATCTCTCAATGTCGTCGTTTGGTTCCCCGAAAACTCGAATCGTGTAAAGATTTCGCTCAAAAAACCAAGCATCCGAACCCTTGGTTAATATCTGCCGTCCTTTCCCAACAATCGTACCCTTGTTGTCGCGGAAGACATCCGGACACATATCCAATATTTTAAATGCAGTATGCCCTTTTAGGAGGAATCCTCGTTGGTACCATTGTGGGACGTAGTGGTGCCGGTACGACTGTTGTTTTGGCATCGGGTCCTCCTTTTTTTGCGCTGATAACAGCGCATATTTTACTCCGTGAACAATATATTCGAGCGCGTGCGAATATGGCTACCATGTTTTTCAGAAGCCTCTTCGTCACTCGCTAAAAAGAGACTAACTATATTTTCTGCTTTAAACGTTGGTTGTCCGCCAGAAAGCTAGCACCTAAGGGGGCGCCTTCTCTAGGGACTATGAAATTTTCTTGATCCTCAGCTCATTCATCGAATCGAATTTAAGTGACTCATTGCGTGAGTGAAGGCCCTGTGGATCTATGGTGTCTGATCGTGACCAGCGGCTTTTGGCCGGAAGCGGGGCAAGTAAGAACTCCATCTGTAAGGCAGACTTCCGCCTTTGCATTAGCCACCGTTCCTTTTGAGCTGATGGTCAATGAAATCAAGCTCTGCTTTGATTGCTTCAATCGTCAACGTCTCGATTTTGCTGTGCTTGTTTTCTTTTTTATTGGGTTCCTTTTTTTCGGCTAGGGCGATAATTATCCCGTTCAAATGGAGCTTTCGAGCCTTCAGGTGCTCTGGCCATTGGGTGCTGTTCTGAGGTGGTTTGTTCATGTGGGGACCGTTGGTATGTCCGAAACAACCTGTTTCTCGCAGGTTGCTTCGGGGAAGGGTTGGGTTAGGCTGCCAATAGGTCAATCAGGCTGTGTTGGCGTGAGCGATCTGCAAGCGCTCGCCAGGTCCAGCTTCCGAAGTTTTCGCCTTGCTCAGGGATGTCCAGCTTCAGCAGAGCAACCGGATCTCGACTAATCAGTTTTCGTGCAGCCCACAGCTTGCCGCCGGTCTCCAGCAATGCTTTCGCGGCCTCGTTCCATTGTTCTTCCAGCACAGTGTTCGCCAGGTGAGCCGCTTTGTTCTCGATCTTGTCGCGTTCTTTTTGAGCCTCTGTGATGTGCAGATCAATCGTCTCCAGCTCTTGCTCTAGTGCGGTGATGAGCAATTGTTGGCGGCGGTGATACTCAACCGCCGCCGTGAGGTTTTTTGCTGCCTTTTGAGCTTCTGCGTTAGCGGCTTTCTCGCCCTCCACATCGCCCCATGCGACAGCCTGCGCGTAAGCGGTGGCGGCGTCCGTTTCAGCTTGTCGAGCTTTTGCCATGTCTTCCTGGGCGCTCTGGCGGACCTGCTGCAACCGGGTCTCGATACTGATGCGCTTTTCGTTGAGTTCCATCTCGTCGGCTTTCCAGGTCGCCATGCCGCTGAGGTAGCCCGCAGCCAAGCTCTCACGGTTCGCCAGTGCCTCAAGGCGATCGATCTTTTGATTCAGGAGGTGGATCTCAAGACCTCGCGAGTCGATGCGTCTTTTGTGATCGTTGATTTCATCCTGCACAGCCTTTTGTCGGCGCTGTTGGATCACCTCAGGGCTATCGAGCGCTACTTCCAAAGGCGCGAGATCGCTCTGAATGCTCTCCATTTCGAGGGTCAGTTTGTCGCGGCGGTCTTTCAGTTCTTGGATAGTGTTCATCTGTATTGTCTCTGGGCATTGCGGTTGATAAGGATGGTTCAACGGCTGGCGAGGCCGGGAATGAGCCGGCGCTACCTCGATCGGCAGGCATGCCGTCAGGCGGCCTTAGCCTCGCTTTCATCTGTTCCTGAAACTGTCTTCACCACATAGCAGCGTTGAGGTCCTAACCCGGGCAGGCGAATCAAGCTGTACGCCTTTCCGTCGCTTCCCGGCTCAAGTACGCCCCGTTGCAGTAGCTCCTTGTTCACCGCACTGATGTTCATGCCCTTGAAGATTTCGGCCCTCCAGGCTTCAGGCAGCACGTAGTAGGTGTTGGTCGTGTGCAGGGCATCACCCATGCCGTGTTCCATCGTCTTGCGAAAGCCCAACCGATCAATCGTGCGTGGGCCGTGTTCGTCGATCTTGGCGGCAGCAGATTCCCAACGGGTAAAGCGGCTTTCTCCGAAGCGCTCGATCACCTGGCGCAGTCGCGCCAAGATCGCATCGCCCTCGAAGTTACCGGCGCCGCCGCGTTCGGCCAGCCACGCGTGCAGGCACACACGTGCGGCGGTCGTGGCCGTACCGTCCGGCCAGCCGGTGACGCCGAAGGCGGTGGCCAACTCTCCGGCCGCTGCTGCGAGGCCAAAGCGAAGGGCGGCGCGCTGGGCCTGGCCGCTGGCCGAGGCGGGCAGGTTTTGGGTGATGAACTGCTCCACCGTATGGCGAACGATCACCGACCACCTGAGCATTTCGCCAGGCACACACAGTGCGTGCAGGAAGGCAGCGAGGGGTGTGCCGTAGTATTTGGCTACACGCGCCTTGAGCGCATCGGAGAGGGCGGCAGCGTCCTCAAAACCGTTCAGCACATCGAACATGCCGAGCCCTTTGCTTGCATCCGCCGGCACGGCGAGCATGCGCACCTCCATGCCGGCTTTCAGCTCCTTGTTGGCATCCGCCATGTGCTGCGCCAATGTCTTCTCGCCGGTCGAGAGAAACAGCAAGCGCCATTCCTGCACCTGTCGGCCCGCTTGTCCTCGATCATTCGCCCGGGCCTTGCCGGTGCCATTGCCGAGCATGTAGACCGTCTCGCCGATAATGCGCGGGTCGCACATGCCGATTTCATCCAGCACCAGGAGACCGTCTGAGTGTGCAGCGGCGATGGACTCCAAAGCGTTATCTGTCGAGCGCCACGAACGCACCAGACGAGGCCCGCCATAAACCGAGGCAGCGACCTGCAAGTGGGTAGTCTTGCCCCCGGAACTGTCGCCATACAGGTGAAAGCCGCCCGACTCATGCCCGAGCAGGTTGAGCAGAGGCCCTGCAAACGCCACAGAGACGACAAATGCCAAGCGGTGGTTGCCAACGCACAGTGCGCCGATTTGCTGCTGCCATTGCTCCAGAGAGCCCGCCTCGCTGATCGGTGGCAACTGCGCACCAGCTTCATAAAAATGCAGGTGTTCGGCGTGCGAGCCTATCTGTTGTTCGGGCAATAGAAACGCATTGTCATGCCAGCCCAAGCGCGTCACCAAGCGTGCGCGCTGGGCGCTATCGAAGCCACCGAGATAACTCTGCAGGTCGTTGCGGGCATTCCGCCCCGAACGGCTTCCAGCGAGGCGCAGGCCCATGTCGACCAGTGGGCCGAGTACGTCCTTGCCGAAGTCGCCGGTCATGGTTCGGGCCGGAATGTTCCAGCGTTTTTTGGCGCCGTCCGGGTCATCGAACTCGACCAACAAACCCCAGTTGTGGCCCTTGTCGTCGCGAGTGCGAGCGATGATTTCGAGAGGCGAGCACACGGGGCGCGCCTCACCATCATCGCCGGAATAAAACACCCCTTCAGGCGTCAGGCGAAAGCCACCCGGCAACAGGTCATTTTTCAATTTCGCAGAGCGTTTGGCCGGCGCCTTAGCCTTCGGTTGTTGAGGCTCGGTGGTCTCAGCGACGCTGCCGAAAAACTCACCGTCGCGCACCAGCTCGGCGACGTGGCCAGCGGTCCAGCCTTTGGCTAACGCGTCAGCTGCATCGTCGCCGTCCGCCCATTTTCCACCTTTGACGAGCGTCGGCTTGCCGCCTTTGCTGCTGGGCTTGAGCTTGAACACGTCGAGCGAGATTCGCTGTACGGAAGCGGCGCCCAGCTCAATCAGCTTGAGCTCGATGGAGTCCATGCACGCCTTGCCGCTGGCATCGTTATCCGGCCAGAGCGCCACCGTGCGCCCTTTGAGTGGTGTTAGGTCGACCTTGTGCCAAGAGTTTGAGCCGTTCGGCCAGCAGGTGGCTACGTGGTCGGGCAATAACTCAGCGGCGGCGTCAGCAGCCTTCTCGCCTTCACACAACACGACGGGCGCATCGGTGCGCTGTACCAGCTCATTCAGACGCAGCAGGGGCCGAGGCTCCGCCAAGCCTTGCCAGCGCCATTGTGTGGTTTGTCCATCGGAGCGCTTGCACCAGGTCAGCGGCGCAAAGACCTTCCTCGGTTTGCCGTCTTCATCTGGGCCCAAGTCGAATCGATACAGCGCCATGACCGGTTGGCCTTGCGCATCCCGATAGATCCACACCTTGGACGGAACACCGTGTTGCCGGTGTTTGGTTGGGCACTTGTTCATGGCCTCGGCCGGGATCGGCTGGATCGCAATCCACTCCGGCGTAGCGCTCTTGGCCGGTGCGCTTTTGGCAGTCGCAGAGCCAGCGGAAACACTGAGCAGATCCGCCAGCTTTTTGCAGGCATCGACGTCCGTGCCGCCGTCGATGTAGCGCACCAGGTCGATCAGGTCACCGCCCTTATCGCCAGTGGCGAAATCTGCCCAGGTGCCTTTGCTCAAATTGACCTTGAGTGAGCCTGCATGTTTGTCCGTGCGTGTGGGGTTTGGTGCGGTGTATTCCTTGCCGCCGTCGACGCGTTTGCCGTTCGGCAGCCAGTGAGTAAGGACGCGGTCGATGTTCTTCAGAGCTGCGCTTTTTACGTCGGCAAAGCTGGGACGTTTTGAGGTGTTGCCGGTGCGCTGAGTCATGGTGTGGTCCTCGACTCAAGCAGCGCCTCGTTCACGTCGTCGATCAGCGCCTTGGCCATCTCGCCGAGGTAGAACGCAGGCCAACTAAAACGCTCGCCCGCATCGCTGATGGCCGCGTCTAGGATCAGTTGATTGGCGTGGTGCAGAATCTGGGAGACAGCCTCAAGTGCGTCCTCCAGCGGGATACCGGCATTCACCCGAAACAGGTTCTGGCCGTTACCGTTGGCAGGGGAAAACTCGGAGCGTCCAAGCGTGCTGGAGTGGGTCACAGAGCACCGCCTTTCTGGCCCATTGGCACAGATGAGGCATCACCGTACATGGTGAGTGTTTTGATCAGGCCCAAGGTGCCGCGCACATCCCAAATAACGGACGACAGCACGCGGTTGGAGAGCAGGGGTTTATCCCCGTCTAAGTGATCTTCCAACAGCATGAGAACTGAATCGGCACGGTCGAGCGCACAGGTGATGGCGTCGATAGGTAGACCGGCTTCGGCGTCTTGGCTGACGCAGAGTAGATCCTCGGGCAGTGCAAAGCCTGGGAGCATGCTCATTGGGCACCTCCTGCGGCTTCCAGGGCGCGAGCCTTGGACATATGGGCGTTGTAACGGGAGAGACGTGTAGCGAGGCTGGAGTTGGCGTGTAAAGCGGCGAGAGCCATTGCTCGATGAGCAGCAGCGCGAATTTTGGACGGATTGAGGGCGTGTTTCATCTGTGTAGCTCCTTGATTTGAGGAGCTGCCACGTTCGTTACCAAGCGAATGGGTGGCAGCTGTGCGCAGGTTGGTAAACCGGGAATCAAGGAACCCGGCAGGCACGAATGCCTCCCACGCACAGCCGCCATAACACGTAATTGCGGGCACAAAAAAAGCGCCTGCAATCGTAATGGGGCGCTGTTGCGCCTTGATTTCGTCGGGTTACCAAGCCCGTTCGCTGAATTTGCAGCGACGGCCAGAGAGTAACGTCCGTTTTTTAAAAGTGCAACTGGGCGGATCGCTTGCGGATTTCTTCGATGCGGCATAAATTGATCAGGCATTTAGATTTACCTCAACGCCTCCGGTTGCCGCCGGGGGCGTTTTCGTTTCAGGCATTGGCTTCCCAGCGCAGGGAGAGCAGTGGAAGGAAGTCGGCTTCGAGGCAAGATCGTGCATCTTCGTAAGCGTCGATTTGTTGCCCTTCATCCACTATCACGGCACGCGGTGCTTCGCTGGGTACTGACAGTGCACACCAGGTACCGTCTGCCCATCGCATGACTACAACTACTCGATTCAGGCGTTTTTGCTCTGTGCGATGACGCTCAAAACGTTTCATCCATCGTGACGAGAAACCGACTTTTCTGAGTGCAGAGAAGGGCTGCAAAATAGCCTTGTTAGCGACACTGTTCTTCATGCCGCCACCCTGTCGCGAGATGCGATACGTGCACGCGTCCAACTCAAAACTTCAGCCAACACCCACGCGACCGGAGCGCCACGGGCTGTGCTGTCGGTGAGCTTCACGGCTTGCGGAAAACCGCTCTCGGGCTGGCTCATCAGTTTGTAAACCGTTGCGCGGCCGATACCTGTCAGGGCTATGACTTGATTGATGCGTATCAGCGTGGCGGCCGGATCGAACTGTCCCAGTTCCGTATGAGGCGCGCTGATCGGCAAGCATGCGGATCCGCTAGGGGCCTTTTGGTGACTTTCTCGTGGAGTGGAGGGCGCAAGCCCCACAACTTTTGCAGATTGCTTTGGGGCGCTCATCAGGTCCTGTCTCCAGCGGTTTTTGCAGGTGAGCGCAGTTGGGTTTCAAGCCACGCGACCACGTCTTGGGAGCGATAACGAACCCGAGACCCGGTTTTGATATAGGGAAGTGAGTTGCTGCGAGAACTTCGCCAGGCGGCAAGCGTTCGGCTGGACAGACCTAGTGCATTAGCGACTTGGTCGGTAGTGAGCAAACAAGCAGGGGTGAGAGAGGTGGTGGAGTGGTGTGAAGTGTCGTGAGGCTGCATAGCGCGTTTCCTGTCGTAGTTCGTACAGGCCCCAGCTATGTAAACGATTTTCTATTTTTTAAAAGTTTTATTTTTATAGTTTTCGACGCGGGGTTTATGGATAAGGCAATTTAATTGAGCAAGATCGCAGCAAAGTTTCAGTTTTTTCCGGGGCTGTCCTACCTTGCCCTACTGGTTTTCTATACAGTTAAAAATCGGAAAGTGAGAAATGAAATCCAGTGAATCCCCGACGAACGGTAGTCCCCTGAGCCCCTTCTGGTAGTCCGATAACAGCGGCCCCTCCTCAGCGTGGGGCGACCAATAAGAGATGGCCGCCAGAGGTTTTGGGCGCCTTAGGCGTAACACGCTTTTGACGCGTAACACATGGTGTACGGATCTCTTTTAATAGGTGTTACGCAATAAATATTCAATAAAATCAATTGTTTGGTCGGATGCGTAACGTGCGTAACACCAGTAACACCGATTTTTGATGGGTGTGCGGTTGGCGTATTCAACCCGCCTTGCCAAACTGTCCCTGAATAATGTTGCCATCTACTAGCTCATCCAGATGATCTGCGTACCACTGCATCATCACTCTGCGCTGAGGCAGGTAAACCGCCTTGTTGTACACCCCTGCTATTCCTTCCTTTGCGTGAGAGAGCTGGGCCTCAATGTGATTTTCATCGAAACCCTGCTCATTGAGTATGGTGCTCGCGATGTGACGAAAGCCGTGACCTGTTTGCCGACCGGCATATCCCAGTCTGCGGAGCGCCATTAGAAAGACTGTATTGCTACGGGGGACTGTCCTGTCTTTCCTGCCTGGAAATAGGAGAGGGTACGCACCTGTCAGTGTTCGTAACTCAGTGAGCGCTTCAATTGCCTGTCGAGAGAGAGGCACCACATGTTCGCGACGACGTTTCATTCGCTCGGCCGGGATCGTCCATAGCTTTTTGGAGAGATCGATTTCTGACCAGCGTGCTTCTCGGATTTCGCTCGGGCGCGATGCTAATAAGGACAGCAAGCGAAGCCCTATACGAACGTCCTTTGCGTGAGGGTAGGAGTTGATCGCTCGAAGTAGAGCAGGCAGTTCTTCAATCGAAACGTGTGCATAGTTTTCAGCGCTACGTGATTGCAGGAATTTGCTGAGACCTTCAAGGGGGTTGTGGACGGCTCGTCCTGTTACGCGTGCCAGGTCATAGATCTCTTTGCAAAAGGCACGAACTCGGCCCATTTGTTCAATGATCCCCTTCTGCTCCATGCCGCGTAGAAACTCCATCCATTCCAGGGGCAGTATTTCCGTGTATACGCGTTTGCCGAGCACGGGGAACACGTGAAGCTCCAGTGCGCCAAGCACTCGTCGAGACGTACCTGACTCCCAGCTTGTGCGTCTGGCCTCAAACCACTCGCGGCCTAATGCTTCAAAGGTGTTGTTGGCAGCAACCTGGTCTGCAACCTTGCGAGCTTGCTTGCTCACCAATGGATTTTTGCCGGTCGATGCGTCTTCCCGCAGTTGAGCTGCTTTCTGTCTCGCCAAAGAGCCACTGATTTCCGGGTAGCCTCCGAGACCCAGCCAAGACCATTTCCCGTCTGGCTTTTTGTAGCGCAGCTCCCACGATTTTTGACCGTTAGGTTTCACCCGGAAGTACAGGCCATTCCCGTCCTGCTCCCGATATGTAGCGTGCTCCGGCTCCAGGCCTGAAAGGGTGGTATCTGCTAAGGGGCGGCGTTTGATTTCAGAGCGCTTCACTTCCTGTATGCCTCCAGTTATAGGAATCTCAAAGCATACACGTGGGCATACACGGCGGGAAGTTATAGGGGTGGACAGGGATGGATAGCCAGAAACAAGAAAGCCCGCACGGGGCGGGCTTCTTGGGGTGTTTCGTAGACTGTCTGAGACAGCCCGAGACTGCTATATGGTGCACCCGGCGGGATTCGAACCCACGACCCCTGCCTTCGGAGGGCAGTACTCTATCCAGCTGAGCTACGGATGCTTGTGCGGGCGCCATCATACCCATGTCGACCTTGGGCGTCCATGCTGGTTTTTGGCCGTTGGCGGGTAGGAATTGTCTGTGTTGGGGCTCTGCGCCGGGCGCGAGGGAGCGGTGGCGGGAAACCGGGCTGAAGGTCGCTGATCCGATAGATCTGGCAAATGTGCGGTTTTTGTTCTTTTTTTCGAACATCCTATTGCCCTATACCCCCATTGATCCTAGGATTCGTTTGAGATTTCAAACGCTCTGTCTCCCGTGCGCTATCCACTTGCTTGCACGCTGGGGCTGATTTCCCTGACGGCAGCCCACAAGGCGCCTTTCAAAAACTCTAATTCGCTCCGCGCGCGCGCGGTGCTGTTAAGGAAAGCCGACATGCAGCTTAAAGATGCCCAGTTGTTCCGCCAGCAAGCCTTTATCGATGGGGCTTGGGTCGATGCGGACAACGGTCAGACCATCAAGGTCAACAACCCCGCCACGGGCGAAATTCTCGGCACCGTGCCGAAGATGGGCGCCGCTGAAACCCGCCGCGCTATCGAAGCCGCCGACAAGGCGCTGCCGGCCTGGCGTGCGCTGACCGCCAAGGAGCGCGCCAACAAGCTGCGCCGCTGGTTCGAGCTGATCATCGAGAACCAGGAAGACCTGGCCCGTCTGATGACGCTGGAACAGGGCAAGCCGCTGGCCGAAGCCAAGGGCGAAATTGTCTACGCCGCGTCCTTTATCGAGTGGTTCGCCGAAGAAGCCAAGCGCGTCTACGGTGACGTGATTCCCGGCCACCAGCCGGACAAGCGTCTGATCGTGATCAAGCAACCGATCGGCGTGACCGCCGCCATCACACCGTGGAACTTCCCTGCTGCGATGATCACGCGTAAAGCCGGCCCGGCCCTGGCCGCTGGTTGCACCATGGTGCTCAAGCCTGCATCGCAAACGCCGTTCTCCGCGTTCGCCCTGGCTGAATTGGCCCAGCGTGCCGGCATTCCGAAAGGCGTGTTCAGCGTGGTCTCCGGCAGCGCCGGCGATATCGGCAGCGAGCTGACCAGCAACCCGATCGTGCGTAAATTGTCCTTCACCGGCTCGACCGAAATCGGTCGCCAGTTGATGGCTGAATGCGCCAAGGACATCAAGAAAGTGTCCCTGGAATTGGGCGGCAACGCGCCGTTCATCGTGTTCGATGACGCTGACCTGGATAAGGCCGTCGAAGGCGCGATCATCTCCAAGTACCGCAACAACGGCCAGACCTGCGTCTGCGCCAACCGTCTGTACGTTCAAGACGCGGTGTACGACGCGTTCGCTGAAAAACTCAAAGTGGCGGTGGCCAAGCTCAAGATCGGCAACGGTCTGGAAGACGGCACCACTACCGGCCCGCTGATCGACGGCAAAGCTGTGGCCAAGGTCCAGGAGCACATTGCTGATGCCCTGGCCAAAGGCGCTACGCTGCTGGCGGGTGGCAAGGTCATGGAAGGTAACTTCTTCGAGCCGACCATCCTGACCAACGTGCCGAAAAACGCCGCTGTGGCGAAGGAAGAAACCTTCGGCCCGCTGGCGCCGCTGTTCCGTTTCAAGGACGAAGCCGAAGTGATCGCGATGTCCAACGACACCGAGTTCGGTCTGGCTTCCTACTTCTATGCTCGCGACCTGAGCCGTGTATTCCGTGTGGCCGAAGCCCTGGAATATGGCATGGTCGGCGTCAACACCGGGCTGATCTCCAACGAAGTGGCACCGTTCGGCGGCATCAAGGCTTCGGGCCTGGGCCGTGAGGGTTCCAAGTACGGGATCGAGGATTACCTGGAAATCAAATACCTCTGCCTGGGCATCTAAGCCCGGCAAGGCATTGCTGCAAGCGCAAAGGGCACGAGAGCGCTGACCCTTTGCGCGTTTTACATCGTTATTCGTAGTGGCCGGGAACGCTGTGGCAGTCGATCATCGCATGCTGCCCTAGTTGCCTCCCCGCCACGTATTCCTTGGACCACGCCACCCGATGAGTGGCGAATGAGGACTTTATGAGCAAGACCAACGCTTCTTTGATGAAACGCCGCGAAGCCGCTGTACCACGCGGTGTTGGCCAGATTCACCCGATCTTCGCCGAATCCGCGAAGAACTCCACGGTGACCGACGTTGAAGGTCGCGAGTTCATCGACTTCGCCGGCGGTATCGCCGTGCTGAACACCGGTCACGTACACCCGAAAATCATCGCGGCCGTGACCGAGCAGCTGAACAAGCTGACCCACACTTGCTTCCAGGTACTGGCCTACGAGCCTTACGTGGAACTGTGCGAAAAAATCAACGCCAAGGTCCCAGGTGATTTCGCCAAGAAAACCCTGCTGGTCACCACCGGTTCCGAAGCCGTTGAGAACGCCGTGAAAATCGCCCGTGCCGCGACTGGCCGTGCTGGCATTATCGCGTTCACCGGCGCGTACCACGGTCGCACCATGATGACCCTGGGCCTCACCGGTAAAGTCGTGCCTTACTCGGCCGGCATGGGCCTGATGCCAGGCGGCATCTTCCGCGCGCTGTTCCCGAACGAGCTGCATGGCGTGAGCGACGACGACTCCATCGCCAGCATCGAACGCATCTTCAAAAACGATGCCGAGCCGCGTGATATCGCTGCCATCATCATTGAGCCAGTGCAGGGCGAAGGCGGTTTCTACGTCGCGCCTAAAGCCTTCATGAAGCGCCTGCGTGAACTGTGCGACAAGCACGGCATCCTGCTGATCGCCGACGAAGTGCAAACCGGTGCCGGCCGTACCGGTACGTTCTTCGCCATGGAACAGATGGGCGTGACTGCCGACCTGACCACCTTCGCCAAATCCATCGCTGGCGGTTTCCCGTTGGCCGGTGTGTGCGGCAAGGCCGAATACATGGACGCCATTGCGCCAGGTGGCCTGGGCGGCACCTACGCCGGTAGCCCGATCGCTTGCGCCGCGGCCCTGGCCGTGTTGGAAGTGTTCGAAGAAGAACACCTGCTGGATCGCTGCAAAGCCGTCGGCGAGCGTCTGGTCACCGGCCTCAAGGCCATCCAGGCCAAGTACCCGGTGATCGGCGACGTGCGTGCCCTGGGCGCGATGATCGCGATCGAGCTGTTCGAAGGTGGCGACAGCCACAAGCCAAACGCCGCTGCCGTCGCCTCCGTGGTGGCCAAGGCGCGTGAGAAGGGCTTGATCCTGCTGTCCTGCGGCCCTTACGGCAACGTGTTGCGCGTACTGGTCCCGTTGACCGCGCCGGATGCGCAGTTGGACAAAGGCTTGGCAATCATCGAAGAGTGCTTCTCCGAGCTGTAAGCACGGGCTGAACCGATCGATAGAAAAAACCCGCTTCGGCGGGTTTTTTTTGTGCCCGATACAGCACATTCAACGGCTGTTCATTGTGCGTAGGCCGCCGCATTGTCTAAGGTGCAGGCATTGCGGATGGAGCGTGCTGGATGAGTGCTGTTGATTTGCCCGCTGTACCCCGAGTGTTGATTGCCGAGGCAGACCCTTGGTCGCGGGACCTGCTCAAGCAGGTGTTGTTGAATGTGCGCTGCGATGCACGGTTGGATGTGTGTGCCGATGGCTGGCAAGCGGCTACGCTGCTGCGCGACAAAGCCTACGACCTGATCGTGGCGGATTGGGAACTGCCGGGCATCGATGGCCTGAGCCTGTTGCGCAACGTGCGCCAGCAGCGTCGTTCGCCCGCGCTGCCGTTCATCCTGCTCAGTAGCCGCAATGACAGCGCCAGCGTGCGTGAGGCCTTGCCCCTGGCGCCCACGGCGTATCTGACCAAACCCCTGAACATGGAAGGCCTGACCCAGCGCCTGCAAGACCTGCTGCTCAACGAAGGCGAAAGCGTGTACTGCGAAGTGCCGCGACTGGCGCCGGGCATGACCTTGCCGGTGTTCCTCGAGCGCCGCCGCGATGCCTGCGATGGCGCGCCGCTGTGGGTCGATGTGAAGGCCGCCGTGCAAGACAGCCTCGGGCCGGAGGGCCTGGACCTCAATCGCCTGGAAGACCGGGTGCGCATGGACCCGCAGATCACCGCCGTGCTGATTGCCGCCGCCAACAGCGCGGGCAATCACGGCACGCCGGTGCAGACCCTGTCGGCGGCGCTGCACACGCTGCTGGCCGGGCAAAGCATGAACCTGATCCTCGGTCTGGCCCTCAAGCACCGCGTGGTGTTGGGTGATCCAGGCCTGGTGGCGTATGCCGAGCGTCACTGGCAGTTGTCCCAAGACACCGCCGACTACGCCCGCCGCCTGGCGCGCATGCTGGAGCTGGACCACGAGCGCTGTTACAGCGCGGGTATCCTGCATCGGCTCGGCGACCTGGCTTTATTGCGCTGCCTGGAAGACTGGCGCCAGGGTGGCGGGGCGTTGGATGACGAAGTGATTGGCGAGTCCCTCCACGCCTTGGGTGCCGCTTACGGTTCGTCGTTGCGCACGCGTTGGCGCTTGCCGCTGGAGCTGCGCCAGTTGATCGCGGCGGTCTACTCGCTGGAGGGCGGGGTGTATTCGCGGGAGGCGCTGGTGATGAACCTGGCGGCGCAGATGGCGCGGTTGACCGAGCATGAAGGGCTGGAAGCACTGGCCAGGAGCAAAACCGCGCGCTTGCTCAAGGTGGGGTTGTCGGAGCTGATGAGGTTGCGCAAGGCCTAGAGGGCTATGCAATTCAAATGTGGGAGGGGGCAAGCCCACTCGCACATTTGATCTGTGTTGATCCTCTAGCCAGCAACCACGCGGTTTTTGCCCAGGCGCTTGGCTTCATACATGGCGGCGTCGGCGCGGCCGAACAGGCTGTTCAAGGTCGAGTCTTGCTCGTTGAGGCTGGCCAGCCCCTGGCTGACCGTCACGGTAAACGCATGGCCGTCATAGCTGAAGCTCAACGCCTGGATTTTCTTGCCAAGCCGTTCAGCGACTTGCAGGGCCGTCTCCGGCGCGCAACCGGGGAGTACAGCGGCGAACTCTTCGCCGCCAATCCGCCCGAACAGGTCGCCACGGCGTAATACGCTACGACCGCTCTCGGCGATGCGCCGCAACACTTGATCGCCCTCCAGGTGGCCGTAGGTGTCGTTGACGTCCTTGAAGTCATCGATGTCCAGCAGCAGGAACGCCAGCGGCGCAGCCTGGGCGCAGGCACTGTCGAAGGCCTGGTTGGCGCATTCGAAAAAGTGCCGGCGGTTGCTGCTCTGGGTCAGCACGTCGGTGGTGGCCAGACGGTGCAGCTCCAGCTCCATTTGTTTCTTGTCGGTGATGTCCTCGGCCATGCCGACCACAATCAGCGGTTCACCCGGCTCGACCTGCTGGTTGATATAGCACTTGTCGCTGAGCCAGCGAATCTGCCCGTCGGCCGTGATGATGCGGTACTCGCGGTCTTCCACGGCGCCTTGGTCCAACACGCGGGCCAGGCTGTGTTCGGCGTAGTCGAGGTCTTCGGGATGAATGCTGTTGCGCCATTCCCGGTGGTCGGCCAGCAGCAGGCCGGCTGAACGGCCGAACACCCGCTCATACGCCGGGCTCACATACAGCACGCGCCGCGACTCCCAGTCGATGGCCCATAGCACCGCACTCACGCTGACCAGCAGTGAACTCAGTAATTGTTCACGCTCACTCAGCCGCTCGACCTCGCCCTGGGCGTGCATCAACGCCAGCAAGTTCGCTGCGGTAGGGGGGCGTGGGGTTTCAGCGGTCGGGGGATCGAGTAGGTGAGTCTTTTTTTGGACCATCGGCACAACTCTCTCTGGGCGCGCCGCAGGGTTCAGCAGCGGTCACAACAAGGGGCCGCCATGATGGCGAAGTGTTGTTTGAGAGGGGTGAATTGCGTCTAAGTTCCGTCATCGGGGGCGATTTTGACGGATTAAGGGGTGTCTGGAGAATGGCGTCAAAAAAGTGATCGCGGGGGGAAGGCAAGCCTTCCCCCGGCGTGTTCACACCGCTGCTGGGCGCAACGAATAAGTCTTCAGTTGGTGGGCAAAATCGCGCAGGGACTGGATGCCGCTGGCCTCGGCCTCATGCACCCACTCCTTGATCGCGGCCAGCATATCGTGGCCGTTGGAGCTGGTTTTGAGCCAGATCTGCTGCAGGGCCAGACGCTTTTCGTAGATCACTTTCAGGGCCTGGCTGTGTTCCAGCATGCTCTGGATACGCAGGTGGTGACGGTCATCCAGCAGGCTGGTTTCCCGCGACAGCAGGCGTTTGGCACGGTGGAACTGGTGGCGCACCGAGTGATCGACCTTCTCCAGTTCCTGCTTGACCAGCGGGCCGATCACCAGCTTGCGGTACTGGGCCATGATCTGGAAACGGTTGTTGAGGATCGCCATGGCGGTGTCCATGTCCAGGTGGCCCTTGCCTTCCACGCGGTGGGCGATCGGCGCGACACGCTGCACCTTGGCCAGGCGCAGGAAGCTGAACAGTTTGATCCACGCCCAGCCGAGGTCGAACTCCCATTTCTTCACCGACAGCTTGGCGGAGTTGGGGTAGGTGTGGTGGTTGTTGTGCAGCTCTTCACCGCCCACAATGATGCCCCACGGCACCAGGTTGGTCGCCGCGTCCCGGCATTCGAAGTTGCGATAGCCCACGGCATGGCCCAGGCCGTTGATCACGCCGGCGGCCCAGAATGGAATCCACATCATCTGGATCGCCCAGATAGTGATACCGATGGTGCCGAACAGCAGAAGGTCGATCACACCCATGATTGCCACACCCAGCAGCGGGTAAGGCGTGTAGAGTTTGCGTTCGATCCAGTCGTCCGGGCAGTTCTTGCCGTAGATGCGCAGTGTCTCGGGGTTCTCCGCTTCGGCGCGATAGAGCTCGGCGCCTTTGCGCAATACGGTAGACAGGCCTTTAATGACGGGACTGTGTGGATCGTCGACGGTTTCGCATTTGGCGTGGTGCTTGCGGTGGATGGCGGTCCACTCGCGGGTGTTCTGCGCCGTGGTCAGCCACAGCCAGAAGCGGAAGAAGTGTTTCAGGCCAGCATTGAGCTCCAGGGAGCGATGGGCTGAATAGCGGTGCAGATAGACGGTGACCCCAATGATGGTCACGTGGGTCATCAACAGGGTGACTGCCACCAGTTGCCAGGCTGACAGGTCAAGAAAACCGTTGTACCACATAGGCTGTATGGCCCTCAGATAAAGAAAAAAACAGCTTACGCATTATCACTAAGCCTACAGAGAAAACCAGCCGACCTTTCAGATAGAAGTGAGCGGATGTTTCTTATTCTATAATCCCTAACCTTTGTAGGGCGAATCTAGCTTTTTAGTAAGGATTATTGGCCATATGTTGTTTTCATACCGAGGGGCCCGGCGCGCAGGGTTGGTATATCTGCTGGTTTCGCTGCTGTGGGTCGTGCTTACTCACCGGGTATTGATCGAGTTTCTCGATAACCCGGACGAGTTAAACCGGTGGCTGCAGCTGCGCGGCTACGTGTGGGTGGCCATCAGCGCCCTGGTGATTTACCTGATTTGTGCGCGCTTTGCACACGTCAACCAACGGCTGCAACCGCTGAAAGAGAGCCGCGAACGCCTGCGCCAGGCCGCTGCCGTGTTCGATTGCACCCGCGAAGGGGTGCTGGTCACCGATGCCCAGGGGCAGATCGTCCATGTAAACCGGGCCTTTATGGCGATCACCGGCTACCGGCGCGAAGATGTCATGGGTGAGCAGCCCAGCCTGTTCAAGTCAGGCCGCCATTCGTCGAGTTTTTATCAACAGATGTTCCAGGCTCTGGAGCAGACCGGCGAGTGGAGCGGCGAAATCTGGAACCGGCGCAAAAGCGGCGAAATTTATCCACAATGGCAAACCATCCGGGTGATTCACGATGACCTGGGCCAGGTCAGCCATTACGTCGCGGTGTTTTCCGATATCAGTGCGATCAAGGATTCCGAGCACGAACTGGCGCACCTCGCTCACCACGATCCGCTGACCGACCTGCCCAACCGTCTGCTGTTCACCGACCGCGCCGAGCAGGCCCTGGCTTCGGCGCAAGTGCATAAACGCGGCTGTGCATTGCTGCTGCTCGACCTGGACCACTTCAAGATCATCAACGACAGCCTTGGCCATAACGTCGGCGACCAATTGCTCAAACTGGTCGGTGAACGCCTGAAAAGCCAGTTCGGCCCCGGCGTGACGCTGGCGCGGCTGGGAGGGGACGAATTCGCGGTGTTGGCGGAAAATTGTCCACAGGTGGTGCAAGCCGCCGCGTTCGCGCAACGCATGCTCGATGCGATGAAACTCCCGTTTGTTTTTGATGGACATCAATTGTTTATCAGCGCGAGCATTGGCATCAGCCTTTTTCCCAGCGACGCGCTGAGCGCCGAACAGTTGTTGCGTAACGCTGATTCCGCGTTGTTCAAGGCCAAGAGCGTCGGCCGTGAAGGCTACGCGTTGTACACCGAAGAGTTGACCGCCCACGCCCAGAACCGCGTGGAGATTGCCAGCGAGCTGCGCCGCGCCCTCGACCAGCAGGAGCTGCGTGTCTACTACCAGCCGGTTCACGACCTGCAAACCAGCCGCCTGGTCGGCGTCGAAGCCCTGGTGCGCTGGCAGCACCCGGAACGCGGCCTGGTGCCGCCGGTCGAGTTCATCCCCATCGCCGAACGCACCGGCCTGATTGCCGATATCGACGCCTGGGTCATGCACCAGGCGTGCGCCCAGATGTGCCAGTGGCTGGCTGACGGCGCGCCGCTGAGCTTTATGGCGATCAACGTGTCCAGCCGCATGTTTGCGCGACGCGAGTTGTATGAGCAAGTCGCCCAGGTGCTGCATGACACCGGCCTGGACCCGGCTTACCTTGAGCTGGAAGTCACCGAAAGCGCAGTGATGGAAGACCCCGAAGTGGCCCTGGAGCAGCTGCACCGCCTGCGCGAGCTTGGCCTGCGCCTGGCCATTGACGATTTTGGCACCGGCTATTCCTCGCTGCTGCGCCTCAAGCGCCTGCCGGTGCAGAAGCTCAAGATCGACCAGGGCTTTGTTGCCGGGTTGCCGTGGGATGAAGACGACGCCGCCATCGTGCGCGTGGTGATCGCCCTGGCGAAAAGCATGGGCATGCAGGTCCAGGCGGAAGGGATTGAACAGGTGGAACAGGCGCGGTTCCTGTTGGATCACGAATGCGGCATGGGGCAGGGGTATTGGTTTGGGCGGCCGATGCCGGCGAGTGAGATCGATTGGGCGCTGGCGCCCGTTATTCGACAGCCCTCCTCGAACGAGACTTGAAACACCGCCAAAATGTGAGTGCGGGCTTGCGCTCTGTGAGGGACTGTCGGACGAAATATTCGCAGCCTGTCGACACCCTCATCGCGAGTAAGCGCGGCTCCCTCAGGGGTCAGCAGCGTCTGTGCGTCAGTATTTTCACCCTCAAAACCTTCGCAACCCCGCGTCCTGCCAGAAAATTCTTTTTGGTTATATAAACATTCTTAAATAGTATTTTTAAGAATATCCGCGCTTATCTACTATCGCCCTCACGCCGCAAGCAGTGCCGCTACTGCGCGGCACTCTTCATTTCAGGAGCGAGACCATGAGCGCATCTCTACGTAGCGTCGACGGCCAGGACGAAGCAGCCATTTTGCGTGAGATCCAGAGCGCGTTGCGCGATCTGCGCTTTGGCGCGGTGGAAATCACTGTGCACAACGCTCAAGTGGTACAGATCGAACGCAAAGAAAAATTCCGCCTGCAGAACCCGGGTAACAAACCGAGCTAAGCAACCACGGCGATTCGCACGCTAGACCCGCAACTATAAGAAAAAGCCAACACCCCAGAATTTCAGGAGCTTTCTATGTCGTCGATTCGCCGTTACGCCCTGGCTGCGTTGGCCAGCGCCGTGTTTGCTGGCTCTGCCGTGGCCAAGGACTACGAGTTGCTCAATGTCTCGTATGACCCGACCCGTGAGCTGTACCAGGACTACAACGCTGAGTTCACCCATTTCTGGAAACAGTCCCACCCCGGCGACACCGTCAAGATCCAGCAATCCCACGGTGGCTCGGGCAAGCAAGGCCGTGCGGTGATCGACGGCCTGCGCGCCGATGTGGTGACCCTGGCGCTGGCCGGTGACATCGACGAAATCGCCAAGTTGGGCAAGACCCTGCCGCAAAACTGGCAGACCCGTCTGCCGGACGCGAGCACCCCGTACACCTCGACCATCGTGTTCCTGGTGCGCAAGGGCAACCCAAAAGGCATCAAGGACTGGGGCGACCTGATCAAGAAAGACGTGTCGGTCATCACCCCGAACCCGAAAACCTCCGGCGGTGCGCGCTGGAACTTCCTCGCCGCCTGGGCCTACGGCCTCAAAGCCGGGGGCAGTGAAGCCAAGGCCCAGGAATACGTGCAAGCGCTGTTCAAGCACGTACCGGTCCTCGACACGGGCGCGCGCGGTTCGACCATCACCTTCGTCAACAACGGTCAGGGTGACGTGCTGCTGGCCTGGGAAAACGAGGCGTTTCTGGCGTTGAAAGAAGACGGTGGTGCCGACAAGTTCGATATCGTCGTGCCGTCCCTGTCGATCCTCGCCGAACCGCCGGTGGCCGTGGTCGACAAAAACGCCGAGAAAAAGGGCAACACCGAGATCGCCACCGAATACCTCAAGCACCTGTACAGCCCGGCGGGCCAGGAGATTGCGGCGAAGAACTTCTACCGCCCACGCGATGAGAAAATCGCCGCCAAATACGCCCAGCAGTTCCCGAAACTGGATTTGGTGACTATCGACAAAGACTTCGGCGGCTGGAAAACTGCGCAGCCGAAATTCTTCAATGACGGTGGCGTGTTCGACCAGATCTACACGGCGCAGTAAAAACACCGCCCTCTGTAGGAGCGAGCTTGTTCGCGAAGAAGGTCCAGGCACCGCGTGCACCCAGAATGTGCGCGTTATCGTTGACGTTTTTCGCGGGCAAGCCCGCTCCTACAGAGCACGCATTCACCTGCGGGTTTTGTGTGTCAGACCTGCTAACCAAGGACTCTTATGTCGCGTCGTATTTCCCCCGTCATACCCGGCTTCGGGCTGACGCTGGGCTACACCGTGGTGTACCTCAGCCTGATCGTACTCATCCCGCTCGCGGCGATGTTCGTACACGCCGCTCAACTTACCTGGGATCAGTTCTGGAACATCATCACCGCACCGCGTGTGCTGGCGGCATTGAAATTGAGCTTCAGCACCGCGCTGTACGCCGCGCTGATCAATGGCGTGATCGGTACGCTGCTGGCCTGGGTGCTGGTGCGCTACACCTTCCCCGGGCGCAAGATCATCGATGCGATGATCGACCTGCCGTTCGCCCTGCCCACCGCTGTCGCCGGTATCGCGCTGACCGCGCTGTACACGCCGACCGGCCTGGTCGGCCAGTTCGCCGCCGACCTGGGTTTCAAGATCGCCTACAGCCCCTTGGGCATCACCCTGGCGCTGACCTTCGTCACGTTGCCGTTCGTGGTGCGCACGGTGCAGCCGGTCCTCGCCGATATCCCCCGGGAAATCGAAGAAGCCGCCGCCTGCCTGGGCGCCAAGCCGTTGCAGGTGTTCCGCTACATCCTCGTGCCCGCGTTGCTGCCGGCCTGGCTGACCGGCTTCGCCCTGGCGTTTGCGCGTGGCGTCGGTGAGTACGGCTCGGTGATCTTCATCGCCGGCAACATGCCGATGAAGACCGAGATCCTGCCGCTGCTGATCATGGTCAAGCTCGACCAGTACGACTACCACGGCGCCACCTCCATCGGTGTGCTGATGCTGGTGGTTTCCTTCGTGTTGCTGCTGCTGATCAATTTGCTGCAGCGGCGCATCGAACACCCATAAGGAGGCGCGGAACATGTCCCAATCGTCTATCTCCGCCGCGTCCTCGGCCAACGCCGCCCGGCGTGGCAGTGCGCTGTCGCGGCGCATCCTGATCAGCCTGGGCTGGCTGGTGTTCTTCCTGTTCCTGCTGCTACCGCTGTTTATCGTGGTGTCCCAGGGCTTGAAGAATGGCCTCGGCGCGTTCTTCACCGCGATTCTTGAGCCCGACGCGCTGTCGGCGCTCAAGCTCACGCTGGTCGCCGTGGTGATCTCGGTGCCGCTCAACGTGGTGTTCGGCGTCAGCGCCGCGTGGTGCGTGAGCAAGTACTCGTTCCGTGGCAAGAGCATCCTGGTGACGTTGATCGACCTGCCGTTCTCGGTGTCGCCGGTGATCGCAGGTCTGGTCTATGTACTGATGTTCGGCGCCCAGGGCTTCTTTGGCCCGTGGCTGCAAGACCACGACATCCAGATCGTGTTCGCCTTGCCCGGCATCGTGCTGGCGACCATCTTCGTCACCGTGCCGTTCGTGGCCCGGGAGCTGATCCCGCTGATGCAGGAACAAGGCACCCAGGAAGAAGAAGCCGCGCGGCTGCTCGGCGCCAATGGCTGGCAGATGTTCTGGCACGTCACCGTGCCGAATATCAAATGGGGCCTGATCTACGGCGTGGTGCTGTGTACCGCGCGGGCCATGGGTGAGTTCGGCGCGGTGTCGGTGGTGTCCGGCCACATTCGCGGCGTGACCAACACCTTGCCGCTGCACGTCGAGATTCTCTACAACGAATACAACCACGTTGCCGCGTTTGCGGTAGCGAGCCTGTTGCTGATCCTGGCGCTCTTCATCCTGCTGCTCAAGCAGTGGAGCGAGAACCGTATCAACCGCCTGCGCGCAGCAAGCGGTGAGGAATAATCCATGTCCATTGAAGTCCGTAATGTCAGCAAGAATTTCAACGCCTTCAAGGCCCTGAACAGCATCAATCTGGACATCCAGAGTGGCGAGCTGGTGGCGTTGCTCGGCCCGTCCGGCTGCGGCAAGACCACCTTGCTGCGCATCATTGCTGGCCTGGAAACCCCGGACGAGGGCAGCATCGTGTTCCACGGTGAAGACGTCTCCGGCCACGACGTGCGTGATCGCAACGTCGGTTTTGTGTTCCAGCACTACGCGCTGTTCCGCCACATGACCGTGTTCGACAACGTCGCCTTCGGCCTGCGCATGAAGCCGAAAAACCAGCGCCCGAGCGAAAGCCAGATCGCGGTCAAAGTCCACGAACTGTTGAACATGGTGCAGTTGGACTGGCTGTCGGACCGCTACCCGGAACAACTCTCCGGCGGCCAACGCCAGCGTATCGCCCTGGCTCGCGCCCTGGCGGTGGAGCCCAAAGTGCTGCTGCTCGACGAACCGTTCGGCGCCCTCGACGCCAAGGTGCGCAAAGAGCTGCGCCGCTGGCTGGCGCGCCTGCACGAAGACATCAACCTGACCTCGGTGTTCGTGACCCACGACCAGGAAGAGGCGATGGAAGTTGCCGACCGTATCGTGGTGATGAACAAGGGCGTGATCGAGCAGATCGGCTCACCGGGCGACGTCTACGAAAACCCGGCCAGCGATTTCGTCTACCACTTCCTCGGCGACTCCAACCGCCTGCACCTAGGTGAAGACCAGCACGTGCTGTTCCGCCCCCATGAAGTGTCGCTGTCACGTCATGAACTGGAAGACCACCATGCGGCCGAAGTGCGCGATATCCGGCCGCTGGGGGCGACCACGCGGGTGACCTTGAAAGTCGAAGGCCAGAGCGAGCTGATCGAGGCCGAAGTGGTGAAAGACCACGACAGCCTGACTGGCCTGACCCGTGGTGAAACCCTGTTCTTCAAGCCCAAGGTCTGGCAAAAAGCCTAAACCCCGCCACAAACCCAATGTGGGAGGGGCGGTGCGACGATTCGACTTGCCCCCGATTGCAGTGGATCAGTCAACATCTTTAGTGACTGATCCACCGCTATCGGGGGCAAGCCCCCTCCCACATTTAGGCTTCTCTCGGCTTTAGATCGCGGCGAGCGACTGGCCCGGAGCGGTGTTCAATCTGCTCTTTGAGCTCATGCCGCAACCCCAGCAAAAACGCCAACTCCGCCACCACGAACAACGGCCCGACGATCAGCCCCGACACGTCATCCACAAACGCTGGCTTCTTGCCTTCGTAGTAATGCCCGACAAACTGAATCACCCAACCCACCACGAACATACCGACACCGCCGCTGAGCCAGACCGTCGTGCTTTGCGCCGCCAGCACGTGCCCGGCCCATACCGACAAGCCCATCAGCACGCTCATCAGCACGCCCAGCGCGAGTTCCAGGCGCAGGTAGAACCACGCGGCAAGCAACGCGACGATCAGCGCCGGCGACAGCCAGAACCCGGCCAGCGGCCACTCCGGGCGTGAAAGCAACCCGGCGACGGCGAGCACGATCAGCGGGATGCCGATAAAGTGGCTGGCGATATTGCGCGGGTCGCGGTGGTAGGCGGCGTATTGACCGAGGTGGTCGACGAGGCTTTTCATTGTTATTCCTCCTGTAGGATGTTTGATCATGCCTTGTCAGCCTTCGCCTAACTGTCAGCTGGGCGACAATCTTCGGAGTTCTCATGAACGCAGAGCAATGGCGACCCCGGCTGGCTACCGGGCACTGGTTCCGCCACCTGCCCGCCGCTTTTCAGCAGAGTTTGCTGGCCCACGCCCGGCTGCGGCAGCTGACGGCGGGGCAATACCTGTTCAAGCGTGGTGACCCACCCTGCGGCTTGTATGCGGTGCTCGACGGCACCCTGCGTATCAGCGCGGTAAGCGAGCAGGGCAAGGAGGCGGTGCTGAGCCTGGTGGAGTTGCCCTATTGGTTCGGCGAAATCTGCCTGTTCGATGGCCTGCCGCGCACCCACGACGCCTGCGCGGTCGGACCCTGTACGGTGTTGCAGGTGCCTCAGCAGGCATTGCTGAAGATTCTCGATGAAACCCCGCAGTACTGGCGCGACTTGGCCTTGTTGATGAGCCAAAAGTTGCGCCTGAGTTTTATCGGTCTCGAACAGCTCAGCCTGATGCCGGCGTCGGTGCGGCTGGCCCATCGCTTATTGATGATCATTGAGGGGTACGGCGACATCGAACACTCAAAACGCCGGCTGCAGTTGCCCCAGGAGGACCTGGCGGCGATGTTGAGCCTGTCGCGCCAGACCACCAACGCCTTGCTCAAGGACCTGCAAGCCCAGGGCATCGTGCGCCTGGGTTATGGCGAGATCGAAATCCTCGATGCACAGCGCCTGCGTGAGGCGGCGCATGCCTGAGGGTGTTAGCCTGCAAGCCTGACCAATCGAGGTGTGTTATGCACGTGCTGTTAGTGGAACATGAATCCGAAGAGGCACAGCGGATGGCCCAGGGCTTGAACGAAGCCGGTTATTCGGTGGAAGTCGCGGCCAACGGGATGGTGGCGCAGCGGCTTGTCGAAGGCACCGAGTACGACCTGGTGATTCTGGATGTGATGCTGCCCGGGCAGAATGCCTGGAAGTTGCAGCAGGCGATTCGGCACAAGGGCGAGACGCCGGTATTGTTTCTGACCAGTCCGGGTGGGATCGAAGACCGTCTGCGCGACTTGGAATTGCATGAGGATGATTATTTGCTCAAGCCGTTTGAAGACAAGGCGCTGGTCATGCGGGTGAAAAAGCTACTGCGTCGTGATCGCGGGCGCTGACAGATGTGTGGCCTGGGCTCTCGCGATCGCGGGCAAGCCCGGCTGTTAAATATGGGAGGGGACTTTCCCCCGATGACGGTGGATCAGTTGATGAATGCGCTAGCTGATACACCGCCCCTCTCATAGTTTGATTTTTTAGTTATTAATAAATAGCTTCTTATTCCTTAACGAATATAAACCCCGTCCCTATACTGTTCAGCAACGTTAAACGCTGCAGGAGGGCACACCCATGCACAGCGAATCGATTCGTTACCTGATCGTGCCGGGCTGGCAAGGATCGCCAGAAGATCATTGGCAAACTCATTGGCAGAACAGCCTGCCCAACAGTGCGCGGGTGGAACAGGCCGATTGGCTGACGCCGCGTCGCGAAGACTGGGTGGCCGCGCTGGCCGAGGCGATTGCCGCCGACAGCACCCCGGTGATTCTGATCGCCCATAGCCTGGGCTGCATCACCGTGGCCCATTGGGCCGCCACTGCACCGCTGCAGTTTTTGCGGCAGGTACGCGGGGCGTTGCTGGTGGCGCCGGCGGATGTCGAACGCCCGGCCTGTGCCCCCGCCCTGCGCAACTTTGCGCCGATTGCGCGCGACCTGCTGCCGTTTCCAAGCCAGGTGGTCAGTTCCGACAACGACAGTGCCGTCAGCGCCCCCAGGGCCCTGGAGCTGGCGCGCAATTGGGGCGCCGAAGCGGGCATTTTGTCCGGCGCCGGGCATATCAATGTGAAGTCCGGCCACCAGCGCTGGGAGCAGGGTTTCGCGTATCTCTATCGCCTGCAAAGCCGCCTGGAGCATCACGCCCGGCGCACGGCCTGAACATTTTTCAACGCCCCGTCCCTGAGCGGATTGGGGGCGGGAGCCTGCCATGAGTCTGCATGAAACCTTCGGTCAGCCGCTGCTGACCTTCCCCGACGCCGAAAAAAGCCCGCTGAGCATCCGCGCCAAGGCGCTGGTATTCGTCGACCCACGTTCGCGGCAACTGCGCGAAGCACTGGAAAACCTCGCGCCTCGCGCCTTGCCGGTGTTGATTCGCGGCGAGACCGGCAGCGGTAAAGAGTTGCTCGCGCGGCATATTCACCGGGGCAGTGATCGCCCCGGGCTGTTTGTCTCGGTCAATTGCGGCGCGATCAGCCCGACGTATGCCGATGCCGAGCTGTTCGGCTACGCCGCCGGCGCCCACAGTGGCGCGGCGAGCAGTCGGGCCGGCTGGTTTGGCTCGGCCAATGGCGGCACCTTGTACCTGGATGAAATCGGCGACTTGCCGCTGCCGATCCAGGTCAAATTGCTCGCCGCCCTGGAAAACCACGAAGTCACCCGCGTCGGCGCCCATCAGCCGAGCCCGGTGGACGTGCGCCTGGTAGCGGCGACCAGCATTGACCTGGCCCAGGCCGTGGCCGTAGGCAAGTTCCATGAGCGCCTGTTCCATTACCTCAGCGAAGGCCGACTGGACCTGCCGGCCTTGCGCGAGCGGGTCGGCGACATCCTGTCCCTGGCCGAATACTTCCTCGGCATCTACAGCCAGCGCCTGGACCTGCCAGTGCCGCTGATCAGCGACGCGGCCCAGCGTGTGCTGGAACACCATAGCTGGCCGGGCAATACCCGCGAGCTGGAGAACGTCATCCACTTTGCCTTGCTGGTCAGCAGTGGCGACGAGATTTTGCCGGAGCATTTGAACCTGCCGACCGTCGGCTCGCCGCTGGAGCAGGTGCAGCGGATATTCGAAAGCGCCAGTGCGGCCGAGCAGGCAACCTTGCGCAAATTCCTACATGAACAAAATGGAATATCAACGTGAATAAAAGATATTGTTCGGGAATAAAAAATCTAGGTATTGTCGCTCTCACGCCGCGATAGCACTTCGCTGGCACTCCACACCCATACGGTCGTCAGAGACGCCCCGGAATGTCGATAAGGACACTGCATGAAAAAGGTTCTGTTGTTTACCGCATTGGCGGCTGCCCTGACTGCAGGCTTCGCCCAGGCCAACGAAAAACTGGTGGTGGCCGCCACCCCGATCCCGCACGCCGAGATCCTCGAACTGGTCAAGCCGACCCTCGCCAAAGAAGGCGTGGATCTGGAAATCAAAGTCTTCACCGACTACGTACAGCCCAACGTGCAGGTGGCCGAGAAGCGCCTGGACGCTAACTACTTCCAGACCCTGCCGTACCTGGAAAACTTCAACAAGGGCAAGGGCACCAACCTGGTCACCGTGGTGGGTGTACACGTTGAACCCTTCGGCGGTTACTCGAAAAAGATCAAAAACATCTCTGAGCTCAAAGATGGCGCCACCGTGGCCATTCCGAACGAAGGCTCAAACAGCGGCCGTGCCCTGTTGCTGCTGCAGAAGGCCGGTGTGATCACCCTGAAAGACCCGACCAACGCGCTGGCTACGCCAAAAGACATCGCCAGCAATCCGAAACACCTGAAGTTCAAAGAGCTGGAATCGGCCCTGCTGCCACGCGTGCTGGACCAGGTTGACCTGGATCTGATCAACACCAACTACGCCCTGGAAGCCGGCCTCAACCCGGCCAAGGACGCGTTGATCATCGAAGACGCCAAGTCGCCGTATGTGAACTTCCTGGTGGCGCGCCCGGACAACAAGGACAGCGTTGCGATCCAGAAACTGGCCAAGGCCCTGACCAGCCCGGAAGTCAAAGCCTTCATCGAGAAGAAATACAACGGCGCGGTCGTGCCGGCGTTCTGATCGAGCAGTAAAACCTTTCAAGGTTTAAACGCCGACGGCTTGCATAGCGTCGGCGTTTTTTTAGGGTTGGAGTTTGGAATACGCTCAAAACGGTGGGAGGGGGCTTGCCCCCGATGGAGGTGGATCAGTTGGAGTATCGGTGACTGACACACCGCTATCGGGGGCAAGCCCCCTCCCACATTTGATTTTCATCTCACAGTGGATTTTTCAGGGTTTCATAGCGCTCGGGTGTTGATCGCCCTTCGCAACGCCACCAGCCACTTCACCAGCTTCTGCGGATCAATCGGTTTTGCTTTGTTCATTGTTCACTCCCTCGAATCACAGACCCCACAACCATAGCTGCCACTCGCCGAACCCGCGAATCCGGCGGTCATCTTTTACTGTGCCTGTTCTACCGCTATCGGGAGTCAGTCGAGTCGTCCTGATGGCGGGCCTCGGGTGAGGCCCGCTTTAGCTATCTAAACTCCAGCAAAATGGCTACTACTATCATCCAGGTAAAACCAGTGGCCATTACCATCAAATTGATGACTAAATGCCGTTTTAGGTGAGGTGGGAAGTGTTCAAGGTCAGCAGGGTTTACCTCTCCAATAATGATGGACGCCCTTGACCACACGACCATTCCGGCAATCTTTGATATTTCCAAGAGAGACCAGATCAATCCCCGTCTCCCCAGGCTTGGCCCCCAAAGATAAATGTAACGGCTGTTCTTCAAGGCTTCCTTTATATCATCAAGGTGGCAGCGGCTTAGGTACAGACTGTGTGCAATACCGGCAATTGCGAGCAGACCGGGCACTCCTATAAAAATGATCGCAACCCAGGGATTCCAATTATCGATACTGGTCAAGGTTGTGTGGCCTCGTAGATTTTCCCACCTATATATTCTCCACCCATACCACCGACAGTCGTACCTACCCATGCGCCAGTTCCCACTATGGCAGCGACGCAGACGACGCCTCCGATACCTCCTGTAGCTACACCGATTGCTAAGCAGATCGAACCGCTTGCAGAACTAGCCAAAGCGCCACCTGCAACACCGAGGGCAGTAGAAAATCCGAACTTTCCTCCTTCAGTAAACTTGATCTTCTCGCAAGCCGCGTCAGAACCGCCTTTACACACCTGCTGAATAGCCAGCAACGAGGACACGCCACCAATACCAATGGCGATATAGCCCCCCGTCTTCATATATTTGGCTGCACGACTGACCGCCTCTACATGGGCGGAATACCCCGGAATCTTCCCCGCCGCACCGGCCTTGTCCCAATGATGTACCAGGCTCCGACTGGATATTCCGAGTGCCGTCTTCAACTTGGGATGATCGCCCAAGGTTGTCTGGCCGCGCAGACGAGTGGAGTTCAGAAGGTGAGCATCCAACTGCGCGAGCAGGCGCTGGCGTTCGGCGAAGAACTGTGGCGATTTGAGGTGGCCGTGCTGGCGATAGGTTTCCTGGTGCAAACGTTCGATGGCTTGGAGGGTGTCGCGCAGATTGGCCAGGTGCTTTTCCATCACCACCGCGCTGACGCCTAGCCAGGTTGAGGTATGGCCGATAAAACCGGCGATTTCTGCGCCGTGTCGATATAGAAAGTCGGCCTCGTCTGGCGTCAAGGGATCGAGGGAGGCGTCGACCTGTTGAGCGGCCTGCATCAGATGCGCTTCCTGGTAGGTACAAGAGGTGTTGTTCGGATCGCTCAGCACGATCATGGAACCGGCTTTAACTTCGCTCAGATTAGGGTTGAGCGCCTGAAACTTACGCATCACGGCCGTGTTGCGGGTGGAGAAAAGCGTGGCCTCCAGTGCTTCGCGAGTCATGCTTTTTGGCACCACATAGAAGCCTGGTTCCTGGGCCTCTACGCTGTTGAATGCCACGGGTGCCTGATGGCTTGAAGGCGTGAAACTTGATGGGGGCGGCGTTTGCGGGCGGCTGGTGACGGGGGGTGGGGCCGGTTCAGCGGCTTGCCTGGCCGCTTGTGGTGCGACGCCTTCATTGCCGTAGGTTGCCGTGAACACGGAGGGGAGCAACTGCGCTTGGCATGGGCAACTGCTGAAACTATCCAGCGTGCCGGCCACACGCTTGCCATGACTTACTATGTGCGATACGCCACCGACTATCGTATAAGTTTGCCCATTTTTTCCACACGTGACGTCGCCGCCTTCACGAGCATGAAGCAGGCCGAATATGTTAACTCTCGGATCACCATCCAGAACTATCCCGCCGCAGGTCGTTTTATCACCCCGGCCAATGAAATAACCTTCAGTCATTGTTCTTCTCCATTAGAGACGGCCGCGTAAAAAGGTGTGGCCGTTAGTTAGCTGTCCGTTTAAAAATTATCCAATGGCGGTACGCTAAGTAATCATCAGGTGGTGTTACGTCTTCTGGTTAAACACTCAAACAGAGGGCAAAAAATCTTCAGCCATCGGCACACCCTCACGCGCTATGAGTAACGTATGGTTTTGGGGTGTATTGATGATTTGGTCACCATTACTGAGCAGGCTACCCACCAGCGCAATATGGCTATTACCTTCTCCGGCGGCCGTTACAATTTGTGCCTGAGTGCCATCGGCGTACACGACGTAATCGCCTTTCTGCGCGGCACGTACTTGTTGACCGTTATCCAACTTGAATTGCATCGGCGAAGTTGCGTGTTGAATGACTCCGCCGTTGCCGGTTTGGCTGCCTTGCGCTGCGATGCGGTAAATAGCGATAGGCGGATGAGCTTTGATGTGCTCCTGCCGCTGCTTGACTATCGCTAACACGTGTTCGTTGCAGGTATCCGGTGTTCTCTCTGCCAATCTTGATTTGTCTAAATTGCTTAGGAACTCTGATGAAACTTCATTGGTGTACAACGGCGACGATACTACATTCATTTTTATTATCCTGATCCGTGGGTTTAGTGCGCTGCTTTCCTTTGTCACTGCAGTTGGAATGATGTGTCTGGTGTCTATCAGACGGTGACAGTGGTCAGCGTGTGTTTATTACTCCGCTAACGTGATGATGTGGAAGTTGAAAGTAAAGTCAGACGTTTCCGAAAACAGAGTCGTAAGAGTCTGAGTAGGTAGTGGTATTTTTATAAGGAGGGAGAGTGATTTCGCGTATAGGCGGCAATTACGTTGGAGCTGCATGGTTAGTGTCTATTCTCTGCGCAATCTGCGAAGTTCACGGCGCCGATGGTTTTGGCTGAGAGTGCTCCAACTGATCCATCGCTATCGGGGGCAAGCCCCCTCCCACATTTGGAATGTATTGTCAGGCGGCTATTCAGGTTTTGCGCCAGACGCTGGCCAACCAGGGCTGCTGCTCGCGAGGTAGTCCGGCTGGGCGGTAGTAGTGCTCCAGTTCCACAAAACCGGCGGTTGTCAGCAACGATTGCCACGCCTCCACGTCGTGATAGGAACCATACCGCGGCCCATTCCAGCCTTCCCGGTTGTCACCGCGTGGATTGGAGCTGAACAACACCCCGCCCGGTTTCAGCGCGCCCTGCAACTGCTTGAGCACGCGCGGCAGTTCCTGCTTGGGAATGTGAAACAGCACCGCATTGGCAAAGATCCCATCGAAGCGTTCGCTGGGTAGATCCAGCTTCAAGAAGTCCTGCTGCAGCACCTCGCAGCCGCTGTCTTCGCGCGCCATCTGCGCAAAGCGCTCGGAGCCGTCGAGCCCCACGGCGATATGGCCCATGCGCGTAAAGGTCTGCAAATCCCGCCCCGGCCCGCAGCCGAAGTCCAGCACGGTAAACGGTGGCACGCCCTAGAGATGCCGCAGCAGCGCCTCGATGTTCTGGCTCACATCGTGATCGCGGGTGCCTTCACGGAAGTCCTCGGCCACGCTGTTGTAGTGGCCGAGGGTGGTGGCAGTGATCTGGTTGAGGTCGTCGGGCTTGAGGGTCATGACGGGGAATACCGGGCGCTGAGATGGCCCGACTATACCTCACCGCTTGTTCAGCCCCCGCGCCAACCGATCCCCACCCAACTGAATCACCGCCACCAGCACCACCAACAGCACAATCACCGTCAGCATGATCTGCGTATCAAAGCGCTGATAGCCGTAGCGGTAAGCGATATCCCCCAACCCGCCCGCACCGATCGCCCCGGCCATCGCCGAGGAGTTGATCATGGTCACCAGGGTGATGGTGAACCCGCCGACAATCCCCGGCAGCGCTTCGGGCAGCAGCACATGCCAGATGATGTGCCAGCGCCGACAGCCCATGGCTTGCGCGGCTTCGATCAAGCCGTGGTCGACTTCGCGCAGGCTCACTTCGGCGATGCGCGCAAAGAACGGCGTGGCGGCGATGGTCAGCGGCACCACCGCCGCCCACACGCCGTAGGTGGTGCCGACGATCAGCCGGGTGAACGGGATGAGCGCCACCATCAGGATCAGAAACGGAATCGAGCGGAACAGATTGACGAACGCTCCCAGCACCCGGTTCAGCGCCGGAGCCTGATAGATGCCGCCCTTGTCGCTGGTGACCAGGAACACCGCCAGCGGAATCCCCACCAGCAACGCGATCAGCGACGACACACCGGCCATCAACAGCGTGTCGATGGCGCCCTGCACTAAACGATCAAACCACATAACCCAGCACCTCCACGTGTTGTGCCCAATTCCCGGCACGGCTGCGCAGTGTGTCGGCCTCATGCGGCGAGCCGTTCACCGCCAGCAGCAATTGCCCCAGGGCATGCCCCTGAATCCGTTCCACGCCGCCTTGCAGCAGGCGCACGCGCCCGCCGAGGGCGCCGAACAGCGCGGCCAGGTCGGGCTCATCGGTGGCGCTGCCGGTGAACTGCAAACGCAGGACCAGCGCTGCGTCAGCCGAGGCCGGCGTGGCTTGCAAACGGTTTTGCAGTTCTTCCGGCAGGCCGTGTTGCAGCGGCGCCAGCAGGGTTTTGCTGACCGCGTGCTGCGGGTCGCCAAACACCTGCCACACCGGGCCTTGCTCGACGATGCGCCCGTGTTCGAGCACCACCACGCGGTCGCAGATCTCGCGAATCACCGCCATTTCATGGGTGATCAACACGATGGTCAGGCCCAGGCGCTGGTTGATCTCGCGCAGCAGGCCGAGGATCGATTGGGTGGTCTCCGGGTCGAGGGCCGAGGTGGCCTCGTCGCACAGCAGAATCTCCGGGTCGTGGACCAGCGAACGGGCAATGCCCACGCGCTGTTTCTGCCCGCCGGAGAGTTGCGCCGGGTAGGCCTTGTGCTTGTCCTGGAGGCCCACCAGTTCTAGCAGTTCACGCACCTTCTGCTCGCGCTGCAACTTGGGGATGCCGGCAACTTTGAGCGGCAACTCGACGTTCTGCCACACGGTCTTGGCCGACATCAGGTTGAAGTGCTGGAAGATCATGCCGATGCGCCGCCGTAGCGCCACCAGGCGGTCTTCGTCGAACTCGCCGATGTCGACCTGATCGATCAGCACGCGCCCGCTGCTGGGCTGTTCCAGGCGGTTGATGGTGCGGATCAGCGACGACTTGCCGGCGCCGCTGCGGCCGATGATGCCGAACACTTCGCTGCGCTGGATCGCCAGGTCGATGCCTTGCAGGGCATGCACCCTGCCGTCGTAGGTCTTGCCCAGGTTGATAAAGCGCACATGGGCGCGGTTAAGGTGCGGATGCAGTTCAGTCTGCTCGGCGGTCCTGGGCGCGGTGCCCTGGTCGCGCTGTTGGGCGTTGGCGGCCGTCATGCTCAGCCTTCCCAGCCGACTTGATAGAGCTTGCCGAGGGATTTATCCAGCGCGGCGCGCACCACCGGCGAGTGCTGGTAGATGTCGACGAACTTGATCACCCGTGGGTCGGTTTTGGCTTTCGGCTGGATCACGAACTGGATCACGTATTCCGGGTGGTCGAGGCCGTCGAACAGCAGCGCCGACTCGGCATCGAAGGTCTTGGACAGGCGGATATACGCCGGATAACCCTGCACCAGGTCCGCATCGTCATACGCGCGCACCAACTGCACGGCCTCGACTTGCAGGATTTTGAGCTTCTTCGGGTTGGCGATGATGTCTTCTTCGGTGGCTTTGTAACCCACGCCCGGCTTGAGCGTGATCAGCCCCGCCTTGGCCAGCAATTGCAGGCCGCGCCCGCTGTTGATCGGGTCGTTGGCAATCGCCACGCTGGCGCCTTGGGGCAGGTCGTTGAAGCTTTTGTATTTTTTCGAATACAGCCCGACGTTGTTGATGATGCCCGGCGCGTACGGCACCAGATCAAACCCGGCGGCGGCCTTGGCGTTTTCCAGGAACGGGATGTGCTGGAAGTAGTTCACGTCGATATCGCCGGCCGCCAGGCTGACGTTGGGCGCGATCCAGTCGGTGAACTCCACCAGCTCGACTTTCAGGCCTTGCTTGCCGGCCTCGGTGACGGCCGCTTCCAAGGGGATCGCGAAGGCAGCGGTGGTACCTATTTTCAGCGGCGCATCGGCGGCGAATACCGCCGAGCTGAACAACCCGAAGGCCAGGGCCAGTGCTTTGACTGGGTTGTTGAGGAATGTCTTTTTCATATTGGATTTCCAGTCATAAGGGATTAGGACAAACAACGCATATCCAATGTGGGAGGGGGCTTGCCCCCGATAGCGGTGTGTCAGCAAACCAATCCGGTGACTGATTCACCGCTATCGGGGGCAAGTCGAATCGTCGCACCGCCCCTCCCACATTTTTCGATCAGTGTCGGTAGGTAGATCCGGTGTGTTGTTCAGGCAGGCGCGCCGTGCCGTGAAAGACTTTTTCGCGCAGCGTTCCGGTGTCATACGCTGTCTTGTACGACCCCCGCCGCTGCAACTCCGGCACCACCAAGTCGATGAAGTCCACATAGCTTTCCGGCGTGACGATGCGCGTGAGGTTAAAACCATCCAGCCCGGTTTCACTGACCCAGGATTCCAGCTCGTCGGCCACCTGCTCGGGCGAGCCGACCAGGGTGATGTAGCGCCCGCCGAGGGCGTGCTGCTCGAGCAATTTGCGCCGGGTCCAATCGTTGTTTTGCAGGTGCTGGGTGGCCGACTGGATCGCATTGCTCTTCACGTACTGGATCGGTTCGTCGAGTTCGTACTGGGAAAAATCGATCGCCGTGGACGCCGAGAAATGCGCCACGCCGGCTTCCGCGCTGGCGTAGCTCAGGTACTCGGCGTGCTTGGCCCAGGCCAGTTCCTCGGTGGCGCCAACGATGACGTTGAGGCCCATGAACACCTTGATGTCGTCCGGGTTGCGTCCGGCCGCCACGGCGCTGGCGCGCACCTTGTCGACCTGCAGCTGGGTGCTGGCCTTGTCCCGCCCGCTGATGAACACGCACTCGGCATGCTGCCCGGCGAACACCAAGCCACGCGCCGAAGTGCCGGCCTGGAACAGCAGCGGTGTGCGTTGCGGCGACGGCTCGCACAGGTGATAACCCTCCACCTGGTAGAACTCACCGTGGTGCTCGACTTTGTGGACCTTGCCCGGCTGCGCATACACCCGCGCCTGCGGATCGTTGAGCACGGCGTCATCTTCCCAACTGCCTTCCCAGAGTTTGTAGAGCACCTCCAGGTATTCGTCGGCCTGGTCGTAGCGCCGGTCATGTTCGACCTGTTCGGTCAGGCCCATGGCCTTGGCGGCGCTGTCGAGGTAGCCGGTGACGATGTTCCAGCCGACCCGGCCACGGCTCAGGTGGTCGAGCGTCGACATGCGCCGGGCGAACAGATACGGCGGCTCGTAGGTCAGGTTGGCGGTCAGGCCGAAGCCGAGGTTCTTGGTCACGGCGGCCATGGCCGAGAGCAGCAGCAACGGGTCGTTGACCGGCAGTTGGATCGACTCTTTGAGCGGCACGTCGACCGATTGCTGGTACACGTCATAGACGCCGACGATATCGGCGATGAACAACCCGTCGAACAGCCCGCGCTCCAGGGTTTGCGCCAGGTCGGTCCAATATTCGAGGGTTTTGTATTGGGTGGACGTGTCCCGTGGGTGCGTCCACAAGCCGTGATTGATATGCCCGATGCAGTTCATGTTGAAGGCATTGAGCAGGATTTTTTTCTTCGCCATTCAGATGGTCCCCCGCAGTGGCGGTTTTTCATCGTTGAGGTAGTAATTGCCGACGGCGTGGTACTTCCAGCGCACCGGGTCGTGCAGGGTATGCACGCGGGCGTTGCGCCAGTGGCGATCGAGGCCATGTTCGGCCAGGGTCGCCTGGCTGCCGGCGAGTTCGAACAGGGTGCTGCCGGCGGCCAGGGAAATTTCGCTGCTCAGGGCACGCACTTCGGCGACCGCGATCGAGGCGGCGGCCACGGTCTGGGCATTGCTGTCGGCCTGGGCGCGGTCGAGAAACTCGCCCGCGCGTTCCAGCAAGGCTTCGGCGGCGTGCAGGCGGATGCTCAAGTGGCCGAAGCTCTTCAGCGTCAGCGGGTCTTCGCTGGCCTTGTCGTGGCCGGAGTCGATCCACGGGCGGGTCTTGGTGCGTACAAAGTGCAGCGCATCCTCGAAGGCGGCGCGGGCGATGCCGGTGTCGATGGCGGCGTGGAGGATCTGCGCCAGCGGGCCGACGGTGGTCGGGCGTTCGAAGGCGCTCTGGAACGGGATTACGTCGTGCGCCGCGACCCACACGTTGTCGAACACCACCGAACCGCTGCCGGTGGTGCGCTGGCCGAAACCGCTCCAGTCGTCGATCACCGTCAGGCCCTCGCTGTCGCGCGGCACGAAGGCCAGTTGCTGGATACCGTGTTCATCCACCACGGACGTCGGGATGCGCTGGGCGTAGATCGCGCCAGTGGCGTAGAACTTGCGGCCGCTGATCCGAAAACCGTCGCCGTCGCGGGTGATAGCGGTCACACGGTCATGGGCGGTCTTGGTGCCCAGTTCCGCCAGGGCATTGCCGAAGCGTTGGCCGGCGAGTACTTCGGCGTACAGGCGTTGTTGCTGCGCGGGGCTGCCGTTCACGCGCAGCACTTCGAGGGCGTAGAAATGATTTTGCGGGATCTGGCCCAGCGAGGCATCCGCCTGGGCGATCAGCGCGATGACCTTGGCCAGGGTGACGTTGGACACGCCGGCGCCGCCGTAGGCTTTCGGCACGCTGATGCCCCACAGGCCGGAGCGGGAAAATACGTCCAGTTCGGGCAGCGGCAGGCGGCGCTCGCGGTCGCGTTGGGCGCTGTCGCGGCGCAAGTCGTCGGCCAGGTCGCTGGCGACAATGAGGGCTTGTTCGTCGCTGGTGATGAGCGCGACGTTGGTAGAAAAAGTCATAGGTGTTCTCCAGAAGCGCGTGGAAAAAGTGTTCTGGGTGGTTAAATCCAGGAGTGGCGAGCCGGCAACGTGCCGTTCAGGCGATAAGCGCCCACCGCGTGATACTTCCAGCGCACCGGGTCGTGCAGGGTGTGGACCCGTGCATTGCGCCAGTGGCGGTCGAGGTTGAATTCGGCGAGGGTGGCGCGGCTGCCGGCCAGTTCGAAGAGTTTTTCGCTGACCAGCAACGACACTTCAGTGGTCAACACCTTGGCCTCGGCCACGGCAATCGAGGCGCGTGCGGCGGATTGCGCGGTAATCGGCGCGGCGCTGACCTGGTCGAGCACCTGGCCGGCCTTGCGCAGCAGGGCTTCGGCGGCGTGCAGTTCGATCTTCAGCTTGCCAATATCGGCGATCACATACAGGTCATCGCTGGCGCGTTCGACCTTGGCGTCGATCCATGGGCGTGAGCGCTCACGGACGAACGCAATGGCGTCATCCAGCGCACCACGGGCGATGCCGGCGTCGATGGCGGCCTGGATCAACTGCGAGACCGCGCCCTGGAGATTCGGGCTTTCGCCGAGGCGCCAGTTTTCGACCACCAGCTCTGCATCCACCGGCACCCGGTCGAGCAGCACGGTGCCGCTGGCGGTGGTGCGTTGGCCGAAGCCGGACCAGTCATCGACGATGCGCAGCCCTTGCGTGCCACGGCGCACAAACGCCATGACCTGCTTGCCGTCATCGTTCAGCGCCTTTATCGCGACCCAATGCGCAAACAGTGCCCCGGTGGAGTAGAACTTCTGGCCGCTGATCACGTAACCGTCGCCTTCGGCGCTGATCCGCGCCTTGAGCTCCAGGGTGTTTTTGGTGCCGCGTTCCGGGCCGCCGTTACCGATGCGCCAGCCGTCGAGCACGCTTTGGAACAGCTGTTTTTTCTGGCGTTCGGTGGCGGCGCCCTGCAGCAGGTGCAGGATGCCGAAATGGTTCTGCGGGATCTGCCCGAGTGCCGGGTCGGCCGCGCTGATGATCGCGAAGACGTCGGCCAGGGTGGTGAACGACACCTGCGGGCCGCCGTACTCGCGGGGAATGGAAATACTGCCCAGCCCGCTGCGGGTGAACTGCTCGATCTGCGCCCATGGCAGCTTGCGCAGTTGGTCGCGCTTGGCGGCCTGCACGCGCGCGGCCTGGGCCAGCTCGTGGGCCGCGCTCAGCGCTTGGGCGTCGTCGCGCAGCACAGCGGCCGGCAACAGCAGGGGGGCTACGTCCAGATCACGCTGGGGGGGTGTTAGAGCCAAATTAGACATCAGCGCCGCTCCTTGGCTGCACGTAATGCCCTGGCGTTCTGCACCGGGGTAATTCTGACCATACCGACCTCGCATTCAATGAAATGAAAACAAAACAATCAGGAATGTCCGGTGGTCCGGTGTATATACCCTAAGCGTGTTAAATTTATAAATAAACTAACTTTTAGGAATATGCATAGAAGGGCCGTTACCCACGCTTCAGGGGCGACGCGGTTGATAGACCGGCGCGGCGCTGGCCGGGCGCTTCGGCGCCGCTGGCACATAGGCGGCGATGCGCAATGTGCGGGCCGGCGCCCAGCGTGAGTTATTGCCCACGCGATCGAGAATGCAGTACGTGACCTCCAGCCGGCTGTCGTCGCCCGCTTCGATAATGATCGCCGAGGGCACCCACACCTGCAGCGCAATACCGACGGTTTTGGCCTGGATTTTCGGCAGGTCCAGGCGCACATCGCCCCAGCGCAGGGTGATGGCGTCGCCGCTGGTCATGTTCAGGTAGGGTTCGATGGTCAGCGGAATGCCGCGCCGCACCTGGCTGCTGTTGACGCCGTAGCGACGAATCATGTCGGGCAGGCCCACGGGGGCGAGGTTCTGGTTTTCGTCGCGGTACAGCGCGCTCGGTTGGCCGCCTGGGTAGTTGGTCTTGACCCGCACCGTGGTCACGGCTGAGCGCGCGGGGCCGTGGCCGATCTGCATGACCTGGTAGTGAACCCGCGCATCGCCGTCCTGCACAAAACTTTCCGGCACCCGCAGTTGGGTGGCGGTGCCGACCTTGCACGCGGTGACGCGCCGTGAGTCGGCAAAGCAGTTGTTCCAGAACAGCTCGATCAGGTCACCCTCATCCATGCCGGGGTAGGGCGCGATGTTGACTTGCAGTTGTGTCGCCGCCAGGGCATTGATGCCATTGCGAAGCGCCTGGGGCAGGGTCGGGGCAGTGAGCAGGGCCGGGGTTGCGGTGCGCGTCATAGTAATCTCCTTGATGCAGCCAGCAGCAATCGTTCCGGTCCCTTGGCGCGGGAGCGCGACGGGGGCCGAAAGGAACGATTCAGTGAAAAGCCGGGATAGGATCCAATCCTCTGGGCGCTAGATAAGAGCGTTGGCCGGAGGGCGTCAATGGCGGCAAAAGGCTAAACGGCGGGTTTGGGAAGATTCAGAACGGTCTGACCGGGAGGGGGCATTTTAAGGGCAGTGCGGGGGGGTGTTTTACTTAGGCAGGCCGGGCGTTCTTGTAGGGTGGGAGCGGGCTCCCACCCTAGCGTTGCACCGCGTTAATGCGCGAGAAACTTGCTCAGGAACTGCTTCGTGCGTTCTTCCTTGGGGTTGGCGAACAACGCCTTGGCCTCACCTTGTTCGACGATCACGCCCTTGTCGAAGAAGATCACCCGGTTGGCGACATCCCGGGCAAAACTCATTTCGTGGGTGACGATCACCATGGTGCGGTTTTCTTCGGCGAGGCTGCGAATGGTCGCCAGCACTTCGCCCACCAGTTCCGGGTCGAGGGCCGAGGTGGGTTCGTCGAACAGAATCACTTCCGGCTCCATGGCCAACGCCCGGGCAATCGCCACGCGCTGTTGCTGGCCGCCGGAGAGGCGCCGTGGGTAGGCGTCCTCCTTACCGGCCAGGCCGACCCGGGCCAACAGCTTGCGGCCCAGGGCGGTTGCCGCCTCGCGGGGCATCTTCTTGACCACGATCGGGCCTTCGATGACGTTTTCCAGCGCGGTGCGGTGCGGGAACAGGTTGAAGTTCTGGAACACAAAACCCACGTGCTGGCGCAGGCGCCGCACCAGGCCTTGTTGCTGATTGAGCGGCTTGCTGCTGTCGATCTCGATGTCACCGACCTTGATCCGACCGCTGGTGGGGGTTTCGAGGAAGTTCAGGCAGCGCAGGAAGGTGGTCTTGCCGGAGCCGCTGGGGCCGATGATGGCGACGACTTCGCCTTCCTTGACCTCCAGGTCGATGCCGTTGAGCACCACCTGGCCGTTGAATTGCTTGGTCAGTTTTTCAACCACGATCATGCTTCAAGACTCCAGGTCATGCCGGTTGACCCGGTCTTCCAGACGATTTTGAAAATACGCCAGGATACTTGCCAGGACCCAGTAGATCAGGGCTGCGGACAGATACATGGTGAAGATTTCGAAGGTACGCGCCGACACCAGTTGCGCCTGGCGGAACAGCTCGGGCACTTGGATGGTGGCGGCCAGCGCCGTGTCCTTGACCAACGAAATAAAGCTGTTTCCCAGCGGCGGCAATGCGGTACGCATCGCTTGCGGCAGGATGGCCCGGCGCAGGGTCTGCGCGCGGGTCATGCCGATACTGGCAGCGGCTTCCCACTGGCCGCGCTCGATGGACGAGATGGCGGCCCGCAGGATTTCACAGGCGTAGGCGGCCATGTTCAGCGAGAAGCCGATCATGGCGGCCGGGATCGGGTCCAGCTCGATGCCCACTTGCGGCAAGCCGTAGTAGATCAGGAACAGCTGCACCAGCAGGGGCGTACCGCGAAAGAACGACACGTAGACGCGAGCGATCCAGCGCAGCAGCATGAAGCGCGACAGGCGCATCAAGGCCAGGCCGAAGCCCAGCAGCAAGCCGAAAAACATCCCGCCGAGGCTGAGGATTACCGTGAAATACGCGCCCTTGAGCAGAAAGGGCGCGGAGTCCAGTGCGAGTTGGAAACCTGCTTCCATTATTGAGTGACGTCAGCGTTGAAGTACTTCTCGGACAGCTTCTTCAAGGTGCCGTCGGCGCGCAGGTTGTCGAGCGCTTTGTTCACTGCCTCGAGCAATTCAGGCTCGCCTTTGCGCAGGGCAATACCGGCTTCCTGGCGGGAGAAGGCATCGCCGGCAGCGGCGGTGTCCTTGGCTTTCTTGGCGTATTCCAGCGCGGCCAGGCGGTCGATCAGAATCGCGTCGATGCGGCCGATGCGCAGGTCCTGGAACTTGGTGGGGTCATCGTTATAGGTCTTGATGATGGCTTTGGGCTGATTGTCCTTGAGCCATTGTTCGTAGTTGGTGCCCAGGCCCACACCGACTTTCTTGCCGGCCAGGTCGGCGGCGGTCTTGATGGTGTCGACGTTTTTGGCCAGGGTCAGGGCCTGGATACCGGAGACGGTGTAAGGCTTGGAGAAGTCGTACTTCTTCTTGCGCTCGTCGGAGATGGTGACTTGGTTGACGACGGCATCCAGGCGCTTGGATTCCAGGGCGGCGAGGATACCGTCCCATGGCGTGGCTTGCAGTTTGACCTTGACGCCCAGCTCCTTGGCCAGCGCTTCCGACAACTCAACCTCGAAACCGCTGAGCTTGCCGCTTTCGTCGACAAAGCTGAACGGTGGGTAGGTGCCTTCGAGACCGATCTTGATCTCACCGGCTTTCTTGATGTTGCCCAACTGTTCGCCAGCCACGGCCTGGCCCAACCAACCAGCGCCGAGGGCCAGGCCCAGTGTGCCGACCAGCAATGTGCGACGGAATACAGAAATAGTCATGAAGAGCCCCTGTGTTGTTATGTTGAGCGAAGCAGGTGACGCGGTAGGCGTATCCTGCCTTAAAGCGCGTAGCGCGTCTTCGCTTACGGCGCGATGATAAAGCCGGTTTTTAAGACTTGAAAATAATATAAATCTAAATTTATATTCTATTTTTGAATATGTACTGAATCCAATGTGGGAGGCGGCTTGCCCCCGATAGGGCCGAGTCAGTTTATGCATGTATCACTGACCCACCGCTATCGGGGGCAAGTCGAATCGTCGCACCGCCCCTCCCACATGTTGATCCCTGTTTATTCAGTTAAATACGGCGTTGTAAGCAAACAACGCCGGCGCGCCGCCGGTATGCAGGAAAATGATTGGGCCATCCTCAAAGCGCTGACGCCCGATACCGTCCAGCAAGCCGGCCATGGCCTTGCCCGTGTAGACCGGGTCCAGCAGCAAGCCTTCCTGGCTCGCCAATAGCTTGACCGCTGAAAGGGTGCCGGCGTTCGGTTCGCCATAACGCGGGCCGAAGTATTCGTCCCACAGGATCACCTTGAAGGCCTCGGGGATGTCCACACCGAGCAACGCGGCGGTGCGTTCGGCCAGGCCCTGCACTTTTGGGAACTGCGCTTCTTCAGTGCGCGATACGGTGATGCCGATCACTGGCAACTGCGGCAGCACTTCGCTCAACGCCAGGGCCAGGCCGCTGTGGGTGCCCGCACTGCCCGAGGCCAAGACCACGGCGGCAAATTCAATCCCGCTGTCTTCGATCTGCGCGGCCAGTTCCAACCCGGCCCGCACATAGCCCAGGGCGCCGAGCGCATTGGAGCCGCCGATGGGCACCAGATATGGCTTCTTGCCGTTGCTGCGCAGGCGATCGGCGATGGCGTTGAGCTGGTCGTCGACGTTGTCGAGGTTCTCCACCAACTCGACCTTGGCGTCGAACAGCTCTAGCAGCAGACGGTTGCCGTTGCCCAGATAGTTGGGGTCTTCGGTGCCGGTGGGGTTTTCCAGCAGGGCGACGCAGCCCAGGCCCAGCTTGGCGGCCAGGGCGGCGGTCTGGCGCACGTGGTTGGACTGGATGGCGCCGGCGGTCACCAGGGTGTCGGCGCCCTGGGCGATGGCATCGGCCGCCAGGTATTCGAGTTTGCGCAGCTTGTTGCCGCCCATGGCCAGCGGCGTGGTGTCGTCGCGCTTGACGTAGATATCCCTGCCCAGCCAGGTCGACAGCCGCTCAAGTTTTTCCAGGGCGGTGGCGCCGCCCAGCAGTTCCAGACGGTTAAAGCGGTCGAGCTGTTGTTTGATCATGGCTACGCACGGTGGCTAAGTGATGGGGCGACTATAGGCAGGCACTTTTCATCGGGCAACCGCCAATCGCTTATGCTCGATGGTTCTTAGCATTGCACCATTGGTTCTTAAGGGCGCCCAGGGTGCCTATCGTAAAGTGATGGCCATTTTGTCAGGAGTGAATACCGTGAGTGAGCGTTCCAGTCATTGGCAATTACCCACCATCGTCAGCCAATTGCGCAGCGCGCGGGACCAGTGGCGAACGCGCAATGGCCGCATGAGTGGTGAGCACGGCGGTCGCGAGTTGCCCTCGCGCGAGGCCGTTGGGCAGATCCTTGAAGCGCTGTGCGGCGCACTGTTTCCGATGCGTCTGGGGCCGGTGGACCTGCGTGAAGAAAGTGAAGACTTCTACGTCGGCCACACCCTCGACGTCGCCTTGAATGCCTTGCTCGCCCAGGCGCGCCTGGAGCTGCGCTACGCCGCGCGCCAGGGCGGCCAGGATGACAGCGCGGTCGACGCCCACGCCATCCGCCTGATCCAGGATTTCGCCCTGGCCTTGCCGTCCCTGCGCAGCCTGTTGGACACCGATGTGCTGGCTGCCTACCACGGCGACCCGGCCGCGCGCAGTGTGGATGAAGTGCTGCTGTGCTATCCGGGCATTCTGGCGGTGATTCACCATCGCCTGGCCCACCATCTGTACCGCGCCGGCCTGCCGTTGTTGGCGCGCATCAGCGCAGAGATCGCCCACTCGGCCACGGGCATCGACATACACCCCGGCGCGCAGATCGGCCCGAGTTTCTTTATCGACCATGGCACGGGTGTGGTGATTGGCGAAACCGCGATCATCGGCGAGCGCGTGCGTATCTACCAGGCGGTGACGTTGGGGGCTAAGCGCTTCCCGGCGGATGAGGACGGGCAATTGCAGAAAGGCCATCCGCGGCATCCGATTGTCGAGGATGACGTGGTGATCTATGCCGGGGCGACGATCCTCGGGCGGATCACCATCGGCAAGGGCTCGACCATTGGCGGCAACGTGTGGCTGACCCGCAGCGTGCCAGCGGGGGCGAACATCACGCAGGCGAATCTGCAGCATGACGACGGCACCCAAAAGTAGCGCACACCTTTAAACATCACACCAAACCCTGTGGGAGGGGGCTTGCTCCCGATAGCGGTGGACCCGTCAATGCTTGTGCTGGCTGACCCACCGCCATCGGGGGCAAGCCCCCTCCCACAGGTTGACTGCATTTCAAATGTGAGCCGTATTTCAGCCAGCAACCGCTGGATGATTTACCTCGCCCAAATGTCATACCAATCCTTGAGCATTAGTTCCAAACCGCCTCTCCATGTTCAATTTGAACGTTCGTTCATCAGCATGACGACGGCACTCAAAAGTAGCGCACACCCTTAAACATCACACCAAACCCTGTGGGAGGGGGCTTGCTCCCGATAGCGGTGGACCCGTCAATGCCTGTGCTGGCTGACCCACCGCCATCGGGGGCAAGCCCCCTCCCACAGGTTGACTGCATTTCAAATGTGAGCCGTATTGCAGTCTGCAACCGCTGGATGATTTACCTCGCCCAAATGTCATACCAATCCTTGAGCATTAGTTCCAAACCGCCTATCCATGTTCAATTTGAACGTTCGTTCATCAGCATGACGACGGCACTCAAAAGTAGCGCACACCCTTAAACATCACACCAAACCCTGTGGGAGGGGGCTTGCTCCCGATAGCGGTGGACCCGTCAATGCCTGTGCTGGCTGACCCACCGCCATCGGGGGCAAGCCCCCTCCCACAGGTTGACTGCATTTCAATTGTGAGCCGTATTTCAGCCTGCAACCGCTGAACGATTTGCCTCGCCCAAGCGTCATACCAATCCTTGAGACAGTGTAGGAATCATCTACCACTCAGCCCTGCGATTAGTCCAAAACCGCCTATCCATGTTTAACTTGAACGCTCGTTCAAGTTAAATCGGTGGTTCGCTGCCCGCTCACAACAGGAGGCTTACCTTTGCTGAGTCCGTTATACACAGCCACATCTCACACCCCCGGGGTGCATCGTTCATGAGTGCGCCGACCACCCCACCCAGCGGTCTGGTGCGCATGAATGCGCCCGTGTTCTATTTCGCCGCAAGTTTCATCCTGCTGTTTGGCATCACCGTTATTGCAATCCCGCAACAGGCCGGTGCCTGGCTGCTGGCGGCGCAAAACTGGGCGGCCAATACGGTCGGCTGGTACTACATGCTCGCGATGACCCTGTATCTGGTCTTCGTGGTGGTCACCGCGCTATCGGGCTACGGCAAGATAAAACTCGGTGCCGACCACGACGAGCCCGAATTCAGTTACCTGTCCTGGGCCGGCATGCTGTTCGCCGCCGGGATCAGCATCACGCTGTTTTTCTTCTGCGTCTCCGAGCCGCTCACGCACCTGGTGCAACCGCCCCAGGGCGCGGCGATGAACGCCGACGCTGCACGCCAGGCCATGCAGATCCTGTTTCTGCACTGGGGCCTGCACGGTTGGGGTGTGTTCGCCTTCGTCGGCATGGCCCTGGCGTACTTCGCCTATCGGCATAACCTGCCGCTGGCGTTGCGTTCGGCGCTGTACCCGCTGATCGGCAAGCGCATCAACGGCCCGATCGGCTACGCCGTGGACGGCTTCGGCATCATCGCCACGGTGTTCGGTCTCGGTGCTGACATGGGCTTCGGTGTGCTGCACCTCAACTCCGGTCTCGATTACCTGTTTGGCATTGCCCACACCCAGTGGATTCAGGTGGGCTTGATCACCCTGATGATGGGCGCGGCGATCCTGGTGGCGGTGGCCGGTGTGGACAAGGGCGTGCGCGTGATGTCCGACATCAACATGCTGCTGGCCTGTGCGCTGCTGCTGTTCGTGCTGTTCGCCGGGCCCACCCAGCACTTGCTCAACACCCTGATCCAGAACATCGGTGACTACCTCGGCGCGCTGCCGACCAAGAGTTTCGACGTGTACGCCTACGACAAGCCGAGCGACTGGCTGGGGGGCTGGACGGTGTTCTATTGGGCCTGGTGGATTGCATGGTCGCCGTTCGTGGGCCTGTTTATCGCGCGCATTTCCCGTGGCCGTACCATCCGCGAGTTCGTGTTCGGCGTGCTGCTGATCCCGCTGGGTTTCACCCTGGCGTGGATGTCGATCTTCGGCAACAGCGCCATCGACCAGGTGCTCAATCACGGGTTGACCGCGCTCGGCCAGTCGGCCATCGATGACCCGTCGATGAGCCTCTACCTGCTGCTGGAAACCTACCCGTGGAGCAAGACGGTGATCGCGGTCACGGTGTTTATCAGCTTCGTGTTCTTCGTCACCTCCGCCGACTCCGGCACCGTGGTGCTCTCCACCCTGTCGTCCAAAGGCGGCAACGCCGATCAAGACGGGCCGAAGTGGCTGCGGGTGTTCTGGGGCGCGATGACCGCGCTGGTGACCAGTGCCTTGCTGTTTGCCGGGAGCATCGATTCGCTGAAGTCGGCGGTGGTGCTGACCTCGCTGCCGTTCTCGTTGATCCTGCTGCTGATGATGTGGGGGCTCCACAAGGCCTTCTACCTCGAATCGCAGAAGCAGATCGCCCAGTTGCATTCGTTGGCCCCGGTGTCGGCCACGGGCAAGGGCCGTGGCGGCTGGCGCCAGCGTTTGAGCCAGGCGGTGCATTTCCCGTCGCGCGATGAGGTGTATCGCTTCCTTGAGTCGACGGTGCGCCCGGCGATTGAAGAAGTGACCGCCGTGTTCGTCGAGAAGGGCCTGAGTGTGGTGACCCAGCCTGACCCGTCCAACGACAGCGTCAGCCTGGAAATCGGCCATGGCGAAGAGCACCCGTTCGTCTACCAGGTGCAAATGCGCGGCTACTTCACACCGTCGTTTGCCCGTGGCGGCATGGGCTCCAAGGAGCTCAATAACCGTCGCTACTACCGGGCAGAAGTGCACTTGAGCGAGGGCAGCCAGGACTACGATCTGGTGGGCTACACCAAGGAGCAGATCATCAACGACATCCTCGACCAGTACGAGCGCCACCTGCAGTTCCTGCACTTGGTGCGGTGACGTCCAAGGCCCTGTTCCCGAGTGGGCAGGGCTCGCTTCACTTCACGCCAAGCCCCGTAATGCGGGGCTTTCTTAAATTTAATTTCATGTGCCCCAACCGCGTTTTGACGCGCAACTGTCATCTGGCCACTGCGTAATTGTGTGAAGCGTTTGACGCTTTCATTTCAGAACAGTGACGGAGACCGGTAACAATGAAGACGTTATTAAGCCCCATGGTGGGTGTCGCCATGGCGAGCTTTATGCTGTCCGCCCATGCCGATTTTATCGATGACAGCCACGCCGATGTGACCCTGCTCAACCGCTATCTCAACCAGCAGGGGCGTGACGTGGTCGGCAGCAACGCCAAGGCCCATAGCATTCGTGATTGGGGCCAGGGTTTCGAGTTCAACTTCAAGTCCGGCTACACCGAGGGCCCCGTGGGTTTCGGCCTCGACTTGCAGGCGTTCTACGGTTTGAAACTGGACTCCGGCGGCGACCTCAATGACAAAGACCACCAGGGCCGCTACCCCGGCAGCATGTTCCCGCTGGACAACGGCAAATCCGCTGACCAGTTCGGCGTGCTGAGCCCAACGTTCAAGACGCGCTTCGCCAAGGATGAACTGCGGATCGGTACGCTGTATGGCAACAACCCGGTGCTGGCCAACACCGACGGCCGCCTGTACCAGCAGACCAACACCGGTGTGCAACTGGTCTCCAAGGACCTCACCGACTTCACCTTCACCGGTGGCGATATCTTCAAGACCAAGATCCGCAATGAAACCGGCGACCAGGGCATGATCACCGCCGGCGGCACCAAGGAGAGCGATCGCTTCCTCTTCGGCGGTGCCGACTACACTGGCTTGCCGGGCACCACCGTCAGCCTGTGGTATTCCAACCTTGAGGATTACTACCAACAGTTCTTCCTCGGTGCCAAGCGCCATGACGCCTTGTCGGTCGGTGCGATCGACACCGATGTGCGTATGTTCCGCAGCCTGGGGGTGGGCGGTAACGCCGATGGCGACAAGAATTATTCGGCGGCGGGTGTCTATGGCGATGGCGTGAACAAGGGCCGCATCAACCAGTCCACCGTCAGCCTGTTGGAAAGCTACAGCCTGGACGGTCACACCGTCGGTCTCGGCATCCAGAAAAACAGCGGCAGCAGCGACTTCCCGTACCTGGATTCCGGCCTGAACAGCGGCGACAACCGTCAGGGCCCAGGCTCAGGTGCCGACACCCCGGCGCTGACCAACATGCAGTTGAACAAATTCCAGCACGCCGGCGAACGCACCTGGCTGGCGCAGTATAAATATGACTTCGGCAAACTGGGCCTCAACGGTCTGACATTCTCCGCCGCCTATGCCCATGGCGATGACATCCGCACCGCACAGGGCACTACCAGCGAATGGGAACGCAACGTTGCCGTGGCCTACCAAGTGCCGACCGGCACCCTCAAGGGCCTGGGCGTGACCTGGAAAAATGCCCACGCCAGCCCGGACATTACCGGTGCCACCGTGCAGGATGAAAACCGCTTTTATGTCAGCTATGTCGTTCCACTTTGGTAGGCGTTTGCTGTAAAACGGAAGGGCAACGTTAAGCGATTCAGCTGCTTAAAAGGCCTGGGAATAGGCTTATTCCCAGGCCTTATTTGCCCCCGTCCAAGAGAGGATTCGATGACTTATATCGCTGCCGAAAACCGCTATGAATCTATTCCTTATCGCCGCGTCGGCCGCAGTGGCTTGGTGCTGCCGGCCCTGTCCCTGGGGCTGTGGCACAACTTTGGCGACAGCACCCCGATCGACACCCAGCGCGCCCTGCTGCGCACCGCGTTCGACTTAGGCATCAACCACTTCGACCTGGCCAACAACTATGGCCCGCCGTATGGCAGCGCCGAGATCAACTTCGGGCGTTTGCTGCGCGAAGACTTCAAGCACTACCGTGACGAATTGATCATCTCCAGCAAGGCCGGCTGGGACATGTGGCCCGGCCCGTATGGCCAGGGCGGCGGTTCGCGCAAGTACATCCTGGCGAGCCTGGACCAGAGCCTGCAACGCCTGGGCGTCGACTACGTGGATATTTTCTATTCGCACCGCTTCGACGCCGACACACCGCTGGAAGAAACCGCCAGCGCCCTCGCCACCGCCGTGCAACAAGGCAAGGCGTTGTACATTGGTATTTCCTCCTACTCCGGGGTGAAAACCCGCGAAATCGCAGCCCTGCTCAACGAGTGGAAAGTCCCGCTGCTGATCCACCAACCGGCCTACAACCTGCTCAACCGCTGGGTGGAAAAAGACCTGCTCGACACCACCGAAGCCCTCGGTGCCGGGGTGATCGCATTCACGCCGCTGGCACAGGGGTTGTTGACCGACAAGTACCTCAATGGCGTGCCGGCCGATGCGCGGGTGAATCGTCCTGGTGGCGGTTCGTTGCAGGCCAAGCACCTGTCCGACGCCAACATCGCTCACGTGCGTGCGCTCAATGAAATCGCCAAGCGTCGTGGCCAAAGCCTGGCCCAACTGGCCCTGGCCTGGACCCTGCGCGACCCACGGGTGACCAGCGCACTGATCGGCGCGAGCCGGCCGGAGCAGATTATTGAAAACGTCGGGGCGCTGAAGAACCTGAGTTTCACCGCCGAGGAACTGGCGGAGATCGATCGGTTTGCGCTGGAAGGCGGGATCAACCTGTGGGAAAAACCATCGACGGCTGAATAACCTGGCAGCACACAGTCAATGTGGGAGGGGGCTTGCCCCCGATGGCGGTGGACCAGTCAATGGATGTACTGACTGATACACCGCCATCGGGGGCAAGCCCCCTCCCACATTTGATTTTCAGTGTGGCGACTCTCGTGTTCGGCTCAGAACGGCACATCCCCCAAAATCGTCGCCCGATGCATCACCCGCCGCTGCGGCCGGTAGTCATCCACTGCGTAATGCTGGGTGACGCGGTTGTCCCAGAACGCCACGTCATTCTCCTGCCAGCGCCAGCGAATCGTGAACTCCGGGCGTGTCGCGTGGGCGAACAGCAGCTTCAAGATCGCCTCGCTTTCCGCCGGTTCCAGTTCATTGATTTTGGTGGTGAAGCCCTCACTGACAAACAGCGACTTGCGCCCGCTTACCGGGTGGGTGCGCACCACCGGGTGCGACAGCGGTGGGTTCTTCTTGCGGGTTTCTTCCCAGCGCGCCAGGTCTTCGGCAGTGTTGCCAAAGCGCTCCAGCGGGAAGGATTTGATGAAGTCGTGCGTGGCGGTGAGCCCGTCGAGCAGCCCCTTCAACGGCTCGGACAGGGCCTCATACGCGGCAATCCCGCTAGCCCACAACGTGTCGCCACCAAACGCCGGCAGCAACTTGGCACTCAGCACCGCGCCGAGGGCTGGAGTGGGTAGGAAGGTCACGTCGGTGTGCCATACGGCGTTGTCACGCACGTCGGTGACGGCGGTATCGAGGATCAGCACTTCAGGCTGTTCCGGCACGTTAGGGTAGATCGGATGAATATGCAGGTCGCCGAAGTTCGCCGCGAAGCGTGCTTGTTGCTGCGGGGTGAGCGGCTGGTCACGGAAGAACAGCACCGAATGGGTGAGCAACGCCTGTTCGATGGCGTCGCGCTGTTCGAGGTTCAGCGGCTGGGTGATATCGACGCCACTGATCTGGGCGCCAAGGGCGGTGCTTAATGGGGTAACGGTCAGGCGGCTCATGGGGTTCTCATCACTCAGTGTGCCTGGCCATGCCACGGCACTAATTTACGCTGCAGGGCACGCAGGCCCATTTCCATGGCGAAGGCGATCAGCGCGATCACCAGAATCCCCAGCACCACCACATCGGTGACCAGGAACTGCGCCGCCGACTGCACCATGAAGCCCAGGCCGCTGGTGGCGGCGATCAGCTCGGCGGCGACCAATGTCGACCAGCCCACGCCCAGCCCGATGCGCACACCGGTGAGGATGTCGGGCAGGGCGCTCGGCAGGATCACGTGGCGAATCAGTTGGGCGCGCGTGGCGCCCAACGACTGCGCGGCACGCAGCTTGGCCGGGTCGACCGTGCGCACGCCGGTCGCGGTGGCGATGGCGATCGGCGCAAAGATCGCCAAGTAGATCAGCAGCACCTTGGACAGCTCGCCGATGCCGCACCAGATCACGATCAGCGGCAGGTAGGCCAGGGGTGGAATCGGCCGGTAGAACTCAATCAGCGGGTCGAGAATGCCCCGGGCGATACGATTCGAGCCGATGGCAATTCCCACCGGCACCGCGGTCAGCACCGCAAAACCCAGGCCCAAGCCGATGCGGCCGAGGCTCGCGCCGAGGTGCTGCCACAAGGTGGAGTCCATGTAGCCCGTGGTCGCCAGCAACCAGCCTTTTTGCAGCACGGCGGACGGCGGCGGCAGGAAGAGCGGTTCGATCTGGCCGCTGGCGGTCACCGCCCACCAGATCGCCAGCAAGGCGATCAGCGTCAGCAGGCTGATCCAGCGTGTGCTGAGGCTGCGCCGCAGCGGGATAACCGCGTGCGCCACCGGCTTGGCGGCCGTGGCGGGAAGTTCGTAGCTGCTCATGCGCACACCTGCCGTTGGGAGAACACTTTGCCCAGTACGTGTTCGCGGGTTTCGATAAAGCGCGGGTCGGATTTGATCGCTCGCGCAGACTCGCCGGCGGCATAGCGCTGGCCGAAATCCAGGTGCAGGCGCTCGACGATCTGACCGGGGTTGGGTGCCAGCAGGATCAAATCGGTGGCGAGAAATACCGCTTCTTCGATGTCGTGGGTAATCAGGAACACCGGCTTGGCCGTGCGCCGCCAGACTTGCAGCAGCAGCTCCTGCATCTGTTCGCGGGTGAACGCATCGAGGGCGCCGAAGGGTTCGTCCATCAGCAGCACACGCGGGTCTGCCGCCAAGGCGCGGGCCAGGCCGACACGTTGCTTCTGGCCGCCGGACAGTTGCCAGATGCGCCGGCTGTCGAAACCGGCCAGGTCCACCAGCGCGAGCATTTCCCGGGCGCGCACTTCGCGTTGCGCCTTGCTCACGCCGGCCAGCTCCAGGCCGAAGCCGACATTGGCCAGCACGTCCTGCCAGGGCAGCAGGGCATCGTCCTGGAACACCACGCCGCGCTCGGCACTCGGGCCTTTGACCGGCACGCCATCGAGGCTGATGCGCCCGGCAGAGGGTTCGACAAAACCGGCAATCAAGTTCAACAGCGACGTCTTGCCACTGCCGGACGGGCCGAGGGCCACCAGCAATTGCTGGGGCCCAAGTTCGAGTGAAATGTCAGACAGTACCGGTTCTGTGGCGCCTGGGTACTGTGCGCTGATGCGCTCCAGTTGTAGCAAGGCCATCGCGATGAACTCCTGATCAGTGGGTAATGAACTTGGCGCTGATATAGGGGGCGTAGTCCGGCAGCACCGCTTCGACCTTGCCTTGTTCCTTGAGGAACGCCGCGGTATCCGTCACTGCCTTGGTGGTTGGCGCGCCCAGCAGGGTCACCTGCTCAGCGGCCAGCGGGTAGACGTTGCCTTGCAGCAGCGCGGGGATGTCGCTGGCCTTGGCACCGGAGAGCTTCACCAGCTTGTCGACGTTGGCTTTGTCGGCGAGCCAGGCTTGTGGGTCTTTGCGGTACGCGGCGTAGGCATCCAGGGTGACTTTGGCGAAAGCGCTGACGATTTCCGGGTGCTTCTCGGCGAAGTCCTTACGCACGATCCACGCGTCGAAGGTCGGCGCGCCGAACGTGGCCAGTTCGCCGGAAGTGATCAGCACCTTGCCGTTTTCCTTGGCCACGCCCAGGGCCGGGTCCCACACGTAGGTGGCGTCGATATCACCGCGCTTCCAGGCGGCGATGATGGCTGGCGGCGCGAGGTTGAGGATGGTCACTTTCGACGGGTCGATGTTCCAGTGCTTCAGCGCGGCCAGCAGGCTGTAGTGGCCGGTGGAAACGAACGGCACGGCGACTTTTTTGCCGATCAGGTCCTGCGGGCTGTTGATCCCCGAACCGTTACGCGCCACCAGGGCTTCGGCACCGCCGATCTGGGTGGCGACGAGGAAGGTCTGCACCGGCACTTTGCGCGTGATGGCTGCGGTCAGCGGGCTGGAACCGAGGTAGCCGATCTGCACGTCGCCGGACGCGATGGCGGCGATGATGTCGGCGCCGTTGTCGAATTTGCGCCAGTCGATCTTGGCGTTCGTGGCTTTTTCATACGCACCGTCGGCCTGGGCGACTTTCGCCGGGTCCACGGTGGTCTGGTAGGCGATGGTCACATCCGTCGCCTGGGCAAACAGGCTGGCACCGGCCAGGGACAACGCGGCCAATAGGCGCAGAGGGGTAAGCAGTTTCAAGGGGAAGCTCCTCAATCAGGCCGCCGAGAATCGGCATGTGAGGAGACTAAATGATCTAAGAACTCGAAAATAAATAACTTTTTCGAATTAGCTTATGAGGAGAAGGGTGGAGGGGATTCTTCACCCCAATGAGGACAAATGTGGGAGGGGGCTTGCTCCCGATGGCGGTGGATCAGTCAATGCATGTACTGACTGACCCACCGTCATCGGGGGCAAGCCCCCTCCCACATTAGAGCTCATTCCCCTGAGGGAACGAGTTCGGCGTTTAGTTGCTGATCGCGAGGATGCTGGCCTGGTACGAGCCGACAAACACATCGAAATCGCCCACTTCGTTCTGCTCCAGTTCCGCCTGTTGCGCCAGCGAGGTGCGCGCCAGTTCTTCAAAGTGCGCCTGCTCTGCGGCCGGCAGCGGCTCCTTGCGGAAATACTCGGCATGCACCTCGCTCTGGTGCAGGGAGAACTGCGCAAAACTTTCCTTGCGCTCGGCCATCGCGGCCAGCACCTGGGCCGACGGCGTCAGGGACGGGTCGTTGACCTTGGCCAACTGGGCGTCCAGTGCCTGGCTGTGTTCGGTAATGCCGTGACTCTCGTCGAGCAGGGCGGCCAACGGTGCGATCTTTTCCAGCAACTCGGTGGCCCATTCCTTCATGTCCACCGCCTGGCCCTTGCGCTGCAGTTGCAGGCCCGGACGCCGGCCTTCCTTGACCACGCTGAGGAAGTTCGACGTGGCGTTGCCGCACTCGTTGTCGGCGAACAGCGGGCTGTCGTTCAGCGCGCAATACAGCAGGAACGCATCGAGGAAACGCGACTCCTGCAGGTCGATACCCATCGGCAGGAACGGGTTGATGTCCAGGCAGCGCACTTCGATGTACTGGATGCCACGGGCCATCAGCGCCTGGATCGGCCGCTCGCCGGTGTAAGTCACACGCTTGGGACGGATGTTGGAGTAGTACTCGTTTTCGATCTGCAGGATGTTGGTGTTGAGTTGCACCCACTCGCCGTCCTTGTGGGTGCCGACTTCGACATAAGGCGCGTAGGGCGTTGCCACCGCTTCGCGCAGGCTGTCGGTGTAGCTGGCCAAATCGTTGTAGCACGGCGTCAGGCCGGCCTGGGCGTTGCTCTGGTAACCCAGGTCGCTCATGCGCAGGCTGGTGGCATACGGCAGGTACAAGGTGTCGGCATCCAGCACGTCCAACTGGTGCGAACGGCCGCGCAGGAAGCCTGCGTCCAGTGCCGGCGAGGCACCGAACAGGTACATCAGCAGCCAACTGTTGCGGCGGAAGTTACGGATCAGGGCGATATAGGCGTTGGACTGATAGTCGCGATCGGTGCCGATGAACCCTTCCGCTTCCTTGAGCAGCGGCCACAGTTGTTCCGGTAGGGAAAAGTTGTAGTGGATGCCGGCAATGCACTGCATGGTCTTGCCGTAACGCAGGGCCAGGCCCTTGCGATACACGTACTTGAGCTGTCCGATATTGGAGGTGCCGTAGTAGGCAATCGGAATGTCTTCCTCGGCCGGCAACGGGCACGGCATCGAGGGGCTCCACAGGTATTCGCTGCCGAGCTTGCTGTAGGCAAAGCGATGGATCTTGTCCAGATTGCTCAGGGTATCGGCCGGGTTGGGCAGGGCTGGGGTGATGAACTCCAGCAACGATTCCGAGTAGTCGGTGGTGATCTGTGCGTGGGTCAGCGCGGCGCCCAGGGCTTCGGGGTGCGGCGTCTGCGCCAGGCGACCTTCATGGGTGACACGCAGGCATTCGCGCTCGATGCCGTGCAAGCAATGCTCCAGCAGGGAGAGGTGTTCGCGCTTGCCGAGCAGGGCCAGGCGGCGGTTGAGAAGTTCGCTCAAGTTGGATTCCTTCACGCGTCAGTCGCCCCAATATGGGGGTGGGCAGGACGGTCTACAAGGGTGAAGTTAAAACTGGCGTGATCGCCTGGTTTTGAGTCGATTTGACCCGTTTTGAAAAAGCCTACTTCACTCCATGAATTGGGCTATAGCGCAGCAAGAAAATTCCGACGCCGTTATCGCAGCGCCGAAATTAACTCAAATCGAGGGTGGGGAGCTATAGGACAGCGAAGGTGCCCTGCGCTTTTGCGACAAGTCTTTCACCTTGGTACACGTCGGCCTCGACCACCAACGTGCGCCGACCCGGGTGAATAACCCGTGCGGTACACAGCACGTCGCCGTTTTCCACCGCACGGATGTAGTTGATTTTGCATTCGATGGTGGCGCTCTGCTGGTCGAACCCGTGGGCGCTGGAACAGGCCAGCCCCATGGTGATGTCGACCAGGCTGAAAATCACCCCGCCATGGAGCTTGCCTGCGCGATTGCGCAGTTGCGGCTCCAGGCTCAGGGCCACCTCGGCAACGCCCTGCTCCAGGCGTTGCAGGCGGCAGCCGATCAGTTCGCTGAACGCGCTCTGGGTCAAACCGGCCGGAATCTCCATCAGCGCTTCTTCAACTGTTTGGCGTTGGCGAACAGCGAGGCCATGGCATTGTTGCTCGGCGCTGCGATCGCGGTTTCCTTGCGCGGCGCGTTGTTTTGCGACTGGCGTGGCGCCGAGCCCGGGCGGGCGCCACGGGCACCGTCGATTTTCTCGCCGGGGGTGTCGCTCATGCGCATCGACAGGCCGACGCGTTTGCGCGGGATGTCGACTTCCATGACCTTGACCTTGACCACGTCACCGGCCTTCACCGCTTCGCGTGGGTCTTTGATGAACTTCTCCGAAAGCGCGGAGATATGCACCAAACCGTCCTGATGCACGCCGATGTCCACAAAGGCACCGAAGTTGGTCACGTTGGTCACCACGCCTTCGAGGATCATGCCCAGTTGCAGGTCCTTGAGGTCTTCGACGCCGTCCTGGAACTCGGCGGTCTTGAACCCTGGGCGTGGGTCGCGGCCAGGTTTTTCCAGCTCTTGCAGGATGTCGGTGATGGTCGGCACGCCGAAGGTTTCGTCGGTGTACTTCTTCGGGTCCAGGCGCTTGAGGAACGCGGCGTCGCCAATCAGCGAGCGGATGTCGCGGTCGGTCTCGGCGGCGATGCGTTGCACCAGCGGGTAGGCTTCCGGGTGAACCGCCGAGGCGTCCAGCGGGTTGTCGCCGTTCATGACGCGCAGGAAACCGGCAGCCTGTTCGAAGGTTTTTTCACCCAGGCGTGCGACTTTTTTCAGCGCGGCGCGGGTCTTGAACGCCCCGTTTTCGTCGCGGTGGGTCACGATGTTCTGCGCCAGGGTCGCGTTGAGGCCGGAGATCCGCGCCAGCAGTGCGACGGAGGCGGTGTTCACGTCCACACCCACGGCGTTTACGCAGTCTTCCACCACCGCATCCAGGCCGCGCGCCAGTTTCAGCTGCGACACGTCGTGCTGGTATTGGCCGACGCCGATGGATTTCGGATCGATTTTCACCAGTTCGGCCAGCGGGTCTTGCAGGCGACGGGCGATGGACACCGCGCCACGGATCGACACGTCGAGGTCCGGGAATTCCTTGGAAGCCAGTTCCGATGCCGAGTACACCGAAGCGCCGGCCTCGGAAACCATGACCTTGGTCATCTTCATGGCTGGGTATTTTTTGATCAGTTCGGCGGCCAGTTTGTCGGTTTCACGGCTGGCGGTGCCGTTGCCGATGGCGATCAGGTCTACCGCGTGCTTGGCGCACAGGGCCGCCAGGATCGCGAGCGTCTGGTCCCACTTGTTGTGGGGCACGTGCGGATACACGGTGGCGTGGTCGAGCAGCTTGCCGGTCGAATCGACCACGGCGACCTTGCAGCCGGTGCGCAGGCCTGGGTCGAGGCCCAGGGTGGCACGCGGGCCGGCCGGTGCGGCCAGCAGCAGGTCGTGCAGGTTGTGGGCGAATACGTTGATCGCTTCGGTTTCGGCGCCGTCACGTAACTCGCCGAGCAGGTCGGTTTCCAGGTGGGTGTAGAGCTTGACCTTCCAGGTCCAGCGCACCACTTCATCGAGCCACTTGTCCGCAGGACGGTTCTGATTCTGGATGCCGAATTGTTGACCGATCATGCCTTCGCACGGGTGCATGGTGCCCGGCAGTTCGTCGCCGACTTTCAGCGCGGAGCTGAGAATGCCTTCGTTGCGGCCGCGGAAAATCGCCAGGGCGCGGTGGGACGGCATGCTTTTGAGGGGTTCGTCGTGTTCGAAGTAGTCGCGGAACTTGGCGCCTTCTTCCTCTTTGCCGGCGATCACGCGGGCGCTGAGGATGGCTTCCTGCTTCAGGTAGGTGCGCAGCTTTTCCAGCAGGCTGGCGTCTTCGGCGAAGCGCTCCATCAGGATGTACTTGGCGCCTTCGAGGGCGGCCTTGACGTCGGCGACACCTTTTTCGGCGTTAATGAAGCGCGCGGCTTCGGTGTCCGGGGTCATCGAGGGGTCGTTGAACAGACCGTCGGCCAGGTCGCCGAGGCCGGCTTCCAGGGCGATCTGGCCCTTGGTGCGGCGCTTCTGTTTGTACGGCAGGTAAAGGTCTTCGAGGCGGGTCTTGGTATCGGCGAGTTTGATGTCGCGTTCCAATTGCGGGGTCAGCTTGCCCTGCTCCGTGATGCTGGCGAGGATGCTGATGCGCCGTTCGTCGAGTTCTCGCAGGTAGCGTAGGCGCTCTTCCAGGTGCCGCAGTTGAATGTCGTCGAGGCTGCCGGTCACTTCTTTTCGGTAACGGGCGATGAAGGGCACCGTGGAGCCCTCATCCAGTAGAGCGACGGCCGCTTCGACCTGTTGGGGGCGTACACCGAGTTCCTCGGCGATGCGGCTGTTGATGCTGTCCATAAAACCACCTGAAATTCTTAAAAGCAGCTCGCAGGCCCGGAAAAACAAGGCCCGGCGAGGCTGGTTGAGCGGCCCGACTGGCGCCGCTGCCTGGGTCAAGAGGCTGCCTATTGACCCTCGAAATCGAAAAAATCACGACAAGCGGGTGAAAAAAGCCCGGCAGTAAACGGTAACGATCTGACGTTGCCCTGCACGAAGGCGCCGCATTATAACCAGCGTTCTGTCCTTGGGGGGTACTGCGCCACAGGTTGTAGGGCGCGGGTTCGCTGGCAGTAGAGGAAAAATCTGCTAACAATGCACTCGGTGCGTATAACCGCAGCTAGGCCATAATGCGCGCCGAGATAAGAGGAGCATCCAATGAGCAGCACTGCACAAACTGCTGAAGGCGAAAAAATTCTCATCGTTGATGACGATCCGGGGCTGAGCAGCCTGCTGGAGCGTTTTTTCAACTCCAAGGGCTACCGTGCCCGCTCGGTGCCAAACACTGAGCAGATGGACCGCCTGTTGGGGCGTGAGGTGTTCAACCTGGTCGTGCTCGACCTGATGTTGCCCGGTGAAGACGGCCTCACCGCCTGCAAACGCCTTCGCGGCGCGAACAACCAGATTCCGATCATCATGCTCACCGCCAAGGGCGATGAGCTGAGCCGCATCAAGGGACTCGAACTGGGCGCTGATGACTACCTGGCCAAGCCGTTCAACCCGGACGAGCTGATGGCGCGGGTCAAGGCCGTATTACGTCGCCAGGCAGCGCCGGTGCCGGGCGCACCCGGTAGCGAGGACGAAAGCGTCACCTTCGGCGATTACGAACTGTCGCTGGCCACCCGTGAGCTCAAGCGTGGCGATGAAGTCCACATGCTGACCACCGGCGAGTTCGCCGTGCTCAAGGCGCTGGTGATGAACGCACGCCAGCCGCTGACCCGCGACAAACTGATGAACCTGGCCCGTGGTCGGGAATGGGATGCTTTGGAGCGCTCCATCGACGTGCAGATCTCTCGTCTGCGACGAATGATCGAGCCGGACCCGTCCAAACCGCGTTATATCCAAACGGTGTGGGGCGTGGGGTATGTGTTTGTGCCGGATGGCACTGCAACCAAGTGACCGATGATTTGCAGGGGCGGGCATCCTGGCGTTTGGCTCCGTGAGGGTCGACGGGATGTCCGGCGTCTGCAATTCTGCGAGCGCTGCTCGTTCCTGCAAGGTGTCTAGCTGTTTCCTATGAAAACCCCGCTGTGGTTCCCGCAAAGTTTTTTCTCCCGCACCCTTTGGCTGGTGCTTATCGTCGTTCTGTTTTCCAAGGCACTCACGCTGGTTTATCTGCTGATGAACGAAGACGTGCTGGTGGATCGACAGTACAGCCACGGTGTCGCCCTGACCCTGCGCGCCTATTGGGCGGCCGACCCCGAGAACCGCGAAAAAATCGCCAAGGCGGCCACGCTGGTGCGCGTGGCGGGTGCAGGTGTGCCGGAAGGCGAGCAACATTGGCCCTACAGTGAGATTTACCAGCGCCAGATGCAGGCGGAACTGGGCGACGACACCGAAGTGCGGTTGCGTATGCATGTGTCACCCGCACTCTGGGTGCGCGCGCCGAGCCTGGGGGAAGATTGGCTGAAGGTGCCGCTGTATCCGCACCCTTTGCGAGGGCAGAAGATCTGGAACGTGCTGGGCTGGTTCCTGGCTATCGGCTTGCTTTCAACGGCATCGGCGTGGATTTTCGTGCGCCAGCTCAATCAACCGCTTAAACGCCTGGTGTTTGCCGCCCGCCAGTTGGGACAGGGGCGCAGTGTGCGCCTGCCGGTCAGCGACACGCCCAGTGAGATGACCGAGGTATACAGTGCGTTCAACCAGATGGCCGAGGATGTCGAACAGGCCGGGCGCGAGCGCGAGCTGATGCTCGCGGGCGTGTCCCATGACTTGCGCACGCCCTTGACGCGTTTGCGGCTGTCCCTGGAGTTGATGGGCGACCATACCGATCTCACGGATGACATGGTGCGTGATATCGAGGACATGGATGCGATTCTTGACCAGTTCCTGGCATTTATCCGCGACGGCCGTGACGAGGTGGTGGAAGTCGTCGACCTGACGGACCTGGTGCGCGAGGTGGTGGCGCCTTACAACCAGAATGGCGAGCAGGTGCGCATGCGCCTGGAGCCGATCCAGCCGTTCGCGTTGCGTCGGGTCTCGATGAAGCGCCTGCTGAACAACCTGATCGGCAACGCCTTGCACCACGCCGGCTCGGATGTGGAAGTGGCGGCGTATGTCTCCGGTGACAGTGCTGCGCCCTATGTGGTGCTGAGCGTGATGGATCGGGGGGCCGGTATCGACCCGGCCGAGCTGGAAGGCATTTTCAACCCCTTCACCCGTGGCGACCGCGCTCGGGGTGGCAAGGGCACCGGTTTGGGGCTGGCGATTGTGCGGCGGATTGCCTCGATGCATGGCGGCAATGTTGAGTTGCGCAATCGCGAGAACGGCGGGCTTGAAGCACGGGTCCGCTTGCCGTTGGGTTTGATGTTGCCCCGAGATGCGGTTTAAACAACCAGGATCAAATATGGGAGCGGGCAAGCCCGCTCCCATATAGGTTTTTCAGCGTGTTTAAGGTGTTACGCGATCAGCCCTTGCCTTTGGTCCTGGTCATATTCGCCCCACCACTCTTCTCCAGATGCTGAATGATGATCCCCGCCACATCCTTGCCGGTGGTAGTCTCGATGCCTTCCAGGCCGGGTGATGAATTGACTTCCATCACCAGTGGGCCATGGTTGGAGCGCAGGATATCCACACCCGCCACGCTCAACCCCATGACCTTGGCCGCCCGTAGCGCGGTCATGCGTTCTTCGGGGGTGATCTTGATCAGGCTGGCGCTGCCGCCACGGTGCAGGTTGGAGCGGAACTCTCCAGGCTTGGCCTGGCGTTTCATCGCGGCAATCACCTTGTCGCCGACCACGAAGCAGCGGATATCCGCACCGCCGGCTTCCTTGATGTATTCCTGCACCATGATGTTCTGCTTGAGGCCCATGAACGCCTCGATCACCGACTCCGCCGCCGTGGCGGTTTCGCACAGCACCACGCCGATGCCCTGGGTGCCTTCCAGCACCTTGATCACCAGCGGCGCGCCGTTGACCATTTCGATCAGGTCGGGAATGTCGTCCGGAGAGTGGGCAAAGCCTGTAACCGGCAGGCCGATACCCCGGCGCGAGAGCAATTGCAGCGAGCGCAGCTTGTCCCGTGAGCGCGCAATCGCGACGGATTCATTCAGCGGGGAGACGCCCATCATTTCAAACTGGCGCAGCACCGCGCAGCCATAAAAGGTCACCGAGGCGCCGATACGCGGGATTACCGCGTCAAAGCCTTCCAATGGTTTGCCGCGGTAGTGGATCTGCGGCTTATGGCTGGCAATATTCATATACGCACGCAACGTGTCGATCACCACCATTTCATGGCCGCGTTCGGTGCCGGCCTCGACCAGGCGGCGGGTGGAATATAGGCGCGGGTTTCGCGACAGCACAGCAATCTTCATGCAGCACCTGGGGCAGAAATAGTAGAGACCGGGAACACCGGCTTGTCTTGAACGTACTTGACGCCGGGATTGACCACCAACTGGCCGTCAATCAGCGCTTTGGAACCGAGGAGCAGGCGGTAGCGCATGGCCTTGCGGCAGGCGAGGGTGAATTCGACCCGCCATACCCGGTCGCCCAATGCCAGGGTGGTGCTGATCACATAGCGCACCTGCGCATGACCATTGGAGCTCTTGATGGTTTTCATCGCCATCAGCGGCGCTTCGCAGCGGCGGTGACGCAACTGCACGACGCTGCCCAGGTGTGCGGTAAAACGCACCCATTTCTCACCGTCGCGCTCAAAGGGCTCGATATCGGTGGCATGCAGGCTTGAGGTGCTGGCTCCGGTGTCGATCTTCGCGCGCAGGCCTGCCACTCCCAAGTCGGGAAGTGCCACCCACTCACGCAGACCGACAACGGTCAAATGGTCAAATGTCTTCAATATGGGTAACCGGTCAATTCGCCCAGGCTTGAGGGGAAACCTCGGCCAGCGCGTTGAATGCGGGTCTGGCGAACCAGTAGCCCTGCATCAGAAATATTCCACAGTCGGACAGGAAGTCACGCTCACCGGCACTTTCAATGCCTTCAGCGATGACAGTAACGCCCAACTGCTCACAGATTGTGACAATCCCCTGGACGATGACCTGGCGGACACGATCCTGGTCGATATTGCGGATCAGCGCCATGTCGAGTTTGATCAAGTCAGGTTGGAAATCGGCCAGTAGGTTCAGCCCCGAATAGCCCGCGCCGAAATCGTCGATGGCAGTTTTGAAGCCGAATTCGCGGTATTCACGCAGAATATTCGTCAAATGGCGATGGTTATCTATGTGCTCGCTTTCCAGCGTCTCGAAAATCAGCTGATTCAGCGGAAAATTGTGCGTGCGGGCGGCCTCCAGGGTGCTGCGAATGCACAGCTCGGGTCGATACACCGCGTTGGGCATGAAATTGATGGAAAGATAGGTTTGCATCCCCAGGGCGGCGGCGCCGGCGATCGCTTTGGTGCGGCAGCGCTGGTCGAAACGGTAGCGGTTGCTATCGCTGACCTGGTTTAACACCGACAACGCGCCCTCACCCTGCGTGCCTCGCACCAAGGCTTCGTGGGCGAACACCGAATGGTCGCGAAGGTCTACGATCGGTTGGTAGGCGAATGCAAAATCAAAACCCAATTGCTCGCTTTGCTGGCAGCCCACGCAACGCTGGTTGGGCGATGTGAGTGAAGTCGGGAAGTCGGTCACAGCGTATCCTCGCGAAAACAGGCGGCTACCTGGCGTATCTTAGGTGAGCCTTGGGGTTTATGCGTCGAAGCGTTTCAACAGTTAAAGTTGCGGCATTTTTCAGTGCGAGGAATTCAAGTGGCTCAGAAGCAGGCAGAGGAAGACAAAATCCGTCTGGACAAGTGGCTATGGGCGGCGCGCTTCTATAAAACCCGTGCCTTGGCCAAGGCCGCTATCGAGAGTGGCAAGGTGCATCATCGCGGCGAACGCTGCAAGCCGGGCAAAGAGCCGCGCGTCGGCGATGAGTTGCAGATTCGTATAGGGTTTGACGAAAAAACGATCGTGGTCCAGGCGCTTTCCGCCGTGCGCCGTGGCGCGCCCGAAGCGCAGGCGCTGTACGCCGAGACCGAAGCCAGCATTGCCAAGCGCGAAAACGCAGCGGCCATGCGCAAGGCCGGTGCCACAGGCATGACCACCGATGGCAAGCCGAGCAAGAAGCAGCGCCGTGACCTGTTCAAGTTTCGCGGCAGTGGTAATGACGATTGACCGCGCGCATCTTTAGCGCAAAGCAGATCGATGCATGTGGCAGCGCGCGCCGGCCCCCAGATCAGCAACACCGAAGCATGATCCCCAGGGACACCCTGGCTCGAACGGTCTTTCAACGCGCAGGTTTTCTCCAGCCCCGGGAAATAGTCGCTCATCTGAATCAGCGCCGCTGAGCAGCATCGACATCAAACGCCGCTGGCTGGCCACGGCCCACGCATGCAGCCAGGTCGAATTGTTCGCCAGCGGGGCATTGAGCAGGTGAAACAGCCACTCGTCGAAAAACACGCACAGCATCTGGCCCGCGGGCCACAGCCAAAAACACAGCAGCCCGATTGCGAGTAAATTGCAAAGAGCCCATCGCCGGGGATTCCACTTGGCTTGGAACAAACCCGGATTGTTCATAAACTGTCCCTCTTCGCTCTCTATAAGCTCTCTGTTTTCAGGAGAGGGCCGCACCATAATGGTGCTAAAGCGTTCATTTTTATAAAATTTGTAATAATCTTGTCATCAATTCAGATACCTAGACCTATGACTGATTTACCGGATACCGACTTCACCCAACGCTTCATCTTCGACGAGAACGACGCCCGTGGCGAACTGGTCTCGCTGGAGCGCAGCTATGCCGAAGTCCTCGCCAAGCACCCCTATCCGGAGCCTGTCGCGCAACTGCTCGGTGAGTTGATGGCCGCCGCGGCGCTGCTGGTAGGCAGCATGAAATTCGACGGCTTGCTGATCCTGCAAGCCCGCTCCGAAGGTCCGGTCCCGTTGCTGATGATCGAGTGCTCCAGCGAGCGTGAGATCCGTGGTCTGGCCCGGTATGACGCTGACCTGATCGCCCCTGACGCCACCCTGGCCGACCTGATGCCCAACGGCGTGCTGGCGCTCACCGTCGACCCGACCGAAGGCCAGCGTTACCAGGGCATCGTCGACCTCGACGGCGAAAACCTGTCGGACTGCTTCACCAACTATTTCGTCATGTCCCAGCAGATTGGCACGCGTTTCTGGCTCAACGCCGACGGCAAGCGCGCCCGTGGCCTGTTGCTGCAACAGTTGCCCGCCGACCGCATCAAGGATGACGACGACCGCACTGAAAGCTGGCGCAACCTCACTGCCCTGGCCGGCACCCTGACCGCTGAAGAGCTGTTGGCCCTGGACAACGAAACCATCCTGCACCGCCTGTACCACGAAGAGGCTGTGCGCCTGTTCGATGCGCAGGGCCTGCGCTTCCATTGCAGTTGCTCCCGCGAGCGCTCGGCGAATGCGCTGGTCAGCCTCGGCCTGGAAGATGCGCAAAACCTGGTGGTGGAACACGGTGGTCATATCGAGATCGACTGCCAGTTTTGCAACCAGCGGTACCTGTTCGACGCCGCTGATATCGTCCAATTGTTCGCCGGCGCTGGTATCGACACGCCCTCTGATACCCGCCACTAAAACGTTTAAGCACAGGTAAATCACCTGACAATTGCCGGATTAGCGCTGTTCTGACGGGAGGGCCCTACTTTTTTTGGGCTTTTCTGGCATAATCCGGCCCACTTTTTTCGCGGTAGTAGTGCGCAACTTTCTACTACAAAACGTTTGGAGCACTCGGCCATAGGCCGACGGGGAACCTCATGACGCAAGCCAATAACGCCGTATACACCGATCTGAGTGTTGACGATCTGGTCAAAGAAGCCCTGCAGCGCGGTGAAGGCGTGCTTGCCGATACTGGCGCGCTGGTCGTAGAAACCGGTCACCGTACCGGCCGTTCGCCAGTTGACCGTTTCATCGTTGAAGAGCCTTCGACCCAGGACGCCATTGCCTGGGGCCCGATCAACCGCAAGTTCCCGGCCGACAAGTTCGATGCCCTGTGGGCTCGCGTCGAGGCATTCAACAACGCGCAAGAGCATTTTGTTTCCCACGTCCATGTAGGGGCTTCCGAAGACCACTACCTGGCCGTGAAGATGACCACCCAGACTGCCTGGCATAACCTGTTCGGTCTTTGCCTGTTCATCAATCCGGCCCAGTACAACCCGGCCGGCCGTGATGAGTGGCAAGTGCTCAACGTGGCCAACTTCGAGTGCGTGCCTGAGCGTGACGGCACCAACTCCGATGGTTGCGTGATCCTCAACTTCGCCCAGAAAAAAGTGCTGATCGCCGGCATGCTTTACGCCGGTGAAATGAAGAAAGCCATGTTCTCGGTGCAGAACTTCCTGCTGCCGGCCGTCGACGTACTGCCGATGCACTGCGCCGCCAACATCGGCGAAGCAGGCGACGTGACCCTGTTCTTCGGCCTGTCCGGCACTGGCAAGACCACTCTGTCCGCCGACGAAAGCCGTTACCTGATCGGTGACGACGAACATGGCTGGGGCGAGGGCGTGGTGTTCAACATCGAAGGCGGTTGCTATGCCAAGTGCATCGACCTGTCCGAGAAGAACGAGCCGGTTATCTGGAAAGCCATCAAGCACGGCGCCGTTCTGGAAAACGTCGTCATCGACGAGGCCAAGCACGCCGACTACAGCGATGTCAGCCTGACCCAGAACAGCCGAGCCGCCTACCCGCTTGAGCACATAGCCAAGCGTTCCGAGAAAAACCTCGGTGGCGAGCCAAACGCGGTGATCTTCCTGACCTGCGACCTGACCGGCGTACTTCCGCCTGTGTCGATCCTCAGCGAAGAACAAGCCGCCTACCACTTCCTGTCCGGCTACACCGCACTGGTGGGCTCGACTGAAATGGGTTCGGGCAGCGGCATCAAGTCGACCTTCTCGACTTGCTTCGGCGCGCCGTTCTTCCCGCGCCCGGCTGGCGAATACGCCGAGCTGCTGATCAAGCGCATCCGCGGCTTCGGCTCCAAGGTCTACCTGGTCAACACCGGCTGGACCGGCGGCGGCTACGGCGTCGGCCAACGCTTCAACATCCCGACCACCCGTGGCGTGATCGCAGCGATCCAGAGCGGCGCGTTGATCGGCGTTGAAACCGAACACCTCAACACCATCAACCTGGACGTGCCATTGGCTGTGCCGGGCGTTGAGACCGGCCTGTTGAACCCCCGTAACACCTGGGCTGACAAGGCTGCCTACGATGAAGCGGCGAAGGCGCTGGCGGGTTTGTTCGTTGAGAACTTCAAGAAGTTTGACGTGAGCGAAGCGATCAAGGCAGCGGGTCCGAAGTTGTAAGATTCGGTCGTTGTGAAAAGGCCGCCCCATGTGGGCGGCTTTTTTTTGCGCGAACGGTCAGTTGGCGCCTGCGGCTGTTTTGCTGGTTAGCTCAGATTTTCCAGCGTCTGCGTGTCCCAGCTATGGGTTTTGATCGCCAGATAAAGCATGCCGATGGTCAGCGGCACCTTTTCGCCACGCCCCTTGGCCCGCCGCTTGAGGAACACATCAAACACCGGTGGGTTGAAGTAACGATAAGTGTCGTAGTCGCCCAGATCGAGGGCGAATTCCTGCTCCAGTGCTTCCATGAGTTGCTTGGCCTCGCTGCCGTCGCAGCCGAGGTCGAAGTTGAGTGAGGTCTGCAGGCGAATGGTCTTGTGTTTCGGCAGGCCGATTTCTTCGTGCAGCAGTTGCAGGAGCTGCTGCATGACGGGGTCTTCGGGGAAGTTGGGGGCGAGGTTCATGGTGGGGGCACGCAGGAGTGGGTGAGGGGGATGGTTGCGTTTGAGGCGAAATTTGTTTCGGGTGATGAAGAGTGCCAAGCCTATCAATAACAGGGCTAGAGGAAGGAGTTGAATGCTAAGGATGATGGCGACGTAGGGTAGCCAGAACAAAAGGACTAACCCAGTGACGACGAAGGTAACGGCGAAACGCTTTCTTAGCATGCAGTCGGTGATTTTGTAGTAAAGCAATAAATAGCAGGCAAGAAATAACGCCGTCTGTAGGTAAAGCCATTGATTATGGTTCATGTGAATACACGTGCATTGAGATGCTTGAGCGCTGAGTGTCTATGCCACCGCTCGCCTGAGCATCGAGGCCGATGATGATGTCTGCGCTATGCAAGTTGCAGGGTTTGCGAGATATCAAATCGCTGAGCGCTTGCTTGCCGTTAGGCTTTACGGTGAAGCGAATCACGGAGAGCGTGACGCCGTAATGACCGATGTATTGAGTCCTTTCTAAATTCACGGGCTTTTGCCGAAATAGTTGAGAAGCCGCTATTTTCGGTCAGCCGCAGGTCACTTCTATAGAGGGCCACGCGGGTGTTTGAAGCGGTTTAGGAAGAGGATTACGCTGTATTTGACGGTTTCTTACAGGCGCTTCCGGCATTTTTTATTTCGCTAGCGACTTGCCGGGTAAAACCAATCAATTGTGGGCGCTGCGTTTGCCCGTCCTCCAAGGCAAAAGCTGATCTTGGCGTAGTACCCAGTGCTCGATAAAACCACATCACAATCTGTAGAAAAATTCTGCCAGCGCTCTAAATTCAGCGTATGTTTCACCGCAAAATCTTGTAGGACGATCCCGTCCACTACTTAAAGGGAGTTAAGCATGGGTTTGCTTCGTGTCGCTTCGGCGATGTCATTGTGTGCGGTAGCGTTTTCAGTTCAGGCCGAGCAGTTGCCAATCGAGGTGCTCAGTGCGGTGGTCAAGGACCAGAAAATCGCCGACGCCGAAGTCCTGCTGCAACGTAACGGCGCACAGAACGTAGTGGGCCGTACCAACGCCCAGGGCCAGGTGACCCTCACCAGCGAAGCGGCCGATGATGCCAGCAACCTGCTGATCATCAAGAAGCCCGGCTATTCCAACCTGGTAGTGAAGTGCCCGTGTGCAGGCATGACCTACGCCATCAGCCCAGTGATGGAAAACCTCGACGGCCTGCGTGTGGTGCTGACCTGGGGCAAGACCCCGGAAGACCTCGACTCCCACATGATTTTCCCCGGCAACAACATCTACTTCGAGAATCAGCAGGGTGCCGATGCTGAGCTGGATGTGGACGACGTCGACAGCTACGGCCCGGAAACCATCACCCTGCAGAAAAAACACTTCGGCGAAAGCTACGTGTATGCCGTGCATGACTTCACCAACATCGCCAACCCAGGTTCGCGTCAGCTGTCCAACAGTGAGGCCAAGGTGTTCGTGTACATGGGCCAGTCCCTCGTGCGTACTTACTACGTGCCGAAAAACCGCAGTGGCAACCTGTGGACAGTGTTCCGCATGACCGGAAGCGGTGACTTCCAGGATATCAACACCTTCAGCGGTGTGAAGGTGGACGCCAAGGACGTGCTCAATGAAGTCAAACCGTTGCTGGATGACAGCGTTGCAGTCGCGGCCGTGGCTGTCAGCTCTTCCGCGCAAACGGATGCGAAGCGTCTGAACCTGCAAGGTGAAGCGGCCTACCAGGCTGGCAAGCTGGATGAAGCCATCGACCTGTTCCGTCAGGCCATCGACCTGGACAATAGCTTCGGCAAAGCCTACGGCAACCTGGGCCTGGCCTATCAGAAGGCCGGCAACACCGCCGAGTCGATCTGGGCCAACCGCAAGGCCATCGCCCTCGCTACCGGTGCCAATGCTGCGACCGTGCGTGCCGGCGCCTACTACAACATTGCGCGGATCTACGAAGCAGCGGGGCAGTTCGCGGATGCGTTGCGTCACTACCAGTTGGCCAAGGAGCAGAAGGCCAATCCGGTGTATGACACGGCTATCGAGCGCGTGCAAAACCGCTGATTTAGCTGTAGGGCAGTTCTAAGATGTGGGAGGGGGGTTGCTCCCGATGGCGCTAATTCAGTCGATTAATTTCTGACTGATACACCGCCATCGGGAGCAATCCCCTTCCCACATTTGGTTTGTGATGTTCCTACTGACACAGTCGAACTTGTCGCATTTGGCCCAAGGCCATTGCCCCAGTCTGTGTATCATCCTGTCTCTTTTTTCCTTGCGACCTATCTCGATTCGCTGAGCATCCCAGGCTATGTTTTTGAGCCACCTTCAGCGGTCAATGGAGTGACAGCTTATGCACGACACCCTCCAGCAGGTCTTTGGTTATCCACAATTTCGTTTGGGTCAGGAAGCCGCGGTCAGTGCCGTGCTGGCCGGTCGTTCGGCGGCGGCGATTTTCCCTACCGGGTCGGGTAAGTCCCTGTGTTACCAGTTGTCGGCGGTGTTGCTACCGCACCTGACGCTGGTGGTGTCGCCGTTGCTGGCGCTGATGCAGGACCAGTTGGGTTTCCTGCAACGCCATGGCATCTCGGCCGGTAGTATCGATTCGGCGCAAAGCCGCGATGAGGCCAATGAGGTGATGGCTCGTGCGCGTTCGGGTGAGTTGAAAATCCTGATGATTTCCGTGGAGCGCTTGAAGAACGAGCGTTTTCGCAACTTCCTGCAAAGCGTGCCCATTTCGTTGCTGGTAGTGGACGAGGCGCACTGTATTTCCGAATGGGGCCACAACTTCCGTCCGGACTATTTGAAGCTGCCGGACTACCAGCGTCAGTTCAATATCCCACAAGCGCTGCTGCTGACGGCTACAGCGACGCCCAAGGTGATTGCCGACATGCAGGCCAAGTTCGCCATTGCGCCTGACAACGTGATCACCACGGGCTTCTACCGGCCGAACCTCAACCTGTTGGTAGAGCCGGTGAGCGGCGCGGACAAGCGTCGGCGGCTGGTGCAATGGATGAGCGAGCGGCCCAACCAACCGAGCATCGTCTACGTCACGTTGCAGAAAACCGCCGAACAGATCGCCGAGCACTTGAATCGCAATGGCATCCAGGCCGAGGCGTATCACGCCGGCCTGCCCCACGACAAACGCGAGGGCATCCAGCAGCGTTTCATGGGCGGGCGTTCCAATTGCATCGTCGCCACCATCGCGTTTGGCATGGGCATCGACAAGAGCGATATCCGCAATGTGGTGCATTTTGACCTGCCCAAATCCATCGAGAACTACAGCCAGGAAATCGGCCGTGCCGGGCGTGACGGGCAGCCCTCGGATTGCCTGGTGCTCGCCAACCGCGACAGCCTCAATGTGCTGGAAAACTTCGTGTACGGCGACACGCCGGAGCAGGAAGGCATTCGCCGTGTGCTGGAAGAGTTGCAGGCGGCGCGGGGGGATGGGCAGTGGGAGTTTCTGCTGCGGTCGCTGTCGGACCACAGCAACATCCGCGAGCTGCCCCTCAAAACGCTGCTGGTGCAGTTGGAACTCAAAGGTGTGATCGCGCCGCGCTATGCGTTTTACGCCGAGTACCGGTTCAAGTACCTGATCGAGCCCGACGCCTTGTTGGCGCGGTTTTCCGGGGAACGGCAGGCGTTTGTCGCAGCGATCATCCAGGTGTGTAAACGTGCCAAGACCTGGGCGACAGTGGATTTCGACGCGCTTTATCAACAGCACCACGCCGAGCGCAATCGCGTGGTGAAAGCGCTGGATTACTTCCAGGAACAGGGCCTGATCGAGCTGGAAAGCAAGCAGATGACGGAGGTTTACAGCCTGCTGAATACCGATTTCGACCCGCAGGTGTTGAGCGCCGAGTTATACACAGGCTTCAAGCAACACGAGGTCACAGAAGTGGCGCGGATTCACGCGATGCTCGATCTGTTTGCCACCGAACACTGCCTGGGCCAGCGCCTGGCCCGGTATTTTGGTGATGAAAATGCGCCGCAGCGCTGCGGGCATTGTTCTGTGTGTCACGGCCATGTCGCGCATCTGCCCGCGCCGCCGAGCCTGGCGCCGCTTGTGGATAAAAACTTCATGGCGCTGTGCGGTGATTTTATCCACAGGCATCATGAGCACAACGGCCAACTGCCCGGCGCCGAACGGCTGACGCGGTTCCTGGGGGGTATCAGCGTGCCGCTGTTCACCAAGTTGAAGGCACGCGGCATTCCTGGCTTTGCTGCGCTGGAGGACTACCCCTACGCCGAGGTCCGCGAGTGGGCCGAAATCCATTTGAGTAATCTGTAAACCCACTTTGACGAGAGGTGCCCATGCCTGACTCCATGCCCCAGCGCGCCGATTACCGCCACTTCCAGCCGATCATCACGCGCTGGCACGACAATGATGTGTATGGCCATGTGAACAACGTGACCTATTACAGTTTCTTTGACACCGCAGTGAATACCTACCTGATCGAACACGGTGGCTTGGATATTCATGACGGCGAGGTGGTGGGGTTTGTGGTCAGCTCGGCGTGTGATTACTTTGCGTCCATCGCCTTTCCCGAGCGCATCGAAATTGGCCTGCGTGTCGGCAAGTTGGGCAACAGCTCGGTGCAGTATGAGTTGGCGGTATTCAAGGCTGGCGAGGAGGACGCCTGTGCGGCGGGGCGCTTTGTGCATGTGTTTGTGGATCGGGGAACGAACCAGCCGGTGACGATTCCGGGGATGTTGCGCGAGGCGTTGCAGCGGTTGGTGGCCTAGAAACCCATGTGGGAGGGAGCAAGCCGAATCGTCGCACCGCCCCTCCCACATTGTTTCTTCAGTGTTCTCTAGATCTGATCAATCACGGTCGTGATGCTTGTTCTTGCGATGCCCATAGGCATGGCCACGACCACGGTGATCATCCCGGTCATAACGACGGTTGTCACGGCCACGGTAACCACGGTCGTCTTCATTGCTCTTGTTGCCCATGTAGTTGCCCAGTGCGCCACCCGCACCGCCGCCTGCGGCTGCGCCGATCAGGCTGCCGGTGGTGCCGCCCATGCTGCGGCCTACCACGTTGCCGCCCGCTGCGCCCAGGGCGCCGCCAATGGCTGCTTCGCCGCGGCTGCGCTTGTCGGCGCCAACCGCACTGCCGCCCGCGCCGCCCAGGGCCGCACCGATGGTCGAACCGGTGTTACCGCCGACCTGCTGGCCGACAACCGAACCGAGTACCCCGCCCAATGCGCCGCCCACACCGGCTTCGGTGGTGCCGCCGGCCATGGCTGCGCCACTGACCAGTCCAAGGGACAACAAGAGAATGGAGGAGAACTTCATAGAGAGACCTCAAGAGGATGACGGCGCGATCCTGAGGCTGTGTCGACATTGTGACAATAGAAATCCGACCAGTAACACGACTTGTACACAATTCGCCAAGTTATTGTTTTCACTAAGGAACTTAAGTGATTTTGGCGGGTCTGTAGTTACTTCGGAAGGGCCGCTTTTATGCAAAAGCGGCCTTTTTTGTGCCCGGAATTTACGCCGAGCGCGCCATGATCAGGCCATTGTCGCTCGCCGCCTCCAGGCGAATCGCCACAAACTTCGACGTCGGCGTATGGCTGCCATCCCCGGTGCTTTCCAATGGCACCAGCGGGTTCACTTCCGGGTAGTAAGCCGCTGCCTGTCCCGCCGGAATATCGAACGCCAGTAAGGTGAAGCCTTTTACGCGGCGTTCACGGCCGTCTTCCCACAGCGACACGATGTCCGCCTTCTGCCCCGGTTTGAAGCCCAGGCGGATGATGTCGGCTTCGTTGACGAACAACACGTCACGCTGACCTTTCACCCCGCGATAGCGGTCGTCCAGGCCATAAATGGTGGTGTTGTACTGATCGTGGGAGCGCATCGACTGCATGATCAGGTCCGGCACGCGTCCGGTGGCGTGAGTGCGTTCGTGGATCAGGTCCTTGGGCAGGACGTTCGGGCGGAAGTTGGCGCGGCCCGAAGGCGTGCTCCAGCGACGTGCCCCGGCGGAGTTGCCCAGGTAGAAACCGCCTGGGTTCTTGATGCGTTCGTTGAAGTCCTTGAAGCCTGGGAGGGTGTCGGCGATCAGCTCGCGAATACGCCCGTAGTCGGCCACCAGCCAGTTCCAGTCCACCGGTTTGCTGCCCAGGGTCGCGGCGGCGATGCCGGCGAGAATGGCCGGCTCGGATTTCATCAGGGGCGACAGCGGTTGCAACTGGCCGTTGGAGCCGTGGACCATGCTGAACGAGTCTTCTACCGTGACCGCCTGCGGGCCTTCGGCCTGGATGTCGATGTCGGTGCGGCCCAGGCACGGCAAGATCAGCGCGTCTTTACCGTGCATCAGGTGGCTGCGGTTTAGCTTGGTACTGATTTGCACGGTCAGGTCGCAATTGCGCAGCGCTTCGAAGGTGCGCGGGCTGTCTGGCGTCGCTTGGGCGAAGTTGCCGCCCAGGCCGATAAACACTTTGGCGCGTCCTTCCAACATGGCGTGGATCGCTTCGACCACGTTGTGGCCGTTGGTTCGCGGCACCTGGAACTGGAAACGCCGCTCCAGAGCGTCGAGGAACGCCACCGGCGGACGTTCGTTGATGCCCATGGTGCGGTCGCCCTGCACGTTACTGTGGCCGCGCACCGGGCACAGGCCGGCGCCCGGGCGCCCGATATTGCCGCGCAGCAGCATCAGGTTGGCGATTTCCTGGATGGTCGGCACCGAGTGACGATGCTGGGTGATGCCCATCGCCCAACACATGATCACGTTCTTGCCTTTGGCGTACATGCGCGCCGCTTGCTCGATTTCCACCAGGGGCAGGCCGGACTGCGCGACGATTTCATCCCAGGAGGTGTCGTCGATCTGGCCGAGGTAATCGAGCACGTTGATGGTGTGTTCGTTGAGGAAGTCGTGGTCGAACACCGCTTCCTTGCCTTCGGCCTGGGCCTGGCGTTCCCATTGCAACAGGAACTTGGCCATGCCGCGCAGGATGGCCATATCGCCACCCAGCGCCGGGCGGAAGTACGCGGTGTTGGTCGGCTTGTCGCCGTTGGTGAGCATTTCCAGCGGGTGTTGCGGGTGCTGGAAGCGTTCCAGGCCGCGCTCTTTGAGCGGGTTGATGCACACCACCTGAGCACCGCGTTTCACCGCTTCGCGCAGCGGTTCGAGCATGCGTGGGTGATTGGTGCCGGGGTTCTGGCCCCAGACGAAAATCGCGTCGGCGTGTTCGAAGTCATCAAAGGTCACGGTGCCTTTGCCGACGCCGACACTTTGCGCCAGGGCCACGCCGCTGGCTTCGTGGCACATGTTCGAGCAATCCGGGAAGTTGTTGGTGCCGTAGGCGCGCACGAACAACTGGTAGAGGTACGCCGCTTCGTTGCTGGCGCGACCCGAAGTGTAGAACTCGGCCATGTCCGGGCTGGGCAGGGCGTTGAGGTGCTTGCCGATCAGCTCGAACGCCGCCGCCCAACTGATGGGCTGATAGCGGTCGGTCTGTGCGTCATAGCGCATCGGCTCGGTCAGGCGGCCCTGGTATTCCAGCCAATAGTCGCTCTGCTCGATCAGGGCGGTGACGCTGTGTTTGGCGAAAAATGCGGCATCGACGCGGCGTTTGGTGGCTTCCCAGTTGACCGCCTTGGCGCCGTTTTCGCAGAACTTGACCATGCCGCTTTCCGGCGAATCGCCCCAGGCGCAGCCCGGGCAGTCGAAGCCGCCGTTCTGGTTGGTCTTGAGCATCATGCGCAGGTTTTTCAGCGCGTTGTCGCTGGTCAGCCATGCCTGCGCCACGCTGATCAGCGCGCCCCAGCCGCCTGCGGCACCTTTGTAAGGCTTGTAGCGCGGGGTCGGGGTTTGGTCGGCTTGATGATGATTGCTCACGGCTGTTTCTCCATCGCAGGGCTGTAGACCCGCGGCGCACTTTTCTGCGGCAGGTGGATGAGATTGAGGTTGTGCCGGCGTGCCCATTGCAGGGCCAGGCCGGTGGGCGACGACAGGCTGACCAGGGTCTGGATGCCCGCGCGCAGGACTTTCTGGATCAACTCAAGGCTGCAACGGCTGGTGACAATTGCCAGGCCGCCTTCGCTGGGAATCCGTTGGCGGATCAATGCGCCGATCAATTTATCGAGGGCGTTGTGTCGGCCAATGTCTTCGCGGCCCAGCAACAACTCGCCCTGGTTGTTCATGAACACTGCCGCATGCACCGCGCCGCTGTGCTGGCCCAGAGGCTGGAACGCGCTGATGCGCTGGCGCAGGCCGTCGAGCCATTCGGCCGGTGGCAGGGGCGCGCCGGGCAGTACCTCAAGGTCCGGCAGGGCTTGCTCCAGCGCTTCCACGCCGCATAACCCGCAACCGCTGGTACCGGCCAGTTGGCGGCGCTGCTGCTTAAGGTTCCAGAACGCACGGCTGGAAATCTGCACCTGAGCGTACTGGGCAGAGCCCGTACCGCTGAGTTTGAGGTCATAAATGTCGCTAACGTCGGCGATAATGCCGCTGCCGATGCTGAAACCTACAATGAAGTCTTCCAGGTCTGTCGGCGTCACCAGCATCACGGCCTGGCTGATGTCGTTATAGGCGATCGCCAACGCCACTTCTTCCGCCAGCGCGGTGCTGGCGACTTCAGTGTGTTCGAGAGTGCAAAACTGGTAGCTCTGGCTGGCGGCGGGCGCGGGCGTTTGAAGAGCGGGCGCCGCGCAGACTGGGCGCTTGGCGTTCATGGGGCAGTACCGACGGCGGATGGGTCAGTGGTTAGACTAGGCGCGACAAAGCGTCGCGTCTAATTGCCAGTACTGATCTACCGATAGATGACGTCGATCAAGACTCTGTCTGCGATTTCTGAAACAGCGCGAAACATGCTTCCGCCAACGCCGAACGCGGGGCGCTGCGTCGCATGATCAACCCCAGGCGGGCCAGGGTGTGGGCGTCTTCAATCGGTTGCAGGCGCAAATGCTCGGTCAGGGCGTCCAGGCCGCCGTCCAAGGGCATCACCGCACAGCACAGCCCGCCGTGGACAGCTTGTAACAACTGATGGACCGCATCGGTCTGCAACAGCGGCTGCGGCTGCAGGCCTCGGCTATGGAAGTTGTGATCGATGGACTGGCGGAAGTGCATGCCACTGGTGAGCATGCCCAGGGGCAGTTCGATCAGTGCCTCCCAGCTCAGCGGCTTTTCGCCGAAGCTGAAATAGCGTTGGTCGTACAGCAGGCCCATGCGGGTTTCGCCGAGGGCCAGGGAGTCGAAGCGCTCGTTGTCCAGGCGGTCGAGGTACGACACGCCGAGGTCCAGGCGATTGCTCGCCAACTGTTCGAGGATTTGTTCGGAGCTGAGGGCCGACAGCTCAAAGCGCAGGCTCGGGTGTTCTTTGTGCAGTTGTTGCATCAGCGCCAGCGGATCGAAACTCGACAGCGGCACCACGCCCAAACGCAACGTCCCCACCAGGTTACCGCGACAGGCGGCGGCTTCGGCCAGCAGGCCGTCATACGCCGCCAGCACCGTGCGCGCCCAGGCCAGCACGCGTTCACCCGGTGCGGTGAAGCCTTCGAAGCGCTGGCCGCGGTTGACCAGTGGAAGCTCAAGTTCTTCTTCGAGGCTGCGCAGGCGCATCGACAGGGTAGGCTGGGTGATATGGCAACGCGCTGCCGCCTGGCCGAAGTGACGGGTTTCGTCGAGGGCGATGAGGAATTTCAGCTGCTTGATGTCCATCTTCGCTCCAGGGCTTATTCCAATGGCGGGGGGATTCTAGCGCGTTTGGATCTTTGGCCGGGTTGGAACCCGATTCTGTAGGACTGGTCTAGTCTTTTGCATCTGGAACTTAACCCCCAAGGAGAGAGCACCATGAGTATTCTCAGCTTTGTAAAGGAAGCCGGCGAGAAGTTGATCGATCTGTTGACGCCGGGTAATGCAAACGCCAGTGATCAGTTGAAGGCGCATGTGGCCAAGGTCGGTCTGGGTAATCCGAACGTACAGACCGCTGTCGACGGCGACAAAGTGACCGTGACCGGTGAAGTGGCCAGCCAGGAGGAGAAAGAGAAGATCCTGTTGGCGCTGGGCAACATTGCCGGTGTCGCGAGCGTGGATGACCAGATCAAGGTCACCAACACCGACCCGATTGTGGCAGCGCGTTTCGTCGTGGTGAAAAAGGGCGACACCCTCAGCGCGATTTCCCTGGCGGTGTACGGCAAGGCCAACCTGTACAACAAGATATTTGAGGCCAACAAGCCGATGTTGTCGAGTCCAGACAAGATCTACCCAGGGCAGACACTGCGTATTCCTGAGTAGTACACGCGGTAAAACTGTGGGAGGGGGCTTGCTCCCGAACGCGGCGTTTCAGTCGATGCATAAGTTGACTGACCTACCGCTATCGGGAGCAAGCCCCCTCCCACAGTTGTTCAGAGTCCCGCAATGAGATCTCGGTAGTCATCTACCGCTGCAAATTCAGCTGTGTCCTTGGGCCCTTTCTGGCTGTCCGGTGCTTTCACCGCCAGCAGATGCCCCACGCCAAAGTCTCGGGCGCTGCGCAGGATCGGCAAGGTGTCGTCGATAAACAGGCTGCGCGCCTGGTCGAAGTCGATGTCGGCTTGCAGGGCGTCCCAAAACTGTGGGTTTTCCTTGGCGAAACCGTAGTCGTGGGAACTGATCAACCGCTCGAAATACGGCGCCAGTTCAATGCGCTCCATCTTCAATGAGAGCGAATCACGATGCGCGTTGGTGATCAGGATCACGCGCTTGCCGGCCTGTCTGAGCGCGGCCAGAAAGGTGTCCGCATCCGGGCGCAGCGCGATTAAGTGGGCGGTTTCCAGCTTGAGTTCGCGCACTGGGATCTTCAGCTCCGCACTCCAGAAATCCAGGCAATACCATTGCAACTGGCCGGCATTACGCTCGAACAGCGGCTGCAGCTCCATCTCGGCCATGGCCCGGCTCACCCCGTGCAACTCGGCGTAGCGTTGGGGCAGGTGCTCCATCCAGAAGTGGTTGTCGTAATGCAGGTCGAGCAGGGTGCCGTCCATGTCCAGCAGGACGGTGTCGATGGCGTGCCAGGGCAAAGAGGGCATGGGGCGTTCTCATGTAAGTAAAGATATCCGACACAGACAATCGGAAAAGCCACGGTATAGTAACCCGATCACGCCAAGGAGCCGCTCATGCGCCAGAAACCCACCGTCCTCGCCCGCGAAATAGTCGCCAGTAGCCGTTTGTTCCGCGTGGAGGAAGTGCAACTGCGCTTTTCCAATGGCGTTGAACGGACCTACGAACGTCTGGTGGGGCGCGGTGCCGGCTACGGCGCGGTGATGATCGTGGCGATGATCGACGCCGACCACGCGTTGCTGGTGGAAGAGTACTGTGGCGGGACCGACGCCTATGAGATTTCCTTGCCCAAGGGCCTGATCGAACCGGGCGAGGATGTGTTGGCGGCGGCAGACCGCGAACTCAAGGAAGAAGCCGGCTATGGCGCACGCCAGTTGGAGCATCTCACCGAGCTTTCGCTGTCGCCTGGCTACATGAGCCAGAAAATTCAGGTGGTACTGGCCACCGATCTGTATGAAGAACGCCTGGAAGGCGATGAACCCGAGCCGATGCGTGTAGACAGGGTCAACCTGCGCGAGCTGTCGCAACTGGCGCAAAACGAGCAGTTCAGCGAAGGCCGTGCCCTGGCCGCGTTGTACCTGGTACGAGACCTGTTGACCCAGCGTGGAGCGTTCAGCGCATGAGCGAATTGTTTCTAGGCCATCCTTTTATAGCCCCGGTGATCGAGCTGGCCCGCCAGGCCGGTGAAGTCATCATGCCGTACTGGCGTGCCAACGTGGCGGTGACGTCCAAGTCCGATGATTCACCTGTGACGGCGGCGGACCTTGCCGCTCATCATCTGATTCTCGCCGGCCTGACCGCACTTGACCCGAGCATCCCGGTGCTTTCCGAAGAAGACGCCGATATCGACCAGGACGTGCGCGCCGGCTGGCAGCGCTGGTGGTTGGTGGACCCGTTGGATGGCACCAAGGAGTTTATTTCTGGCAGCGAGGAATTCACCGTCAACGTCGCCTTGATCGAACAGGGCCGCGTCGTGTTTGGCGTGGTGTCGATGCCCACCAGCGGCCGCTGCTACTTTGGCGGCGCGGGCCTGGGGGCGTGGCGTTCGGATGTGAATGAAGCGCCGATGCCGATCCAAGTGCGCCAGGCCCCGGCCGCCGGCGAGGCGTTTACCGTGGTTGCCAGTCGTCGGCACAGCAGCCCTGAGCAGGAGCGTTTGCTCAAGGGTTTGAGCGACGGGTTGGGCGAGCTGAAGCTGGCGAATATCGGCAGCTCGTTGAAGTTTTGCCTGTTGGCCGAAGGCAGCGCCGATTGCTACCCGCGCCTGGCGCCGACATCCCAGTGGGATACCGCCGCAGCCCAGGGCGTGCTCGAAGGCGCGGGCGGTGAAGTGCTGGAGTTGAGCGGTGAGCCGTTCAGCTATCCGGCGCGGGCCTCGCTGTTGAACCCGTTCTTCCTGGCGTTGCCGGCGAAGGCCGCGTGGCGTGAACGCTTGTTGACCCTGGCCCGCTCTTAAGGCCTCAGCAGATCAAAATGTGGGAGGGAGCTTGCTCCCGATGACTGTGGTTCAGTCACAGATGTACCGACTGATACCCCGCCGTCGGGAGCAAGTCGAATCGTCGCACCGCCCCTCCTACTTGTTTTTGTGGCCTGGCGGCTAGCGGTGGAGGACGTACTGGCCGCTGAACGCCACTGCGTGCTCGTCACTGCCGTCATTCACAATCCACGTCTCCAGCGTCAACCGCGCGCGACCGTGTCGCTTGTACGTCGTCACAAAGCGCTTCCACACCTTCTCCTCCGGGGCCTGGCAGACCACGGTCGCGTCTCGTGTGACCGGCAGCGGGTAACTGATCTGCCCTTCCTGGATCACGATATGCCCGTCTTCAACACCTTCTTCGCGCAGTTGCAAATGCAGCCAGCCCCAACCCGCTAATACGGCGCCGCAATAGAGGCTGCCACCGAACATGGTGCTCTTGTGGTTGATATTGGCTTGCAAGGGCAAGTGCAATTGCAATTGGCCGTGTTGCCAGTCGAGCACCTTGAGGCCCATTTCCCGGGTGAGGGGAATGTCGTGGTGGAGGATGGATTCCAGGTAACGGCTGTCGCGGCTCATGGCGGCCTCTTGGTGGGTAGGGTGGGTCATTCGTCGTCGCTGCTGTGGCTGGCGCTGTCGGCAAAGTTGAGGCCGTGCTTGCGCAGCTTGTCGTGCAGGGTTTTGCGCGGTACGCCGAGGGCTTCGGCGAGGCTGCGCAGGGAGCTGTGGGGGCGGGTCAGTTCGGCGGCGATCAGGCTTTTTTCGAACTGTTCGACTTGTTCGCTCAGGCCGCCGGGGGTGGAGGTCAGCACGCCGGCGGACGGATTGTCCTGGGTGTTGTCCAGCGCCAACTCCAGGCCCAGGGCAAAGCGCTCGGCGGCGTTCTGCAATTCGCGCACATTGCCCGGCCAACTGTGGCGCAGCAGCAACGCACGCTGGCCCGGCTGCAGTTCGTGCAGCGGCAGGCCATGGCGGCTGCTGGCTTCGTCGGCAAAGTGCTGGAACAGCATCAACGCATCTTCACCGCGCTCGCGCAAAGGCGGAATGCGCAACGGTGCGACGTTGAGGCGGTAATACAAGTCGGCGCGGAAGCGGCCCTGGTCGGCGGACTGGCGCAGGTCCTCCTTGGTGGCGGCAATGATGCGGATATCCAGCGGGATCAGTTGATTGCCGCCCAGGCGTTCGACCACGCGCTCCTGCAGCAGGCGCAGCAGCTTGACCTGTACATCCAGGCTCATGCTTTCGATTTCATCGAGGAACAGCGTGCCGCCGTTGGCGAATTCGAACTTGCCGATGCGGCGTTTTTGCGCGCCAGTAAAGGCGCCTGGCTCGTGGCCGAACAGCTCGCTTTCGACCACCGATTCGGCGAGCGCTCCGGCGTTGATCGCCACGAAAGGCCCACTGCGCCGGCTCGACAAGTCGTGCAGTGCGCGGGCGACCACCTCTTTGCCGGCGCCGGTTTCGCCGAGGATCAGCACATCGGCCTTGGTTGCCGCCAGCGCGCCGATCTGCTCGCGCAGGCGCAGCATTTGCGGGGAGTGCCCGACCAGGCGCGTGCTCAATTGCTGGCGATCGCTGAGGGCCAGGCGCAGGCTGCGGTTATCCAGCACCAGCCGGCGCAGGGCCAGGGCGCGGCGCACGCTGTCGAGCAGGGCGTCGCTGGCGAACGGCTTTTCAAGGAAGTCATAGGCCCCGGCACGCATGGCCTGCACCGCCAGCGGTACATCGCCGTGGCCGGTGATCAGCAGCACCGGCAGGTCCGGGTCCTGGCCGTGCAGCTCGGCCAGCAGCTCCAGGCCATCCATGCCGGGCATGCGGATATCGCTGACCACCACGCCCGGCCAATCCCGCGACAGGCGTGCGGTGAGGCCGGTGGCTTCGCCCAGGGGCAGGACTTTCAGCCCGGCCAGGTCCAGGGTCTGGCACAGGGCCTGACGCAAGTGTGGATCGTCGTCGATCAACACTACCTGGATCTGGTTATCGATACTCATACACTGCGGTCCTCGGACGGTTGCAGACTGACGCCCGGCGAGCCGGCACGCAATTTCAAGGTTAACAGCGCGCCGCCTTGCTTGTGGTTGGCAAACAGCAGTTCGCCACCAAAGGCACGCATCAAGGTGTCACAGATCGCCAGGCCCAGCCCGAGGCCTTGGGTGCGGGTCTTGGTGGTGTAGAACGGCTCGCTGGCGCGGCCCAGGGCTTCCATGCAAAACCCCGGGCCGTTGTCGCGAATGTACAGATTGACGCCCTGTTCGGTGGTTTCGGCACTCAGCCAGAGTTTGCGCGGCGGGCCTTTTTCGGTGAGGGCGTCGAGGGCATTGGCCAGCAAGTTGCCCAGCACCTGGCGCAGGCGGGTTTCACCGGCCTCGACCCATAGGGTGGCCTCGGGCAAGTCACGGATCAACTCGACTTCCATCGCGCGCCGCCGCTTGGCCAGCAACGCCAGCGCGTCGTCCAGCGCCGGTTGCAGGGCGACGCTTTCCGGCGCATGCCGATCGCGCCGGGCGAAAGCGCGCAAGTGGGCGATGATCGAGGCCATGCGCCCGGTCAGTTCGCTGATCAGCTTGAGATTGCCGCGGGCATCGTTGGTGCGCTCATGGTCGAGCAGGATTTCGGCGTTTTCCGCATAACTGCGAATCGCCGCCAGGGGTTGATTGAGCTCGTGGCTGATACTCGCCGACATGGTGCCCAGCGCCGATAATTTGCCGGCCTGCACCAGGTCATCCTGGGCGCGCACCAGTTCCTGCTGGGCGTGTTCGCGCTCCAGTACTTCCTGTTTCAGGCGCCGGTTGAGGCCTTCCAGGTCGCTGGTGCGCTCGGCCACGCGCATTTCCAGCTCGCGCCGGGCCTTGGCTTCGAAGGCGATGCGGTCCAGGTAGTGCCGACGGCGCTGCATCATCAGGCCCAGCAGCAACATCAGCACCAGCAGCGTGGCGCCGCCCACCGCAACCACGGTGCGCACCGGGCGGTTGATCAACGATTGTGGCGCGAGGATCTCCACGTTCCAGCCGGTTTCGGCGATGACCGTGGATTGGCGCAGCCACGCCGTAGGGCTCAAGACCAGCGGTTGCGGATCGCGGGTGGGGTAGGGCTGGATGGCGATAATCGCCTGGTGCTCTTCGGCCGTCAGTGGCCGGGTGGCGCGAAATCGCCATTGTGGGCGCGAGGTCAGGATCACGACGCCGTTGTGGTCGGTGACCAGCAGTTGCTCCGGGGTGTTGCCCCACAGGCTTTCGGTGTGGTCCAGGTCGACCTTGACCACCAGCACCCCGATGATTTTCGCGCCATCGCGCACCGCGGCGGCGAAGAAGTAGCCGCGTTTGGCCGAGGTGGTGCCCAGGCCGAAGAACCGCCCCAGGCGCCCGGCCATGGCTTCGCTGAAATAGGGGCGGAACGAGAAATTGCGCCCCACGAAGCTGTCTTGCTTGTCCCAGTTGGACGCGGCGAGGGTCTTGCCGGTGGTGTCCATCAGGTACATCACTTCGACCCCGGCCTGGGCGGCGACGTCCTTGAGCAGCAGGTTGGCGTTGACCAGATTAGTACTGACCTGCGGTGCCGCCAGCGCGGTGCGCAGGGCTGGCAAGTCGCCGAGGATCTGCGGCAGTACTTCATAGCGATGCAGGGTGCCCAGCAGGTTGGCGACGTACAGGTCGAGGGTCTGACGGTTCTGCCCGGCCAGCTCGCTGCGATAGTAGCGCTCGGCCAGGTGCTCCAGCGGCCACAGCAGCGGCGCCAGGCACAGCGCCAACAGGGCGAGGCTGCGCCAGCGGGGTCTTCGCGGGAGGGATGGGGTCATGGGAGTCATGCGCCTGAGGGTACCGGCGCATTATGCCTAGTGCTGCCGTGCAAGACACTCGCGCAATGCGTCTTGCCACGACGGTTGGCTGACCTGCCACTGCTGTTGCAGGCGGCTGCAATCGAGGCGCGAGTTCAGTGGGCGCTTGGCCGGCGTCGGGTAGGCGCTGGACGGGATCGCTTCCAATTCGGCGCAGGGTTGGCCAGCGGCGCGCAGGTGCTCGCCAATCGTCTGGGCGAAGCCGAACCACGATGTTTCGCCTTGGGCGGTCAGGTGATAGACGCCCCAGTCGCCCGCCTGCCCGGCCTGCCAGCGCTCGATCAACGCGCGGGTACTGTTGGCGATGGTGCCGGCCCAGGTCGGCGCGCCGATCTGGTCGGCGACGATGCGCATCTGCGGTTTTTCTTGCAGCAGGCGCTGCATGGTCAGCAGGAAGTTCTTGCCGTGAAGGGAGTAGACCCAACTGGTGCGCAGGATCAGGTATTCGCCCCCCACGGCCGCGATCGCCTGCTCACCGGCGAGCTTGCTCTGGCCGTAGACGCCCAACGGGTTGGGGATGTCGGTTTCGGTGTAAGGCGCAGGTTTGCTGCCGTCAAACACGTAGTCGGTGGAGTAGTGGATCAGCGGCACGCCCAAGGCCTTGGCTTCTTCGGCGAGGACGCCGGGCGCGGTGGCGTTGACCGCGAAGGCCGCGTCCGGCTCGCTTTCGGCCTGATCGACCGCAGTGTGGGCTGCGGCGTTGATGATCAGGTCGGGGCGATGGGCGCGCACTTGCTCGCGGATCTGGTCAACGTGGGCCAAGTCCAGCCTGTCGCGGCCCAGCACGATGAGTTCGCCCTGGCCCTGGAGCCGTTGTTGCAGCGCTTGGGAGAGTTGGCCGTGTTGGCCGGTGATCAGGATTTTAAGGTGGCCGCTCAAGGGAACAGCTCCGCGTCCTTCAGGTCTTTGCCGTTCTGATCCTTGGCCGACAATGTCGGTGCGCCGTCCAACTGCCAATCGATGTTGAGTTCGGCGTCGTTCCAGCGAATGCAACGCTCTGCAGCAGGCGTGTAGTAATCAGTCGTCTTGTAGAGAAACTCGGCGTAGTCGCTGAGTACCACAAAGCCGTGGGCGAACCCCGGTGGAATCCACAGTTGGCGGCTATTGTCGGCAGATAGGCGCACGCTTGCCCATTTGCCGAAATTAGGTGAGCTGCGGCGGATATCCACCGCCACATCCAATACTTCACCCGCCGTCACGCGTACCAGTTTGCCCTGGGCGTGTTCGATCTGATAGTGCAAGCCCCGCAGCACGCCTTTTTGCGAGCGCGAGTGGTTGTCCTGCACAAATTGCGTTTGAAACCCTGTGGTCTGGGCAAAGTCCCTGGTGTTGAAGCTCTCGTAGAAAAAGCCGCGCTCATCGCCAAAAACCTTCGGCTCGATGATCAATACACCGGGCAACTCAGTGGCGGTCACATTCATTCGGTATCCCCGGCGAGCGTGTACAAATATTGTCCATAGCCGGTTTTGCCGAAGTACTTGGCGCGTTCCAGCAGATGCTCACGATCGATCCAGCCATTCTCGTAAGCGATCTCTTCAAGGCACGCCACTTTCAGTCCTTGACGGTGCTCAATGGTCTGCACATAGGTCGAGGCTTCGAGCAGGCTGTCATGGGTGCCGGTGTCGAGCCAGGCAAAGCCACGGCCGAAGCGCTCTACATGCAGGTCACCGCGTTGGAGATAGGCATTGTTTATATCGGTAATCTCCAGCTCTCCGCGTGGCGAAGGCTTGACCGCTTTGGCGATCCTGATCACATCGTTATCGTAAAAATACAGGCCAGTCACGGCATAGCTGGATTTCGGCTTCGCCGGCTTCTCTTCGATAGACAGGGCACGGCCCTCCTTGTCGAAGTCGATTACGCCGAAACGTTCTGGGTCTTTGACCCAATAGCCGAACACGGTGGCACCTGACGGGCGTTTGGCGGCGGTGCGCAGTTGATCACCGAAGTGTTGGCCGTGAAAAATGTTGTCGCCCAGAATCAGGCACACGGGGTCGTCGCCGATGAACTCTTCGCCAATGATGAAGGCTTGAGCCAAACCGTCTGGAGACGGCTGCTCGGCATAGGTGAAACGCACGCCAAACTGGCTGCCATCCCCCAGCAGGTTGCGATACTGCGGCAAGTCCACCGGTGTGGAGATCACCAGGATGTCCTTGATTCCGGCGAGCATCAGCACCGAGATCGGATAGTAGATCATCGGCTTGTCATACACCGGCAACAGTTGCTTGGACACGCCCAGGGTAATGGGGTGTAAACGGGTGCCGGAGCCGCCGGCCAATACGATTCCCTTCATCATGCAATTAGATCCTTCATGTCTGTGTTGCCCAATCGTTGGCCCTGATAACTGCCGTCCTGGACCCTGCGGCACCATTCCAGGTTATCGAGGTACCACTGCACGGTTTTGCGTAGCCCGGTTTCAAAGGTTTCTTCCGGCACCCAGCCCAACTCGCGTTCGATCTTGCTGGCATCGATGGCGTAGCGCTGGTCGTGGCCGGGGCGGTCCTTGACGAAGGTGATCAGGTCGGCGAAGCGCGCGACACCGGTCGGGTGTTGCGGCGCCAGCTCTTCCAGCAGGGCGCAGATGCTGCGCACCACGTCGATATTCTTCTGCTCGTTGTGGCCGCCGATGTTGTAGGTCTCACCGACCACGCCTTCGGTTACCACCTTGAGCAGCGCGCGGGCGTGGTCTTCGACGAACAGCCAGTCACGGACTTGCAAGCCATCGCCATACACGGGCAACGGCTTGCCGGCGAGGGCGTTGAGGATCACCAGGGGGATCAGCTTCTCGGGGAAATGAAACGGCCCGTAGTTGTTCGAGCAGTTGGTCAGCAATACCGGCAGGCCATACGTGCGCTGCCAGGCGCGAACCAGGTGGTCGGACGCGGCCTTGCTGGCCGAGTAGGGCGAGCTGGGGGCGTAGGGCGTGGTTTCCGTGAACAGATCGTCCACGCCGTGCAGGTCGCCGTACACCTCGTCGGTGGAAATATGGTGGAAGCGGAACGCGCTCCTGGCAGGCTCTGCGAGCGTCTGCCAATAGGCGCGGGCGGCTTCCAGCAGGCTGTAGGTGCCGACGATGTTGGTCTGGATGAAATCCGACGGGCCGTCGATGGAACGGTCGACATGGGACTCGGCCGCCAGGTGCATGATCGCCTGGGGCTCGAAGCGCGCGAGTACGGCGCTGACGGTGGCCTGGTCGACGATATCGGCCTGGACGAACTCGTAGCGGCTGTTGGACGCGATGCTGGTCAGCGACTCCAGGTTGCCGGCGTAGGTCAGTTTGTCCAGGTTGAGCACTTCGTGCTTGGTGTGTTGAATCAGGTGGCGGATCAGGGCGGAGCCGATAAAACCAGCGCCACCAGTAACAAGAATGCGCATGTCGGAGGGCCTTTTCCTTAGACGGACATTAAGCGGATGGAGCATAGCTTGAGTTGTGACGCGGATCTGTGCAAGCGCGGCACGTCGGGGGGTTGCCTAATCCCCCTCAATAATGGCGATATAAGTACCTGATAAAAACCCGAGGTCGCCCCATGTTGCTCGCCACGTTGATCCATCGCGCCAGCCTGCCCTGCCCACAAGTGGGGCCCGACCAGGCGGTACGGTTACTTGAGCAGCATTACGGCCTCACGGGCACCTTACGGTCCCTGGGCAGCCAGCAAGACCTCAACTACAGGGTCGACAGCGACGGTGGCCGGTTTGTGCTGAAAATCTGCCTGGGCGACTACGCCGCTATTGAACTGCACGCCCAGCACGCCGCGCTCCGCACGTTGCAGACACAGGACAGGTTGCGCGTCCCACGGGTGATCAAGGCCCTGACCGGTGAAGACCTGCTGACCGTGACCGTCGACGGGCAAACCCTGCACCTGCGGCTGTTGGATTACATCGACGGCCAACCCTTGACCCACCTGCCTCACGTGGGCCGCGAGGTCATCGCAGGTTTCGGTGAATTGTGCGGGCGGATGAGCCAGGCGCTGGCCGATTTCGCTCACCCAGGCCTGGAACGGACCCTGCAATGGGATCCGCGCCACGCTCAGGAACTGATCAGCCACCTGCTGGCGACCCTGCCAGACCTGCCCCACCGTGCCGCATTGGAGCAAGTGGCCGAGCAAGTTGGTACGGGCATTCGGCCCCTGGCGGATCACTTGCCGTGGCAAGCGGTACACATGGACATCACCGATGACAATGTGGTCTGGCAGCGCGATGCGCTGCGCCATTGGCAAGTCCAGGGGGTGATCGATTTCGGCGATCTGGCGCATACCTGGCGCATCGCCGACCTGTCGGTGACCTGTGCCGCGCTGTTGCACCATGCCGAGGGTGATCCCTTTGCCATCTTGCCGGCAGTCCAGGCTTGTCACGCCGTTACGCCTTTGCAGCGCGCAGAATTACAGGCGCTGTGGCCGCTGATCGTCGCCCGTGCGGCGGTGCTGGTACTCAGCAGCGAACAGCAGCAACGCCTTGATCCCGATAACGACTACCTGTTGAAAAACGCCGAGCATGAGTGGGAAATTTTCCACGTTGCGACGTCGGTGCCGTTTGAATTGATGGAGGCGGCGATCCTGTGCAGTGTCGGGCAGACGCTGCCGCCGATCGCTAGCGAGGGGTTTGCGCCGCTCTTGCCGGGGCTGGTGGGGCGTGAGTTCGCGCTGATCGACCTGGGGGTGCTCAGCCCGCACTTCGAGGCGGGCAATTGGGAACAACCCGGGATTGACCGGCGGTTACTGGACGAGGCCGCGGCGGTGCACGGGTTGGCGGCCAGTCGATACGGCCAATACCGTTTGTCGCGCACGAACCCAGACAGCGCCACGGAGCCGCAGACGCTCCCGCTGCATGTCGAGTTGCACCTGCCCCACGGCACAGCGGTGGAAGCGCCTTTCGCCGGGGTGCTGCATGTCGGCGCCGATGGCCTGTTGTGTGTGCAGAACGGCCCGTTGAGCCTGCGGTTGTGGGGCGTAACAACCCTGTTGAAAGCGGGTTCGACGGTGGTGGAAGGGCAAATGCTGGGGGAGGTCCACGCCCCCCTGACCGTGCAATGGTGCCGCGCCGATCTTGAACCGCCTTTGTTCTGCACGCCGAGCCGAGCATTGGCGTGGCAAGCGCTATGCCCGTCACCCTCGACGCTGCTGGGGCTGGCCTGCGATGCCGAACCCGAACTCGACCCTGAAGCCCTGCTGGCGCGCCGCGACGCCAGCTTCGCTCGCTCGCAGAAGCACTATTACGTCGACCCGCCGCGCATCGAACGGGGCTGGCGCAACCACCTGATCGACATGCAGGGCCGCTCCTATCTGGACATGCTCAACAACGTGGCCGTGCTCGGCCATGGGCACCCCCGCATGGCGGCGGTGGCAGCGCGGCAGTGGTCGCTGCTTAACACCAACTCGCGCTTTCACTATGCGGCGATTGCCGAATTCTCCGAGCGTTTGCTGGCGCTGGCGCCGGACGGCATGGATCGGGTCTTCCTGGTCAACAGCGGCACCGAAGCCAATGACCTGGCGATCCGCCTGGCCTGGGCCTACAGCGGTGGGCGCGACATGCTCAGTGTGCTGGAGGCCTACCACGGTTGGTCGGTGGCGGCGGACGCGGTGTCCACGTCGATTGCCGACAACCCCAAGGCCCTGAGCAGTCGTCCGGAGTGGGTGCATCCGGTGACCGCGCCCAATACCTATCGCGGCGAGTTCCGCGGGCAGGACAGCGCGCCGGATTACGTGCGAAGTGTGGAGCACAACCTGGCGAAAATCGCCGCAAGCAAACGTCAATTGGCCGGCTTCATCTGTGAGCCGGTGTATGGCAATGCCGGGGGTATCTCCCTGCCGCCGGGCTATTTGCAGCAGGTGTATGCGTTGGTGCGCGCCCAGGGCGGTGTGTGCATCGCCGATGAAGTGCAGGTGGGTTATGGCCGCATGGGGCATTTCTTCTGGGGCTTTGAAGAGCAGGGCGTGGTGCCCGATATCATCACCATGGCCAAGGGCATGGGCAACGGTCAGCCGTTGGGGGCGGTGATCACCCGTCGGGAGATTGCCGAGGCGCTGGAGGCCGAGGGGTATTTCTTCTCGTCATCGGGGGGCAGCCCGGTCAGTTGCCGGATCGGCATGGCGGTGCTGGATGTGATGGAGGAAGAAAAGCTCTGGGAAAACGCCCAAGTGGTCGGTGCGCATTTCAAGGCGCGCCTGGAAGCCCTGATCGACCGTCATCCGTTGGTCGGCGCCGTTCACGGCTCCGGTTTCTATCTGGGCCTGGAGCTGGTGCGCGACCGGCATACCCTGGAACCCGCCACCGAAGAGACCACACTGCTGTGCGACCGCTTGCGTGAGCTGGGGATTTTCATGCAACCGACCGGCGACTACCTGAACATTCTCAAGATCAAGCCGCCGATGGTCACTTCCAAACGCAGTGTGGATTTCTTTGTCGACATGCTGTCGAAGGTGTTGGATGAACAGCTGTAAATAATCGATTGTTATCGGTTATTTGCTGTCATATTTATCGACTATGTTCTTTTGATGCTGTTAAGGCCGATTTTTATCCGCTATAAAGTCGGCTTTCACCCTTTCGGAGCCCTGATTGCCATGACCACCCTGCACAGCACACCTCGCGCCGATGGCTTTCATATGCCCGCCGAATGGGCGCCACAGACCCAGGCCTGGATGATCTGGCCCGAGCGCCCGGACAACTGGCGCCTGGGTGGCAAGCCGGCGCAGGCCGCGCACGTGGCAGTGGCCAAGGCCATCGCGCGTTTTGAGCCGGTCACTGTCGCGGTTTCCGCCGGCCAATACGAAAACGCCCGCGCCCGTTTGGATGTGCCCAATATCCGGGTGGTGGAAATGTCCAGCGACGACGCTTGGGTGCGTGACACCGGCCCGACCTTCGTGATCAACAACAGTGGCGAAGTGCGCGGCGTGAACTGGGATTTCAACGCCTGGGGCGGTTTTGACGGTGGCCTGTATGCGCCGTGGAACCGTGACGCGCAGGTCGGCGGCAAGATTCTCGGGATCGAGCGCGCGCCGCGCTACGGCACCGAAGGGTTTGTGCTGGAAGGCGGTTCGATTCATGTCGACGGCGAAGGCACCCTGATCACCACAGAAGAATGCCTGCTCAACCGCAATCGCAACCCGCATCTCGACCGCGAAGCCATCGAGGCGGTGCTGAGCGCCAACTTGGCTGTGGATAAGATCATCTGGTTGCCGGACGGTCTGTTCAACGACGAAACCGATGGCCATGTGGATAACTTCTGCTGCTATGTGCGCCCAGGCGAAGTTTTACTGGCCTGGACCGACGACCCGCAAGACCCGAACTACTCCCGCTGCCACGCGGCCATGGACGTGCTGCTAAGCAGCACTGATGCCCAGGGACGCTCGTTCACAGTGCATAAAATGCCGATTCCGGGGCCGCTCTATGCCACCGAGGAAGAGTGCGCGGGTGTGGACCCGGTGGACGGCAGCCAGGAGCGCAATCCTTGCGTGCGTCTGGCCGGTTCCTACGTCAACTTCCTGATCGTCAACGGTGGCATCATCGCGCCGAGCTTCGACGACCCACTGGACAGCCAGGCCCGGGAAATCCTGCAGAACCTGTTCCCGCAGCACGAAGTGGTGATGGTGCCGGGCCGCGAACTGTTACTGGGTGGGGGTAATATCCATTGCCTGACCCAACAACAGCCTGCCCCGCAGAAAAATTGAGTGCAGTTGTAACAACGCCGGAACGGCGAGCGGGCGCCAGCCGTTTTTAGCGTTCACAACAAGCCCGCGGCCCCGTAAGGCCGTGGGCTTTTTTGTGTCCGATTGCCTATAAACACGGCACATTGGCATAGCTCTTGTATTGGCATTGTCACAGTAGCTCACGGTGATGACTGCGCAGTTCTGTCATAAACCTTGAGTAAGTTAGCCGCTCACGCAGTAGGAGAGAGCGCTGAAATGAATGCCAATATCGACGTGATGCACGCGCGCACGTTCCACCCCGTGCGGGTCAACAGTGACGAAATTCATGCGCTGGCGCTCTGGTTGAAGACACACGGCTCACGGCAGATCAGGCAGCAGCCAGATTTACGCAGCGTGATGAATGAGCGCTACCCGGCTGGTTTTTTCAGCGAGGATGAAATGCATGCATTGTGTGAATTGATGCACAACTAGGAACGAGCCTATCAAAATGTGCGAGTGAGCTTGCTCGCCATTGCGGTGTGCCCTCCACTGAATAAGTGGCTGACCGACACCGACCGCGCGCAAGCGCCCAATTCAATTTGCACGCGTTATGTCTTCCCAAACGTCTGACTTGAAAAATACGTTACTAAATACGTATTTTTTCTGTATGGATGAGATTTCCAGGCGATGGCTAAAGCGCTGTAGGCCGTGGCTTAGAATTTTTTTGCCTAAATACAGACGATTCGCGAAATTGACACATAGTTCAGCGCGAGACTAGCATTGCGTCCAACGCCTGTGGCTAACAGCCATGACTCAACCAATAAAAAAAGGCCCGCGGCAGTTAAGTCGTCCGCGGGCTTTCTTTTTTTCGGAAAAAGTCGACACCAAAACAGCAAAAAGGAGCTTGGTGTCGTAGCGCGTATTCAATCAGTAATAAGGAATAAAAAAAATGTTGAAACAACGGATGAGTCTGATCGCTCTGGGGATTTTGAGCGCATCGACAGCAATGGCAAACGACCAGGAACAATCCAAGGGTTTCGTTGAAGACAGCCATCTGAACATCGCAGCACGTAACGCCTACATCAGCCGTGACTACAAGAACGGCAAGCAAGACAAAGCCGAATGGGGCCAGGGCTTCATCGGCAAGTTTGAGTCCGGCTTCACCCAAGGCACCGTCGGTGTGGGTGTGGACGTGATTGGCCAGTACGCCATTCGCCTGGACGGCGGTAAAGGCCGCAGCGGCGCGGGCGGTATCGACTTCTTCAAGCAAGGCGACAGCGGCTCAGCCGCCAACGACCTGGCCAAAGGCGGCGCGGCGGTGAAGTTCCGCCTTTCCAACACGGTGCTCAAGTACGGTGACCAGTTCCCGAACGTGCCCGTGCTGGCTTACGACAACTCTCGTCTGTTGTCGGAAACCTACACCGGTACCTCGATCGTTTCCAAAGAGATCGAAGGTCTGCAACTGGATGGCGGTCACTTCACCAAAGAAGCGCGTAAGAGCGCCGAAGGTACCGACAGTGGCCGTCTGAAAAGCATCGATTACATCGGCGGTAGCTACAAATTCACCGAAAGCCTGTCGGCAGCGCTGTACGCCTCCGACATGCAGGACGTGCTGAAGAAGCAATACGTCAACGTCAACTACGTGTTGGCCCTGCCAGAAAAGCAGTCGCTGACGTTTGACTTCAACGGCTACAAAACCAAGCTGGATCGCAGCTTCGCCCTGGAGAACCAAGGTGATGCGGACGCCCGCGACAACAAAATCTGGAGCCTGGGCGCCACGTGGGCTGTCGGCCCGCACAGCTTCACCGTCGCTCACCAGCGCAGCACCGGCGACACCGGCTACCTGTACGGCGGATACCGCAACGCTGGCGGCATCGGCGACGGTGGCAACACCATCCTGCTGGCCAACTCCTACTGGTCCGACTTCAACGGCAAGGACGAGCGTTCGTGGCAAGCGGCCTACGGCATCGACTTCGCTACCTTCGGTGTGCCTGGCTTGACCTACAACGTGGCTTACGTTCGCGGTACCAACATCGACGACGGCAGCGGCCGTGGCGATGGCACCGAGCGTGAAATCTGGAACCAGTTCAAGTACATCGTTCAGAGCGGCCCGGTCAAAGACCTGAGCCTGCGTGCTCGTGCCTCGTGGTTGCGCGTTTCCAACAACGCCAGTGATTACAACGTAGGCGGCAACGAATACCGTCTGTTCGTCGACTACCCGATCAACGTTTTCTAATTGATCCGGCGTCGCGCCTGATTGCAGGCGATAGAAAACCCCGACTGGTTCGGGGTTTTTTTATGTCGGTGGGTCAACCTCAGGCTTTGGCCGGCGCCAGTTTCTTGCAGTTTGCCTTGCGGGTCGGGTATTGCTCGCACTTGCGCAGCACGGTTTGCGCCTGCTGCGCGTTCTGCAATTGCTGGTTGGCCAGCAACTTCTCGGTGATGAACCGTTCTTCCGAGCCCAGGTTGCGTTCGGCCTTGTCGATCATCGCCAGCGCCGATTTGCCATCGCCGCGCTTGAGGTGGTCGCTGATCATCAGGTCATAGGTCGACGGGCCTGCGAGGCTCCGGTCCTTGATGGCCTGTAAACACGGGGTCAGACCCCTATTTCCCCTTGCCAACGGCGTCAGCTATGCGGCGGCGTGGAGGGGCTGGTCGATGCTTCCCGTTTGTTGTAGAAGACGCAACCCGCTGGCACGTCTTTGTTGACCAGGGACATCGCCCCGATAGTGGCGTTGTCTCCCACCACCAGTTTGTCAGCGATGATGCAACTGTTTGCCCCCACGCTGACGTTGTCGCCGATCCTCAGATCGTAATGGTCCAGCCCAAGCGTTTTGACACCCACAGTTGTGTTTTGCCGAATGAAGAAGTTACGGCCGATCCTGGCGTGGCCGGTGATCACAACACCTGGTAGATGCGCAATTCTCAGCCCAGGACCAATCACCGCGCCAAGGTCGATATCAACCGCGTATTTGAGATTCAGCTTTTGCTGCATCCGGCGTGCGCGTGCAGCCCAGAATCCACCCTTCCCATTGAGATACTGGGCAAGCCGGAAAGAGAACAGGAAGCGCAATTTGTTGTCCTTTCTGGCCCGGCGAACGATGTTCGAGAACAGCCCTATCCGGCTTCCCACCCGCTTCTTGTTTGATACTTCAAGTCGCCAACACTCAAACAACTGATCCAGATTCACGATTTCTTTCCCATCATCAATAAGTCGTCCGCGAGTAAGCGGTTGCAGGTGAGCCTCAGGCCGCAACCACGGCGAGCCCGAGGCGTTGCACAAATCTCGTTGTGAAAACGGGGTCAGACCCCTATTTCCCGAACACATTCGCCAGTAACTGACTGCCCCGTGCCGGATCGCCGAAAGAGTGGTCATGGCTATACAGCAAATCCACAAACACCGCCTTGGGTTTGAACGCCGGCAAGCGCTTGAACAACTTGCTCTGCTCGCCATAGGGCATCGGCCAGGAGGTTGCGTTGCGCATCAGGTGCGCATCATCGATCAACACCACCGCCACCCGCTGCTAGCCGTCATTGGCGTAGTGACAGGCGAACATACGGTTGAGCCACTGCGCCGACGCCTTGTCGCTGGAACTGGCCAGGCCGAAAGAATCGAGGATCGCCAGCTGCGCGATGATGGCGGCCAGCCAATAGCGGCGATGTTTGAACAGCGGGGGGTCGACAACATCCATGTCTTGATAAAAAGCACAAGCAAGACAGGGGTTTTAACGTGGTGGGGAGGGGGTGTCAATTGGGGTGGTGGCGAAGTGCCATATTTCTGTGCGTGGGTTGCCTCCGTAAACTGAAACGCCTTGGTCTGTACCGTCCGAGGCGTTTTGTGTGGGGCTTGGAGACCGTTACTCAGCGTTGCAAGGCGACGCCAACACCTTCACCACGTCATCAATCACCGCCTTGCTCATCTCCTGCAGATAATGCGACGCCCAGGCATAACGATCCGTCTCCCGCACCATCGCCGCATCTTCCGCGAGTAGCTTGGCGACATGGAGTAAGTCGGAGACGTGGTGCAAGGCTTCATGCAGAGAAACACCGCTGTTGACGCGGAACAGAGGTTGGTCGGAGTGAAAGGAGAAGGGGGTGACACCGAGGGTGGTTAATGCAGATGGATTTGTAGCGGTCATTGGTAAAACTCCCATATCAAGTGAGAGCTACCACGTTCGTTCTCAGGCGAATGGGTGGCAGCTGTGCGCAGGCTGAGAAACCGGAGATACAGGAACCCGGCAGACCCGAAGGTCTCCCACGCACAGCCGCCATTGCACGAAATGGTGGGCGAAAAAAAACGCCTGCAAATCGGGTTTTGGGGCGCTTGGTGCGCCTGCATCTTGCGGGGTTCTCAGGCCCGATCGCTGAATTGGCAGCGACAGAGTGGAGGGTAGCGTGGTGAGCGGTGGGGAGCAATCAGGAAAATAGATTGGTGGTTTTGCTATCCGTCTGTGGTTTGAGCCTTATTGCTCCACAACGTTGCATGCGGGAAAGGTATGAACACGGACGCCGGAAACCCGCTACCGCTGAACCTGCGCCAAGTCGACCTGCGCGCCGTCTTGGTCGAAATCAGCCAGCACACCGGCCTTCGCTTTCGCGTCCCGGAACGGCCTTACGCCGGGGTCAAGGCGCCATTCTTCTACAGCCTGGCTGCCGGATACCAAGCCATGGACAGCCTGGCCCGGGTTTTCAACATCCCCGACTTCATCTGGCAGCAGCAGGGTGACGGGGAAGTGTTTGTGGGCAGTTGGGCCGACAGCTTCTTTGGCGTTCGCTCGCCGCTGCAGCTGCCGGTGGAGCTGTTCGACGGCTACCAGGGCAACCAAAGCGCAATGATTGCAGCCCTTCCCGGGTTGCGACCAGGTGCAACGATCAACCACGGCGAGCGAATCACCAGTGCGGCGCTCATCGACAACCAGATGGCCATCCGATGGACGACGCAATCCGCCGCAGCGTAGAACGACAATTCCCTGAACTCACCGGCGGTTACCACCTGCCACGCTTTGCCCGGGTTGTCGCCGTGGCCGACGCTCCGGCCGGCGCCGGGATCTGTGACGACTTCCGCCCGCGCTATGCGGTCGACATCGAGGTCATGGGGCCAGACGGCGAGCCAGACACCAAGCTGCCGATCCTGGCAGGCGTGCCGTTGCCACTGCCCACCGGTGGCGAAGAGATGGGCATCTATGCCTTCCCGGAAGAGGGCACCCAAGTAGTGGTGTGCTTTGCCTACGGCCTGCCGCACAAGCCCTATATCCAAACGATCCTGCCCCACGGGTTGAGCATGCCCAGCGTGCCGAAGGGCGACCAGGTGTGGCAGCACAGCGAAGCCTGTCAGCAGCGCGTTGACGCCGATGGCAACTGGCTGCGCCAGACTGACGGCAAGATCCGGGACAAGGCGATCGAGCGGGAAGTAGAGGCTATGGGGAATATTGAGACGTTCCAGAATCACACTAGGACGGTGGACGACCATTCCACAGAGTCAGTGGGTGGGATCAAGACGATCGAGGCGCTGGGCGCGCTCAAGCTGCTGTCGGGTGGGTCTGCGAGCCTGGCTGCGGTGGATGATTTGCACCAGGCAACCGGGCGGGATTTGAACCTGGTGGTAGGGCAGAAGCATAACGCCACGGTGGGTGGGGATATGGAGGAAAGTATTCAGGGGCTGCGTAAGAGCGTGGCGGCGGTCAGCCAGCGGCTAGTCGCGCCCAAGATCTGGTTGGGATCCGAAGGGGTGAGCGTGCTGCAGGTGCTGTGTGATTTGCTCGACCTGGTGCAGCAGTTGAGCGCGCAACTGGCTGCGCATACTCACACACCGGGTCCAACGCCGGCGCCAAGTGATGCTGTGGCTTTCAACGGAAATGCAGTTAAAGCAGGAGCATTAGGTGCGAAGTTAAAGATGATTACTCTATAAAAAGATAATTAGCTCGCTCGGTTTACAGAGCAGTGAATGTCGTTTAAGTCTTAATGGGGAGTAATGAGGGCCTCATGAGGGCCTCATAAGTGTCGTAGTCAGTAGATGTAAAATTCTAGAATAAAACATTGCATTACCGTTCGTCTGAAATGCTGGGCGGTAGTGGTGTTTACAAGTGTTTACCTTGTAAACCGAATACGGTTTACAAATATAAGCAAGATCCCAGTCAAACCCTTATGTTGCAGGAGGCGGTGCTCAAAAATGCGTGATCTCACAGCACCAGATACGACAAAGCCCGCTTAGACGCGGGCTTTATTGTGCTTCTAAGATGCACCAGGCTGGCTGGTTGCTCGCAGAATGGCTGTGGTAGCATCCCTCAACCATTCGAAGCTGTACTTCTTTGTTACCGGAATCTCAAAGGGTATGGCTATGTGACGAACCCGTCAACCCGAAACGGTTGACCATAAATGGCTAAAGTTGCGTAAGTTGCATTAGCGTAATTGGTGCGATTAAAAGTAAACGTTGTAAGCATATTGTTTGCAACGTTACAGGGTGAGTCACTAAACGAGTGGGAAGTGCTGTGGGCTCTTTTATAGAAGCACAGCTTTTTGTTTTCCCTTGGAGCTTTTGCCAATGAAGTCATTCATTAGCCGATACCTTCCTGAAGAGCTGATTCGAGCATTGCAGACCGCGTATTGGTCGATCCGCTTGATCAGAATCCTTCAGCAGTTGTAGCGCAGCACAGCAGGGGCCATCGGCCCCTGCTTCTATAGCCGCTTGATCAAGCTCTTGACCCAAGACATGCAAAACTCGATGGTTTGATCTATCTGCTGCGTTGTGAAGTTCGGCATGTCTTTTGAGCCGGGTCCATGTCCCAAGTCGTTTCGCACGTCGCTGTAAAACCGCTGCATTGATTGCCGTTCCCAGCCATCTATGAATGCGCCATTCGCTTTACTCTCAAGATGATTCAGGAAATCAGACACACCTTTCTCATGATTGGTAGTCCATTTTTTGAGTTCGCAAATGATTTTGATCGTGCTTTCCAGTGCCTTGGCGGCATAGAACGATGGGTCTCGGCCACCGGTGTCTCTGCGATCAATCGCCTCGGCCATGTCTATGCTGACGTTCTTCCATTGAGCGTCGTTGACCAAGAGCCAGAATGGCTGCTCGACATGTTCCTGAAGCTGCGCATCCTGTGTGATCTGCAAGTACCCATTGTGATAGTGCAGAGGCATACCCGCTTGCTTTAGGCGCTCGTTCAGCTCATTCACATGGGCTGCAAACGTGCTGTTCAAGTGCTCATTAATAGCTCGAACGCCGCTGCATCGCGAGCCAGGAACTGTCATGGACCCCCTGGGTTTCTTATCTTGAATTTCGGCGTCGGCCAGCTGGCGCGGAAACTCGGAATTTGCTTGAGCTACCTGCTCCTCTCGGGTGCGGAAGGCCAATTCGACGAAGCTTAGTCGGCGCTTGACGAACATGTCGGGGTCCAGGCCGGCAGTAAACTTGAGGTTGAGCCACTGCTCGACCACTAGGTTGATATTGTACAAACCCGAGTTCGTGTGAGGCTTGCCCATATACTCGGTTTGATAGGAGTAGTACCTCGGCGACAGTTCCTTGAGCCCGATCTCCATCGCCAAACGGTCGTGAATATCAGTCCAAGTCTTCTTAACGCCTTCGTCGACCTTCTGGCTGTGTCCGTAGTACTTCCAAATCTGCTCGTTGACGATTCTGTATGACTGCACAAAAAGTGCAGATTCGTTTTGTCCGACGCTTTCGAACATTGGGCGATTCGCATACCTGCGAAAGAAGACATCAGTAAGCATGGCTAAATTCTCTTGCTCCGGCACTTAGTGGTGACTTCGAGGCCGGCGGGGCGCCTCTGGTCTATCTGAAGCAATCTTCCGAAGGGGCGAGGTATCAATCCGCCCTTGGCCGTTTGCTGCCCGTCACGGTTGACCTGGCTGGAGGGTTTACCGATCTACAACAAGATAGTGCGTTCTGTTCAAACCGAATCAACGTGCACGCATTTTTAGCTAAACAAAAGTCTGAGGGCGAGAAAAATCGCTATGAAAAAGCACTTATCCCCCTCCCGCCGACGGGCTCTGCGTCCCTTTTTTGTGCAAAGCCAGGTGGTGGTGCAAACCATGCCCGCGCCCAAGCCCGCTGCGGGGGCTGTGGGGCGTTTGGTGATTGCACAAAGTGAAAGGTATTGCAGAGAAATGTCATGCGCTTGCATCGCGTGGCACGACGTCCTCGGTGATGATGAGATTCTAAATGCCCCGGCCGGCCTGAGCGCACGCCAAGAAAACAAGCCGAAACCTCTATTTTCATTTTGAGTGCAGCTCAAAAACATGAGTTCTGCGCTCTGAGTAAGGCTGAGGGCGTAAAGAGCTACAAGCCGCTGCTGGCGGGGGCTGGATCAGGTTTACTGAGTTTCAGAGGCTTTCACTGCGTCTCGCTCGGCCTGGAAACGAATATGCGGGAGATTCGCCTCATTCACCAGCCTGCAATGTTCCTCCTCAACCACGGGGTGTAAGAGACTTTTAAGCAGTTGAGCCAGCTTTAATGCCGTTGCCTCCTCCACCCTCCTAACTGTGCCAACGCGGGCCGAGGGTCGGCATAGATCGCCTGCTGAGAGTCCCAGGGTAGCCAGGATGCCGCAAACATACCCGTCTAAGAACTCTGCCTTCTTGGTAAGGATTCGGCTTTCCGGAGCTTCCTGATAGTCCCAATCTACGCGCCAATGTCGATCGTCTTTAACGACGCTGATCTTCGGTAGTGCTGCTTGTGGGTGGGGCTTACTCATTGCTGTTCTCCGGATCGGTCAAAGGGCTGGGCGTGGTTTGCAGCATACCTTCGAGGTTCCCGAAAAAAACATTTCCTGGGTCACCCCCTCCTGACACGTAAGTGGCGTCTACGGGTGAAAGAAAGTCCTGGAGCCCGCGTATTCCGTGGGGTACGTCGCTTACAGTTGTGCCGTCTAAAAGCGTCAGCTGAGAGCGCATTAAAGAAATGTCGTTATAAATCAATAGGTTATTGCTGTGCGCACTTACAGTGCCAAACTGTGTGGCTCAGACGGTGTTCTTACAGTCGACTTACTATTTTTATTGTGGCTCAAGCCATTGATTTGTAAGGGTTTGAAGAGGCTCTAAAATCTCACTTACACTTCTGACGCACTTTTGAGGTGCACACCGGAGAATTTTTTCCCGTGTATAGGGTGGGGGGGACGCTCGACGTGCACACTCACAGCGGCGACCCTATTTCGGGCGGACTATTCCTCAGGACGCCGGGCTATTACAACCTGGCCAGCGCTCCTTTGAAGTATTACTTGCCCAGACCTCTTGCGACTCGACTCGGAAGAACGAACAGGAATTGAGCTAGGGCAAGTGCAAATTCGGTGGCGCGCGTCGCATCGCTTGTATTGGGCAAATCGGCCCCTTCGTCTGCATGGCGCTCATCGTTTGCATCGAGTCGGACTTCGTGTGCCCAGGCTGCCATCTCCTGGGTGATCAGGTGCTGAGTTGCCGCCTGATTAATCCGTCCGTACAAATTGCCCTCTTTGAGGCCCTTTTCCTTAAGCATCGCGTCTACAGCCGATGCAGCCAGCATGACTGCTCCAGATGGCGCATGGATGCTGGCGATCGCCTGCTCAAGATATTGCTTGGCACGTTGAGGAATAGTTGCGTCTACGGAAGCTGGCGTTGGCCACATCTCATGAATGGCCTGGGGCCTGCTTCTCTCGTCAATCATGGCAGTGGTAAGAATTACCCCACCGCACGTTCTGCAGACATAGCAAGCCCAATTGCGACGGAAATTGCCGCTAGAGTTGCTCGTCTCAAAATGGGATGCATACGTCAGATTGGGCTTTGCGGTGCTGCAGTGGGGGCAACGCTCAAGAGAAATGGTGCCTTCCTGCTTCATACATTGCCTCCGATGGCTGAAAGCCGACATACAAGTCAGCTTTTGTTACGTGCCTTGTTACGTCTGACACAAAAAACAAAGGCCTGCATCGCTGCAAGCCTTTGTTTTTAAATGGTGCCGGCACCAGGAGTCGAACCCGGGACCTACTGATTACAAGTCAGTTGCTCTACCAACTGAGCTATACCGGCGTGTTAGGGCGACGATTATAGCGATTGAAAAAGTTCTGTAAACCCCTGAAATCTGACTATTTTTGCGAAAACCCAAGTTTTCGCACATTGCCCTGCATTTACCTGCTGTTCCAGCAACAAGTTGCCCCGATCAACGCTCGTGCATGGCCTCTGCACGGGACTTGATGATCGGCTTGAGCAGGTAGCTCAAGATGCTCTTCTTGCCGGTGATGATGTCCACGGAGGCCACCATGCCGGGGATGATCAGTAGGGGTTTGTCGTCGGTGCCCAGGTGGCTGCGGTCGGTGCGCAGTTTGATGAGGTAGAAGGTGTTCTTCTTCTCTTCATCCATCACGGTGTCGGCGCCGATCTGTTCGAGTTTGCCTTTTAGGCCGCCGTAGATGGTGTAGTCGTAGGCGGTGAATTTGATCATCGCTTCCTGGCCGGGGTGGAGGAAGGCGATGTCTTGCGGGCGGATTTTGGCTTCTACCAGCAAGGTGTCGTCCAGCGGTACGACTTCGGCGATATCGCTGCCGGGCTGGATCACGCCACCCACGGTGTTGACCAGCATTTGCTTGACGATGCCGCGCACGGGCGAGGTGACCATGGTGCGGCTGACGCGGTCTTCCAGGCCTTTGGATGTGGCCTGGGCCTTGCTCAGGTTGGTGCGCGCTTCATTCAGTTGACCCAGGGCTTCGCTGCGGAATTTGCCGCGGGTCTCGTCGATTTTGCGTTGCACTTCGTTGATGGCGGCCTGGGCGCGAGGGATGGCCAGGGTGGTGCCGTCGAGCATGCCGCGGGTTTCCACTTCGGAGCGCTTGAGACGCAGCACTTCTACCGGCGAGATCGCGCCCTGTTGTACCAGTGGCTCGGACATGCTGATCTCCTGGCGCAGCAGGCTCAGGCTGTTGCGGTATTGCTCCTGTTTGGACGCAAATTCACGCTGTTCCTGCTGGCGTTGCAGCAGTTGTTGTTGCAGCCCGCCGATTTCGTCCGACAGTTGCTGGCGCCTGCTCAGGTACAGCGACTCTTCGTTCGAGGCCTGATTGGGCACCGCTTTGCGCGCGTCTTCGGTGATATTCAGGGGGCGATTTTCGATTTCTGCGCTGAGGCGCTCCACACGCAGCTCCATGGCCACGCGGTCGGCTTCGGTTTCGCCGACGTTGGAGGCAAAGCGTGTGTCGTCCAAGCGTACCAGTGGCGCACCGGCGTCGACGATTTGCCCTTCATGCACGTAGATCTGAGCGACGATGCCGCCTTCCAGGTTTTGGATCTTCTGGATGCGCGAGGAGGGGATCGCCTTGCCTTCGCCTTTGGTCACTTCATCGATGATCGCAAAGTGTGCCCACAGCAGCAGGAACACAAAGAAGCCGATCACGCCCCAAATGGTCAGGCGCACGATGCGCGGGGCGTCGTCGACCAGGGCTTTTTCGACTTCGGGCAAGGGTTGGTCTTCGAGCGAGTCGGTGCCCCTGAAATAGCCGAAGATGACGTCTTTCAAACGGCGTGGGCCGGAATTAAGCGACACTGATTTGCCCCTTTTTCAGTGCTTCCATAACGGCCGCTTTTGGACCGTCTGCGAGTATCTGGCCACGGTCGATCACCAGCAGGCGATCCACCAGGCTCAGCAGTGAGGCGCGGTGCGTAACCAGAATCACCGTCTTGTTTTCGATGACCGACTGCAAGCGCTGTTTCAGGCGCTCTTCGCCGGTGTTGTCCATGGCGCTGGTCGGTTCGTCCAGCAGCAGGATCGGTGGGTTCAACAGCAACGCACGGGCGAGGGCGACGTTTTGTCGCTGGCCGCCGGAGAGGTTTTGCCCGCGTTCGCCCACTTGCAGTTCGTAACCTTGCGGATGCAGCCTGGCAAATTCATGCACGCCGGCAAGTTCTGCGGCTTGCAGCACCATTTCATCATCCACGTAGCGCGCGCCCGAGACGAGGTTGTCGCGCAAGGTGCCGGCCAGCAGTTGGATGTCCTGGGCCACATAGCCGATGTTATGGCGCAATTCGCTGACATCGATCTGGCGAATGTCCACGCCATCGACCAGCAATGAGCCCGAATCCGGCTGGTAAAGACCGACCAGCAGTTTGGCCAGCGAGCTTTTACCCGAGCCGCTGCGCCCGATGATGCCGATTTTCTCGCCCGGCTTTACATTCAGGTTGATGCCGCGCAGCGCCAGGGTCTGTTGGTTCGGGTAGGTGAAGTCGACTTCGCGGAACGTCATCGCGCCTTGCAGTGCCTTGCGGCTGAGCGGGCGTTCGTCGTAGTTGCGTTCTTGCGGCAACTCCATCATCTGGTCGACCGAGACCATCGTCACCTTGGCTTGCTGGTAACGCGTCAGCAGGCCCGACAGTTGGGCCAGCGGGCCCAGTGCGCGGCCGCTGAGCATGTAGCAGGCGACGAGGCCGCCCATGCTGAGGACGCCATCAATGATCTGGTACACGCCGAAAATGATCATCGCCACGCCGGCCACTTGCTGGATCAGCAAGGTGATGTTCATGGCCAGGCCGGACAACACCTTGACCCGCAGTTCCAGGCGGCTGAGGGTGCCAATAGTATGTTCCCATTGATACTGGCGTTCGCTTTCTGCGTTATTGACCTTGACCGCATCGAGCCCGGCGAGGGTTTCGATCAGGCTCGACTGGCGCTCGGCGCCTAGGGCCATGGTGCGCTCCAGTGTCGCAGTCAGCGGTTTTTGCAGCATGTGGCCGATACCCAGGGCCAGCGGGAAGGCGATGATCGGAATCCACACCAGGTGGCCGCCGAGCATGGCGATCACCACCAGGATGATCAGCGTAAAGGGCAGGTCGATCAGGCTCGCGAGGGTCAGCGAGGTGAGGAAATCGCGCATCCCCTGGAATTCATGGATGTTCTGCGCAAAGCTGCCGACCCGTGCCGGGCGTACTTTCATCGCCATGCCCACGATGCGCTCGAACAGCGTCGCGGAAATGATCAGGTCGGTTTTTTTGCCCGCCAGGTCCAGGCATAAACTGCGCAGGCTCTTGAGCAGCAGGTCGAACAGGTAGGCGCCGCAGATACCAATAGCCAGCACCCACAGGGTCGAGGTGGCTTGGTTAGGGACTACGCGGTCGTACACGTTCATCACAAACAGCGGTGCGGCCAGGGCGATCAGGTTGATCACCAGGCTCGCGGCGATCGCGTCGGCGTAGAGCCAGCGCGAGCGCTTGAGGGTGTCTCGAAACCACGAGCGTGCGCGCGGGATCAGCGTGCCGCTGGTGATGTCAAATTTATGCTGCGGTTGGGCGAAAAATACCCGACCGCTGTAATCTTGACTCAATACTTCACGGGCGACGTGTACTTCGCCGCCGTCGCTTTCGCTGAGCAGCAGGCGCGCCGTGTCACCGTCCCATCCCAACAGCACCGCGCTGCGCCCTCCCTTGAGCAGTAGCATGGCGGGCAGCGCGATGGACGGAATCTGTTCCAGCTTGCGTTGCAGCAACCGGCCCTGCAAACCCGCCCGAGCGGCTGCACGCGGCAGCAACTCGGCGCTCAGACGCTGGGCCGCCAGTGGCAGCCCAGTGGTCAGCATCGCGCGGCTGGCGGGTTTGTAATGCAGTGAACAGAGTGTCAACAACCCATCCAGCAGGGGGTCGTCATGCTGACTGCGCGGGTCATGGTTGAGTTGCGCCACACCTATTTCAGAATCCAAGCTGACTCTCTCTTACTGCTGAGTGGTCCAACGCCGTCAAGAATCAGTTCATCCCTGGCAGGTTTACCGACGGTTTAATATCGTTCTGCACAACCGATGCCATCGGCGCTACCACGCCCTGACTTCTCAGCAGTTGGCCCATGTCGGCCTTGATTCGATACTGCGTATATAGCTGCAGGTTTTTGATCTGCGCCAGACGCTGCTGAGCGGTGAACAGTTCATTCTCGCTGTCGAGCAAGTCGAGCAGTGTACGCTCACCGAGGCTGAACTGCTGTTGATACGAGGTACGTACTCGCGTGCTGCGGTCCACGTATTCCTGCGCGATCGGTACTTGCTGGGTGGCGTTATTGTAGGCGTTCCACGCCAGGCCCAGTTCTTCGTTCAACTGACGCAGGGCGTTGTTGCGGATATCCAGCGCCTGGGTGGCCTGGGAGGCCTTGGATTGCAGGTTGGCCTTGTCGCTGCCGCCGTTGAACAGGTTGAACTGCATGTTCAACATGGCGGAATAGCTGTTGTCATGGCCTGGGTCGCCGGCGATGTTGTCGTTGGCCGAACGTTGCAGCACGGCATCAAAGCGCGGGTAGAAGGTCGCCTTGGCGGATTCGTACTGCTTTTCAGCGGCGGTGATATCCGACTCGGCAGAGCGCAATGCCGGGTTGTCCGCAATCATCTGGCGGCGTGCTTCATCCAGGCTGGCCGGCAGCAAGGTCACGATACCCAGTGGCTTTTCGAGTTGGTCGGGGTCTTGGCCGACCACGCTCATATAGTTGGTATTGGCGTCGGCCAGGTTGGTCTGTTCGGTGATCAGGTTGTTTCGAGCTTGAGCCAGGCGGGCTTCGGCCTGGTCCATGTCCGCCATTCTTCCGACGCCACGGCTGGTGCGCAATTTGATCTGGTCAAAAATACGTTCGTGGCTTTTCAGGTTTTCTTCTGCCAGTTGCACCATCTCGCGACGGGTCAAGACATCCAGATAAACCTGGGCGACCGTCAGGGCGGTGCGCTCGGTCGTGTTGAGCAGCGCATAGCCACGGGAATTGGCGGTGGCTTGTTGGCGGCCGATTTCATTTTGGGTGCCAAAACCTTGGAACAGGTTTTGCTGCAGACGAATGGTCGACTCGCCGCGGTTCAAGGTTTTCCAATCGTGGCTGTTGCTGGCCGCGCGGGTAGTGGTGTTGTCCGAGCTTTCACGGCCATAACCGCCCAGCAAGTCGACTTTAGGCAGGTAGCCGCCTTTGGCTGCGTCGACTTGGTAGTCAGCAGCAATGCGTGCATTGACACCCGATTGGATCTCCGGGTGAACTTCCACCGCTTTCTGCATGGCCTCCGGCAGGGTTTGAGCCTGTACGAAACTGGCGGCTAGAGCAAAAGGCAAAGCTTTGAATAAGTGCAAACGCATTGTGATTCTTCCCTGGGGATTGGTTGCCTGAAAAACCGCAACAGACTTGGATAGTGCATTGGAGTGGCAACCGAAATCACTGCTCGTCATTGGAGCTGGACGGTGCAAACAGAAAGTCGCGATGCCGCTTAAATATCAATGTGACATTACCGGGCGGATTGTTTAGGATGGCGTCAAATAGGTCAATACCTTGACGGAAAAGTAATTTGCCGCTTGAAACAACAAATTATTGACGCCAAATTTTTTTTACATGGGATTAACGTACTCCAGCTATTGAATCGGCACGAGAGAAAAAGGCCGGTCTCCATGATGGATACCCCTGCACGGTAATACACGGAGAGTCTTTTATGAGCAGCGTTGCGGTCGTCAAAAGTATTGTCGGTCAAGTGTTTGCGGTATCCCCGGAAGGGATTCGTCGCCTGCTGGTAGAAGGGGATCGCTTGTTCACAGGGGAACTGGTGGAAACCGGTCCTGCTGGCTCCGTGTCGCTGGAGCTTGCCGATGGCCGCACCCTTGACGTGGGTCGTGACACTCAATGGAGCGCGAACACGCCTGACTCGGTGACCGACCTGAGTGCCGCCACTGCCCAGGCGGCCCCCTCCGTTGCCGAACTGCAGCAAGCCATCGCTGCCGGTGCCGACCCGACCCAAGACTTCGAAGCCGCCGCTGCTGGCCCAACTGCCGCCGGTGCGGACGGCGCCGTGGGCGGCGGCCATAGCTTTGTCGTGCTGGAGACCACCGCAGGCACCGTTAACCCTACTATCGGTTATCCGACGACCGGCTTAAATGCAGCCGATGCCGCAGCCAATCAATTCAGCGCCGCTACCAATAACAGCCTCGCCGCGCGCGACGTCACCATTACCCTGACCGCCACGCCGAGCATCACCGAAGCCGGTGGCGTCGTCGTCTATACCGCGTTTATCACCCAGGCGCCGACCAGTGACCTGACCGTCACCTTGTCCAACGGTCTGTCCGTCGTGATCCCCGCCGGCCAGACCTCGGGTGCGCTGAACGTCACGTTCGCGGGCAATGACACGCCTTACCTGGATGCCTCGTCGATCTCCGCCACCATCGCCGGCACGTCCGGCGGCGGCAACCTGGTCATTACGACGGACCCGGCGCCGGCGGTTACACTGATCAAGGACACCATCGATACCACCACCGTCACGCTGAGCGCGAACGCGTCAGTCGATGAGGGCGGCAAGATCGTCTATACCGCGACCGTGAACAACGCCGCGCAAACCGACGTCACCATCACGCTGTCCAACAACACCACCATCACCATCGAAGCCGGTAAAACCACGGGCACCGTCAGCGTCGATACGCCGGCGAACCTGGCCGACGGCAAAGACCTGAGCATCAGCGCCACCATCACCGCTGCGAGCGGCGGTAACTACGAAAACCTGGCGATCAATCCGGAAGCCGCGACTACTACAGTGGTCGCTGTCGACAATCCGAGCGTGCTGGTCGCGGACACCAACACCGTTGTCGAGGATCAGGCTGCCACTGGCAACGTGCTGAGCAATGACAGCGACATCGACAACGTGCTGAGCGTCGCGACGTTTACTGTCGACGGCAATACGTATGCCGCAGGCAAAGTCGCCTTTATCGAAGGTGTCGGCTCCATCACCATCGGTAAGGATGGCGCGTATACGTTTACCCCGGTCAAGGATTACAACGGTGAAGTGCCGCAGATCGGCTACACCACCAATACCGGTTCGAGCAGCACGCTGGACGTGACGGTGACGCCGGTTAACGATGCGCCGGTGGCCGCGGTCGTTGAAGCTGGCGGGGCTGAAGATTCGGCCCAGGGCATTGCGGTCAAACTGAGTGCGACCGATGTGGATGGCCTGGCCAACGTGAAATCGTTCACCGTCGGCACGCCGACTAACGGCACGTTCTACACCGACGCGGCCATGACCAAGCCGGTGACGGGCGCTATTGATGCCACCAATGGCGAAGCCACGGTGTACTTCAAGCCAAATGCGAACTTCAACGGCACCGCGGACTTCACCTACACCGCGACCGACAGCGGTAATGCTGACGGCAGCAATCCGCTGACTTCTGCTCCGGCTAACGGCACCATCACCGTGACTGCGGTCAACGACGCGCCGGTGGCTGAAGTCACTACCGCGACCGGTGCTGAAGACCCAAGCGTAGGGATCGCGGTCAAGCTGAGCGCCACCGACGTAGATGGCCTGGCGGACGTGAAATCTTTCACCGTCGGCACGCCAACCAACGGCACCTTCTACACCGACGCGGCGATGACCAAACCGGTGACCGGCGCTATTGACGCAGTCGACGGCGAAGCCACCGTTTACTTCAAGCCAAACGCGGACTTCAACGGCACCGCGAACTTCACTTACACCGCCACCGACGGCGGTATTACTGACAACGGCAGCCCGCTGACGTCGGCTCCCGCCAACGGCACCATCACCGTGACTGCGGTCAACGATGCGCCGGTGGCTGAAGTCACTACCGCGACCGGTGCTGAAGACCCAAGCGTAGGCATCGCGGTCAAGCTGAGCGCCACCGACGTAGATGGCCTGGCGGACGTGAAATCTTTCACCGTCGGCACGCCAACCAACGGCACCTTCTACACCGACGCGGCGATGACCAAACCGGTGACCGGCGCTATTGACGCAGTCGACGGCGAAGCCCACCGTTTACTTCAAGCCAAACGCGGACTTCAACGGCACCGCGAACTTCACTTACACCGCCACCGACGGCGGTATTACTGACAACGGCAGCCCGCTGACGTCGGCTCCCGCCAACGGCACCATCACCGTGACTGCGGTCAACGACGCGCCGGTGGCTGAAGTCACTACCGCGACCGGTGCTGAAGACCCAAGCGTAGGCATCGCGGTCAAGCTGAGCGCCACCGACGTAGATGGCCTGGCGGACGTGAAGTCTTTCACCCTTGGCACGCCAACCAACGGCACCTTCTACACCGACGCGGCGATGACCAAACCGGTGACCGGCGCTATTGACGCAGTCGACGGCGAAGCTACCGTTTACTTCAAGCCAAACGCGGACTTCAACGGCACCGCGAACTTCACTTACACCGCCACCGACGGCGGTATTACTGACAACGGCAGCCCGCTGACGTCGGCTCCCGCCAACGGCACCATCACGGTGACTGCGGTTAATGACGCTCCTGTGCTGGGCAACGCTTCGACCAACGCATTCGGCGACACCTATATTGAAGGCAAGCCTGGCGGCTACGTGGCGGCGACCTTGACCGTCAGCGACGTCGACAACAGCACCCTGCAAAGCGCCAAAGTCACACTCGTCAACCACCTGGCAGACGATGTGCTGATCGCAGATGTCAGCAACACCAAAATTGCAGTCAGCTACGACAAAGCCACTGGCATCCTGACCCTGTCTGGTGAGGCCACCACGGCTGAATACCAGGAAGTCCTGCGTTCGGTACACTTCGCCAGCGAAAGCGAGAACCCGGACCCGGCCAATCGCACCCTGACCATCACCGTCAACGACGGTCAGTTGGATTCGGCCCCCGTGACCTCCGTGGTGAACGTGGTTCCGGTGAACGATCCGCCTGAGGTCAAGTTCGACAGCACCACGTTCACTGAGCAAAAAGACGCGGTCGCGCTGGTCGAAAACCTGACCATCAAAGACGTCGACAACACCACCTTCAGCAAAGTCGTGGTCACCGTCGACCACCTGGCTTCGGGGGATGTGCTCAGCAATACCGACGTGCTCAAGGCCCTGGCCGTTGCCGGCATTACCATCACCCAGAGCGGCAGCGCCGCTGACGGGAAAATCGTCTACACCCTCACCAGCGACTCGGCGACCGGCAGCAGCGCCGCCGACTTCGTCAAGGTGGTTGAAGCCATCACCTTCCAGAGCCCGGGCGACAATCCTGTCGGCACCGATCGTACCGTCACCATCGCTGTGACTGACGTCGGCGGCGGCAACCTGGATCGCGAACCACCGGAAACCGGCAGCGCCACCGGCAAGGTCACTATCGACCTGTTCAACGACGCGCCGATTGCATCGGCCGACAACACCACCGCCGATGAAGACCATACGGCCAAGATCGTTCTGGACGGCAAGGATGTGGACGGTACCGTCTCCAACTTCGTCATTACCACCTTGCCGGAGAACGGCAAGCTGTACAGCGACGCCACGCTGCAAACTGAACTCAAGGTCGGCGACTCGGTGCCAGCGGGTGCCGACGGCAAGGCAGCGGTTTACTTCGCCCCGACCGGCGACTGGAGCGGCAAAACCGAGCTGACCTTCACTGCGGTCGACAACGGCGGTAAATCGAGTACCGTAACCACCGCCGACATCACGATCGCGCCGGTTACCGACACCCCGCACCTGGGCCTGCTTGGCGGCGGCGTGGTGACCTCGATCAACTTCGACGGCGCCAATCTCAATGGTTCGTGGGGCGACGTCGCGGTAGGTAATGCTAACAACCCGGCCGTCAATGGCACCCCGAGCACTCCGTGGCTCACGGGTAATGCCGACGGCCAAGTCGAAATCGGCCAAAGCAGCATCTACGGCGTAGAGACCCCAGGCAACAGCCAGGTCATCGAGCTTGAGAAAAACGCCGGCGACGACTCCAGCCTGTACACCATCATCAAGGCGGAAGCCGGCACGGCTTACACCATCTCGGTCGACTACTCGCCACGTGCGGGTGCCGAGGACAATTCGGTGATCGACGTATTCTGGGGCGGCGTCAAAGTCGGCACCCTGGACACCACCACCGTTGGCATGAAGACTTACACCTTCGTCGTGCCGGTCACTGCTGACGGCGATGCCAAGCTCGAATTCAAAGCCCCGGCTGGCGATACAAACAACTCGGTGGGCGGCGTGCTGGACAACATCAGCGTCACCCAGGTGCTGAACACCGGCCTGGAAGACCATGCGATCAAGCTGTCGACCATCGACGCATACGCCACCGACAAGGATGGCTCCGAGACGCTCAAGCTGGAAATCAGTGGTGTCCCGGTCAACGCGACCATCACCGATGGCACGCCGGGTCACACCTTCACAGCGACGGCTGGCAATCAAAGCGTCGACATCAGCGACTGGAACAAGGCCACCCTGGTCTTCAACCCGGCGGAAAACGCCAACGGCCTGGTGAACCTGACTGTCACTGCGACTGCGCAGGACGGCACCGCTGATCCGAAATCCGAATCGATCACCCTGCCGATCAATGTGATTGCAGTGAATGATGCACCGGAAGCCATGGCCACTACCGCGACCGGTTCCGAAGACCCGGTTCAAGGCATCGAAGTTAAGCTTTCGGCTACTGATATCGATGGCGTGGAGAACGTGAAATCGTTCACCGTCGGCACGCCAACCAACGGCACCTTCTACACCGACGCGGCGATGACCAAACCGGTGACCGGTTCCATTGACGCAGTCAACGGCGAAGCCACGGTTTACTTCAAACCAAACGCGGACTTCCACGGCACCGCGGACTTCACCTACACCGCTACCGACGGCGGCAACGCTGACGGCAGCAGCCCGCTGACCTCGGCTCCCGCCAACGGCACCATCACCGTGACTGCGGTCAACGACGCGCCGGTGGCTGAAGCCACTAGCGCGACCGGTGCTGAAGACCCAAGCGTAGGGATCGCGGTCAAACTGTCCGCCACCGACGTAGACAGCCCGACGGACGTGAAATCGTTCACCGTCGGCACGCCTACCAACGGCACCTTCTACACCGACGCGGCGATGACCAAACCGGTGACCGGTTCCATTGACGCGGTCAACGGCGAAGCGACCGTTTACTTCAAGCCAAACGCGGACTTCCACGGCACTGCGGACTTCACTTACACCGCCACCGACGGCGGCCCGCTGACGTCGGCGCCAGCCAACGGCACCATCACCGTGACCCCGGTCAACGACGCGCCGGTGGCTGAAGCCACTAGCGCGACCGGTGCTGAAGACCCAAGCGTAGGCATCGCGGTCAAACTGTCCGCCACCGACGTAGACAGCCCGACGGACGTGAAATCGTTCACCGTCGGCACGCCTACCAACGGCACCTTCTACACCGACGCGGCGATGACCAAACCGGTGACCGGCTCGATTGACGCAGTCAACGGCGAAGCCACGGTTTACTTCAAACCAAACGCGGACTTCCACGGCACTGCGGACTTCACCTACACCGCGACCGACGGCGGCAACGCTGACGGCAGCAGCCCGCTGACCTCGGC
>NZ_JAFCVO010000007.1:0-304629 GCF_049897085.1 Pseudomonas sp. PSPC3-2
TGAGAGTAGGTCATCGTCAAGATTAAATTCCAGAACCCCTGTTTGCTTACGCAGACAGGGGTTTTGTTTGTCCGCTCGAAAAGTGCGAAGAGGCTCATCGCGATAGTCTTCAGTGCTAAGGTCCGGCCTTTCTATGCAATGACCCTGCGCATGGCTATCATGCGTGCCTCATTGTGAGGCGATACTTGCATGCTGACGTTGTTAAAACTTCTGAAAGATGGCCGATTCCACTCCGGGGAAGCACTTGGCGCCGCCCTGGGCGTCAGTCGCAGTGCTGTATGGAAGCAGCTTCAGCATCTTGAGGCTGAGTTAAACTTGCCCATCCACAAAGTGCGTGGCAGGGGGTATCAGTTGGCATCGCCGCTGGTGTTCTTGAATGCTGAAGATATTGCGCTGAAGGCGCCTTCATTGGCATGGCCCGTCCACATCTCTGATTCTATTGACTCCACCAATGCTGAGGCCTTGCGCCTTGTCGATGCGGGGTGCGCGGCGCCATTTCTAGTGCTCGCGGAGCAACAAACCGCAGGAAGAGGCCGGCGGGGGCGCAAGTGGGTCAGTCCGTTCGCCCAGAATGTGTATTACAGCCTCGTGCTGCGCATCGAGGGCGGCCTGCGGCAGCTAGAGGGGCTGAGCCTGGTTGTGGGGCTTGCGGTTATGCAGGCCCTGCGTGAGTCGGGGGTGCAAGGGGCTGCCTTGAAATGGCCAAACGACGTCCTGGTGGGGCAGAAAAAAATTTCCGGAATCCTGTTGGAGTTGGTGGGCGATCCTGCTGATATCTGTCACGTTGTTCTCGGGATCGGCATTAACGTGAATATGCAGAAAGCCACTGCAGTTGATCAGCAGTGGACGTCGGTGCAGCTGGAAACGGGCCTTCCTGTGGATCGTAATCTACTTGTGGCGCAGCTGGGTCTGCAGTTGCAAAACTACCTGCAGCGACATACAGCCTCTGGCTTTGCGGCGCTTCAGGAAGAGTGGGAGCAGAATCACCTATGGCAGGACAGGGCGGTGTCCCTCATTGCTGGAGTCAATCGTATTGACGGGGTGGTCCTGGGTGTCGACCGCCAGGGTGCGTTGCGTTTGAGCGTGGATGGTGTTGAAAAAATATTTAGCGGTGGTGAGTTAAGCCTGAGGTTGCGTGATGATTCTTGAGCTCGACTGTGGGAATAGCTTTATCAAATGGCGCGTACTTGAATCGGATCAGGCGAAAGCATCCGCCGAAGGTGTTGTAGGTTCGGATTTCGCATTGATTGAAAGCCTGGCAGCGCTACCTGGGCTGTCGTTGACGCGTTGCCGCTTGGTGAGCGTTCGGGCTTTGGAAGAAACCAATAAGCTCGTCGAGGTGCTGCAAGGCGCTTTCGGTGTTGTCGTATCCTGTGCTGTATCCTCGCGTGAGATGGCCGGAGTGCGCAATGGCTACGAAGACTTCGAGCGTCTTGGTCTTGATCGCTGGTTGGCGATGCTGGGAGGCTTCAAGCTGGCGCCGGGCGCGTGCCTGGTGCTGGATTTTGGTACTGCGGCCACGGCAGATTTCATCGCGGGGAATGGCGAGCACCTGGGAGGCTTCATTTGCCCCGGCATGCCGTTGATGCGCAACCAGTTGCGAACGCACACCCGCAAGATACGCTACGACGACGCGGCTGCTGAGCGTGCCCTGGAGCGGCTTTCCCCTGGGCGCACGACCGCAGAGGCTGTCGAGCGAGGCTGTACGCTGATGCTCAGGGGGTTCGTGTTGACCCAGCTTGAGTTGGCCCGAAGCTACTGGGGTGATGATTTCACCGTATTCCTCACGGGTGGGGATGCTGATCTGGTCACGGATGCCGTACCGCAGGCGCGGTTGGTTCCGGACCTGGTTTTCGTTGGTCTGGCAATGGCGTGTCCTTTGTCCTGAGGTGTTTATGCGTTGGCTGTTTTTACTTTTACTCGTTCTTAATGCCTTCTATTACGTTTGGCATCAGCAAGAGGCTCCGTTGCGCGCCAAGGATGTCACGCCCCTGAGTCTTTATCGTGGCCCTCAGCAGGATATTCGGCTGCTGAGTGAATCCTCGGATTCGGTGTCTCGGCGCGACCGAGCAAAAGCGCCTGACGCGCAGAATACCTGCTTATACATCGGCGGCTTTGCCGACCAGCGTCAGGCACAGTCTGTTGAGCAGCGTCTTACAAGCCTGGATATAAAGGTCAAGGTTCAACTGTTGAGCACGCCTGAGGCATCCGGTTACTGGCTTCGTGTGGCCCCTGAAAGCCGACGCCTGGCTGAGGATCTGCCGTTTGAAAACCTTGCTAAAGAATTCAATGAGTTAAAACATAAAATAATGCTGTGCGAAGGCATTGCAACTCTCGAATAGTTTGCATAGAATGGCGCCCGCTTCGCAGTGAAGACCTTTAAGGTCTACAGCGTGAAGCGAACGTCAACGCAGCTAACCTCATATTTTTAATGAGAAAATGCTTGACAGAAGGTCGGCGTGATGTAGAATGCCGGCTCGCTTAGGAGGGGTTCCCGAGCGGCCAAAGGGATCAGACTGTAAATCTGACGTCTACGACTTCGAAGGTTCGAATCCTTCCCCCTCCACCATTTTTAGCGTGAGCTGCAAGCTCCGCGGGTATAGTTTAGTGGTAGAACCTCAGCCTTCCAAGCTGATGATGCGGGTTCGATTCCCGCTACCCGCTCCAAGTTTGCAGGTTGTGCGGCGTGTTTTGCTCTTGTAGCTCAGTTGGTAGAGCACACCCTTGGTAAGGGTGAGGTCAGCGGTTCAAATCCGCTCAAGAGCTCCATATAACAAGGCAGATATGAAAATATCTGCCTTTGTTTTAACGGCTATCTCGGCTTGATTCTGTTGTAGCTGGCGTTTATGTCAGGTGGTATCAAGTCTCTTGGGGTTTGCTGTTGTAAAGTCTTTTTCAGGCCTGCATAATGGTCGGCCTGATTTTGTTTTAGGTCAGTAGCTCAATTGGCAGAGCGACGGTCTCCAAAACCGTAGGTTGGGGGTTCGATTCCCTCCTGACCTGCCAGATTCACGTGGTGTATCTGGCTTTCTTTTCACAGGATCTTCATAGATGACTCCTAAGGCTGAAGCTCAAAGCTCTCGTTTCGATCTGGTCAAGTGGCTTGCAGTAGTCGCATTGGTGGTCGTAGGCGTTGTTGGCAATCAGTACTATTCTGCTTCGCCGATCCTGTACCGTGTACTCGCTTTGCTCGCCCTTGCTGCTGTAGCTGCCTTTGTAGGCCTGCAGACTGCCAAAGGCAAGTCTTTCGCGGTCTTGGTAAAGGAAGCTCGCACCGAAATTCGTAAAGTCGTTTGGCCGACTCGCCAAGAAACCACGCAGACCACGTTGATTGTTGTGGCTGTTGTTCTGGTTATGGCGTTGCTGTTGTGGGGGCTTGATTCCCTGCTCGGCTGGCTTGTTTCCTTGATTGTTGGCTAAGGGTGTCCCGTGGCTAAGCGTTGGTACGTTGTGCATGCTTACTCGGGTTACGAGAAGCATGTTATGCGCTCTTTGCTAGAGCGCGTAAAGCTGGCAGGCATGGAAGATGGCTTCGGCGAAATTCTGGTTCCCACTGAAGAAGTGGTTGAAATGCGGAATGGTCAGAAGCGCAAGAGTGAACGCAAGTTCTTCCCGGGCTACGTGCTGGTTCAGATGGACATGAATGAAGGTACTTGGCACTTAGTCAAGGATACCCCTCGTGTCATGGGTTTCATTGGTGGTACTGCCGATAAGCCTGCTCCGATCACCGACAAAGAAGCAGAAGCGATTCTGCGTCGTGTTGCTGATGGTAGCGACAAGCCCAAGCCGAAGACGTTGTTCGAGCCGGGTGAGGTTGTTCGTGTTACCGATGGTCCGTTTGCTGATTTCAACGGCACCGTCGAAGAAGTTAACTACGAAAAGAGCCGGATCCAAGTGGCGGTGCTCATTTTCGGACGCTCTACTCCGGTAGAGTTGGAGTTCAGTCAGGTCGAGAAGGTCTAGCTGAGCAAGCATCCCAACCCCGCAGCCTAGGCTGTGGGGTTTTGTCGTCACTGGGATAAACGCGCAAGTAACCGGGGAGCCTTTTGAGGCGTTCGAACCCGTAATTGGAGTGCCTCATGGCCAAGAAGATTACCGCTTACATCAAGCTGCAAGTGAAGGCCGCTCAGGCCAACCCTAGCCCACCCGTCGGTCCAGCTCTGGGTCAGCACGGCGTGAACATCATGGAATTCTGCAAGGCCTTCAACGCCCGTACACAGGGTATTGAGCCAGGTCTGCCGACTCCAGTGATCATCACTGTATACAGCGACCGTAGCTTCACCTTCGAAACCAAGTCGACCCCGGCTTCGGTTCTGTTGAAGAAAGCTGCTGGCCTGACTAGCGGTTCCGCTCGTCCTAACACCGTTAAGGTTGGCACCGTGACTCGTGCTCAGCTGGAAGAAATCGCGAAAACCAAAAACGCGGATCTGACTGCAGCTGATATGGATGCAGCCGTGCGTACCATCGCCGGTTCTGCTCGTAGCATGGGCCTTAACGTGGAGGGTGTGTAATGGCTAAGCTGACCAAACGCCAAAAGGCTATCGCCGGCAAAATCGAAGCAGGCAAGGCCTACAACTTTGTAGACGCTGCTGCACTGCTGACCGAGCTGTCGACTGTCAAGTTCAGCGAGTCTGTTGACATTGCTGTAAACCTGGGTGTTGACCCACGTAAATCCGACCAGGTCGTTCGTAGCGCTACTGTGCTGCCACACGGTACTGGCAAGACTGTACGTGTTGCTGTCTTCACCCAAGGTCCAGCAGCTGAAGCTGCTCTGGCCGCTGGCGCCGATCGCGTTGGCATGGACGACCTGGCTGCCGAAATGAAAGGCGGCGACCTGAACTATGACGTCGTTATTGCTTCCCCGGATGCAATGCGCGTTGTAGGTCAGTTGGGTCAGATCCTTGGTCCACGTGGTCTGATGCCTAACCCGAAAGTCGGCACCGTAACCCCAGACGTAGCTACCGCGGTTAAAAACGCCAAGGCTGGTCAGGTTCGTTATCGCACTGACAAAAACGGCATCATTCACACTTCCGTTGGCAAAGTCGGCTTCGATGCCGTCAAGCTGAAGGAAAACGTTGAAGCCCTGATCGCTGATCTGAAGCGTATCAAGCCAGCTTCTTCGAAAGGCATCTACGTCAAGCGCGTTACCCTGAGCACCACTATGGGCCCAGGTCTGGTCATCGACCAAGGTTCGCTGGACGTATAAGACACACGTTGGCGTGAGCGATCGCGTCAATTGAAAAAATTGGGGTCCCTGCCTGGCGGGGGCTATCCAAGACCGTAGGCGGCGCAAGTCTTAAACCTCAAGCCTACGCAGATGGTGCTCCCGGTTCCTTACCGAATCAGACACCAAAACGACATCCGGCTTCGGCCAGATGAAACGGTAACAAGCAGGAGTTTAACCCGTGGCAATTAATCTCGAAGACAAGAAGGCCATCGTCGCTGAAGTCAACGAGGCTGCCAAAGCTGCTCTGTCCGCTGTCGTGGCTGATGCCCGTGGTGTGACAGTAAGCGCTATGACCGGACTCCGTAAAGAGGCTCGTGAAGCTGGCGTATACGTACGTGTTGTACGTAACACCCTGCTCAAGCGCGCTGTTGCTGACACTGAATACAGTGTCCTCAACGACGTGTTCACCGGCCCGACTCTGATCGCGTTTTCCACAGATCATCCAGGCGCTGCTGCCCGTTTGTTCAAGGAATTTGCCAAGAGTCAGGATAAGTTCGAGATCAAGGCAGCTGCGTTCGAGGGCAAGTTCCTCGCAGCTAACCAAATCGACGTACTGGCAACACTGCCGACCCGTAACGAAGCTATTTCTCAGCTGATGAGCGTGATTCAAGGCGCTACCAGCAAGCTGGCTCGTACTCTGGCTGCAGTTCGCGAGCAAAAAGAAGCTGCCGCAGCCTAAGGCTGAGCATTTTCTCTCGCGTATTTTTGTTTATTTCGATGGCCGCGTAGGCCGTCCCCCAATTCAGGAAATACAGTAATGTCTATCTCCCAAGAAGATATCCTCAACGCCGTAGCTGAAATGTCGGTTCTGCAGGTTGTTGAGCTGATCAAAGCTTTCGAAGAAAAATTCGGCGTTTCCGCTGCCGCTGCTTCCGCCGGTCCAGCTGCTGCTGCTGCCGTTGTTGAAGAGCAAACCGAATTCAACGTCATGCTGCTGGAAGCTGGCGAGAAGAAAGTAAACGTGATCAAGGCCGTTCGTGAACTGACCGGTCTGGGCCTGAAAGAAGCCAAGGCTGTAGTTGACGGCGCTCCTGGCGTTGTTCTGGAAGCTGTGTCGAAAGACGCCGCTGACAAAGCCAAAGCTACTCTGGAAGAAGCAGGCGCTAAAGTCGAGCTGAAGTAAGCATCGACCTTGCGTCTCCAGCCCAAGCGTTAAGCTGAAGGCTGATGGCTGGTGGCTCATGCCACCGGCCTTTTTCCGTTCTTGGCTGTCGACTCGGTCGCCGCCATTAACGCGCTGTAGCCACCCGATGCGGTGGTGCAAACCAAGGGGTTTGCAAGATTTTCTGGCTGCTCCCGTCGGGAGGGCCAAACAAGCAGGTGACCAAGCTGGGGAACGCTGATGGCTTACTCATATACTGAGAAAAAACGTATCCGCAAGGACTTTAGCAAGTTGCCGGACGTCATGGATGTCCCGTACCTTCTGGCTATCCAGCTGGATTCGTATCGTGAATTCTTGCAGGCGGGAGCGACCAAAGATCAGTTCCGCGACGTGGGCCTGCATGCGGCCTTCAAATCCGTTTTCCCGATCATCAGCTACTCCGGCAATGCTGCGCTGGAGTACGTCGGTTATCGCCTGGGCGAACCGGCATTTGATGTCAAAGAATGCGTGTTGCGCGGTGTTACGTACGCCGTACCTTTGCGGGTAAAAGTCCGTCTGATCATTTTCGACAAAGAATCGTCGAACAAAGCGATCAAGGACATCAAAGAGCAAGAAGTCTACATGGGCGAAATCCCACTGATGACTGAAAACGGTACCTTCGTTATCAACGGTACCGAGCGTGTTATCGTTTCCCAGCTGCACCGTTCCCCGGGCGTGTTCTTCGACCACGACCGCGGCAAGACGCACAGCTCCGGCAAGCTCCTGTACTCCGCGCGGATCATTCCGTACCGCGGTTCGTGGTTGGACTTCGAGTTCGACCCGAAAGACTGCGTGTTCGTGCGTATCGACCGTCGTCGCAAGCTGCCGGCCTCCGTGCTGCTGCGCGCGCTCGGCTATACCACTGAGCAAGTGCTGGACGCTTTCTACACCACCAACGTCTTCAGCCTGAAGGATGAAACCCTCAGCCTGGAACTGATTGCTTCGCGTCTGCGTGGTGAAATTGCTGTCCTGGATATCCAGGACGAAAATGGCAAGGTCATCGTTGAAGCTGGCCGCCGTATCACTGCGCGCCACATCAACCAGATCGAAAAGGCCGGTCTCAAGTCGCTGGACGTGCCTCTGGACTACGTCCTGGGTCGCACGACCGCCAAGGTCATCGTTCACCCGGCCACAGGCGAAATCCTGGCTGAGTGCAACACCGAGCTGAACACCGAAATCCTGGCAAAAATCGCCAAGGCTCAGGTTGTTCGCATCGAAACCTTGTACACCAACGATATCGACTGCGGTCCGTTCGTCTCCGACACCCTGAAGATCGACTCCACCAGCAACCAATTGGAAGCGCTGGTCGAGATCTATCGCATGATGCGTCCTGGCGAGCCACCTACCAAAGACGCTGCCGAAACCCTGTTCAACAACCTGTTCTTCAGCCCTGAGCGCTATGACCTGTCTGCGGTCGGCCGGATGAAGTTCAACCGTCGTATCGGTCGTACCGAGATCGAAGGTTCAGGCGTGCTGTGCAAGGAAGACATCGTTGCGGTCCTGAAGACTCTGGTCGACATCCGTAACGGCAAAGGCATCGTCGATGACATCGACCACCTGGGTAACCGTCGTGTTCGCTGCGTAGGCGAAATGGCCGAGAACCAGTTCCGCGTTGGCCTGGTACGTGTTGAGCGTGCGGTCAAAGAGCGTCTGTCGATGGCTGAAAGTGAAGGCCTGATGCCGCAAGACTTGATCAACGCCAAGCCAGTGGCTGCAGCGGTGAAAGAGTTCTTCGGTTCCAGCCAGCTCTCGCAGTTCATGGACCAGAACAACCCGCTCTCCGAGATCACCCACAAGCGCCGTGTATCCGCACTGGGCCCGGGCGGTCTGACCCGTGAACGTGCTGGCTTTGAAGTTCGTGACGTACACCCGACGCACTACGGTCGTGTTTGCCCGATCGAAACGCCGGAAGGTCCGAACATCGGTCTGATCAACTCCCTGGCTGCCTATGCGCGCACCAACCAGTACGGCTTCCTTGAGAGCCCGTACCGTGTGGTTAAAGACGCGCTGGTCACCGACGAGATCGTGTTCCTGTCCGCCATCGAAGAAGCTGATCACGTGATCGCCCAGGCTTCGGCCACGATGAACGACAAGAAAATGCTGATCGACGAGCTGGTAGCTGTTCGTCACTTGAACGAATTCACCGTCAAGGCGCCGGAAGACGTCACCTTGATGGACGTTTCGCCGAAGCAGGTAGTTTCGGTTGCAGCGTCGCTGATCCCGTTCCTGGAACACGATGACGCCAACCGTGCGTTGATGGGTTCCAACATGCAGCGTCAAGCTGTACCGACCCTGCGCGCTGATAAGCCGCTGGTAGGTACCGGCATGGAGCGTAACGTAGCCCGTGACTCCGGCGTTTGCGTCGTGGCCCGTCGTGGCGGCGTGATCGACTCCGTTGATGCCAGCCGTATCGTGGTTCGTGTTGCCGATGACGAAGTTGAAACTGGTGAAGCCGGTGTCGACATCTACAATCTGACCAAATACACCCGCTCGAACCAGAACACCTGCATTAACCAGCGTCCGCTGGTGCGTAAGGGTGATCGTGTTCAGCGTAGCGACATTATGGCCGACGGCCCTTCCACCGATATGGGTGAGCTGGCTCTGGGCCAGAACATGCGCATCGCGTTCATGGCCTGGAACGGTTACAACTTCGAAGACTCCATCTGCTTGTCCGAGCGTGTTGTTCAAGAAGACCGTTTCACCACGATCCACATCCAGGAACTGACCTGCGTGGCGCGTGACACCAAGCTTGGGCCTGAGGAAATCACTGCAGACATCCCGAACGTGGGTGAAGCTGCACTGAACAAGCTGGACGAAGCCGGTATCGTTTACGTAGGTGCTGAAGTTGGCGCAGGCGACATCCTGGTTGGTAAGGTCACTCCGAAAGGCGAGACCCAACTGACTCCGGAAGAGAAGCTGCTGCGTGCCATCTTCGGTGAAAAAGCCAGCGACGTTAAAGACACCTCCCTGCGTGTACCTACCGGTACCAAGGGTACTGTCATCGACGTACAGGTCTTCACCCGCGACGGCGTTGAGCGCGATGCTCGTGCTCTGTCCATCGAGAAGATCCAGCTCGACGAGATCCGCAAGGACCTGAACGAAGAGTTCCGTATCGTTGAAGGCGCGACCTTCGAACGTCTGCGTTCCGCCCTGGTAGGCCGCAAGGCTGAAGGCGGCGCGGGCCTGAAGAAAGGTCAGGACATCACCGACGAAGTACTCGACGGTCTTGAGCACGGCCAGTGGTTCAAACTGCGCATGGCTGAAGACGCTCTGAACGAGCAGCTCGAGAAGGCCCAGGCCTACATCGTTGATCGTCGCCGTCTGCTGGACGACAAGTTCGAAGACAAGAAGCGCAAACTGCAGCAGGGCGATGACCTTGCTCCAGGCGTGCTGAAAATCGTCAAGGTTTACCTGGCAATCCGTCGCCGCATCCAACCGGGCGACAAGATGGCCGGTCGTCACGGTAACAAGGGTGTGGTCTCCGTGATCATGCCGGTTGAAGACATGCCGCACGATGCCAATGGCACCCCGGTCGACGTCGTCCTCAACCCGTTGGGCGTACCTTCGCGTATGAACGTTGGTCAGATCCTTGAAACCCACCTGGGCCTCGCGGCCAAAGGTCTGGGCGAGAAGATCAACCGTATGATCGAAGAGCAGCGCAAGGTTGCTGACCTGCGCAAGTTCCTGCACGAGATCTACAACGAGATCGGCGGCCGCAAAGAAGAGCTGGATACCTTCACCGACCAGGAAATCCTGGATCTGGCGAAGAACCTGCGCGGCGGGGTTCCAATGGCTACCCCGGTGTTCGACGGTGCCAAGGAAAGCGAAATCAAGGCCATGCTAAAACTGGCAGACCTGCCAGAAAGCGGCCAGATGCAGCTGTTCGACGGCCGTACCGGCAACAAGTTCGAGCGCCCGGTTACTGTTGGCTACATGTACATGCTGAAGCTGAACCACTTGGTAGACGACAAGATGCACGCTCGTTCTACCGGTTCGTACAGCCTGGTTACCCAGCAGCCGCTGGGTGGTAAGGCTCAGTTCGGTGGTCAGCGTTTCGGGGAGATGGAGGTCTGGGCACTGGAAGCATACGGTGCTGCTTACACTCTGCAAGAAATGCTCACAGTGAAGTCGGACGATGTGAACGGTCGGACCAAGATGTACAAAAACATCGTGGACGGCGATCACCGTATGGAGCCGGGCATGCCCGAGTCCTTCAACGTGTTGATCAAAGAAATTCGTTCCCTCGGCATCGATATCGATCTGGAAACCGAATAACACGTGACGCGAATCGAGAGCGGGGCTATTTAGCCCGCTCTCTGCTCCGCCAGGAGGAAAGGCCTTGAAAGACCTACTGAATTTGCTGAAAAACCAGGGTCAAGTCGAAGAGTTCGACGCCATCCGTATTGGGCTGGCATCGCCTGAGATGATCCGTTCGTGGTCGTTCGGTGAAGTTAAAAAGCCGGAAACCATCAACTACCGTACGTTCAAACCTGAGCGTGACGGCCTGTTCTGCGCCAAGATCTTTGGCCCGGTAAAGGATTACGAGTGCCTGTGCGGTAAGTACAAGCGCTTGAAGCACCGTGGTGTGATCTGCGAGAAGTGCGGCGTTGAAGTCGCACTGGCCAAGGTTCGTCGTGAGCGCATGGCGCACATCGAACTGGCTTCGCCGGTTGCCCACATCTGGTTCCTGAAATCGCTGCCGTCCCGTATCGGCTTGCTGATGGACATGACCCTGCGTGATATCGAACGCGTTCTCTACTTCGAGAGCTATGTCGTTATCGATCCAGGCATGACCACCCTTGAAAAAGGTCAGCTGCTGAACGACGAGCAGTACTTCGAAGCGCTGGAAGAGTTTGGCGACGATTTCGATGCCCGCATGGGTGCCGAAGCTGTCCGCGAACTGCTGCACGCTATCGACCTGGAGCACGAGATTGGACGTCTGCGTGAAGAAATTCCGCAAACCAACTCCGAAACTAAGATCAAGAAGCTGTCCAAACGTCTGAAGTTGATGGAGGCCTTCCAGGGTTCCGGCAACTTGCCAGAGTGGATGGTGCTGACCGTTCTGCCGGTTCTGCCGCCAGACCTGCGTCCGCTGGTACCGTTGGACGGTGGTCGTTTCGCGACGTCCGACCTCAACGACCTGTACCGCCGCGTGATCAACCGTAACAACCGCTTGAAGCGCCTGCTCGATCTGTCCGCTCCGGACATCATCGTGCGCAACGAAAAGCGTATGTTGCAAGAAGCCGTCGATGCCCTGCTCGACAACGGTCGTCGTGGCCGCGCTATCACTGGTTCGAACAAGCGTCCTCTGAAATCCTTGGCTGACATGATCAAGGGTAAGCAAGGTCGTTTCCGTCAGAACTTGCTCGGTAAGCGTGTTGACTACTCCGGTCGTTCGGTAATTACCGTAGGCCCGACCCTGCGTCTGCACCAGTGCGGTCTGCCTAAGAAGATGGCTCTCGAGCTGTTCAAGCCGTTCATCTTCGGCAAGCTGGAAATGCGCGGTCTCGCGACCACCATCAAAGCGGCCAAGAAAATGGTCGAGCGCGAACTGCCAGAGGTTTGGGACGTTCTCGCTGAAGTGATTCGCGAACACCCGGTTCTCCTCAACCGTGCACCGACCCTTCACCGTCTGGGTATCCAGGCGTTTGAACCGGTACTGATCGAAGGTAAGGCTATCCAGCTGCACCCGCTGGTCTGTGCTGCGTACAACGCCGACTTCGACGGCGACCAAATGGCCGTGCACGTACCGCTGACACTGGAAGCCCAGTTGGAAGCGCGTGCGTTGATGATGTCGACCAACAACATCCTGTCGCCAGCCAACGGTGAGCCAATCATCGTTCCTTCGCAGGACGTTGTATTGGGTCTGTACTACATGACCCGTGAAGCGATCAACGCCAAGGGCGAAGGTCGTGTATTCGCTGACCTGCAGGAAGTTGACCGTGTGTTCCGTGCCGGCGAAGCCGCACTGCACGCCAAGGTCAAAGTGCGGATTCACGAAACCGTGAACGACCGTGACGGCGGCAGCGTGAGCAATGTCCGTATCGTCGACACCACTGTCGGCCGTGCGCTGTTGTATCAGGTTGTGCCAAAAGGTCTGTCTTACGACGTCGTCAACCTGCCGATGAAGAAAAAGGCGATCTCCAAGCTGATCAACCAGTGCTACCGCGTGGTTGGTCTGAAAGAGACCGTGATTTTCGCTGACCAGTTGATGTACACCGGTTTTGCTTATTCGACCATTTCCGGCGTTTCCATCGGTGTTAACGACTTCGTTATCCCGGATGAAAAAGCCCGCATCATCAGTGCTGCTACTGATGAAGTGAAAGAGATCGAAAGCCAGTACGCCTCCGGCCTGGTAACCCAGGGCGAGAAGTACAACAAAGTGATCGACCTTTGGTCCAAGGCCAACGACGAAGTGTCGAAGGCGATGATGTCTAACCTCTCGAAAGAGAAGGTTATCGACCGTCATGGCGTGGAAGTCGATCAAGAGTCGTTCAACTCGATGTACATGATGGCTGACTCGGGCGCACGGGGTTCTGCTGCGCAGATCCGTCAGCTCGCCGGTATGCGTGGCCTGATGGCCAAGCCGGACGGCTCCATCATCGAAACGCCAATTACTGCGAACTTCCGTGAAGGTTTGAGCGTACTTCAGTACTTCATCTCCACTCACGGTGCTCGTAAAGGTCTGGCGGATACCGCGTTGAAAACCGCGAACTCCGGTTACCTGACTCGTCGTCTGGTAGACGTGGCACAAGATCTGGTTGTAACCGAGATCGATTGCGGCACCGAACACGGTCTGCTGATGACACCGCACATTGAAGGCGGTGACGTTGTAGAGCCGCTGGGTGAGCGCGTATTGGGTCGTGTTATTGCCCGTGACGTATTCAAGCCAGGTACCGAGGAAATTATCGTTCCTGCCGGCACCCTGGTTGACGAGAAGTGGGTCGAGTTCATCGAACTCAACAGCATCGACGAAGTGATCGTTCGCTCGCCGATCAGCTGCGAAACCCGCTTCGGCATTTGCGCCAAGTGCTATGGCCGTGACTTGGCTCGTGGTCACCAGGTGAACATCGGTGAAGCGGTCGGCGTTATCGCTGCCCAGTCCATCGGTGAGCCGGGTACCCAGCTGACCATGCGTACATTCCACATCGGTGGTGCGGCAAGCCGGACCTCCGCAGCCGACAGCGTTCAGGTGAAGAACGGCGGTACTGTCCGCCTGCACAACCTGAAACACGTTGAGCGAGTGGATGGTTGCCTGGTTGCTGTGTCCCGTTCCGGTGAGCTGGCAATCGCTGACGACTACGGTCGTGAGCGTGAGCGTTACAAGCTGCCGTATGGTGCTGTGATTTCGGTTAAAGAAGGTGACAAGGTCGACGCTGGCGCAATCGTGGCCAAGTGGGACCCGCACACTCACCCAATCGTTACCGAAATGAAAGGTACCGTGACCTACGTGGGCATGGAAGAAGGCATCACGATCAAGCGTCAGACTGACGAATTGACCGGTATGACCAACATTGAAGTACTCGACGCGAAAGATCGTCCAGCTGCCGGTAAAGACATCCGTCCTGCCGTGAAGATGGTCGATGACAACGGCAAGGATCTGTTGCTGCCAGGCACTGACGTAATCGCTCAGTACTTCCTGCCAGCCAACGCCCTGGTCGGTGTAGCGGATGGTGCGAAGATCGCGATCGGCGACGTTATCGCGCGTATCCCGCAAGAGACTTCGAAGACCCGTGACATCACCGGTGGTCTGCCGCGTGTTGCCGACTTGTTCGAAGCTCGTCGTCCGAAAGAAGCGTCGATTCTGGCTGAAGTCAGCGGCACCATCGCGTTCGGTAAAGAGACCAAGGGCAAGCGCCGCCTGGTCATTACCCCGAACGACGGTAGCGATCTGTATGAAGAGCTGATTCCGAAGTGGCGTCACCTGAACGTGTTCGAAGGCGAACAGGTAAACCGCGGCGAAGTTATCTCCGACGGTCCTAGCGATCCACACGACATCCTGCGTCTGCTGGGTGTGAGTGCGCTGGCCAAGTACATCGTTAACGAGATCCAGGACGTTTACCGCCTGCAAGGCGTGAAGATCAACGATAAGCACATCGAGACCATCCTGCGTCAGATGCTGCGTAAAGTTGAAATCGCTGAATCCGGCGATTCTACTTTCATCAAGGGCGACCAGATGGAACTGACTCACGTACTGGTAGAGAACGAGCGTCTGGCAGCCGACGAGAAATTTGTTTCCAAATTTACTCGTGTACTGCTGGGTATCACCAAGGCGTCGTTGTCCACTGAATCGTTCATCTCGGCGGCCTCCTTCCAGGAGACCACTCGTGTACTGACCGAAGCAGCGGTAACTGGCAAGCGCGATTACCTGCGCGGCCTGAAAGAAAACGTGGTTGTGGGTCGTCTGATCCCAGCCGGTACCGGTTTGGCTTACCACAGCGAGCGCAAGCGCCGCCGTGAAGCTGACAAGCCGTTGCGCGTAAGCGCCAGTGAAGTGGAAGCTGCACTGACCGAAGCGCTGAACTCAAGCGGTAACTGAGTTCTGCGATAAATAAGTCTGGGCCCTGGCAGCCCCCATTCGTCGGATCGAGGCAGTTTTGCCCCGGTTCGTTGAGAGGGGAGGTCGGGGCCTTGCCTTGACTGGGGACAAGATCCTCTTTAGACTCTTGTACCCCTAAATTTGGCGGGAATTCGTTCCTGCCATTTTGCTTTTCTTGCAAGACAATAGCGTCGCAAGACAACAGTGGAGCTAGTAGATGGCAACTATCAACCAGCTGGTACGTCAGCCGCGTAAGCGTATCGTCGAGAAATCCGACGTGCCTGCGCTGCAGAACTGCCCGCAACGTCGTGGCGTATGCACTCGCGTGTATACCACTACGCCGAAAAAACCTAACTCGGCACTGCGTAAAGTATGCCGTGTGCGTCTGACCAACGGTTTCGAGGTTTCCTCGTACATCGGCGGTGAAGGCCACAACCTGCAAGAGCACAGCGTGGTACTGATCCGCGGCGGTCGTGTAAAAGACTTGCCAGGTGTTCGTTACCACACCGTACGCGGCTCCTTGGATACTTCCGGCGTTAAAGGTCGTAACCAGGGTCGTTCGAAGTACGGTACCAAGAAGCCTAAGTAGTAGCGGCTTTTTGTAAAACTGAATCATCTTATTTTCTGAGTCGATAAGAGTAAGGTCGGAGGCGTCCCGAAAGGGCACCGATTCCGAGCGAACCTGAAGACCGTTTGAGGGCTTATCCATGCCAAGAAGACGCGTAGCAGCCAAGCGCGAAGTGCTTGACGATCCAAAATACGGAAGCCAAATTCTGGCCAAGTTCATGAACCACGTGATGGAAAGCGGCAAAAAAGCCGTTGCCGAGCGTATCGTTTATGGCGCGCTGGAAAAGGTTAAAGAACGCAAGAACAGCGACCCCCTGGAAATCTTCGAGAAAGCTCTCGACGCCATCGCTCCGCTGGTCGAAGTGAAGTCGCGCCGTGTAGGCGGTGCTACTTACCAGGTTCCGGTCGAAGTTCGTCCGTCCCGTCGTAACGCCCTGGCAATGCGCTGGTTGGTAGACTTCGCCCGTAAGCGTGGCGAGAAGTCTATGGCTCTGCGTTTGGCTGGCGAACTGTTGGACGCTGCTGAAGGTAAAGGTGCTGCTGTTAAGAAGCGTGAAGACGTGCACCGTATGGCTGAAGCTAACAAAGCTTTCTCGCACTACCGCTTCTAATTCTAGCTTCACTAATTTTGCGAGGGCTTTATGGCTCGTACTACTCCGATTAGTCGCTACCGTAACATCGGTATCGTCGCTCACGTGGATGCTGGTAAAACCACCACCACCGAGCGCGTCCTTTTTTACACCGGCAAAAGTCACAAGATGGGCGAGGTGCATGACGGCGCCGCGACCACAGACTGGATGGTTCAGGAGCAGGAGCGTGGTATTACCATTACTTCTGCTGCTATTACCGCCTTCTGGAAGGGTTCCGAGAAGCAGTACAAAGATGAGCACCGCTTCAACGTAATCGATACCCCGGGCCACGTAGACTTCACCATTGAAGTTGAGCGTTCCCTGCGTGTACTCGACGGCGCTGTCGTTGTGTTCTGCGGCACCTCGGGTGTTGAGCCTCAGTCGGAAACCGTATGGCGTCAAGCCAACAAATACGGCGTTCCACGTCTTGTTTACGTAAACAAGATGGACCGTGCTGGTGCGAACTTCCTGCGCGTGATCGGTCAGATCAAGCAACGTCTGGGTCACACCCCGGTGCCAATCCAGTTGGCTATCGGTTCCGAAGACAACTTCCAGGGGCAGATCGATCTGCTGGCCATGGAAGCTGTTTACTGGAACGATGCTGACAAAGGTATGGTTCCTCGTCGCGAAGCTATCCCAGCAGACATGCAGGAATTGGCTGACGAGTGGCGCAATAACATGGTTGAAGCTGCGGCCGAAGCCAACGAAGAACTGATGAACAAGTACCTCGAAGGTGAAGAACTCACCAACGCGGAAATCAAGGCCGCTCTGCGTCAGCGTACTATTGCTGGTGAGATCGTCTTGGCTGTTTGCGGTTCTTCCTTCAAGAACAAGGGTGTTCCCCTGGTTCTCGACGCCGTGATCGACTACCTGCCTGCGCCGGTTGATATTCCTGCCATCAAGGGTACTGACCCGGATGACGAGACTATCGAGCTGGAGCGTCATGCAGACGACAGCGAGCCGTTCTCGGCTCTGGCGTTCAAGATCGCTACCGACCCATTCGTGGGTACCCTGACCTTCGTCCGCGTTTACTCGGGCGTGTTGAACTCCGGCGACGGCGTGATCAACTCGGTCAAGGGCAAGAAAGAGCGTGTGGGTCGTATGGTGCAAATGCACGCAAACGCCCGTGAAGAGATCAAGGAAGTGCGCGCTGGTGACATCGCGGCCTTGATCGGCATGAAGGACGTCACCACTGGTGAAACTTTGTGCAACGCTGACAAGCCAATCATCCTGGTTCGCATGGACTTCCCGGAACCGGTTATTTCGGTTGCCGTAGAGCCTAAGACCAAGGATGACCAGGAAAAAATGGGTATTGCTCTGGGCAAACTTGCTCAGGAAGATCCATCTTTCCGCGTCAAGACTGATGAAGAGACTGGTCAAACGATCATCTCCGGCATGGGCGAGTTGCACCTGGACATCCTGGTTGACCGGATGCGCCGTGAGTTCAACGTCGAAGCCAACATCGGTAAGCCTCAGGTTTCCTATCGTGAGCGCATCACGAAGAACTGTGAAATCGAAGGCAAGTTCGTTCGTCAGTCCGGCGGTCGTGGTCAGTTCGGTCACTGCTGGATCCGTTTTGCTCCTGCTGATGAAGGTCAGGAAGGTTTGCAATTCGTGAACGAAGTAGTAGGTGGTGTTGTTCCTAAGGAATACATCCCTGCTATCCAGAAGGGTATCGAAGAGCAGATGAAGAACGGTGTTGTTGCCGGCTATCCGCTGATCGGCCTGAAAGCAACCGTTTTTGACGGTTCTTACCACGACGTCGACTCCAACGAGATGGCGTTCAAGGTGGCTGCTTCCATGGCAACCAAGCAACTGGCCCAGAAGGGCGGTGGTGAGTTGCTTGAGCCAATCATGGCGGTAGAAGTTGTTACACCTGAAGACTATATGGGTGATGTCATGGGCGACCTTAACCGTCGTCGCGGCATGATCTTGGGTATGGAAGACACGGTTTCCGGCAAAGTGATTCGCGCCGAGGTTCCGTTGGGTGAGATGTTCGGTTATGCGACCGACGTTCGCTCCATGTCCCAGGGTCGCGCAAGCTACTCTATGGAATTCAAAAAATACAACACAGCTCCGGCGCACATCGCTGAAACTGTATCCAAAAAACAAGGCTGATTCAGTCCTTTAGGCAAGGAGTTAATTGTCGTGGCTAAAGAAAAATTTGATCGTTCCCTACCGCACGTCAACGTTGGCACTATCGGTCACGTTGACCACGGTAAAACCACTCTGACTGCTGCTCTGACTCGCGTTTGCTCCGAAATTTTCGGTTCTGCAATCGTTGATTTCGATAAAATCGACAGCGCGCCAGAAGAAAAAGCTCGTGGTATCACCATCAACACCGCTCACGTTGAATACAACTCGCTGATCCGTCACTACGCTCACGTTGACTGCCCAGGTCACGCTGACTATGTGAAGAACATGATCACCGGTGCTGCCCAAATGGACGGCGCGATTCTGGTTTGCTCGGCCGCTGATGGTCCGATGCCGCAAACCCGTGAGCACATCCTGCTGTCCCGCCAGGTTGGCGTTCCGTACATCGTGGTTTACCTGAACAAGGCTGACCTGGTAGACGACGCTGAGCTGCTGGAACTGGTTGAGATGGAAGTGCGCGATCTGCTGAGCACTTACGACTTCCCAGGCGACGACACTCCGATCATCATCGGTTCTGCTCGTATGGCTCTGGAAGGCAAAGACGATAACGAAATGGGCACCACGTCCGTTCGTAAACTGGTTGAGACTCTGGACAGCTACATCCCAGATCCAGTTCGTGTTATCGACAAGCCGTTCCTGATGCCAATCGAAGACGTATTCTCGATCTCCGGTCGTGGTACTGTTGTTACCGGTCGTATCGAGCGCGGTATCGTTAAGGTTCAAGATCCACTGGAAATCGTTGGTCTGCGTGACACTACCGTCACCACCTGCACCGGTGTTGAAATGTTCCGTAAGCTGCTCGACGAAGGTCGTGCTGGCGAGAACTGCGGCGTTCTGCTGCGTGGTACCAAGCGTGACGACGTTGAGCGTGGCCAGGTTCTGGTTAAGCCGGGTTCGGTTAAGCCGCACACCAAGTTCGAAGCTGAAGTGTACGTGCTGAGCAAAGAAGAAGGCGGTCGTCACACTCCGTTCTTCAAAGGCTACCGTCCACAGTTCTACTTCCGTACTACTGACGTGACTGGTAACTGCGAACTGCCGGAAGGCGTTGAAATGGTAATGCCAGGCGACAACATCAAAATGGTTGTCACCCTGATCAAAACCATCGCAATGGAAGACGGTCTGCGCTTCGCTATCCGTGAAGGCGGCCGTACCGTTGGTGCTGGCGTTGTAGCTAAAATCATCGAGTAAGCTCTTTTTTGAGTTAGCTTCGAGGTTTTGAGAAAGCCCCCGCTTAGCGGGGGCTTTTTTTATTGGGTTGACACCCATCTGGGGCGTCTATAGAATTGCGCCTCCTTTTAACGGGCGTATTGCGCTCGCTGGGAATAGCAGCCGGAGTCTGAAATCCAATGCAAAATCAGCAAATCCGTATCAGGTTGAAGGCTTTTGACCATCGCCTGATCGACCAATCCACCCAGGAAATCGTGGAAACCGCGAAACGTACTGGTGCACAAGTGCGTGGTCCAATTCCACTGCCTACCCGTAAAGAGCGGTTCACCGTTCTGGTCTCCCCGCACGTCAACAAAGACGCGCGTGACCAGTACGAGATCCGTACTCATAAGCGCGTACTGGACATCGTCCAGCCAACGGATAAAACCGTTGATGCACTTATGAAGCTTGATCTGGCGGCCGGTGTGGAAGTACAGATCAGCCTCGGCTAAGACTTGGGTCTTAGTCGTGTAACGCTCTGAAATGGGCGGCCATAGCGGGTGAAAGCCCCGTACACTCATGAGGTTTACAACATGACTATTGGTGTAGTCGGTCGTAAATGCGGTATGACCCGTATTTTCACCGAAGAAGGTGTCTCCATTCCGGTTACGGTCATTGAGATCGAGCCGAATCGCGTCACCCAGTTTAAAACTGAAGAAACCGATGGCTATCGTGCAGTGCAAGTCACTGTCGGCGAGCGTCGTGCTTCGCGTGTGACTGCTGCTCAAGCAGGTCACTTCGCTAAAGCAAACGTTGCAGCTGGTCGCACTGTTATGGAGTTCCGTCTTGAAGAAGGCGACTACCAGGCTGGCGATCTGATCAACGCTGAAATCTTCGCCGCTGGTCAACTGGTTGATGTAACCGGTCAGTCCAAAGGTAAAGGCTTCCAGGGTACGATCAAGCGTTGGAATTTCCGTGGCCAAGACAACACTCACGGTAACTCCGTTTCCCACCGCGTCCCGGGCTCTATTGGCCAGTGCCAGACTCCTGGTCGTGTATTCAAGGGCAAAAAAATGTCCGGTCATATGGGCGCTGAGCGCGTGACCGTGCAGTCCCTCGAAGTAGTGCGCGTCGACGCTGAACGCAATCTGTTGTTGGTCAAGGGTGCTGTTCCTGGCGCTACTGGCGGCAACCTGGTTGTACGTCCAGCGGCCAAGGCTCGCGGTTAAGGGGAAGCTGACATGCAATTAAATGTAAATGACGCTCAAGCGATCGAAGTTTCCGAACTGACATTTGGCGGCGAATTCAACGAGACGCTCGTTCACCAAGCAGTCGTGGCCTACATGGCCGGCGGCCGTCAAGGTAGCAAGCAGCAAAAGACCCGTTCCGACGTTCGTGGTGGCGGTAAGCGCCCTTGGCGTCAGAAAGGTACTGGCCGTGCTCGTGCCGGTACTATCCGTAGCCCAATCTGGCGCGGCGGCGGTACCACTTTCGCAGCTCGTCCTCAGGATCACACGCAGAAGCTCAACAAGAAGATGTACCGCGCAGCACTGCGCTCCATCCTTGCTGAACTCGTGCGTACTGATCGTCTGGTCGTGGTTCAGGACTTCGCTGTTGAAGCACCGAAAACCAAAGATCTGCTGAACAAGCTGAACGGCATGGGCCTGACTGACGTCTTGATCGTGTCTGAAGCTGTTGATCAGAACCTGTACCTGGCTGCTCGCAACCTGCCACACGTTGATGTACGTGACGTGCAAGGTTCCGATCCAGTTAGTCTGATCGCATACGACAAGGTGTTGATCACCGTGTCGGCCGTGAAGAAATTCGAGGAGCTGCTGGGATGAACCAGGAACGCGTATTTAAAGTTCTGCTTGGCCCGCACGTTTCCGAAAAGGCTACGGTTCTGGCTGACAAGAAAGGCCAGTTCGTTTTCAAGGTTGCAACTGACGCAACCAAGCTGGAAATCAAGAAGGCCGTCGAAAGCCTGTTCAGCGTGAAAGTAGAGCGTGTTACTACCCTGAATGTTCTGGGTAAGAGCAAGCGCACTGCTCGCGGTCTGGGCAAGCGTAATGACTGGAAGAAGGCGGTTATCTCCCTTCAGCCAGGCCAAGATCTCGATTTCAGCAGCAGTGCTGAGTAAGGAAGGGGTGCATCATGGCAATCGTTAAATGCAAACCGACTTCCCCTGGCCGCCGTTTTGTGGTCAAGGTGGTCAACCAGGAGCTGCATAAAGGCGCTCCTCACGCACCGCTGCTCGAGAAGAAATCGAAGACTGGTGGTCGTAACAACAATGGTCGCATTACCACTCGTCACATCGGTGGTGGCCATAAGCAGCATTATCGTCTGGTCGACTTCCGTCGCAACGACAAAGATGGCATCGCTGCCACTGTCGAGCGTATCGAATACGATCCAAACCGTACTGCTCACATCGCTCTGCTGCTGTACGCAGATGGCGAGCGTCGCTACATCATCGCCCCTAAAGGCGTGAGTGCTGGCGACCAGCTGATCGCAGGTGCCTTGGCACCGATCAAGCCGGGCAACGCTCTGCAACTGCGTAACATTCCAGTTGGTAGCACCGTACACGGCATCGAATTGAAGCCAGGTAAAGGCGCGCAAATCGCTCGTTCCGCTGGTGCTTCGGCTCAGCTGATCGCTCGTGAAGGTGTCTACGTGACCCTGCGTCTGCGTTCTGGTGAGATGCGTAAAGTGCTGGCTGAATGCCGTGCGACCTTGGGCGAAGTCTCGAACTCCGAGCACAGCCTGCGTTCGCTGGGTAAAGCTGGTGCCAAACGCTGGCGTGGCGTTCGCCCAACCGTTCGTGGTGTTGCCATGAACCCGGTTGACCACCCACACGGTGGTGGTGAAGGTCGTACCTCTGGTGGTCGTCATCCGGTATCGCCATGGGGCTTCCCGACTAAGGGCGCGAAGACTCGTGGTAATAAGCGTACCGACAAAATGATCGTCCGTCGTCGCAAGTAAATAGAGGGATACGACAGTGCCACGTTCTCTGAAAAAAGGTCCTTTTATTGATCTTCACCTACTGAAGAAGATCGAAGTGGCGGCGGAAAAGAACGATCGCAAACCGGTGAAAACCTGGTCGCGTCGTTCGATGATCCTGCCACAAATGGTCGGTTTGACCATCGCAGTACACAACGGTCGCCTTCACGTCCCAGTTCTCGTGAACGAAGACATGGTCGGCCACAAACTAGGCGAGTTTGCCGGTACCCGCACATATCGTGGGCACGTGGCAGACAAGAAAGCCAAGCGTTAAGGGGTTAGGAAATGGAAGTAGCCGCTAAGTTGTCGGGCGCTCGAATCTCCGCCCAGAAAGCCCGCTTGGTCGCCGACCAGATCCGCGGGAAGAAGGTGGGCGAAGCGCTCAACCTGTTGGCTTTCAGCAGTAAGAAAGCCGCCGAGATCATGAAGAAAGTGCTGGAGTCGGCCGTAGCCAACGCCGAGCATAACGAAGGCGCAGACGTTGATGACCTGAAGGTCAGCACCGTTTTCGTCAACGAAGGGCGTTCGCTGAAGCGTATCATGCCGCGTGCCAAAGGCCGTGCTGATCGCATCGTCAAGCGGTCTTGCCATATCACTGTCAAGGTTGCTGACAAGTAACGGAGTCGAAGAGATGGGTCAGAAAGTACATCCCATTGGCATTCGCCTGGGAATCGTCAAGGAGCACACCTCCGTCTGGTACGCAGACGGTCGGACTTATGCGGACTATTTGTTCGCTGATCTGAAGGTGCGTGAGTATCTCCAAGACAAACTAAAAAGCGCGTCCGTAAGCCGTATCGATATCCATCGTCCGGCACAAACTGCACGTATCACCATCCACACCGCTCGTCCAGGTATCGTTATCGGGAAGAAAGGTGAAGATGTTGAGAAACTGCGTCAGGACCTGACCAAGCAAATGGGTGTGCCTGTGCACATCAATATCGAAGAGATCCGCAAGCCGGAGCTCGACGGTATGCTGGTTGCGCAGAGCGTAGCTCAGCAGCTGGAGCGTCGCGTCATGTTCCGTCGCGCTATGAAGCGCGCCGTACAGAACGCCATGCGCATTGGTGCCAAAGGCATCAAAATCCAAGTGAGCGGTCGTCTCGGCGGTGCTGAAATCGCACGTACTGAATGGTATCGCGAAGGTCGTGTGCCATTGCACACCCTGCGTGCCGACATCGACTATGCCAACTACGAAGCTCACACCACTTATGGTGTGATCGGTGTAAAGGTTTGGATCTTCAAAGGCGAAGTAATTGGTGGTCGCCAAGAAGAACTGAAACCACAAGCACCAGCGCCTCGTAAAAAAGCTGCTAAGTAAGGGGTACGCCAAATGTTGCAACCAAAGCGTACGAAGTTCCGCAAGCAGATGACAGGCCACAACCGTGGTCTGGCTCAGCGCGGTAGCAAAGTCAGCTTCGGCGAGTTCGCGCTGAAGTCTGTAGCTCGTGGTCGTCTCACCGCTCGTCAGATCGAGTCAGCGCGTCGTGCTCTGACCCGTCACGTAAAACGTGGCGGCAAGATCTGGATCCGTGTATTCCCGGACAAGCCAATCTCCAAAAAGCCCCTCGAAGTTCGGATGGGTAAAGGTAAGGGCAACGTGGAATACTGGGTTGCCCAGATTCAGCCAGGCAAAGTCCTGTATGAAATCGAGGGTGTAACTGAAGAGCTGGCGCGTGAGGCTTTTGCCCTGGCTGCTGCAAAGCTGCCGCTCGCCACCGCCTTTGTTAAACGGACGGTGATGTGATGAAAGCGAATGAACTTCGTGAAAAATCCGCACAGCAGCTGAACGAGCAACTGCTCGGCCTGCTGCGCGACCAGTTCAATCTGCGCATGCAGAAAGCAACTGGCCAGTTGGGGCAGTCTCATCTGCTCTCGCAAGTTAAGCGTGACATTGCTCGCGTGAAGACTGTGCTCAACCAGCAGGCAGGTAAGTGATCATGGCTGAAGCCGAAAAGACTGTCCGTACGCTGACTGGCCGTGTTGTCAGCGACAAGATGGACAAAACCATCACCGTTTTGATCGAGCGTCGCGTTAAGCACCCGATCTACGGTAAATATGTTAAGCGTTCGACTAAGCTGCACGCGCACGACGAAACCAACCAGTGCCACATCGGCGACAAAGTCACTATTCGTGAAACTCGTCCGCTGGCCAAGACCAAGTCTTGGGCACTGGTTGATGTTCTCGAACGCGCTGTGGAAGTCTAAGGACTAGGGGTCGGAGAAATTATATGATTCAGACTCAATCCATGCTCGATGTGGCCGATAACAGCGGCGCTCGCCGTGTTATGTGCATCAAGGTGCTGGGTGGCTCCCATCGTCGTTACGCTGGTATCGGTGACATCATCAAAGTTACCGTGAAGGAAGCAATTCCTCGCGGTAAAGTGAAAAAAGGCCAAGTGATGACTGCTGTTGTAGTCCGCACTCGTCACGGCGTTCGCCGTGCAGATGGCTCCATTATCCGCTTTGATGGCAACGCTGCTGTTCTTCTGAACAACAAGCAAGAGCCGATCGGCACCCGTATCTTTGGGCCAGTGACCCGTGAACTTCGTACTGAGAAGTTCATGAAGATCGTCTCGCTCGCCCCAGAAGTGCTGTAAGGAGATCCGACATGCAAAAGATTCGTCGTGACGACGAGATCATCGTGATCGCCGGCAAAGACAAAGGTAAGCGCGGTAAGGTGCTTAAGGTTCTCGCTAATAACCGTCTGGTTATTGGTGGTCTGAACCTGGTTAAGCGTCATACCAAGCCTAACCCGATGTCGGGCGTACAAGGCGGTATCGTCGAAAAAGAAGCTCCGCTGGACGCTTCTAACGTCGCCATTTTCAACGGCGAAACCAACAAGGCAGACCGCGTTGGTTTCAAAGTAGAAGATGGCAAGAAAATTCGTGTCTTCAAGTCGACCCAAAAAGCGGTTGATGCTTGAACACTGCTAGGTAGAAGACCATGGCACGACTAAAAGAGATTTATTGGAAAGAAATCGCACCGAAGCTTAAGGAAGAACTTAAGCTTTCGAACGTGATGGAAGTTCCACGCGTTACCAAAATCACCCTGAACATGGGTCTGGGCGAAGCGGTCGGCGACAAAAAAGTCATCGAGCACGCTGTTGCTGACCTGGAAAAGATCACCGGTCAAAAAGTCGTTGTGACTTACGCTCGGAAATCCATCGCTGGCTTTAAAGTCCGTGAAGGTTGGCCGATCGGCGTCAAAGTGACTCTGCGCCGTGAGCGTATGTACGAATTCCTGGATCGTCTGCTGTCGATCTCCCTGCCTCGGGTCCGCGACTTCCGCGGCCTGAATGCCAAGTCCTTCGATGGTCGTGGTAACTACAGCATGGGCGTGAAAGAGCAGATCATCTTCCCGGAAATCGACTACGACAAGATCGATGCTCTCCGCGGTCTGGACATCACCCTGACCACCACTGCCAAGAACGATGATGAAGGTCGCGCCCTGTTGCGTGCTTTCAAATTCCCGTTCCGCAACTGATTGGAGTAGGACCATGGCCAAGATGAGCATGAAAAACCGCGAGCTGAAGCGTCAGCTCACGGTTGCCAAGTACGCCAAGAAGCGTGCAGCACTGAAAGCAATCATCGTTGATCTGAACGCAAGTCCAGAAGCACGTTGGGAAGCGACAGTAGCACTGCAGAAGCAGCCACGTGACGCAAGCGCCTCGCGCATGCGTAACCGCTGCCGCCTGACCGGTCGTCCACACGGCGTTTACCGCAAGTTCGGCCTCGGCCGTAACAAGCTGCGTGAAGCGGCAATGCGTGGTGACGTACCGGGTCTGGTTAAAGCCAGCTGGTAAGTACGTTCAGCGTCCAGGTGGTAGGTTTCGCAAGATACTGACCGCCGGTGGCCTTGAATCTGGAACAAGCCCCTTTTGGGGCTTGTTTCATTTCCGTAGTGTGTCTAAAATACGCGGCTCGCCTGAGCCCGTGTGTTTTATGCTCGGAGATTCTCGGCGACATATGTAGCCGCAAGGCTAATTTTTTTGTATTAGGAGCGTCTAGCCCATGAGTATGCAGGACCCGTTAGCGGACATGCTAACTCGTATCCGTAATGCCCAGATGGCTGAAAAGTCCGTCGTAAGCATGCCATCTTCCACGTTGAAGGTTGCTGTTGCCAAAGTCCTGAAAGACGAAGGCTACATTGCGGGTTATCAGATCAGCAGCGAAATCAAACCTCTGCTGTCCATCGAGCTGAAGTACTTCGAAGGCCGTCCGGTCATCGAGGAAGTGAAGCGCGTTAGCCGTCCAGGCCTGCGTCAGTACAAGTCCGTCGATGATCTGCCAAAAGTTCGTGGCGGTCTCGGTGTGTCTATCGTCTCCACCAACAAAGGTGTGATGACGGATCGTGCTGCGCGCGCTGCCGGTGTCGGCGGCGAAGTTCTTTGCACTGTGTTCTAAGGGGGGATAAGCATGTCACGCGTCGCTAAGAACCCCGTTAAGCTGCCAGCCGGTGTCGAAGTAAAATTCGCAGGCCAACAGCTTTCGGTGAAGGGTGCCAAGGGTACTCTCGAACTGAACATCCATTCGTCCGTTGAGATCGTTGAAGAAGCTGGTGAGCTGCGTTTCGCTGCTCGCAATGGCGATCAACAAACTCGCGCAATGGCCGGTACCACTCGTGCGTTGGTAAACAACATGGTCCAAGGCGTAAGCCAAGGCTTCGAGCGTAAGCTCCAGCTGGTCGGTGTTGGTTACAAAGCGCAAGCAAAAGGCACGGTTTTGAACCTGGCCCTTGGCTTCTCGCACCCAGTGGATTACGAACTGCCAGAAGGCATCACCGCTGAGACCCCGAGCCAAACCGATATCCTGATCAAGGGTATTGATAAGCAGCTGGTAGGTCAGGTGGCCGCTGAGATCCGCGACTTCCGTCCACCAGAGCCGTACAAAGGCAAAGGTGTGCGCTACGCGGACGAAGTCGTCCGTCGTAAAGAAGCCAAGAAGAAGTAGGGCATAGCAAATGACCGACAAAAAAGTTACTCGACTGCGTCGCGCTCGCAAAGCACGCCTGAAAATGCACGAACTCGAAGTCGTGCGTCTCTGCGTGTTCCGCTCGTCGCAGCACATCTACGCCCAGGTCATCTCGGCCGACGGCAACAAAGTCCTGGCAAGCGCCTCGACTTTGGATAAAGAACTGCGTGATGGTGCCACTGGCAACATCGACGCGGCCACTAAGGTTGGCCAGCTGGTCGCTACGCGTGCAAAAGCCGCTGGCGTCTCGCAGGTGGCTTTCGACCGCTCTGGCTTCAAGTATCACGGTCGCGTCAAGGCGCTGGCTGATGCTGCTCGTGAAGCTGGGCTGGAGTTCTAAGTTATGTCAAATAACGACCAAAAGCGCGACGAAGGCTACATTGAGAAGCTGGTTCAAGTTAACCGCGTAGCCAAAACCGTTAAAGGCGGCCGTATCTTCACTTTCACCGCGTTGACCGTGGTTGGTGATGGTAAAGGGCGTGTTGGCTTCGGCCGTGGCAAGTCACGTGAAGTGCCTGCTGCGATCCAGAAGGCAATGGAAGCTGCTCGTCGCAACATGATCCAAGTTGATCTGAACGGCACTACTCTGCAGTACGCAATGAAGTCCGCCCATGGCGCTTCGAAGGTGTACATGCAGCCTGCTTCTGAAGGTACCGGTATCATCGCTGGCGGCGCTATGCGTGCTGTCCTCGAAGTTGCTGGCGTTCAGAACGTTCTGGCCAAGTGCTACGGCTCGACTAACCCAGTAAACGTGGTTCACGCCACTTTCAAGGGTTTGAAAGCAATGCAGTCTCCTGAATCCATTGCCGCCAAGCGTGGCAAAAGCGTCAAGGAGATCTTCTGATCATGGCTACCGTTAAAGTAACGCTGATCAAAAGCATGACCGGTCGCATCCCTAACCACAAATTGTGCGTTAAGGGTTTGGGTCTGCGTCGCATCGGTCACACTGTAGAAGTCCAGGATACTCCCGAGAATCGCGGGATGATCAACAAGGCTTACTACATGCTGCGTGTCGAGGGTTAATCGATGAAACTCAATGATCTGAGTCCAGCGCCGGGTTCCCGTCGCGAAAAGCATCGTCCGGGCCGTGGTATCGGTAGCGGTTTGGGTAAGACTGGTGGCCGTGGCCACAAAGGTCAAACCTCCCGCTCCGGTGGCACCATCGCTCCAGGCTTTGAAGGCGGTCAACAGCCGCTGCATCGTCGCCTGCCTAAGTTCGGTTTCGTATCCCTGAAAGCCATGGATCGCGCAGAAGTGCGTTTGTCCGAGCTGGCTAAAGTGGAAGGCGACATCGTTACTGTGCAGACCCTGAAAGATGCCAACGTGATCAACGTCAACGTACAGCGTGTGAAAATCATGCTGTCCGGTGAAGTGACCCGCGCTGTCACTATCGGCAAGGGAATCGGCGCCACCAAAGGTGCGCGTTCGGCTATCGAAGCAGCTGGCGGCAAGTTCGAGGAATAAATGGCTAAGCAAGGTGCTCTCTCAGCGCTCGGCAAAGGCGGTATGTCTGAACTTTGGGCTCGTCTGCGTTTTCTGTTCCTGGCGATTATCGTCTACCGAATAGGCGCACACATCCCGGTTCCAGGTATCAACCCGGACCGACTCGCAGACCTGTTTCGACAGAATGAGGGGACCATTCTTAGCTTGTTCAACATGTTTTCCGGCGGCGCGCTGGAACGGATGAGCATCTTTGCACTGGGGATCATGCCGTACATTTCGGCATCGATCATCATGCAGTTGATGACCGCCGTCAGCCCGCAGTTGGAGCAGTTGAAGAAGGAAGGTGAAGCTGGCCGTCGCAAGATTAGCCAGTACACCCGCTACGGCACTGTCATCCTTGCCCTGGTTCAAGCTGTCGGCATGTCCGTTGGCTTGGCGGGGCAGGGTGTTGCGTTCACTGGTGACTTTGGCTTCCATTTCGTTGCGGTATCCACGTTTGTGGCTGGTGCGATGTTTATGATGTGGCTGGGTGAGCAGATTACTGAGCGTGGTGTTGGTAACGGTATCTCGATGTTGATTTTCGCAGGTATCGTCGCCGGTCTTCCGAGAGCAATCGGGCAGTCTTTCGAGTCTGCACGTCAGGGTGATATCAATATTTTTGCCCTGGTTGCCATCGGTTTGCTGGCAGTAGCGATTATCGGTTTTGTGGTGTTCATTGAGCGTGGCCAGCGTCGTATTGCTGTTCACTACGCCAAGCGTCAGCAGGGCCGCAAGGTTTTTGCTGCGCAGACCAGCCACTTGCCGCTGAAAGTGAATATGGCCGGTGTTATTCCGGCAATTTTCGCGAGCAGCATTTTGCTGTTTCCGGCTTCGTTGGGTACCTGGTTTGGTCAGTCTGAAAACATGGGCTGGCTGCAGGACCTTTCTCAGTCGATCGCTCCTGGTCAGCCGTTGAATATTCTGCTGTTTAGTGCAGGGATTATTTTCTTCTGCTTCTTCTATACGGCGTTGATGTTCAATCCGAAAGACGTAGCGGAAAACCTGAAGAAGTCCGGTGCCTTTATTCCGGGCATCCGTCCAGGTGAGCAGTCTGCACGCTACATTGATGGCGTTCTGACTCGTTTGACCCTGTTCGGTGCTCTATATATGACGGCCGTGTGCTTGTTGCCCCAGTTCCTGGTGGTTGCGGCAAACGTTCCGTTCTACCTTGGCGGGACCTCGTTGCTGATCGTCGTCGTGGTTGTGATGGACTTCATGTCCCAAGTACAATCGCACCTCGTTTCGCACCAGTACGAATCCCTGATGAAGAAAGCCAACCTGAAGGGTTACGGCAGCGGCATGTTGCGCTGAGTACCCATAAGGTTCGAGGAGTTGGTGATGAAAGTTCGTGCATCGGTGAAAAAGCTGTGCCGTAACTGCAAAATTATTCGCCGCGAAGGTGTTGTTCGAGTAATTTGCAGCGCGGAACCGCGTCACAAACAGCGCCAAGGCTGAGTGTGATCCGCTTGAAGCCCGGCAGCTAGTGCGCTGCCGGGTTGATTATTTGTTATTACAGCGATATTATCTCGCGCCCTATTTCTTGGCTTCCGGGGCGTAGGTAGCTGTCAATTGGAGTCCCACTGAATGGCCCGTATTGCAGGCGTTAACATTCCAGATAACAAGCACACTGTTATCTCGCTGACCTACATCTATGGTGTTGGTCGCACTACTGCGCAGAAAATTTGCGCAGATACTGGGGTAAACCCAGCCGCAAAGATTAAAGATCTGAGCGACGAGCAGATTGAGCTGTTGCGTGGCGAAGTGGCGAAGTTCACCACTGAAGGTGACCTGCGTCGCGAAATCAACATGAAAATCAAGCGTTTGATGGACCTCGGTTGCTACCGTGGTCTGCGTCATCGTCGTGGTCTTCCAGTACGCGGTCAGCGTACCAAGACTAACGCGCGTACCCGTAAAGGTCCGCGTAAGCCGATCCGCAAGTAATCGCCCACGCGAATCGACAGGAAATTAATCATGGCAAAACCTGCTGCTCGTCCTCGTAAAAAAGTTAAAAAGACAGTGGTTGATGGCATCGCCCACATCCATGCTTCTTTTAATAACACAATCGTGACCATCACCGACCGTCAAGGTAACGCGCTTTCTTGGGCTACCTCCGGTGGTTCGGGTTTCCGCGGTTCCCGCAAGTCCACCCCGTTTGCTGCTCAAGTAGCTGCTGAACGTGCTGGTCAAGCTGCGCTGGAATACGGCCTGAAAAACCTTGACGTTAACGTCAAAGGTCCAGGTCCAGGTCGTGAGTCTGCTGTCCGTGCTTTGAACGGCTGTGGCTATAAGATCGCCAGCATCACCGACGTGACGCCAATCCCGCACAACGGGTGCCGTCCGCCGAAGAAGCGCCGCGTGTAATCCAGGAGATTGTAAAGAATGGCTCGTTACATTGGTCCAAAATGCAAACTCGCTCGTCGCGAAGGCACCGATCTCTTCCTGAAGAGCGGCGTGCGCGCGATCGAATCGAAGTGCAACATTGAAGCAGCACCTGGTATCCACGGCCAACGCCGCGGTCGCCAGTCCGATTACGGCACCCAACTGCGTGAAAAGCAGAAGGTCCGTCGTATTTACGGCGTTCTCGAGCGTCAGTTCAGCGGCTACTACAAAGAAGCTGCTGGCAAGAAAGGTGCAACCGGTGAAAACCTGCTGCAACTGCTCGAATGCCGTCTGGACAACGTTGTATACCGTATGGGCTTTGGTTCTACTCGTGCCGAATCCCGTCAGCTGGTATCGCACAAGTCGATCAGCGTTAACGGTCAGACCGTAAACGTTCCGTCCTACCAGGTTCGTGCTGGTGACGTGGTCGCTGTCCGCGAGAAAGCAAAAAACCAACTTCGCATTGTCCAAGCTCTCGATCTGTGTGCCCAACGTGGCCGCGTAGAATGGGTAGAAGTAGACACTGAGAAGAAGTCGGGCGTTTTCAAGAACGTTCCTGCTCGCAGTGATCTGTCCGCCGACATCAACGAAAGCCTGATTGTCGAGCTCTACTCCAAGTAAGGGCTAGAAAATAGGTGCATCCATGCAGATTTCGGTAAATGAGTTCCTGACACCCCGCCACATTGATGTGCAGGTTGTCAGTCCAACCCGCGCCAAAATCACTCTCGAGCCTCTCGAGCGTGGTTTTGGCCACACCCTGGGCAACGCGCTGCGCCGCATCCTGTTGTCCTCAATGCCCGGCTGTGCAGTAGTCGAGGCCGAGATTGACGGTGTGCTCCACGAGTACAGCGCCATCGAAGGTGTACAGGAAGACGTAATTGAAATCCTGTTGAACCTTAAAGGTCTGGCTATCAAGCTGCACGGCCGTGACGAAGTTACGCTGACCTTGTCGAAGAAGGGTTCGGGGGTGGTTACCGCTGCCGATATTCAGCTGGATCATGATGTCGAGATCGTTAACCCCGATCACGTAATCGCTAACCTGGCGTCTAACGGCGCCCTGAACATGAAGCTCACTGTAGCTCGTGGTCGTGGTTATGAACCGGCCGACTCGCGTCAGAGCGATGAAGACGAAAGCCGCAGCATTGGTCGCTTGCAGCTTGATTCTTCGTTCAGCCCGGTTCGCCGCATCGCATACGTGGTGGAAAACGCCCGTGTCGAGCAGCGTACTAACCTGGACAAGCTGGTTATTGATCTGGAAACCAACGGTACTCTGGACCCTGAAGAGGCTATCCGTCGCGCTGCAACCATTCTGCAACAGCAGTTGGCTGCGTTCGTCGACCTCAAAGGTGACAGCGAACCAGTGGTAATCGAGCAGGAAGACGAGATCGATCCGATCCTGCTTCGCCCGGTTGACGATCTGGAACTGACTGTACGTTCGGCTAACTGCCTTAAGGCGGAAAACATTTACTACATCGGCGACCTGATTCAGCGTACCGAAGTAGAACTGTTGAAGACTCCGAACCTGGGCAAGAAATCCTTGACTGAAATCAAGGACGTTCTGGCCTCCCGCGGTCTGTCCCTCGGCATGCGCCTCGACAACTGGCCGCCTGCAAGTCTTAAGAAGGACGACAAGGCGACTGCCTGATCGTCGTAATCACCGAACGTGAGTTTGGTAAGGAATGAACCATGCGTCATCGTAAAAGTGGACGTCACCTGAGCCGTACCAGCTCGCACCGTAAGGCCATGTTTCAAAACATGGCGGTGTCGCTGTTCGAGCACGAGCTGATCAAAACTACACTGCCGAAAGCTAAAGAACTGCGTCGCGTTGCTGAGCCGCTGATCACTTTGGCTAAGACAGACAGCCTGGCTAACCGCCGTCTGGCATTCGACCGTACTCGTTCGAAAGCTATCGTTGGTAAGCTGTTCAACGACCTGGGCAAGCGTTACGCTACCCGTGAGGGTGGCTACCTGCGCATCCTCAAGTGCGGTTTCCGCTCTGGCGACAACGCGCCTATGGCGTATGTCGAGTTGGTTGATCGTGCTACTGCCGGCGAAGCTGTAAGCGCCGAGTAAGACGACAGTCTGTAACGAAGAACCGGGCCTCGTGCCCGGTTTTTTGTGCGCGTAAGAAAAACGCCATTTGTACAAGCTGCGTCAGGTCAACACTGGCACGATGGTGGCCAGGTGTATTGGTAGTAATTTTCTATTGATTCCCACAATTTAATGAATTTGTAGGTGTCATGTTGATGATCAATACTCACTGCAAGCCGATTAGCCGGCAGTTCCAAGTCCGACCTGAGGAAGATTGAGCATGAGCCAGAACAAAATTCTTACCACCGCCAGCGGCGCTCCCGTGGCGGACAACCAGAACTCCCGTTCCGCCGGCCCACGTGGCCCGTTGTTGCTCGACGATTTTCACCTGATTGAGAAGCTCGCGCACTTCAACCGCGAAAACATCCCTGAGCGTCGAGTACATGCCAAAGGTTCGGGGGCTTACGGCACGTTCACCGTTACCCAGGACATCGCTGAATACACCAGCGCCAAGCTGTTCGAGTCCGTGGGCAAACAAACGCCGACCTTTCTGCGCTTCTCCACGGTGGGTGGGGAGCGTGGTTCGGCTGATACCGAGCGCGATCCTCGTGGCTTTGCCTTGAAGTTCTACACCGAAGAAGGCAACTGGGACATCGTCGGTAACAACACGCCGGTGTTCTTCATCCGTGACCCTCTGAAGTTCCCTGATTTTATCCACACCCAGAAACGCCTGCCGCAAAGCAATCTGAAAAGTGCGCAGATGATGTGGGACTTCTGGTCGCACTCCCCGGAGGCGCTGCACCAGGTCACCATCCTATTTTCGGACCGTGGTATCCCTGATGGTTACCGTCACATGCACGGCTTCGGTAGCCACACCTACAGCCTGATTAACGCCAAGGGCGAGCGGCACTGGGTAAAGTGGCACTACAAGACCAAGCAAGGCATCAAGAACCTTGCACCGGCTGAGGCCGCACGCTTGGCTGGCACCGATCCTGATTACGCACAGCGCGATCTGTTTGGTGCGATCGAGCGCGGCGACTTCCCGAAATGGCGCGTCTGCATTCAGATCATGACCGAGGCCCAAGCCAACGCGCATTACGAGAACCCCTTTGACGTGACCAAAACCTGGTCACAAAAGGAGTTCCCGCTGATCGAAGTCGGCGAACTGGAGCTCAACCGTAATCCACAGAACTACTTCGCTGAAGTGGAACAAGCTGCGTTCGGCCCGAGCAACATGGTCCCGGGTGTCGGTCTGTCGCCAGACCGCATGCTGCAGGGCCGCGTTTTCGCTTATGCAGATGCACATCGCTACCGTATCGGCACCAACCACCAACAATTGCCGGTGAATGCCCCACGCAGTCCGGTCAACAGCTACCAGCGTGATGGCTCGATGGCCTTCGGCAGCAATGGCGGTGCGACTCCCAACTATGAACCAAACAGCTATGCCGACGCGCCGAAACAAGCACCACAGTACGCCGAGCCTGCATTGGCCCTGAGCGGTGCCGCAGATCGTTACGATCACCGCGAAGACACCGACTATTACAGCCATGCCGGTGCGCTGTTCCGCCTGATGAACGATGAGCAGAAGGCCTTGCTCACCGGCAACATCGCCGGCGCCATGTCGGGGGTTTCCAGTGATGTGGTCCAGCGTCAGTTGCAGCACTTCTTCAAAGCCGATCAGGCTTATGGAGAAGCAATCGCAAAGGCACTGGGTGTATCGCTTAACTGACTCTAAACGATAAGCAGAACCGCCCTCATTTGGGCGGTTTTTGCGCTAATTTAGCTACTTTTCTCTGTAAATCTTCACTTTTCTGCCGTTGCTTCCGTGACCTATAGGTCAGCATGGTTCAAACTGAAGACTTTCAAGCAGGGAGATGTAGGGCGATGCAAGGTCACCCCAACGTAATCGATTACCTCAACACGTTGCTGACGGGCGAACTCGCTGCTCGTGACCAATATTTCATCCATTCGCGTATGTACGAAGACTGGGGCTTTACCGAGCTCTATGAACGTATCAACCACGAGATGGAAGAAGAGACGCAGCACGCCGATGCGCTGATGCGCCGTATCCTGATGCTCGAAGGCACGCCACGCATGCGTCCGGACGACCTGGACGTAGGCACCACGGTGCCTGAGATGCTCGCAGCCGACCTTCGCCTCGAGTACAAGGTCCGTGCCGCGCTGTGCAAGGGCATCGAGCTATGCGAGCAGCACAACGACTATGTCACGCGTGAAATTCTGCGCGTGCAGTTGGCCGACACCGAAGAAGATCACACCTACTGGCTGGAAAAGCAGTTGGGCCTGATCAAGCTGGTCGGCCTGGAGAATTACCTGCAATCGCAGTTCTGATTCCCGGCTGTAAAAAAGCCCCTGTCACCGTTGAAGTGACAGGGGCTTTTTATTGGGTCGGATAAATCACGCCCTGTCGCGTGCGAGCAATGGTTTCAAGTAGTAACCCGTGTGCGACTGCGGCATTTCGGAGACCTGCTCCGGCGTACCCACCGCGATGATCTGGCCGCCCTTGGAACCGCCTTCCGGTCCGAGGTCGACCAGCCAGTCGGCGGTCTTGATCACATCCAGGTTGTGTTCGATCACCACCACGGTGTTGCCGTGGTCACGCAGGCGGTGCAACACATCCAGTAATTGCTGAATATCCGCGAAGTGCAGGCCCGTGGTCGGTTCATCGAGGATATACAGGGTTTTACCCGTATCCCGCTTGGACAGCTCGCGGGACAGCTTGACCCGCTGCGCCTCACCACCGGACAGCGTGGTCGCCGATTGCCCCAGCTTGATGTACGACAAGCCCACATCCATCAGTGTCTGCAGCTTGCGCGCCAACGCTGGAACCGCGTCGAAGAACACCCGCGCTTCTTCGATGGTCATCTCCAGGGTTTCGTGGATGTTCTTGCCCTTGTATTTGATCTCAAGGGTTTCGCGGTTATAGCGCTTGCTCTTGCACACATCGCATGGCACGTAGATGTCCGGCAGGAAGTGCATTTCCACTTTGATCAAGCCATCGCCCTGGCACGCTTCGCAGCGCCCGCCCTTGACGTTGAACGAGAACCGGCCCGGCCCGTAGCCCCGCGAGCGGGATTCCGGGACGCCAGCGAACAACTCGCGAATGGGCGTAAACAGCCCGGTATAGGTCGCCGGGTTGGAGCGTGGTGTGCGGCCAATCGGGCTCTGGTCGATATCGACCACTTTGTCCAGGAGCTCAAGGCCCTTGATGCTGTCATGTGCAGCCGCTTCCAGAGTGGTCGCGCCGTTCAAGGCGGTGGCGCTCAGTGGGAACAGCGTGTTGTTGATCAGCGTCGACTTGCCCGAGCCGGAAACACCCGTCACGCAGGTCAGCAGGCCCAGGGGAATCTCCAGGTCGACATTGCGCAGGTTGTTGCCACGCGCGCCCTTGAGGTGCAACGCCATCTTCTTGTTGCGTGGCGTGCGCTTGGCCGGCACCTCAATCTTCACGCGACCGGACAGGTACTTGCCCGTCAGTGAGTCCGGATGGGCCATCACCTCGGCAGGCGTACCTTGGGCGACGATATGTCCACCATGCACGCCGGCACCCGGGCCAATATCGACCACATAATCTGCCAGGCGAATCGCGTCTTCATCGTGCTCGACCACAATCACCGTGTTGCCGATATCCCGCAGGTGCTTCAGCGTGCCCAGGAGGCGATCGTTGTCGCGCTGGTGCAAGCCGATCGATGGTTCATCGAGGATATACAGCACACCCACCAGGCCCGCACCGATCTGGCTGGCCAGGCGAATACGCTGGGCTTCACCGCCAGACAAGGTATCGGCGCTGCGGTCCAGTGACAGGTAATCCAGGCCGACGTTGACCAGGAACTGCAGGCGCTCGCGAATCTCCTTGAGGATCTTGTCGGCGATCTCCCCACGGCGTCCGGTCAGTTTGAGGACACCAAAGTATTCACAGGCATCACCGATCGGCAGGTTGGTCACTGCCGGCAGAGTCTTCTCGCCAACCCATACGTGCCGTGCCTCACGGCGCAGGCGGGTGCCACGGCAATCCGGGCAGGGCTGGGTGCTGAGAAACTTCGCCAGCTCTTCACGCACGCTCGCCGACTCGGTCTCGCGGTAGCGGCGTTCGAGGTTCGGCACGATGCCTTCGAACGGGTGCGAGCGTTTGACGATGTCGCCACGGTCGTTGAGGTATTTGAAGTCGACGCTCTGCGAGCCGCTGCCGTTGAGAATGACCTTCTGCTGATCTGCCGGCAGTTGGTTGAACGGTACTTCCAGGCTGAACTTATAGTGCGACGCCAACGACCCGAGCATCTGGAAGTAATAGACGTTACGCCTGTCCCAGCCGCGTATCGCGCCTTCCGCCAACGTCAGTTCGCCATTGACCAGGCGCTTGATGTCGAAGAACTGCTTCACCCCCAGGCCATCACAGGTCGGGCATGCGCCGGCCGGGTTGTTGAAGGAAAACAGCTTGGGTTCCAGCTCGCTGATGGCGTGGCCACAGATCGGGCAGGCAAAGCGTGCGGAGAAGATGATCTCTTCGCCAGGCTCGTCGTCCATCGGCGCGACCAGGGCAATCCCGTCCGCCAGCTTCAGGGCGGTCTCGAAGGATTCGGCCAGGCGTTGCTGCAAGTCGGCGCGCACTTTGAAACGGTCGACCACGACATCAATCGAGTGCTTCTTCTGCTTGTCGAGCTTCGGCGCTTCGTCCAGCTCATACAGCTTGCCGTTGATCCGCGCACGCACGAAACCTTGGGCCCGCAGTTCTTCAAACACCGAAAGGTGTTCACCCTTGCGCTCGCGAATTACCGGCGCCAGCAACATCAGCTTGGCGCCTTCCGGCTGGGCCAGCACCAGGTCGACCATCTGGCTGACGGTCTGGGCTTCCAGCGGAATGTCGTGGTCCGGGCAGCGCGGGATACCTACGCGCGCATAGAGCAGGCGTAGGTAGTCGTAGATCTCGGTGATGGTGCCCACGGTGGACCGCGGGTTATGGGACGTCGACTTCTGCTCGATGGAAATCGCCGGCGACAGGCCTTCGATGGTGTCGACGTCGGGTTTTTCCATCATCGACAGGAACTGGCGGGCATAGGCCGACAGCGACTCGACATAGCGCCGCTGGCCTTCGGCGTACAGCGTGTCGAACGCCAGCGACGATTTGCCGGACCCGGACAAACCGGTGATGACGATCAGTTTGTCCCGGGGCAGGGTCAGGTCGATATTCTTCAGGTTGTGGGTTCTAGCCCCACGAATCAGGATCTTGTCCAAGATGGCCTCGCACGGCGGGCGTAAATAATGCAGGAGTATACGGATAAAGACTGGATGAATATACACTGTCAAGGTGCTAGGTGCAGCCTTACATGAAACCTGCGCGGCAAAGCGCCGCATATACCCTCTCAATCGATGGGACTGGTAGAATCGCCGCCGGTTCACACGAGGTTTTTCCATGCACGATCCCCACAGCGAACGCATGAGTAGCGGCGAGACCCGAGCGGCAAGCGGTCTGGCCCTGGTGTTCGCCTTCCGTATGCTTGGCATGTTCATGGTGTTGCCGGTACTGGCGACCTATGGGATGGACCTCGCAGGCGCGACCCCCGCCCTAATCGGCCTGGCCATTGGCGCCTATGGCCTGACCCAGGCGATTTTCCAGATTCCGTTCGGGATCATTTCCGACCGCATCGGCCGCCGCCCGGTGATCTACCTCGGGTTGATCGTGTTCGCCCTCGGCAGCGTGCTCGCGGCTCAGTCCGATTCTATCTGGGGCGTGATCGCCGGACGTGTCCTGCAGGGCGCCGGGGCAATTTCTGCGGCGGTCATGGCCTTGCTGTCGGACCTGACCCGGGAACAACACCGTACCAAGGCCATGGCCATGATCGGCATGACCATCGGCCTATCGTTCGCCGTCGCGATGGTGATCGGCCCGTTGCTGACCCGCGCCTTTGGTTTGCACGGACTGTTCCTGGCCACCGGCGGCATGGCGTTGTTCGGTATCGTGATCGTGGCCTTTATGGTGCCGCGCTCCACCGGCACCCTGCAGCACCGTGAATCCGGGGTTGCGCGCCAGGCCTTACTGCCGACGCTCAAGCATCCGGACCTGCTGCGCCTGGATTTAGGTATCTTTGTATTGCACGCGATGCTGATGAGCAGCTTCGTTGCCTTGCCCCTGGCCCTGGTGGAAAAAGCCGGGCTGCCCAAGGAACAGCACTGGTGGGTCTACCTGACCGCACTGCTGATTTCATTCTTCGCCATGATCCCATTCATCATCTATGGCGAGAAGAAACGCAAAATGAAACGAGTTTTACTCGGCGCCGTCGTGACGCTGATGCTCACTGAGCTATTCTTCTGGCAGTTCGGCGACAGCCTGCGGGCGCTGGTAATCGGTACGGTGGTGTTCTTTACCGCGTTCAACCTGCTAGAGGCTTCGTTGCCTTCGCTGATTAGTAAAGTTTCACCGGCCGGCGGCAAGGGCACGGCGATGGGGGTGTATTCCACCAGCCAGTTCCTGGGCTCGGCACTCGGCGGCATCATGGGTGGCTGGATGTTCCAGCACGGCGGTTTGTCGGTTGTCTTCCTTGGATGCGCCGGGCTTGCTGCACTTTGGCTGGCCTTTGCTGTTACCATGCGCGAACCCCCATACGTCACAAGCCTGCGCCTGCCGTTGTCGCCCGAAGCCGTTCGTGAAGCTGGCCTGGTCGAGCGCCTGAAGGCCGTCGTTGGGGTAACCGATGCAGTCGTGGTTGCTGAAGAAGCGGCCATTTACATCAAATTGGACACCGAATTATTGGATCGCGCGACGCTCGAGCAACTGGTCAACCCAGTGCCGACAGCGCGCCCAGCTTAGGAGAACGTTATGGCCCGTGGGGTTAACAAAGTCATATTGGTCGGTACATGCGGCCAGGATCCCGAAGTTCGCTACTTGCCTAACGGTAACGCCGTGACCAACCTGAGTCTGGCGACCAGCGAACAGTGGACCGACAAGCAGACCGGCCAGAAGGTCGAGAAAACCGAATGGCACCGTGTGTCGATGTTCGGCAAAGTGGCGGAGATCGCCGGTGAATACCTGCGCAAAGGTTCGCAGGTCTACATCGAAGGCAAACTGCAGACCCGCGAGTGGGAAAAAGACGGCATCAAGCGTTACACCACTGAAATCGTGGTCGACATGCAAGGCACCATGCAACTGCTCGGCGGCCGTCCACAGGGCGACCAACAGGGCCAGGGCGGCATGTCCAACTCGGCACCGCGTCCACAGCAGTCGCGTCCGCAGCCAAGCCAGCAGCCGCAGCGTGAGTCGCGCCCAGCGCCACAACAGGCCGCTCCGCAACCGGCTCCGGATTTCGACAGCTTTGATGACGATATCCCGTTTTGACCCTCATAAGGTAAGAATGTAAAGATTTTCTGATTGCTACTTACGGTTAAGTCCAAGTAATCAAAGGATTTTTTGCCAAAGACGAAGGCTCCATCTCTGTAAAGAGTATGGGGCCTTTTTTTACGTCAAAAAAATGGGGAAAAGTCTCGGCAATTTCCCCGGAGCGAAGGAGTAGTCCACTTCGTCGCAATTGGCCGAAATCGGGCTGCCACTTGTAGGTGCGGGGGCAGCCCGCGAACCGATTCACCCATCGACGGCGTCTTCATTTGCGGATGCTAATGCTCTAAACCTCCCGAAGGTGTTCGATGATAGGCTGCCGGGAGTATCTCTTTTCTACATCTGAGGAAAATAAATGGAATTGCGCCATCTGCGTTATTTCATAGCTGTGGCCGAGCACAAAAGCATTCGACTAGCGTCGGAGCGTATCCATGTCACGCAGCCAGCTGTTTCTCGCCAGCTTCACGATCTTGAGGAGCAGCTAGGGTTTGAGCTGTTTAGCAGACATCCCCGAGGGTTAACCTTGACGCCAGCGGGTGAATCATTTTTGTCTGATGCTCGGCAGATCATGAGTGACCTCGAAGCTGCAACACGTAAAGCCAAGCGTATTTCTACGGGATGGGAGGGACAGCTACGCCTTGGGTTTGTGGAGAACAGCAGCTGGGACGGTATTGTCCCCAAGGCGCTGAGAGCGTTTCAGATCGCAATCCCTAATGCGAGTCTGGAACTCAATCCCCTTAACACGCCTGAGCAAGTCCAGCGTATTGAGGACGGGATGCTCGATGGTGGTTTTGTGTACCTATACCGTCCCCTTTCAAACAGATGCGAGGTACTACAACTGGTAGAACACAATCTGGTTCTAGCGATACCAGTTGATTGGGACCTTGGGGGTAATGAGGTCTCGCTCGCGGACATCGCCCACCTGCCTTTCATAACCTTTCCACGATGGGTGTACCCGACTTACTACGACCAGCTCATGGCTGCCTGTGGAGCGCTGGGAGTCAGTCTTCAGGTCGTTCAAGAGGCGCAGACCGAGTCGGCCATTCTGGCGTTGGTGGGCTCCGGTATGGGGGCAGCGCTCGTCAACTCTGCGAACCTGGGCCGGCCACCGGCGTCTGTCAGTTTTTTGAAACTGCTGGATCTGTCAGTACCGATGCCGCTGGTATTTGCATACTGCGCAAACAGTGAAAGCCCGCTGCTTCAGCGATTTCTCCAAGTGTTGACCGAAGCGCGGAAGTGCCATTCTGGCCAGTGATGCCTTTCAGGCATCGCTGATCTCATAAAACGGCAATATTCTCATGCAATGTCCTGACAGATAGTGGGTGTGGTCCGTTACCACGCTTATATTTCAGTTTCAGGAGGGTTTGTATGAATAACCAAGGATCACTCATTGCGTCCACGGTCGATTTCTCTCTGGAAGGCTTTCAGAAGGGAGCTCTCATGCTTCCGCATTCCCATGACCGCTCAGCCTATGGCCGTATCCCGATCCCCATCGTAGTGCTCAAACGCGGGGTCGGGCCGACAGTTCTTCTCACCGGCGGCAATCATGGGGACGAACTGGAGGGGCCAATCGCGCTGATGAAGCTCATTCAGCGGATGAGTTCGCTGGAAATCAGCGGCCGCTTGATCGTCGTCCCGGGTCTCAATTTCCCTGCTTTCCAGAATGGAACGAGAACATCGCCCATCGACAAGGGCAATCTGAATCGCCTGTTCCCAGGTAACCGTAGCGGCAGTATCACTGAAATGATTGCGCACTATGTCAATACAGAACTGTTCCCTATCTCGGACGTTATTCTGGACATGCATGCCGGTGGTGCCTCTTTCCAGCACGCGCCAGCACTTCTGGCTTCCCTGCCAGCCAATGCGGCGCAGCACGATGATTACCTGCGTCTTGTCGATGCATTCGGGGCTCCAACCACCATGGTCATGAACCTGCTGGGCGAAGATCGCACCTATGGAGCGGCTGCCGAGCGACAGGGGAAACTGTTTCTTTGTGGTGAGTTTGGCGGCGGTGCGTCGTGCAGCCCTGAGAATCTCAAGATTGTCGAAGACGGATTGCACCGGGTATTGCATAGCCTTGGTGTTATCAAAGACGTTCCAGTCGCGCCGGCCAAACCGACGCGCCTGGTCAAAGTCGAGGATTCAGGACACTACGTGTTTGCCACCGCAGGCGGTGTTTTCGAACCCTGCTTCTCTCTGGGTGATCAAGTTGAAAAAGGCCAGCTCGCGGGTCGTTTGTTTGACATTTATGCACCCTGGAAACCAGCAGAGGAGCTGTATTTCAGCAGGGATGGCGAAATCATGGTTCAGCGGACCTTTTCTCATGTGGCGGCGGGCGACTGTATTGCCGTGCTGGCTTCTCCTACCACCTGGCAATGACGACTGAATCGCGTCTGGAGTGTGTCTTATGAGCGTAATCCGTTCTGTAGAACCCGTGGCCCAAGATAACCATGGCTCAGCCTACAGTGCTGCCCTGTTTCTCATCTGCTTTGCTTTTTCGTACTTGGATCGCCAGATCGTCAGCATCCTCGTTCAGCCATTGAAAGCCACGCTGGGCATCACTGATAGTCAAATCGGCATGTTGCAGGGCTTCTCGTTCACCCTGTGCTACGCAACCGCAGGGATTATTGTTGCGCGCATGGTCGACCGATCAAACCGGGTGCGCATCATTGCCGTGTGCGTGGCGATCTGGGCGTGTTCCACGGCGCTTTGTGCCACCGCCGGAAGTTTTACCGAACTGTTGGTCTGGCGAGCAGGTACTGCCATTGCCGAGGCTGCGCTGAGTCCTGCCGTGTTGTCGTTGTTCGCCGACATGTACGCACCACGACGCCTTAGCCGCGCTACCGGTATTTTCATGTTGGGGCCTTACATCGGTAGTGGTGTCGCATTGACGGGGGGCGGGGCATTGCTGGGCTGGTTGAGTCAACCAGGCAATGAGTTTCTCGCCAGCACCTCGATGCACGCCTGGCAGATGGTGTTTCTGATTGTTGGCCTGCCGGGTTTTTTGCTTGCGGCTATCGTGTTCTTAACCGTAAGCGAACCGGCAAGACGAGATCATGCGAGCGCAGGCAAGGATACCGAGCGAGAGGTGGCTCCACCGTTCAGTGAAGTGCTGCGTGAATTGTTTGTTCGTAATCGCTTCTGCTTGCCGTACTTTTTTGGCTACGCCAGTTTGATCATGTTGTTTTACTCGTTCACCGCCTGGTTTCCCACGGTGTTGATTCGACACTTTGCCCTGGAAGCCAGCTATGTCGGGAAAATAACGGGGCCCCTTTACATGCTCGGCGGGATAGTCGGTGTTCTTACCGCTGGCCTTCTGGTAAGGCGCGCCAAGGATGAGCAAGCGCTCGGGACTGTTCTCAAGGTGGCAGCCTACGCCTGCACGTTGTTAACCCCTCTTGCGCTCATCGCACCTTTGGCCTCATTCAACATGGCGATCATCTTCTACGGGCTTTGCGCGTTTGCAGCGAGCATCGTCATGGCATTGGCCCCCATCCCGTTGCAAATTGCGATCCCCAACAGAATGCGTGGTCGCTCTATCGCGCTATTGGTATTCATGACCAACGTGCTTGGAGGTGGGATCGGGCCATACGCCGTTGGCTATATCAGCCAGCAATTGGGCGACAGAGAGAATGCCCTGGGCTTTGCACTGGCGATTGTCGCAACCGTGTCCGCAGCCTTGGCAGCCGTCCTCTATACGACAGCAGCATTGGCCGTTAAACGCTCACAATCGCTTTCACTATCAGCCGTCCAGGCAAGCTGATGATTCGCGGTGTTTGGTACAGGAGCTTTCATGAACCTATCTGACGTTTATCAAATCGGTGATTTACGTATTTCGAAAATTACCGAGCAGGTATTTAGCGCTCTGTCCGTTGCCCAGCTTTATCCGGATGCAACGCCTCACTTGCTTGAAGCAACCTCAAGCCGCGAGCAGATGAGGCAAGACACACCGGTTGAAATGAGCATCCATAGCTGGCTGGTAGAAACGCCTCAGCATCGGCTGTTGATAGATACAGCTTCTGGAAACTTCAAGGATCGGCCTTTCAGCAGCATATTTCATCAACTGCAAAGCCCATGGCTGGGAAACCTTGAGCGAGCAGGTGTGCGTCCTGAAGACATCGATTTCGTCCTGCATACGCATTTGCACGTGGATCATGTTGGCTGGAATACCGTGTGGGACGGTGAGAAGTGGGTGCCCACCTTTGCCAACGCCATGCATGTCTGCTCCCAGGCGGAACTGGACTTTTACGGGACACCTGCTGCGGCCCCGCGACTGATGATTTTCGAAGACAGCATCAAGCCTGTAAGGGATGCGGGGCAACTGGCGACCATCAATAACGGTGGAGAGGAATACTTGCCAGGCATCAAGTTTCACCCAACGCCTGGTCATAGCCCTGGGCACATGAGCATCAGTATTGAATCCGGTGATGGCCTCGTCGTTTTCTGCGGTGATGTCATGCACAGCCCGTTGCAGGTCGCACTACCGCAATGGAACTCTGTTTTCTGCGCCGAACAAGTCGCCGCGCGGGTATCCAGACGATGGCTGCTTGAATACGCGGACGTTAATTGTGCCACGGTATTCACTAGTCATTTTACCAAGTGTTCTGTGGGTCACATTACAAAAGCCAATGGGCAATACGCCTGGGCATTTATATAAAAAGGTTGGGAGATAACAATGCACATTGTCCAAAAAACCGGCAGCAACGCTCGGCTCAGCCAAGTCGCCGTACATAACGGAACCGTTTACCTCTCGGGGCAGACATCTCAGAGCACGGGCGGCGTTCAGGAGCAAGCGGTTGATATTTTCGCGAAAATTGATCAACTTTTAATTGAGGCTGGCTCGGCCAGAACAAAACTTATATGGGCGCAAATCTGGTTAACGGACATGAGTGATTTCGATGCGATGAATCAGGTGTGGGAACGGTGGCTTGAAGGCACGCAACCGCCCGTTCGAGCCTGCGTTCACTCCGTATTGGCGAAGCCTCACTATAAGATTGAAATTCAAGTGATTGCGGCCCTGTAGCGCTCGATGTTGGTCGGTCCGAGAAAAGTTCGATGCTGGTAAATATAAGAATATAAGTTGCACAGTTAATAACTCTGCCCCCGTACCTTAATTTTTTAATACGCAGTTTCGCGTAGGGGAACGCTTTGTCCATGATTACTAAAATTAAACTTGGAAGTGCGGCCGGATGCGCTTTGATGGCGTGTAACTGTATTTCAGCGCATGCTGACTTTCTAACAGACGGCAAGGCTGATATCTCAGCTAGAAATCTCTACTTTGATAATGATTGGCGCAGTGGGAACGCCCGGCCATCCCAAAATCGCGAATGGGGTCAAGGGTTCATCCTGCGCTATGCGTCAGGATTTACCGAGGGTGCACTGGGATTCGGGGTGGATGCGAATCTTATGCTGGGCGTAACCTTGGACAGCGGAAAAGGTCGCCACTATGCAAGCTCAATGTTTCCAGATGATGGTGACCGGGCCGCCGACTACTGGACGAGGTTCGAGCCCACAATGAAGGTGCGGCTACAGAAAACCGAATTACGCTACGGTGCGCTCACCCCAAAGCTGCCGGTGTTGACGATCACTGACGGAAGACTGCTGCCGCAGTCGTTTGAAGGGTTGCAGTTCACATCCAACGATCTGGACAATGCGACCATTATCGGAGGGCAACTGATGTCAGCGACTGCAAGGGGCTCCAGCGACTCCACGGGATTATCCGTGGCCGGGGCTAGTCAGGACACGAATAAATTCCTCTTTGGGGGGGTTGACTATAGGGTTGGGAAAGACCTGACGGCGCAGTATTACTTCGGGCATCTTGAGGATTTTTATACTCAGCATTTTCTGGGTTTACTGCACCGACTGCCTATGGGGCAGGTGGGTTCGTTGACCTCGGACCTGCGATATTTTAGTACCCGCTCCGATGGCAAGAACAGTTCAGCTACAGGTCGTGCTGAGGGCTATGGGACAAGTGGTTACACGAGCGGAACCAACGGCGAGATCGACAACAATACATGGAGTGCAACGTTTACTTATAGCTTGGGGGCGCATTCGTTTCTGATGGGCTATCAGAGTGTTTCTGACGACAGTAACTTCATTCAGCCGAATCAAGGCGGATTGGTGGGCAAGGGTAGCGGTGGAGCGGGGGTGTACCTGTATACCGACAGGTTAATCCAGAATTTCATCCGGGCAGGCGAGGATACGACCTACGTGCAATATGGTTATGACTTTGCTGCGCTGGGTATTCCGGGGCTTAAGGCCGCGTTGATGTACCTGGATGGACGAGGCATAAAGACGGCCGCGGGTTCTGATCAGACGGAGTGGGAGCGAGACCTCTCAATTGACTACATTGTACCGTCGGGAGCGCTGAAGGGGGTGGGGTTCGGATGGCGAAACGGTAGGTCACACAGTGAAGCCTCCCGCGATGCAGACCAGAATAGGTTGATAGTCAGTTATACATTAGCGTTGTTCTAAATCGATGCGGTGCGGTCACTCAGTGGTGAAAATGCTCGGCCAATTTTTGGTTGAGCTTTCCTGATTCTGCTTATCTAACAGCGCTAAATTGGTTTGCTTTCCATAGGCCGCGCGATTTCCATCGTTTAACACCTGCCATGACCACCCAGGCCGTGCAATTGTGCGATGAGCCTATCGTCGGTTTTCGCCGGCGCAGTCGCGCTATCTCGATGACGGGGCCGTACCCATTGACAGTAATTGGGCCGAGAATCAGATCCGACCATGGGCATTAGGCCGCAAAAACTGGCTTTTTGCAGGTTCGCTGCGCAGCGGCAAACGGGCAACGGCGATTATGAGTTTGATCCAATCGGCGCGTATGAATGGGCATGACCCCTATACCTATAAGACGTGCTGGAGCGACTGCCGACGCAGCAGTTGCTATCGCATCAGTGGGGCCAGCCAAACTTGCGCAAGAATGAGTTCCGTAGGAGTTTACCGCCGAAGCTCACTGGCCAAGTAATAGCAGCCACGAGCAGGGCCTGGCCGGCTTTCCTAGTCGTAGGCAAACTGGTCAATCAACCCGAGACGTGGGACATGTGTGTTTGGCCGCAGTAGCGCACCGGGAGCGATGACTGCGTTCGCCCCAATTTTGCAGCCATCGCCGACCAGGGCACCGAATTTGTTAACTCCTATCTCGATCACATTGTCTGCATAGCGGACTTTGATATCCGCACCATCTAGCTCGTTGCGGTAATTGGCTATGATTGCACCTGCTTCGATATTCACGTTCTCGCCAATCAATGAGTCGCCGACAAAGTTGAAGTGTGCCAGCTTGCTTCCGTCAAGCATGAAGCTGCTTTTCACTTCGCAGCTTGGGCCAACAATGCAATGGCTGCCGAGATAAACCCCTCCACGTAGGTAGGCACCCGCCGCCACGAAGGATCCTGCGCCGATGATAATCGCGCCCTTTAATACAGCGCCTTGCTCAACAACCGCAGTTTCGTGGACGGCACAGTTTCCCTGGCGTCGATAACCCTCTCCAAGCCGTGCCAGCAAAGCCATAACTTGGTTTTCGCAGTCCTGGGAAACCAGCCAAGCGGCAGGGGGAGCCAGGCCCAGCAAGGGCCAGCGAGTAATAAACGTACTGATCTCAGGTAGATTCATCGAAAATCGTCCAGGCAGTAAGAAACGGAAATATCCGAGCTTCTGACATTAAAGACAATAAAACTCAAGTGCACACTGACCGACCCAGGCAGCCGCTCCATGATGACGCGCGGCACGGGAATCGTCGGCTACAACGTGCAGACAGCGGTCGAAACCCAGCACCCTCTGATCGTCGCCCCCATGGATAATGAGCCTGCCATCCCACGGCTCGCTTGGGCGGCCATGCCCTCGGTGCGCAATGGCGCAAACAGAAAATCGTTCGTGGACCTTACGCAGGGGGGTTGTGCATCTTCGGATGGTGAGGTGAACCCTGGCGTTTGTTCTCATGGCTCACACGATTTAGGCTGTGGCCAACCGTTAAACAAAAGGAAAGCCGTGATGACCTGGTCAGCCAAGCAATACACCCTGTTCGAGCAGCAGCGCACACGCCCCGTCCGCGATCTGGTTGCGGCCATCCCCAATACCGCTGTGCAAACCGCCGTTGACCTGGGGTGCGGCCCCGGTAATTCCACGCAAGTGTTGGCCGAGCGTTTTCCACAGGCTCACGTTACCGGCATGGACAGCTCCGACGACATGCTGGCCGACGCCCGCAAACGCTTGCCGGCGCTGAGCTTCGAACTGGCGGACATCGGCGCATGGACCCCGGCACAACCCTTCGATGTGATCCTGGCGAATGCTTCCCTGCAATGGCTGCCGGACCACGCCACGCTCTACCCGCACTTGGTCAGCCAACTGACACGCGGCGGAACCCTGGCGGTGCAAACCCCGGACAACCTCGACGAGCCCGCCCATCGGCTGGCCCGTGAGGTCGCGGCCGATGGCCCATGGTCCGCCAGGATCGGCACGGTTAAACACAATGAACGGCACACAGCGAGCTATTACTACGAGCTGTTGAGCCAACACTGCAGCACCGTCGATGTGTGGCGCACCACCTACCTGCACCCGCTGGCGGATCACGCGGCCGTGGTGGAGTGGTTCAAGGCCTCGGCATTGCGGCCGTTCCTCGCGCCGTTGAGCGACGACGAAAAAGCCGCTTTCCTGCAGGACTATAAGGCGCGGATCAGCCAGGCTTATCCGGCCCTGGATGATGGCACCGTACTTCTGCCTTTCCCGCGCCTGTTCATCATTGCGACCCGCTAGCGCCACGCCCGCACGCGGCGGTCAGGCCGCCGCCTGGGCCTGCAAGTATTCTTGTGTCGACACTACGCTCGCATACCCAAACGCCAGCGCCGCCATATACGCACCGTGCACCTGCGCCGCCGGAATCACTTGCCCGTTGAATTCCTGATCCCGCGTGGCGCAGGCGTCATGGATCAGCGTGACCTTGTAACCCAGGTCCGCCGCCGCCCGTACCACCGCGTCGATGCACATATGGCTCATGCTGCCGACCACCACCACGTCAGTGATGCTGCATTGTTCCAGCACCGTGCGCAGTTGGGTTTCGCGAAACGCATTCACAAAGTGTTTAAGCACCACCGGCTCACTGCCTTCGTTCAGCACCTTGGGATGCAGGTGCGCGCCTTCGGAGCCTGGGGTGAAGAACGGTGCATCGTCCGAGGTGAACTCATGACGCACATGAATCACCGCATCGCCCGCCTGACGAAATGCCTGCAGCACCTGCGCGGCCTTGTCTGCCGCAGCCTCCACGCCGTCGAGCGGCCACTTGCCCTGGGGGAAGTAGTCGTTCTGGATATCGATTAGGATGAGCGCTTGCTTGGCCATGTGTGTTGCCTCGTGATGGGTTGATGGGGCCAGTATCTTAGCTGGCGCGCAGAGCGGGGATTGGCTGCACCGACAATAACAGGGGGAAAACTGACAATGGCCGTGGAACGCTCGATCATCGAGCTGGGTGTGTTGATCTACCAGGGCGCGCAACTGGCGGCGGTGCATGGCTTGACCGATCTGTTCGGGGTGGCCAATCGGATCGCCGCCGCGCACCAATCCGCGCAATTGCCGCTGCTGCGGGTCAGCCATTGGCAGGTGGCGCCGGATGGCTCGCCCGCGCGCATATTCGCCAGCCATCCCGGTCCAGGCCAACCACTGATGGCCGTGCTGGTGCCACCGTCGATCGGCGAATTCACCGAGGAACAGACGCCCCCCGCGCTGCTGGATTGGCTACGTCAGCAACACGCAGCGGGCACCGTGCTCGGTGGCGTGTGCATCGGCTCGATCATGCTGGCGCGCAGTGGTCTGTTGGACGGGCGCAGCGCCACCACCCATTGGTCTTCCGCCAGCACCTTCGCTGCGCGTTACCCGGCGGTGCGCCTGGAAGCGGATAAACCGATCGTTGACGACGGCGACCTGATCACCACCGCCGGGCTGATGGCGTGGTCCGAACTGGGCCTGCGCCTGGTCGACCGCCTCATGGGGCCGAGCATTGCGGCCGACACGGCGCGCTTTTTGGTGATCGAACACAGCGACAGCGCCAGCCAGTGCGGGAGCAACTTCGCGCCGATTCTTGGGCATGGCGACGGCGCGATCCTGAAAGTGCAGCACTGGTTGCAAGCGAGCGGCGCGGTGGATGTCTCGGTGGCGGCGATGGCGCAGCAGGCGGGCCTCGAAGAGCGCACGTTCCTGCGGCGCTTTCGCGGCGCGACGGGTTTGAAACCCACTGAATATTGCCAGCACCTGCGAGTGGGCAAGGCCCGGCAAATGCTCGAATTTACCAATGGCACCATCGACCATATCGCCTGGACCGTGGGGTATCAGGACCCCAGCGCGTTTCGCGCCACGTTCAAGAAAATCACCGGCCTGGCGCCCAGCGAGTATCGCAGCCGGTTTGGCGTGTGAATCATGCAGAACGCCTCGCTGTTAATGCGTCATCGTGCAGAATAAAGAGCTTTATCGGCGGTCACGTGTTCAGCTACTGCGGCGAGCAATACCTGGCAAGCCCGCAGTTTATCCGTGACGGTTGCGCTACAAACCCGCAAAATGCAACGATTCTGGCAAACACCCACGGCAAGGCTCAAACGCCTGTCGATACTAACCATCGTTCCAAACAGACCGGGCCTGCTCAATCTATGCGAATGCGCCTTATGTTATTGGGCGGCGGGAATGCCCTCGGGCAGGCGCTGATTCGCCTCGGTGCAGAGGAAGACATCGGTTTCCTCGCCCCCAAACCGCCCCAAGACGGCTGGGATGCCGCGAGCCTTACCCAATTGCTCGACGACACCCGTCCCGATGCGTTGATCAACCTCGCCTACTATTTCGACTGGTTCCAGGCCGAAGCGGTCAGCGAAAGCCGTCTGGCCGCCCAGGAGTCTGCGATCGAACGCCTGGCCGAACTGTGCCAGCACCACAACATCACCTTGCTGCAACCGTCCAGCTACCGCGTGTTCGATGGCTCCCGCGCCACCGCCTACAGCGAAAAGGACGAGCCGGTGCCCCTGGGCCTGCGCGGCCAGGCGTTGTGGCGTATCGAACAAAGCGTGCGCGCCACGTGCCCGCAACATGTGCTGCTGCGGTTTGGCTGGCTGCTGGATGACAGTGTCGACGGTACCCTCGGGCGTTTCCTGGCGCGGGCCGAGAAGCCTGAAGAATTGCTGATGGCAGACGACCGTCGCGGCAACCCGACGCCGGTGGACGATGCGGCGCGGGTGATCATCTCCGTGCTCAAGCAACTCGATTGCGCGGCGCCGCTGTGGGGCACTTATCACTACGCCGGTCACGAGGCGACCACGCCGTTGGCGCTGGGCCAGGCGATCCTCACCGAAGCGCGCAGTTTCCGTGCGCTGGCCATCGAAGCGCCCACCGCCCAGGCCCATGCGGCTCGGCCGGATGCCGGTGAAGAACCACAACACGCGGTGCTGGCCTGCAAGAAAATCCTGCATACCTTCGGCATCAAACCACGGGCGTGGCGGGCGGGGTTGCCGGCGTTGCTGGATCGGTTTTACCGCCGTAGCTGAAACACCCCAAAGCAAAATGTGGGAGGGGGCTTGCCCCCGATAGCCCGGTGTCAGTCAACAGAATCATTGACTGAACCACCGCTATCGGGGGCAAGCCCCCTCCCACATTGGTTTTGTGGCGTTTGTGAAATATCGCTTAGAACTTGTAGCCGATACCAACCATGTAAACGAGTGGGTCAACGTCCACATTGACCTTGGCGCGGGTGCCCTGGCCCAGGGCGTTGTTGTCCACGGTGGCCGTGGTGCTGATGTCGATATAACGGACCTGGCCGTTGATCATCCACTTGTCGGTGATCATGTAGTCGGCGCCGATCTGCGCGGCCCAGCCCCAGGAGTTATCGGCCTTGAAGTTGCTGAACCCGTTTTGTTTCGCGGTGCCGCTGAGGCTCTCGTCATAGATCCAGGTGTAGTTGATACCTGCACCTACATACGGTTGGAACTTCGAGGCGCTGTCCAGCGGGTAGTACACGACGCTCAGGGTTGGCGGCAGTTGTTTCAGGGAGCCGAGTTTACCGTTGGCTGCGCCCACGGAGGTGCCCTTGAGCTTCACGTCATGCGAGAACGGCGTGGCCGCCAGCAGTTCGATACCCCAGTGGCTGGTGAACATGTAAGCGAAGTTCAGACCCAGTTGCGTGTTGCTGCTCAAGGTCGCCTTGCCACCCAGGTTGGCGCCGCTCAATGGACCCTGGTCAACTTTGACGTTGCCGCTGTCAGTATTCGGGTTCACGGTGATTGCACCGGCACGAACCAGAATGTCACCGGCCTCGTAAGCGTGGGCAACAGGGGCGGCGAGGGCGAGGGCGAAGAGGGACGCGCCGAGCAGGGACTTGTTCATGGGAGCTCCAGAGGACGTTTAAAGGTTGTACATCCAATGGTAAAGATCGTTCCGCTTGGTCTTTTGACGCAGCTCAATGAAAGGGTGATAAGCGCTATTCCGGCAATTCGTAGATGTAAATCTTCTCGGCGTCCATCTGATAGCCCGCGTCGGCCAACTCACTGGACGACGGTTTGACCTGCATCGCGCCCTCGATCCAATACGGCTGATACAGCTCATCGAGCTTCACGCCGACTTCGCTTTTCACATGCACGATCTGGTTCGACGGCGGCGGCGGTACGTGAATGCACGCGCCGAAATACGGCACCAGGAGGAACTCGGTGGTGCGGCCTTCTTCACTGACTTCCAGCGGCACGATATAGCCCGGCAGGCGGATCTGTTGGCCGTTGAGGCTCTGCACCACCGGCGCGTTGGGCAAGTCCTGCTTGGCCGCTGGCGCGGCCTCGACCGACAAGGCATCGGCCATCTTCGACAGGTCGTGCAGCGGTTTCATATTGGGGATTTCCGGCGGCGCGTCCGGTGGAATCATCTCCTGCCAGGACAAATCCTTGGGCTGATCCTCCGCCCAGGCGGGCGCGGCCAGCAGCAACAACAGGGTAAACAGGGCACGACGCATCGAAGCCTTCCTCATAAACGTATGGACAGGCCATCGGCCAAGGATTGTCGATAAGCACGCCACGCGGGCACGCTGCCCATCAGCAGCGCCGCCGCCAGGATACCGGCGAGCAAGGTCCATTCATATTCGCTGGGCCAGGCCATCGGCAGGTCCAGGCCGTAGTTGGCCTGCAAATACCCGCGCGAAGCCGCGATGCACACGTACAGCAAACCCACGCCTGCGATCACACCGGACAGCGCCAGGGCAAAGGCTTCGAAGATCAGCAATGTTGCGATATGCCAGGGCCGTGCGCCCACCGAACGCAGGATCGCCATTTCGCGACGGCGCTCGTTGAGGCTGGTGAGGATCGCGGTGAGCATGCCGATCAACCCGGTCAGCACCACGAACAGCGAGATCACGAACAGCGCCTTTTCCGCAGTGCCCATCATGCTCCACAGCTCTTGCAGCGCCACGCCCGGCAGAATCGCCAGCATCGGCTCGCCGCGAAATTCATTGATCTCGCGTTGCAGGGCGAAGGTGGAAATCTTGTTGTTCAACCCGAGCATGAAGGCGGTGATGGCTTGCGGCGTCAGGTCCATGTTGCGCGCCTGATCGGCACTGATGCGGCCTTTGCCCTGGGCGGGTACGCCGTTGTGCCAGTCGATATGGATCGCCTCCATGCCGCCGAGGCTGATATGCAGCGTGCGGTCCACCGGCGTGCCGGTGCGCTTGAGGATGCCGACCACGGTGAACGGTTTGTCATCGTGCTTGACCAGGCTGACCACCGCCACGCCGTGGGCCAGCACCAGCTTGTCGCCGAGCTTGTAGTGCAACGCTTCGGCCACTTCGGCGCCGAGCACCACTTCGAACGGATCGGTGGCGAAGGCGCGGCCGCTGGCCAGCTCGAGGTTTTGCTTGCGGCCGTACTGGTAGTGCTCGAAGTAGGACGCGTTGGTGCCCATCACCCGGTAGCCGCGATGGGAGTCGCCGAGGGAAATCGGAATGGCCCATTTCACCTGGGGGCTGGCGGCGAAGTGTTCGTAGCTGTCCCAGCGGATATTGTTGGTGGCGTTGCCGATGCGGAACACTGAATACAGCAGCAGGTTGACCGAGCCGGAACGCGCACCGACGATCAGGTCGGTGCCGCTGATGGTGCTGGCGAAACTGTTGCGCGCTTCAACGCGCACCCGCTCCACAGCCAGCAGCAGGCACACCGAGAGGGCGATGGCGAAGGCGGTGAGGATCGCGGTAAAGCGGCGGTTAGCCAGGCTGGCCATGGCTAGACGGAACAGATACATCTCAAACCTCTGCGGGCGTGGCGGCGCGATTGAGTTCGGCCAGCGACAGGTGACGGTCGAACAGTGGGGCCAGGCTCTGGTCATGGCTGACAAACAACAGGCTGGCGCCGGCGTCGCGGCATTCGGCGAACAGCAGTTGCAGGAAGGCTTCGCGGGCGTCGTAGTCCAGGGCCGAGGTCGGCTCGTCGGCGATCACCAGTTCCGGCTGGCCGATCAACGCTCGGGCGGCGGCCACTCGTTGTTGCTGGCCGATCGACAGCGAATCGGCGCGGCGTTCCAGCAGGGCGCTGTCCTTCAACCCCAGGTGCGCGAGTAAGCTCGCGGCGGCCTGGTCGACACTGCCGTGGCGCTGCTTGGCCCGCTGCGCGCGCAGTTTGGAAAAGTGGCACGGCAGCTCGACGTTTTCGCGCACCGACAGGAACGGCAGCAGGTTGAACTGCTGGAAGATGTAGCCGGTGTGGTCGACGCGAAAACGGTCGCGGGCGCCGGCCGAGAGGTCGGTCAGCTCCTGGCCGAGCAGGCGAATGCTGCCCCGGCTGGGTGTCTGCACGCCGCCCAGCAGGCCGAGCAGGGTGGTCTTGCCGCTGCCGCTGGGGCCCTTGAGAAACAGGCTCTCCCCCGGTTCCAGGCGGAACGCGGGGATGTCCAGCAACTGTGGGTGCCCGGGCCAGTTGAAGCCCAGGTCGGACAGTTCGATCAATGCGTGGGTCATGGCTACTCAGAACTTCAGGGTGGCTGCTGTGACCGTCGCTTCCACACCTTGCTGGCCGCTCGGGCCGATCAGTTGTACCTGAATTTTTTGCGTGGCGGGGAAGGTCTTGAACACTTGGCTCAGGTCGAGGTTGCTCAAGGCAGTCGGCGTGGCGCAGGTGAATTGGTAGTGGGCGTGGATTTCGCTGTGGTCGTGATGATGCTCGTGGGCAGCCGCGCCTTTGCTGTCGGTGGCGTGGTCGTCATCGTCGTCGTCATGCTCGACTTCGGGCTTGTCGCCGAACAGCGGGCTGTTGAGTTCCTGGGTGCTGATCACGCAACCGGCGGCCTTTGGCAGGTTGAACAGGGCCACGGGATTTTCCAGCTGTTTGCGCACGGCGGCGACCTTGGCTTTGTCGGCGGCGCTGGTGGCCAGGTGTTCGAAACCCACCAGGTTCATCGCCGGGCTGTCCAGCTCAAGCTCCAGGGCCTGGCCATCGAGCACCGCGTTGAGGCGGCCGACCCCGTGTTCATGGGCGCCGAGGCTGGCGTGCTCATGATCATGCTCGTCAGCGGCATGGGCGATAGCCAGTGGCAGCAGGGCAAACGGCAAAGCAAGCAGCAGACGGCGCATGGGGAGGCTCCAGAACATGAAAGTTATGTTATGTGATCTTATAACAATAGTGCGGGGAGTTTGACCGCACGCTTGGCGTTGCGCAAGCCGCATGGGAGCATGCCCGTCGGAAAAATGCAGGAGTAAGGACGATGTTGCGAATTCGTGGAACCGTCGGTGACCTGCCAGTGGACTTGACCCTGGAGCTCGATGACGCTGATTGGGCGCGACTGAGCGCGCAGTTGCAGGCAACGCCCGTGGCCAGCGCGACCGCCGCGCCGGCCGTTGCGGTCAAGCACAATGATGACCTGTGGCAGAACGCCCAGGACCTGTTGCGCGCCGCCGGCCAACTCAACGGGCTGGAATTGCTCGATCAACTCGAAGGACTGGCCGGCGATGCGGCGGCGGGCAAGCGCCTGCTGGTGCGCCTGCGCCACAGCGCCCAGGTGAAAGTCACCAGCGGCGGCGATACGCCGCTGTACCGCTGGGTTGGCGATTAGTACAGCGCGGCGAACAGCTTGCGGCGGTATGCGGTCACGAGTGGGTGATCATTGCCCAGCAGTTCGAACACCTGCAGCAAGGTCTTGTGCGGCAGGCCCTCGCTGTAGCTGCGGTTGCGGATAAACAGCTTGAGTAAGCCTTCCAGCGCGGCGTCGTACTGCTGGCGCGCCAGTTGCTGAATGGCCAACTGATAGGCGGCTTCATCGTCCTGCGGGTTTTGCGCCAGGCGGCTTTTCAGGTCGGCGGCGTCCGGCAGGTCGGCAGCCTGGCGCAGGAAAGTGATTTGCGCCTTGGCGCCGGCGAGGGCGGCTTTGTGATCGTCGCTCTTCACTGCGTCGAGAACGGCTTGGGCTTCACCCAGTTCACCGCGCTCGGCCAGGCAGCGCGCGTACAGAATCAGCGCGGCGGCGTTGCTGTTGTCCTCGCCCAACAGCGCGATCAGCACGGCTTCGGCTTCGCTGATGCGGCCCTCGGCAAACAGCGCCTGGGCCTGCTCCAGTGGGGCCGCTGCGGCTGGCGGCGGCATCTGCACGTGAGGTTCGAGCATCGCCCGCACCGCCGACTCCGGCTGCGCCCCGGCAAACCCGTCCACCGGTTGGCCGTCCTTGAACAGCACCACCGTCGGCAGGCTCTGAATACCAAAGCGCGCAACGATGTCCTGCTCGGCCTCGCAATCGACCTTGGCCAGCAGCAACTCGCCCTGATAACTCTCGGCGATTTTCGCCAGCATCGGCATCAGCGCTTTGCACGGCGCGCACCATTCGGCCCAGAAGTCCACGAGCACGGGCTTTTCGAAGGAGTTCTGGATCACCGCCTGGTCGAACGTGGCAGTGGTGGCGTCGAAGATATACGGCGTGGGCTCACTCATGGGGCGTCTCGAATAAAGCGGGAATGGGGCAACTATAAGGGCTGGCGCCGCGAATGGTACAGGCTCACCTTGCGAAACTCCCAAGGCTCCGCCAAGTCCGGCAATGTCAGCGCCTCTAGTATCGCCAGGCGCTGATAATCCGGATGCTGAAAATCCCGTACCCGCGAATCCGCCACCAGCGCTTCACGCCCGCGCGTGAGGAACTGGTCCAGCAGCGGCAGGTTGGCGCGGTCATAGAGCACGTCGGCCACCAGGATCAGGTCGAAACGGTCGGCTTCGGCGAAAAAGTCCGCCGAATAGCCCAGTTCAACTCCGTTGAGTTCGGCATTCGCCCGGCAGGACGCCAACGCCAGCGGATCAAGGTCGCAGGTCACCACTTCCAACGCACCGGCTTTGACGGCGGCAATCCCGGCGACGCCGGAGCCGGCGCCAAAATCCAGCACGCGCTTGCCCGCAACCCACGTCGGGTTCGCCGCCAGGTAGCGCGCCAGTGCCAGGCCGCTGGCCCAGCAAAAACTCCAGTAGGGCGGCTCATGCAGGATGCGCCGGGTTTCTTCGGGGCTGAAGGCGCGGTCCATGTTGTCGGCGTCGAGCAGCCATAACGCCAGGTCGGTGCCCGGCAGCGGGCAGGGCACTAACTGTGCGTCACCGATCAGGGCGCTCAGCGCGCGTTGCAGGTCCAGCGGTGGCGTCATGGTGCTGTGACGAGTTGCAGAGGGCCGGTGGTCTGGGTGATCGCCTGGGTGATGCGCACGGCGGGCAGGTGCAGGATCAACTGGCCGGACTGGCTGGCGCGCCCGCGCAGTTCAACCCGTGCACCGGCCGGGAACGCGTCGGGGCTGAAGCGCAGGCGGAACGCCAGGGGTTTGCCGTTGCCGCTCAGCACGCTGCTGGCGAGCAGTTGTTGCGGGCGGCTGCGGTCGTCGATTACCAACAGCGCCATCTCGACTTCGGCGCCGGCGGGCACGTTGGTCAGGCTGCCGTTGATTTCACGCTGGTAGGCCGGCAGCGGGCCGAGGTCTTCAATGCCGGGGACTTTTTTCTCTTGTGCAGGCTGAGGTTGCGGCGTCGACGGTTTCGGGGCTTCGCTGCTGCAGGCGACCAGAAAACCGAACAAGGTGAGTAAAACGAGTGGTCGTAACTGCATGTAAGGCTCCAGAAAGGACAATATCCGTGGCTTAAAAAACATGAAACATAATCGTCAGCCTATATACCGCAAAGGCTATGGCTTGTCTTGCCACGGGGATGCGCTACCATGGCCCTCCCTTTTTTTGTTGCCTGCCACCATGCACTGTCCCTTCTGCGGTGCCAACGAAACCAAGGTCATTGACTCGCGTCTGGTCGCCGAGGGCGATCAAGTGCGTCGCCGGCGCGAATGCCTGGCCTCTGGCTGCGGTGAACGTTTCACCACCTTCGAAACCGCCGAACTGGTATTGCCACGTCTGATCAAATCCGACGGCAGCCGCCAGCCTTTCGACGAAGAAAAATTACGCGCCGGTATGCAGCGCGCCCTGGAAAAACGCCCGGTGAGTGTCGAGCGGCTGGAGGCGGCGCTGGCGCATATCAAGCACAAGCTGCGCGCGACCGGCGAGCGCGAGGTCAAGTCCCTGGTGGTTGGAGAGCTGGTGATGGGCGAGCTGCAAAAGCTCGACGAAGTCGCCTATATCCGTTTCGCTTCGGTGTATCGACGCTTCCAGGACCTCAATGAGTTCCGCGAAGAGATCGACCGCCTGGCCCGTGAGCCGGTCAAAAAATGAACCCACCGTCTGCTGAACAGGCCGTCCTCGACGCCCATTACATGGCCCGCGCCCTCGAACTGGCGCGCAACGGCCTGTACACCACCCATCCCAACCCGCGTGTGGGCTGCGTGATCGTGCGTGACGGGCAGGTCGTCGGCGAAGGCTGGCATGTGCGTACCGGCGAGCCCCATGCGGAAGTGCATGCCTTGCGCGCTGCCGCTGACAAAGCCCGCGGCGCCACGGCCTACGTCACCCTCGAGCCCTGCAGCCATTACGGTCACACCCCGCCGTGCGCCGATGCGCTGGTGAGTGCCGGGGTGGCGCGGGTGGTCGCGGCCATGCAGGACCCCAACCCGGACGTCGCCGGGCGCGGTATGCAGCGCCTGGCCCAGGCCGGCATCGAGGTACACAGCGGTGTGCTCGAAGTGGACGCGCGGGCCCTCAATAAAGGTTTCCTCAAGCGCATGGAACACGGCCTGCCATTTGTGCGGGTCAAGCTGGCGATGAGCCTGGACGGCCGCACCGCGATGGCCAGCGGCGAGAGCCAATGGATCACCGGCCCCGCCGCTCGCGCCGCCGTGCAGCGCCTGCGCGCCGAGGCCAGCGTGGTGCTGACCGGCGCCGACACCGTGCTGGCCGATGGCGCTCGCCTGACCGTGCGCGCCGCCGAACTCGGCCTGGACGCGCAAACCACCGCCCTGGCCATGTCGCGTCCGCCGCTGCGTGTGCTGATCGACGGTCGCTTGCGGGTGCCGCTCAATGCGCCGTTCTTCAAGGCCGGCCCGGCGCTGGTCATCACCTGCGTCACGGCGGAAAACCAGTTTCCCCGTGGGCCCGAGTGCCTGGTGGTGCCCGGTGTCGATGGCCAGGTCGACCTGCGCTCGGCGCTGGTGGCGTTGGCGGCCCGTGGTGTCAACGACGTCCTGGTGGAAGCCGGCCCAAGCCTGGCGGGCGCGTTCGCCCAGCAGGGCCTGGTGGACGAATACGTGATTTTCGTCGCCGGCAAGTTCCTCGGTTCTGCGGCCCGGCCTTTGCTGGACTGGCCGCTTGAGAAACTGGCCGACGCGCCCCAACTCAAGATCACTGAAATGCGCGCTGTGGGCGATGACTGGCGAATCACTGCCATCCCAGTAGCGAGCGTATAATTCTGACCGGGCGCTCAAGCGCTCGCCCCGTTTTCCAGGAGAAGGCCATGTTCACCGGCATTATCGAATCCATCGGCAGCATCCGTGCCATGACCCCCAAGGGCGGCGACGTGCGCCTGCTGGTTGACACCGGCAAGCTCGACCTGGGCGACGTCAAGCTGGGCGACAGCATCGCCGTCAGCGGCGTGTGCCTGACTGTCGTCGACTTGCCGGGTAACGGCTTTGCCGCCGATGTCAGCCGGGAAACCCTGGACTGCACGGCGATGAGCGATCTTGCTGCCGGCAGCCCGGTCAACCTGGAAAAAGCCCTGACCCCGACCACGCGCCTGGGCGGTCACCTGGTCAGCGGCCACGTCGACGGCGTCGGCGAAGTGGTGGCCCGCAGCGAAAATGCCCGCGCTGTCGAGTTCCGCATCCGTGCGCCCAAGGCGCTGGCCAAGTACATCGCCCACAAAGGCTCGATCACCGTCGATGGCACCAGCCTGACCGTGAACGCCGTGGACGGCGCCGAATTCGCACTGACCATCATTCCTCACACCCTGAGCGAAACCATCATGGCGTCGTACCAGCCAGGTCGCCGGGTGAACCTGGAAGTCGACTTGCTTGCCCGTTACCTGGAGCGCCTTCTATTGGGCGATAAGGCCGCAGAGTCTGACTCTCGACAAAAGCCTGCCGGGAACATCACCGAAAGTTTTTTGGCCGCTAATGGCTACCTGAAATCCTGACCAAGGGGGTGCCCTGTGGCGCTCAATAGCATCGAAGAACTGGTTGAAGACATCCGCCAAGGCAAGATGGTCATCCTGATGGATGACGAAGACCGTGAGAACGAAGGCGACATCATCATGGCCGCCGAGGCGTGCAAGCCCGAGCACATCAACTTCATGGCCAAGCATGCCCGTGGGTTGATCTGCATGCCCATGAGCCGCGAGCGCTGCGAGTTGCTCAAGCTGCCGCTGATGTCACCGCGCAACGGTTCCGGGTTTGGCACCAAGTTCACCGTGTCGATCGAGGCCACCACGGGCGTGACCACCGGGATCTCCGCCGCTGACCGTGCGCGCACCGTGCAAGCGGCTGCTGCGAAAGACGCCAAGGCCGAAGACATCGTCAGCCCGGGTCACATCTTCCCGCTGATGGCGCAGTCAGGCGGCACCCTGGCCCGTGCCGGTCATACCGAAGCCGCCTGCGACCTGGCGCGCATGGCCGGTTTCGAGCCGAGCGGGGTGATCTGCGAAGTGATGAACGACGACGGCACCATGGCCCGTCGTAGCGAGCTCGAAACCTTTGCCGCCCAACACAACCTCAAGATCGGCACGATTGCCGACCTGATTCACTACCGGATGATCCACGAACGTACCGTTCAGCGGATTGCCGAGCAGCCGCTGGACAGCGAACTGGGCCAATTCAACCTGGTGACCTACCGTGATTCGGTGGAAGGCGACGTCCACATGGCGCTGACCCTGGGCACCATCTGCGCCGACGAGCCGACCCTGGTGCGTGTCCACAACATGGACCCGCTGCGCGACCTGTTGATGGTCAAACAACCCGGACGCTGGAGCCTGCGCGCCGCGATGGCTGCGGTCTCCGAGGCCGGCAGCGGAGTGGTGCTGCTGCTGGGCAACGCGGTGGATGGCGACGTCTTGCTCGCGCATATTCGCGAGTCCGCCGAGCAAACTCCGGTCAAAACGCCGACCACCTACAGCATCGTCGGCGCCGGTTCGCAGATCCTGCGCGACCTCGGCGTGCGCAAAATGCGTCTGATGAGCGCACCGATGAAATTTAATGCGATATCCGGTTTCGACCTGGAAGTTGTAGAATACGTGCCCTCCGAATAAAGGCTGGCGATTGTTGCGCCTTGTTCGCGGTTAAATCATCACTGAGGGACGCACTTTTAGCGTCCCGGCTCTTTAAGAGATTTGTCGAATGACCCTGAAGACCATCGAAGGTACCTTCATTGCCCCCAAAGGCCGCTATGCCCTGGTGGTTGGCCGCTTCAACAGCTTCGTGGTTGAAAGCCTGGTAAGCGGTGCCGTGGACGCCCTGGTTCGCCACGGTGTGAGCGAGAGCGACATCACCATCATCCGCGCCCCTGGCGCCTTCGAAATTCCACTGGTTGCGCAAAAAGTTGCGCAACGCGGTGAATACGCGGCGATCATCGCCTTGGGCGCGGTCATTCGTGGCGGCACGCCGCACTTCGAATACGTGGCTGGCGAATGCACCAAGGGCCTGGCCCAGGTGTCCATGGAGTTCGGCGTACCGGTTGCTTTCGGCGTGCTGACCGTGGATTCGATCGAACAAGCCATCGAACGTTCCGGCACCAAAGCCGGTAACAAAGGTGCTGAAGCTGCCCTGTCCGCCCTGGAAATGGTCAGCCTGCTGGCGCAGTTGGAGGCCAAGTGATTTCCGACGAGAGCGATCGTTTCAACCCACGCGACGAGCGTCCGGCGGACGCCGGTAAGCCATCGAAAAGCGAAAAGCGCCGTGCTGCCCGTCAGCTCGCCACCCAGGCGCTGTACCAGCGTCACATGGCCGGCACTTCGCTGAACGAAATCGAAGCGCAATTTCGCGTCGACAATGACTTCGCCTTCGCCGACCAGAGTTACTTCCACGACATCCTGCACGGTGTTCCGGCCAACCTGACCGAGATCGATGCTGCATTGACCCCGTGTCTGGACCTGACTATCGATGAGCTGGACCCGGTTGAACTGGCTGTACTGCGCCTGTCCACCTGGGAACTGCTCAAGCGCGTCGACGTGCCGTACCGCGTGGTGATCAACGAAGGTATCGAACTGGCGAAAGTCTACGGTTCGACCGACGGTCACAAGTTCGTCAACGGCGTGCTCGACAAGCTGGCCCCGCGCCTGCGTGAAGCCGAAGTGAAGGCGTACAAGCGCTAACCTGCGCTTGAGTCCTGAATGGGCGAGTTTGAGCTGATCCGCAAATACTTCGCCGCCGCGCCCTGTGCGCAGGGCGGCGAGGGCATTGCCCTGGGGATCGGCGATGACTGCGCCTTGCTGGCGCTCCCCGCCGGGGAGCAGTTGGCAATCTCCACCGATACCTTAGTGGCCGGCGTGCATTTCGCCGACCCCTGTGATCCGTTCCTGCTCGGCCAGCGCTCGCTGGCCGTGGCAGTGAGCGATCTGGCCGCCATGGGCGCCCACCCCGTTGCATTTACCCTGGCCCTCACCACCCCCACCGTCGATGCCGACTGGCTGCAACGCTATGCCCAGGGTTTGAACGCCATGGCGCAGAACTGCGGTGTGGGCCTGGTCGGCGGCGATACCACGCGCGGGCCGCTGAGCTTGACCATGACCGTGTTCGGCCGCGTACCGGCCGGCCAGGCGCTGACCCGCAGCGGTGCGCGGCCGGGTGACTTGCTGTGTGTGGGCGGTGAATTGGGCAACGCGGCGGGCGCCCTGCCGTTGGTACTGGGCCAGCGCAGCGCCGATGCCAGCATCGCCGATCCGCTGCTGGCTCATTACTGGTCGCCGCAACCGCAGTTGGCCTTGGGGGTGGCCCTTCGGGGCAAGGCGACGTCTGCGATGGATATCTCCGACGGGTTATTGGCCGATTGTGGGCATATCGCCAAGGCATCGGCTGTCAGCCTGCTTATCGAGCGCCAGACGCTGCCGTTGTCCCAGGCCTTGCTCGCGTTTGTCGGCGATGACGCGGCGCGGGTGGCGGCCTTGAGTGGGGGCGACGACTACGTGTTGGTGTTCACCCTGCCGCCGGCCGAACTCGCGCCGTTGCTGGCGGACGGCTGGCCGGTGCATGTGATCGGCCGGGTCGAGGTGGGGCAGGGTGTGACACTGCTCGACGTGAACGGGCACGACATCACCCCGGCCATTCGCGGCTATCAGCATTTTCGCGAGACGCCCTGAGCCAGTGTTCTGGCTTGCATAGAACCGAGACGAAGGCCAATCGAACCGATTGATCTTTATCAGCGATAATTCAGCTTAAGCGTCTGTAGGAACGTGCTGTTACAATGCGTGCCTCTGTGAAATCTGAAATCAGGAGCACACGGTGCCCGTCGTTTTCGTCGCTGCTTCCAAGCTGCCTACCCCTTTTGCCTCGTTCACCATGCATGGCTTCCTCGAAGAAGCCAACGGGCGCGAGCACGTTGTGCTCAGCCTGGGCGATATCGCCGATGGCGCGCCGGTGCTTGGCCGCGTCCACTCCGAGTGCCTCACCGGTGACGCGCTGTTCAGCCAGCGCTGCGACTGTGGCTCGCAACTGGAAGCCGCGATGCGCGCCATCGCCCATGAAGGCCGTGGCGTCTTGCTGTACTTGCGCCAGGAAGGTCGTGGTATTGGTCTGCTGAACAAAATCCGCGCCTACGAGTTGCAGGATGGCGGCGCCGACACCGTCGAAGCCAACGAGCGCCTGGGCTTTGCCGCTGACCAGCGTGACTACGGCATCTGCCTGCCGATGCTGCAGCACCTGGGCGTGAAATCCCTGCGCCTGATGACCAACAACCCGCGCAAGGTCAAAGCCTTGACCGAGATGGGCATCACCGTCGCCGAGCGCGTGCCGCTGCACACCGGGCATAACCCGCACAACAAACTCTACCTGGCCACCAAAGCCAGCAAGCTCGACCACATGATGGGCAACGAGCATCAGGGCGAGGTCGACCGCGCGTGACCCGAGGCCAGGTGAAACGGCGATTGACCTTCAATTGGTGGCAATACCTGGCGCTCGCGTTGCTGCCTTTGTTCGTGATCAACCTGGTGTTCGGTCGGGCCGAGCCGCTGTTGCCGGTGCTGGCCATGCCGTTCTTCATTGCCGGCGTGGCCTCGATGTTTCTCAGCCTGCGGTATTTCCATGGCTATAAACATGCGTTGATCGCCACGTCCAAAGCCCTCGATACCGCCGAGGAACCGGCAGCCTGGCTCACCCTTGCCGCCCGTCGCCGCATGGCCTTGCTGATTGCTGCCGTGCCGGCGTGGATTGGCGCGCTGGCGGTGTTTGTCGGCCTGGAAGCGGTGCCGTTGTTTTTGCTCGTGCTGTCGACCCTGGTGTTGTTTTACCTCTACCGCATCCCGCGTCAGTTGGGATGAGGCTTCGCTGGCTGGCGGTCCTGCTGCTGGCGTTCGGTGCCCAGGCGCTGGCGGTCGAGCGGGTGGTCAGCCTGGCGCCGTCGCTGTCGGAAATCGTGGTTGAACTGGGCGCTGCCGACCTGCTGGTGGGCGTGCTCGACGGCGGCGATCGGCCGGTGGCGCTGGCGAAGGTGGCGTCGGTAGGTCGCTATGGGCAATTGAACATCGAGCGTTTGCTCAGCCTCAAGCCCGACTTGATCCTGCTCTGGCCCGGCAGTATCGGCCCGGCCCAGCGTGAACAGTTGCAGCGCCTGAATATCCCCGTCTATGTCGCCGAACCCCACAACCTCGAACAACTGACCCACCAGGTCCAGGCCATCGCCGAGCAACTGGGGCGCGCCGACGCCGGCCGGCAATTGTCTGCGCAGTTGCGCCAGCGCCTGGCCGAGTTGCGCCAGCGCTATCAGCGTGCCGAGCCCTTGCGGGTGTTTTACCAGGTGTGGAGCCCGCCGCTGTACACCGTGGGCGGTGGGCAGATCATCAGCGATGCGCTGAGTGTGTGCGGCGCACGCAATGTGTTCGACGACCTCACGCTGCCCGCGCCGCAGGTCAGCATCGAGTCGGTGTTGCAGCGCAATCCCGAGGTGATTCTGGCGGCGGATCAACCGCAGTTGGATGCCTGGAAAGCCTGGCCGCAGGTGGCGGCGGTGGCGCAGGGGCGGTTGCTGTTGGTGCCGGATAAAGGCCTGGAGCGGCCGAGTGGGCAAATGTTGGAGGCGTTGGCGCGGTTGTGTCAGGTGATTGCGCCGAACCGCTGAGGCAATCGCAGGCAAACCGACGTTTCGATCAGAGCGCCGGCGTCCAGGTCACCCCAACCTTCCACACCCGGCCTTCTTCCCGGTAATCCTGATTATTCAGAAACGCCGGATCGTCATAGCTGTAACGCGCCCGTGCGTAAGTCTTGTCCAGCAGGTTATCGACGTTCAGCGACAGCGCCACCTCCCGACTTACCGCCCAACTGCTGCGCAGCCCGAGCAAGGCATAACCGCTCAGGCGATTGCGATTGGCTTCGTCGTCGTAGCTGCTGCTGATCGCCTGCCAGCTCGCGCCCACGCCGAGTTGATCGAATTGTCGATCCAGGTCCAGGCTTAGGGTGCGTCGCGCGCGGCGGGCCAGGGTGTGGCCGCTGTCGCGGTCACGCGGGTCGATGAACGAGACACCCAGGTTGCCCTGCCAGCCAAACAGCTCCTGCTTGAGCGCGCCTTCAAAGCCATTGATCCGCGCCGCTGCGACGTTTTGCGGTTTGCCGCCGTCGAGGATGATCGCGTCGCTCAAGTCGGTGCGGTACAGCGAGGCTTCCAGGCGCGTGCGGTCGCCGAGTTGGCTGCGCCATTGCAGCTCGTAACTCTTCGACGTCTCGGGCTGAAGGTTGGGGTTGCTGTACTGCGTGTCCGGGTAATAGAGGTCATTGAAGGTCGGCGCACGGAAGCCTTCGCTGTAGCTCAGCAGCACATCATTGTCGGGATTGATCGGCACGGTGAGGGTGCCGCTCCAGCTGTTCTGGCTACCGAACTGTTGGTTCTGGTCATGGCGCAGGCCCAGTTCGGTGGAAAACCATTCGCTGTGGAAACGATGCTGCACAAACGCGGCGCGGTTCCAGCGGCTGTTTTCGGTGAAGGTGGTGGAGCCGTGGAAGCGGTCTTCGTACCAGTCACCGCCGAGGATCAGGCTGTTGCGGTCATTCAGCGTCAGGTCGTTCTGCCAGTTGAGCGAGTCGCGGTAGGTGTTGAACACGCTGAAGTCATCGCTGAGGGTGTCGCGCTTGGTATCGCGGTTCTCGCTGTGGCCCAGTTCCAGGCGCGATTGCCAGCGCTCGGTGAGCTTGGCGTCGACATAGCCGCTGGCGCTGCTCACGGCGTAGTCGGTGTAGGGTTTCTGGCCGACGGTCTGCATGGTGGCGACGTCATAGCGGCCGAAACTGTTGTCGTACTCCGACTTGCCGCGGCTATCCAACAGATTGAAACCCGCTTCGAGCTCGTCACTGAAACTGTGGCTGAGGTTCAGGCTGACGGACTGGTTGCGGTAGGCATCATGGTCGCCATCGCTGGGAAACGAGGTGCGCGTCGAGTTGATGCCGGCGGTTTCATCCAGGCTCGCGCCCAGGTTGAAGCGCGTGTGTTCGTCGCCGCCGGACAGCCCGAGGCTGCGTTCCCAGCTCTGGTGGCTACCGAAGCCCAGCTTCAGGCGCGGCTGCAGGCCCTGTTCGGCATTGCGCCGGGTGAACACCTGGATCACCCCGCCTATCGCATCGCTGCCGTAGATCACCGAGCGCGAGCCGCGCAGCACTTCGACCCGCTCGACCTGATCGACGTTGAGGTACTGCAGGCCGCTGTCGCCGGAGGTGGTGTTGGCAATGCGCTGGCCGTCCACCAGCACCAGGCTTTGCGCGGACTTGGTACCGCGCAGGTAGATGCCCGGCAAGCTGCCACGGCCTCCAGTGGGCGCCACTTGCACGCCGGGCACGCGGCTGAGCAGGTCGGTCAGGCTGGTGGGTTGCAGGCGGTCGATGTCGTCGCGGGTGAAGACGGTGTTGGCGGCGCTGCTGTCGTTGCGCGCCTGGACCTGGCGGTTGGCGCTGATGACCACATCGGGGAGTTTAAGCGCCTGGTCGCGGGTGTCGGCGAGCAGGTCGGGTGTGGGCAGAAGCAGCAAGGGCAGGACAAAGCGAAGGTGATTCATGGCTGTCCACAGCGTTGAAAGTTGGCACAAAAACAATGTGGGAGGGGGCTTGCCCCCGATAGCGGTGTACCAGTTAACGTATCTGTCACTGACCCACTGCCATCGGGGGCAAGCCCCCTCCCACATTTTGATCCGGTTTCTACAGGCCCAGCAGCGCCATACGTTTGCGTACCGAAGCCTCGATCCCGGCTTCATCCAGGCCGCACTCGGCCAACATCTGCGCCGGCTTGGCGTGTTCGACGTACATGTCCGGCAAGCCCAGATGCAGCACCGACTTGAGGATGTTCTCGCGTGCCAGAAACTCGCTGACCGCCGCTCCGGCACCGCCCATGATGGCGTTTTCTTCGACCGTCACCAGCAATTGATGGCTAGCGGCGATCTCGCGTACCAGGGCTTCATCCAAGGGTTTGACGAAACGCATGTCGACCACGGTGGCGTCGATCTTCTCGGCCACTTTCAGGGCTTCGGCCAGTTGCACGCCGAACACCAGGAATGCGCTCTTGCTGCCTTGGCGTCGCACGATGCCTTTGCCGATTTCGATCGGCGCCAGGTCTTTTTCGATCACTGCATTCGGGCCGTTACCACGCGGGTAACGCACAGCGGCCGGGCCGTTGTACAAGTGGCCGGTGCTGAGCATCTTGCGCAGTTCGTTTTCGTCGCTCGGCGTCATCACCAGCATGCCGGGGATGCAGCGCAGGTAGGACAGGTCGAAGCTGCCGGCGTGGGTTGGGCCGTCTTCGCCAACCAGGCCGGCGCGGTCGATGGCGAACAGCACGTCGAGGTTCTGCACCGCGACGTCATGCACCAGTTGGTCGTAAGCGCGCTGCAGGAAGGTGGAGTAGATCGCCACCACCGGCTTGGCGCCTTCGCAGGCCATGCCGGCGGCGAACGTCACCGCGTGTTGCTCGGCGATGGCGACGTCGAAGTAGCGCAGCGGGAAACGCTCGCTGAATGCCACCAGGTCGGAACCTTCCTTCATCGCCGGGGTAATCCCCACCAGGCGCGGGTCGGCGGCGGCCATGTCGCACAGCCACTCGCCGAACACCCCGGAATACTTCGGCCCGCTGGCCTTTTTCGGCGCGGCGGGGGCGTCCAGGGGGTCGAGCTTGGTGATCGCGTGGTAACCGATCGGGTCGACTTCCGCCGGCGCGAAGCCTTTACCTTTTTTGGTGACGATGTGCAGGAACTGCGGGCCTTTGAGGTCACGCATGTTGCGCAGCGTGGCGATCAGGGTCGGCAGGTCGTGGCCGTCGATGGGGCCGATGTAGTTCCAGCCCAGCTCTTCGAACAGCGTGCCGGGCACCAGCATGCCCTTGGCATATTCTTCGGTGCGGCGGGCGATTTCCCACGCGCCGGGCAGGCGCGACAGCACTTTCTTACTGCCTTCGCGCATGCTGGCGTAGGTCCGGCTGGACAGGATCTTCGCCAGGTAGTTGGACAGCCCGCCGACATTGCGCGAGATCGACATGTCGTTGTCGTTGAGGATCACCAGCATGTTGGCGTCCACTTCTGGCGCATGGTTCAGCGCTTCGAAAGCCATGCCGGCGGTCAGCGCGCCGTCACCGATCACCGCAATCGCCTTGCGATCACTGTTTTGCAGGCGCGAAGCAATCGCCATGCCCAGTGCGGCACTGATGGAGGTGCTGGAGTGGCCGACGCCAAAGGTGTCGTACTCGCTCTCGGAGCGGCGCGGGAAGGCGGCGATGCCGTCCTTCTGGCGCAGGGTGCTCATGCGCTCGCGACGGCCGGTGAGGATTTTATGCGGATACGCCTGATGGCCCACGTCCCACACCAGCCGGTCGTCCGGGGTGTCGAACACGTAGTGCAGCGCGATGGTCAGCTCGATGACGCCCAGGCCGGCACCGAAATGCCCACCGGTCTGGCCGACCGTGTAGAGCAATTCCAGGCGCAATTCATCGGCCAGGGTTACCAGCTCGGTTTCACCCAGACGCCGCAGGCCGTCCGGCGTGGCAGCACGGTCGAGCAGGGGCGTGGACGGGCGTTTGCGGGGAATCTCTTGAAACGTCGTGGGCATCAGGCGAATCGTTATAGGTATAGAAGAGGCGGCAGTTTACCTCAAGCATCGCAAACTGCCCACGCGGAGCGCCGAACTTGACTGATATGCGGCCGTAATGGCCGCTGTTATCAGTAGCGACGTTCGACGATGTACCGCGCCAGGTCACGCAGGGGCTCTGCCGCCGCGTCGAAAGGTCGCAGGGCGGCCAGGGCCTGGTCGCGCAGTTCCAGGGCGTAGGCCTTGGCGGCATCCAGCCCGAGCAGCGCAGGATAAGTCGGTTTGTCCCGTGCGATATCGGCACCCTGGCGTTTGCCCAGGGTGGCGGTGTCACTTTCTACGTCGAGAATGTCGTCCTGCACCTGGAACGCCAGGCCGATGGCCCGGGAGTAGACCTGCAAGGCCGCCAATTGCGCGGCGTCGGCACGACCACTGGCCAGGGCGCCCAAGTGGACAGAGGCTTCGATCAGGGCGCCGGTCTTGTGCCGGTGCATGTGTTCGAGTGCCGGTTGATCGAGCTTCTGGCCCACCGAACCAAGATCGATGGCCTGGCCGCCAACCATACCGGCGGGGCCTGCGGCCACCGCCAGGGCAGTGACCATGCGCAAGCGGATCTCGGCGTTCACGCTGCTCAAGCTCGGGTCCAGCAGCGCGCTGAACGCCAGGCTTTGCAGGCCATCGCCGGCGAGAATCGCGCAGGCTTCGTCAAAGGCTTTATGGGTGGTTGGCTGGCCGCGACGCAGGTCATCGTCGTCCATCGCCGGCAAATCGTCATGCACCAGCGAATAGGCGTGAATCAACTCCACCGCACAGGCCGCGCCATTGGCTTGTTCGGCGGGCGCGCCGAGGGCTTCGCACGCCGCATACGCCAGCAACGGGCGCACACGCTTGCCGCCATTCATTACGCTGTAGCGCATGGCCTCATAGAGACGTTTGATTTCGGGGCTTGGCGCAACAAACAAGGGCTCCAGCGCCGCATTGACCCGGGCTTGGCTACTGGCCTGATACGCGTCGATCATTCCGGCTGTTCCGCATCGAAAGGTTCTTCGGCCAACTCCCCGTCGCGTTCCAGCAACACCTGGACCTTCTGCTCCGCCTGCGCCAACGCGCTCTGGCAGTCACGGGTCAGGCCGATGCCTTGCTCAAACGCGGTCAGCGAGTCTTCCAGCGACAACTCGCCGTTCTCCAGACGCTCGACCAGGGTTTGCAGGTCGGCGAGGGATTGTTCGAAATCGAGTGCAACTTTTTTGCGGGCCATGGCGGCTATTCCGGTAGACGGTAAACCGGCGCGACACTAGCAGACATGGGGGATGGGGGCAAATGAGCGGGGGGGGCAGACGACCCGGTCATCGCCTGCTGTAGGCTGTGCAACAGGGGTGAGCCGATTGTGCGCTCGCCTATGACTGCGCCGCAGCGGCACGCAAATAGTTATACACACTGGCCCGGGAAATCTTGAAGTAATCGCCGACGTATTCGACAAAATTACGCACGTCCAGCAAGCCGTGCTCCCGTGCCTGTACCAGCACCTGGATGATTTCCCCTCGACCGAAATCGGCGGGTTTCAAATGATTCGCGGCGGCGAGGGTTTCGATGATCTCATTGAGTTTTTCCCGCCAATCGCCACTGAACAGCGATTCTGGGCGCACTTGGGACTGCTGGCCTACGGCAAAGCCGCTGAGCAGTTTTTGCACGTGGGCCAGTGCGGTTACATCGAAGTTCAGGCACAGCAAGGCGTTGGGCTCCCCGTTTGCCGCGCGGGCGACGAGGGAGATTGAACGCAACTGACGGCTGTTGAGGCCGGTCTTTTCATACGGCCCGACTACGTCGGGTCCGGCATCCAACTCAGCCAAATCGGTGATCAGCGATTCATCCCCGACCTTACGTCGGGAAAATCCATTGGCGATGTGGGCAATGCGCCCGCTGCTCAGGTCGTGTACCACGGCTTCCAGGTCCGGATAGAGCAGGGCGGCGATGCCGTCGGCGGTTGCCTTGATGAACGCGATATCGACCATGGGTTAACCGGGCACAGGGAAAGGAACGGTGATTGTACGCAGGCGTCCGAACAGTTGTCAGTTCACGGCCTGCATGCGCTGCACCGCGAGGGTGGCCAGTGCGATGTCCTGAGCGGCCAGGCCGGTCAAGTCGGCAATGGTCAGGTCGTCGTCGCTGAAACGTCCGCACGCCTTGCCGGCCAGCACATGGCCGAGGGAAACGTCGGCGTGGTCGCTGATCAAATGGGCCCGTACTGCGTGGCTCATTTCGCCATGGTCGACGCATTGGCTGCGGTCATCCGTCATGAGCACGCGTGCCCGTTGCAGCAGTAGCGGGTCCAGTTCCTGTTTGCCAGGGCTGTCTGCACCCAGGGCGACAATATGCGTGCCTTTACGGACCACGGCGGCCGGCACGATTGCCTGGGTCGACGGCGTGCAGGTAATCACCAGATTGCACTGTGCGAAAACAGCCTCAACGTTGTCGGCTGCTTGGGCCTTGAGCCCCTCTTGAGTCAGCGTCCTGGCGAGATGTTGTGCCTTGTCAGGGGCGCGCGCCCAGATCACTACACGTTCGATTTCCAGTAGTTCGCAGGTCCAGCGTGCCTGCAGTTGCGCCTGATGCCCGCTGCCGATTATCCCTAACGCGCTCACCCGCCGAGGTGCCCCGGCCCGCGCAGCCAGGGCGCCGGCGGCGGCAGTGCGGCAACTGGTCAGCCAGCCTTCGTCATTGAGGACGGCGCGGGTCTTGCCGGTGTGAGAATCGAACACCAATACCAGGCCATTATTGGTCTCCAGGCCGCGGGAAGGATTCTCGTAAAAGCCCATGGCCAGCTTGACCACAAACACCGAACCGTCTTTCGCATAGCCGGACTTGATATGACAGTCCCCCGGCGGGTTTTCAAACAGCAACACCCCCGGCGGCGGGGCCACGATGCGGCCGTCGGCGTGGCTGATCAATGCCTGTTCCACCGCGTACAGCATGTCTTGGCGCGATAGCGTGGCGCGTAACGCACTGAGCCCGTAAACCGCCAGTGGTGCCGCGCTCATCAGGCACGCTCCCACGTGGAAAAGCAGGTTTTGAGATTGAAATTCGAGGGTGTGGCCATGGCGCGTTCCTGACGATCAGCGGGGCGAAAGCGCGACACTAGCCTGATTTATATTTTTTGTCTAATTTGTATTTTCTGTGTAATTATCGTTTGAGTGTTTAAGCATTGCGTCAAACTCGGCCAGCCCCGCCTGCATCTTCTGCAGTGCCGTCATTTGCCGCGCCAGCTCCTCTTGCTTGCGAGCAATCGCCTGGCTCGCGCGCTCCCAAGGCAGCGCGTCGCCCTGGTGCCCCTGCAAAATGGCCTGCAGCTCCTTGAGCTTGAAACCCAACTGCTGAGCACATTTGATCACCATCAGCCGCTCGACACTCTGTGTCGAATAGACCCGATAGCGCCCCTCTCTCTGCGGGGTGGGCAGCAGGCCGATCGCCTCATAGTGACGAATCGCCTTGATGGTCGTGCCCGACAGTTGCGCGGCTTTGCCGATGAACATGAAAACGCCCTTTTTCAAATAATCCGCCGGCCCGCGTCAGCCAGCGATTGCGCTGCGCGGACGTGGAGCCCAGCACCGGGCCGAGCAACAAGGTCTTGGTCACCGTGATGCCGCAAAACTCCAGCGTCGTCTTGCGCATCTGATGGATGCCCGGCATGCGGTAGAACCAGCGGTAATACCACGGCGGCGTGTCCATGGTCACCAGTAAGTGCGCGGTTCGGCCATGCAGCAGTTTGTCAGGAAATGCCTTGCCTGCACGGTACTTGAAGGCAAAGCCGGGTAGGAAAACTCTGTCGATGAAGCCCTTCATCAAGGCCGGAATACCGCCCCACCAAATCGGGAAGACAAACGCCAAATGGGTGGCCCAAAGGATATCTTCCCGGGCGCCGAGTAAATCCGGCTCCAGGGCTTGAATGTCGTTGTAGCCGTTATGCAGGACAGGGTCGAAAGCCAGCGCGCCCAGCCGTAGGACGCGTACTTCATGGTCAGCGTTTGTTGCCGATTGGATGTAGGTGTCTGCCAGCGCCGAACAGAAGCTGGAGCCGCAGGGGTGACCGAGGATGACCAGAATGCGCTGAGCCATGGTGGCGAGTCCTGAAAAGGGGCTTGCAGAGTAGGGGCTGCCGTATAGGGGAGAGTCAAGCGGCGGCGGCGCTGCAGCATCCGTTAGTCATAGAGCCACGGTCTCAAGTCCTTGAGGTTCGTCACCACAATCTGTTGTGCTTCAGGGTTTGGGTCCAGGTTGCGTGCATCAATCTGATAACGCTGCAGGACATACTTCACCAGCGCCCTGCGGCTGGGCACAACGAGCTGGCCGTCAACCATGCCAAAGTCGGTTTCGATGATCGCCTTTTGTGCCGCGCTCAAACGCCCGTCGGGCGCGATGATCACGGGTGTTTCGGTGTTCCAGTCATCGTCCAGCGCCTGGGTGTTCTCTGATACGTCCAGCAAACCAGGCTCGCCCCGCAGCCGGCTCAACACAAAGTCCCGGTACTCTCGATTCTTCTCACAGTACGCGCGCACGTGCCAGCGCATGCCGGTGTAGACCAGGGTGTGTGGTGCGATCAGGCGGATATCGACCTGGGGCGAATTCAGCGACACATACTCGGTCTCCAGGCGCAGGCCATCGCGGCAAGCCTTCAACAGAGGGCGCAGAATTTCCGGGCGGATGGGCCGATCCGGAACATCCAGAACCTTGGTATGCGCGTAGGCCAACGCCAAGCCATCAATGTGGGGCGCGCGTTCGTGGTTTTGATAAAGCAGGTGCAAATAGGCGCTCGCGCTGTCGTCGATGAACAGCGGCTTGAACGTTTTGCTTGGCACATAGCCCTTTATTTTTTTGTCATATGTAAGGTTTTTAGGCGCATGTTCGGTGATGTACGTATTGATGTCTTTGGAGGCCTGCTGACGGCTGATACCAAAGCTCTGGATCAAGTGGCCCGTGGTCAGCCGGCCCTCCCACCAGACAACGGTTTCGATCAAACGATAGCGAAGTGCCAGGTCCCAGCGAACCTGTTCGATGGATTGCTTGCGTTTCATACCCTCTCCATGTGCGCGAATACTTTACCTGTATAAGTCTACATTCTAGACCTGTCGTCTATCACTACATATCGTGTGGCTGTCGTTTAAACAAATCGAACACACCCAAGGAAGTACACATGACTATGGCAGAAGCAGTGTCGACAGGGGCGCTGGTAGTGCTGGGGAGCATCTTGCTGGTCCTCCTGCTGCAATACTTGCGGCTGCGTGAACTCTGGAAAATGGCGCTTAACTGCCGCAGAGACGCACGCTGGGGGCGGATCTGGGAGGCTGAGAACCGGGAGCTGCGTTCTGCGCTGCGCGCTGAGAAGGCGCATATCAAGCAGTTGCAGAGGAAGGTGGGGATTTTGCAGGGGGTGATTGCGCAAGGAGAGTAGGGGCGGGATGTCTTGCTCATTGATATTCGGACGAGAGCAGGCGTCTTGAACCCCGATACCCGTAGGAGCCTACGCTTGACACGGATAGTGGCAAAATGCGATTGAGGCTTAAGAATTTTGGATCCAGGGCGAAAACCTTTTTTAGCGCGCACGTTTGCGAGCGTCGCGCAGTGACGGAGAAAAGAACGATGGCAAGTATGGAAGCTCAATTGGAAGAGCAGTTCGATAAGGAAATGGCTGCGGTCAAACGCCCGAACCTGATGATTGTCGGCGGCACCGGTGTTGGAAAGAGCAGCCTGATCAATTATATCTTCGGCAAAACGATTGCCGAGGTCGGTACCGGGCAGCCTGTCACTCGGGGTTGTCATCGGTACGAAGATGCCAACATCCCTTTGGTCATCTTTGATACCGAAGGTTACGAGGTGACTGAAGGCGGGCCTTCGGCAGGCAATTTTCGGGAAAAAATCATTCCCGAGATCATTCAGCGCAAATCCAAAGTGCTGGATGAGCACATCCATCTCATTTGGTACTGCCTGAGCGTGGCCAACCACCGCGTTACCGATTTTGACCTGGAAAACTTGCGACTCATTACCGGCGAACTGGATATCCCGGTGGCTGTGGTACTCACCCAGTGCGATGCCGAGCCCGTCGACGACGAAGGTCGCGGTGAGACTTCCCAGGCGTTTCGCAAAGTCCTGCGCGAGCATGGTGTTCATTGTGAGGTTTTTGAGACCTGTGCAAATAACCCCAACCATGACCCAGAGCTGAAACTGGACCTTGAAAAGTTGATCGCCTGGTCGAGCGCATCGCTCAAGAACGATGCGTTGCGCCAGTCCTTTGTGGCTGCCCAGATCGCCTCGCTACCGGCCAAACGCAGCGAAGCGATGACGATCATCATGACCTACAGCGCCACCACCGCCGCCAGCGCCGGGCTTAACCCGGTGCCGATGTCGGACGCGTTACTCATTGTGCCTCAGCAGATGGCGATGGCCGCATCCCTGGCCAAGCTCTACGGGTTTGGCTCGATGGGTGAAATGGCCGTCAGCATGCTCAAGGGCCAGATCCTCAGCCTGGTGGGGCGCCAGTTGGCAGCCAGCCTGACCAAGATGATCCCCGTGCTTGGGCAGATCATTAACGCCGCTGTCGCCGGGGCTATCACCGGAGCGCTTGGCTTGGCCCTGGTCGAGGTCTATGAACGAGCCGTGGACGGCTACCTTAAGACAGGCAAGTCGCCGGACTGGGCCCGCCTCTTTTCTAACGAGCAGTTCATGCAGGCGTTCAAGATTGCGCTGGGAAAATGGGGCAATCAAAAAGCTTGAAGCTACTTGGCGCACTTTGAAGGCCGTGGCGAGAGACAGATCACGCTGTTTCTGTGCAGGTCTTCATCCCCTTTCCGCGGTTCAGGGTTTAGAGAGACATGGATCAGTTTGCGATCAACATCATCGTGCTGGGTAAAAGCGGCGTCGGCAAAAGCAGCTTCTGCAACTATCTTTTCGACCAGGCGGGTTTGTTTGAGACGGGCAGCGGCAAGCCCGTCACCTCCTGGGAGAAAAACTTCCAGTCGCACACCTTCGAGCATCAGGGGCACCTGTTGAATGTGTTCGACAGCGTTGGCCTGGAAGCTGACAACTATGAGCGATGGCTCAAACAGTTCGACAGTTTCATGCAGCAACGTCGCGCCCGCCCGATGGAGCCGGAAACCTGGATTCATGGCGCCTTTTATGTGATCAACGCCAGCTCGGCACGCCTGGAACCGGTGGATGTGAACCTGATCAAACGGCTCGGGCAGGATGCCAGGATTCCCCTGCAAGTCATCCTGACCAATGCCGACGTTGCGGGCGATAAGGTCGAGGCCCTCCAGCGAGAAATTCACCACCTATGCCCGGGTGTATCGGTGACGCCGCTGTGTTCGGTATCGGTACGCAGGCGTGGTGGCCAGTCGACGCAAGCCTTTGGCCGCGATGAAGTGCTTTCGCTCTACCTGGAACAGTCGCACGCCTTTCTCAGCAAGCGTCTGGCAGCGATGAGCTGCTTGAACTTCAAGGGTGTACTTCGCGAAATGCGCAATACGGTGGTTGCCAAGATAGAACAGGCCGACCTCAGCATTTTTAGAATCGCGGACCTCGATCTGGATACGGAAATCGAGTTGCCCGATTTCGATGAAGTGTTTTCCGATCTGAAAGGTTTCGATGACTACCTCTCATCCTTTGGTTTCGTGGGGGACTGGGAGACCAGCGATGAGCTGGAAAACGCAGTAACCCGTGTGTTTGATGACTTCCAGGGCGAGATGGAGAGCCGTTTCAAAGAGATCGAAGAAGGGTTCGAGTCCGATAGCCTCCTGCGCAAGGTGGGCGCGCTCTACGAAGCGGCAAAGATCATCCTGACCCTGAAGTCGACCATGATCGAATGGCTGGATGAAGGTTTTGGCCGCGTCCACACAGCACTCGATCAGCTTTTCATCAAATATGCCGAGGACGACAACTTCTTCGCCAGCCATCTAACGGGACGCGTCTTCATTCGCCCCAAACTGTTCGGCATTTTCTAAGCACGGACTGCATCAGCGCTATTTAAGGGAGAGCAGTAACCATGGGGTTCGATACGATTTATGCGGTGCTGCCGGATCAGGTGGCCGAAATAAGCCGCTTGCAGTACCTGTTGGCTGAAGCACGGTTGCCGGTTGTGTCGGTGATCGGCAAATACAACCATGGCAAGAGCTCCTTGCTCAACGCCCTCGTGGAGCGCGAGCAGTTCGCCGTGTCCGATGCTCGGGAAACAACTGTATTGAGCTACTTCGAGCATGAAGGCGTGAGGTGGTTGGACACACCGGGGTTGGATGCTGACGTGGCGCGCGAAGACGACCGCGAGGCGATGAATGGCGCATGGCAGCAATCGGATATTCGGCTGTTCGTGCATTGCGTTCGAGAGGGCGAGTTCGACCAAAGCGAAAGCGAGATGATTGATGCGTTGCAACGGGACGCGTCAGACAGTGGGCGTCAAACCTTGATCGTACTGACCCAGATCGAGCAAGTCGAAGAACAGGCCCTGGCCAATGTTCAGGCGAGCATCAGAAAACAGGCGCCAACGCTGTCGATCATCCCCGTCTCTGCCCATCGTTACCTTCAGGGCTTACAAAGCGGTAGTGCGTTGAAGGTGAAGAAGAGTGGCGTCAAAGCGTTGCGCCAGGCTTTGCAAACGGCATTGGACGATGTGTCGCAAACCCGTCTCGATGAAGTGTCGGCGCTGGGAGAAACCCTCGGTGGCCTCATCGATCAGGGCCTGAGCAACCTGCAGGCGCAGCTTGAACATCGGCAATCCACTCAGCAAGCGCAATTGACTGGGTTTATGGATGACTACAGGCAACTGCACAGCAAACTCCATCAACAACTCAAAGGGACCTGAGCAATGCTTCCACTATTTTTGTTGGCCGGTGCTGCAATCGCTGCCGTCGCTGCTGCGGTGTCCAGCAGTTCGTCTTCGTCTTCGTCCTCTTCCTCTTCTTCGGGGCCTTCCCGCGACTATGAACGTGAAGCGGCTGAGAAAGCGCACAAAGTAAAACTTCAAGCCAACACCGACGCGGCGGAGCGTCAGCTCAAGGCTTTCCTTCAGAGCAAAGGCATTGAAGTGACGGCCGTGCAGTTTGCGGCATTGATTAAGTCGATGATCAGTCAGCCGGATAGATACCCCAGCGAGACGCTGAAAAAAGCCTTCCAGCGCACCGCCTCCATGCGCGCCATCGATGCGCAAGTCAGCGCATTGGAGCAGCAGATTGCACAGCGCAGCCAAGCCAAGACCTTCCTTGACAGTTTGCCGATTGGCTGACTGCCTCTTGATACCGGTGTGACGCGTATTTGCGCTCGCACCGCCCCTTTTTGGACTCTCTGTTCGCGACTTCGAGTGGCGTTAACAGGCACAGGATTGTGTATGCAGGAAAAAGCATTTATCGACGCGCTCAAAGGGTTTGAATACCTGACCCAGCGCGTGGAAGCCGAAGAAAGTGAATTACGCGATTGGCAGGCTGCATTGACGCGCGCGCTGAGCGTTCAGCCATCGCTGGGCAAGCTGAACCGCGATGGCCACCTCGCACGCCAAGCGCAAGGTGTGCGCGAAGTGGTGCAGGTGTGCATTAACGATTGGGGTAAGTCATGGGCGCGCAATCAGCCGTCTGCCCAGCTTGCCGAAACCTTTGGCGACAAAGCTGTGATTCTGGTGTTCGGCAAGGTCAATGCCGGCAAGAGTTCGTTCTGTAACTTCATCGCCGAGCGCTTTGCCGCTCAGGGCGAAGCCGTTCAGTACTTTCATCTGGCGAACGATTCGATTGTCGACCGTGATGAGCCGTTCGCCGAAGGCGAGACGGAAACCACGTCGCAGATCCAGGGCATTCGCCTGGGTCAGAAGTTGATTCTCATCGATACGCCCGGCCTGTTGTCGGTGACGGGGGTCAATGGCGAACTGACCAAACGCTACACCGACAGCGCCGATGCGGTGCTGTGGTTGAGCAGCTCCACGGCGCCCGGGCAGGTGCAGGAGTTGGCTGAACTCGAAGGTGAACTCAAGCGTAACAAGCCACTGCTGCCCATCATCACCAAAAGCGACTTCTTCGACGAGGATGAGGTGCCGGGTCAGGACGAACTGGTCAAGGTGCTGCGCAACAAGACTGCGGCAAACCGCAAGATGCAAGAAGAGGATGTGCATAAAAGGGCTGGCGAGCAGCTCACCAAATCCCACCTCGACGCGGCACTGCTTAAGCCGGTTGTCGCTGTTTCCGTGCGTTTTGCCCGCGTGCACGCATCGCAGGCGGATGCCTTGGACGCCGCAGGTTTCGAGCGCCTGTTCCAGCAATTGCAGCTGACTGCGCAAGAGGCTCGAACCTACAAAGAAGGCAAGGCGACGCAGTTGATGATCAGCCATCTGGAGAACAACGTACTGCACAGTTTGCGCAGCACGGTGCTCCCCCAGTTGGATGAACTGCGCAATGCGACGCGCGCTGCGGTTCATGGCCTCAAGGTGCGTAACGATCAGATCGCCTCAGCGGTGCTCGCCGATGTGCTGCTCAAACTGGGCGACCTGCTGGAGACCCACAAGGCTACGCAGGATGTTAAGGCGCTGACCCAGGATGTTAACGCGCTGTGCCAGGCCACGATCGAACATCACCTGACGCGGGAGTTGAAAGACTATGTCAATGAGCTCAAGGGTGCGCTGGTCGATATGTCCAGTGATGACATCGGCAGCTTCGAGGACCTTGGCGTTGACATTGAACGGGTGACCGGCCGAGGCAAACAAGCGGCGGCGGCGGCGAGCGCAAGTGCTATCGGAACCGCAATCGGCACCGCATTTGGCGGCCCGCTCGGTGCCCTTGCCGGTGGCCTGCTGGGTGGGATGATCGGCGGCGCCGTTGGCAAGTACATGGTTGAAACGGAGATGGTCCGGCAAGTCGTCGGCGTCAGTTATGCACGCCTGCATGCCAAGCTTGAGAGCGACCTGCGTGCTCGCTTGCCCAAGGCCGTTAACGTGGCGGTAGACACCTGCATCGAGTCGATCAACCTGGTGGAAGTCGAGGCCATGCGCCTGTTCGACATCATCGCGACCAGCGAACAGGACCTGAAGCAGTTGAAGGAGCGTATTGCGTGATGAACCCTTTTGAACACTACAAAACCCTACTCGCCAGCGCCTGTGGCATTGCTTCGCGCTACCTGCCAGATGCGTCCCAGCGTATTGAACAATTAGTCGAACAGATTGATGAACGCAAAGTACACGTGATGTTGTTCGGTGCCTACAACGCCGGCAAAAGTACGTTGATCAATACTTTGCTGGGTGAAGAGCGCGCTGTGGTTGGCGATATTCCAACCACCGATGCGGTACATCGCTACGATTGGGATGGGCATGTCTTGCTCGATACTCCGGGCATCAATGCACCCATTGCACACGAAGAAGTCAGCACAGAGCAGTTGAAACGGGCCAACCTGATTCTGTTCGTGTTGCGCCAGGAGGATCAGGACGCGCAAAACATAATCGAGCGTATTTTTGCCTTGATTGCCCAGCGTCGCCCGCTGTTCGTCGTGCTGAACTATGAAGACAGCGACCCTGCCGCTATCGATCGCATCCAGTCCAGCTTCTCTCTGACACTGCTCAACCATGCGCGCAAAAATGCTATCGATGAGCGCCTGGTTCAACAGTTGCACGTGATATTGATGAATATCAGAACGGCAAGTCGTGGACGCCTCGAGGGCAAGGCGAAACTGCTTGAGCACTCGGGTTTTGAAGCCTTCATCGTTCGATTCAAACAATGGCTGCAGCATTTCGACAGTGAGCAACAACTGCTCAAGCAAACCTTCGGAATTATCGAAAGGGCATTGCTGGCGCCAGTGGCCAACTGCATCGACGGCGAAACACCACACGCCCAGCAGTTAGGCGCGATCGATGCTCAGTTGGAGCATATGGCTCGTCAGCAGCAACAGCTGAAAAACAGCGCCAGGCATTTGGTGCGCCGTGAGATTCTCGCGGCACGGCCGGCCATCGAGGCCGCGCTCGATCAGTGTACCGATCCCGCGTCGTTGACCCGTGCATTGGAGGTTCAGGCGCAGGGCATTGCCGAGAAACTGCAGCAATGGCTGGAAGGCGAGTTGCAGAGCATGCGCAAGGCGCAAATCAACGAGTTGCTATCGGGCGCCGGGATCGACCCCAAGCTGTATTCGAACATCGAAGAAAGCGAACTGCTGGACAAGTTGTCCGGACCGATCTTCGCTCAGCTCAAGGGCATCAACCAGGATCACCTGACCTCGTTGCTGGTACTGGGCCGCAAACTGAAGATACCGATGTTGAAAGGCCGTTGGCTCTCGACCTTGCAGAAATGGGCGGGGCGTGCAGCGCCGGTGGTTCAACTGGTATTCGCCATTGCAGAAATTTTTATGGCCGCTCGCAGCGAAGACAAGGAGAACGAGCGCAACCACAGCCGTGCTCTTCAACGCATACAGTGGATTGAAGAAACAAGCGCCGAGGTGGAGAGCGCCTTGGTCCAAAGCGTCTGTGAGTTGATTGACCAACTCTTCCGCGAGCAGAGAAAACCTTACGAAGAGAGCCGTACCGCCTTGCAAGGCGCCGCCAGCCAACGTGAAAAAGACTGCAGCGACTGGCATGAACTGACGCGCACATTGCAGGCGCTGGAGTTCCCAGCTTGAACGCCTGAGTTGAATCAGCCTTTTCATCGTGACGCCGCCCATACAGGGCGGCTGCTTTTTTTGCAAAGGAATGACACTGCATGAATCGAATGTTTGTAAGCCCGTGGTTGTCGGTATCCCCCAACGGCCCGGTGACCTGTGCCCACCCCCAGGCACATGATTATGTGCATTTGCGCCAAGGCGAAATGGATGGCGCCTGTGGACCCTATTGCGTGGCGATGACCTTGATCGCGCTGGGCGTCATGTCTCGCGAGCAGGCTCAATCACTCGACACCTATGATGGCCGAACTCGACTGGGTCGCTTTCGCGAAAGCCTGCTGGCCTTCGGCGCTCTGGTGTCGGAAGGCACCGACGATTTCGATGTGAGCTGGCTGGTCGACGTGTTCAAGCGCGCCGGGGTTGTGACCGAAGTGCTGGATGCGGCTCCGCGACGACAAACGACCATCCGCAATATTGCCGATGCCGTCGACAACCGCAAAATCCCGATCGTTGGTGTCGATTGGGACGGTGGCCTGGCGGGGCATTGGCTGCTGGTTATCGGCTATCAGGGCTACCAGGCAAACGATGATGATGAATTACAAATCACCCACCTGCTGTGCCTCGACCCCACCAGCGACGCCCCACGGGTGTCACTCTGGAATGCGGTGATCGAAGTCTTCACCGAGGAAGGTAAATCAGTCAACGAAGGTCGTTACTACTGCCAGCACTGGGGGCCCAACGCCGCGCCGACGGCCTGCCGAATTGCTCAGAGTGTTTTGGTGGGGCTCGATAAAAAAGCGGAGTCCAACTATTTCTACTGAGTAAAGCGCGGGCGCCGCAACGTCCATAGCGGTATTTAACGAAGCAAGCCTGCTTTTTCAAGCAGGCCTATCGTTGACGGCGGTTCTCTTACTTCTGCTGCGCCGTCAGCGCCGCATAACCATTCATCAAGTTGCGATAGTTCGGAATACGCTGGGACAACAGATTGCCCAGGCCTTCGATATCGTTGCGCCAGTCGCGATGCAACTCACACGCCACCGAAAACCAGTTCATCAACTGCGCACCGGCCTGCGTCATCCGGCTCCACGCCGCCTGCTGCACCGTGGTATTGAACGTGCCCGACGCATCCGTCACCACAAACACCTCAAACCCCTCCGCCAGCGCCGACAACGTCGGGAACGCCACGCACACATCCGTCACCACACCGGCAATGATGATCTGCTTACGCCCGGTGGCCTTGATCGCCTTGACGAGGTCTTCGTTGTCCCACGCGTTGATCTGACCAGGACGGGCGATGTACGGCGCGTCCGGGAACATCTCCTTCAACTCCGGCACCAGCGGGCCGTTCGGGCCTTGCTCGAAGCTGGTGGTGAGGATCGTCGGCAGGTTGAAGAACTTGGCCAGATCCGCCAGGGCCAGCACGTTGTTCTTGAACTCGTTGGGCGAAAAGTCCTGCACCAGGGAGATCAGGCCGGTCTGGTGGTCGACCAGCAGGACTACGGCGTCGTCTTTGTTCAAGCGGTTGTAGGTTGGTGCGCTCATGGTTGAATCCTTTTTTGTTTAAGTGGGTTGGGCGTTGCGTTCAACATGGGCACAGATTAATGGGTGGGGTGTGGGGGATAAATCGGCTTGGAGGCGTCTTACTGTCAACTTAAAAGGGACAATTGGTTGAGCTGCTAGCAGTATCGATCCCTTTCATTTGCAGGACGTTTCCTAGAAAATCCGAGTCGCTTGCGTCAGCGAAATTCCGTGACTAGGCTGCGGTCCGTCACTGCAAATTCAGTGATCGGGTTTAGTCGCCCGGACTTCGCTAGGCGCACGCGCCATCCCAAAGACAGGTGTCTTCTCACCTGCACTTTATGGTGGCTGTGCGCAGGGCACCTCCGGGTGCGCCGGTGCCTAGCGGCCGGTCGACTAACCTGCGTACAGCCGCCACCTCTGCTCGTTTAGTCGCGAAAGGACGGTGGTATTCACTTACTGCTAGGAGTTTTGCTATGGATAACGTTGTTTCGGATTCGCCGTCATAGCCTACGACCAACCCCTTTACTGTTAATGAAGAACTGAGCTTTGAGGATGCTGGGTGCGTGTGGCTGAGTTGCTGCAATGTGCGGTGGCGACATCGCAGGCGCTCGGGGAGCCGCTGGCTGCGCCGCAGAGGGCGGTGATGCATTTGGTGGAGATGGCGAAGCTGGTGGCGGAACGGGCGTTGGGTATTTGGATTTCGATGACTGCAGGCATTAAAAAGCCGGCTTGTGGCCGGCTTCTCGGGGACTGCCTCAGCTTGTTTTTGACAAACCTCAGCAGCCTTCAAATCGCTCAGCCAACATCGCGTCTGGCTGAATAGTCGGGGCATCCGCGGGAGTTTTCCGCATCGCCTGGCAGGGTGAATGGCCTAAAACCAACCCCTGCCAAATGTGCGGCGCATGATACCCACATTCCCCTCAGTTGCCCACCTCCGGATCGGATTTAGAGCCTTCCCAGCCCAGTAGGTGTTCATCCAGTGGCACGGGTGGGCGGCGGTTGTTGAGGGTGGACCACCAGAATACCCAGCCGACGATCTGGAAGTTCTGTTCGAAGCGTTGATCGAAGGTCAGGTATTCGTCGGGGTGTTCGCCGGCGTTGTGGCTGCGCATGCGCAGGCCGCCGCCGGGGCGGTTGTAGAGGTATTTGATGCGCAGCATGTCGTCGTGTTCGACGGCGTAGATTTCGCCGTCGACGATTTGGGTGCGGCCGCGGTCGATGGCGAGGGTGGCGCCTTGTTGGATGATGTCGATCATGCTGTTGTCGACCATGTAGGCGCCGAGGGCGCGGTCGGGGTTTACGTTTAAGGTGTCGAGGGTGTGACGCGAGAGGCGGATGTGTTCGGTTGAGGTGAAGGACGGATGGAGGGTGATCTCCACGTCGATGGTTTCCGGGTGACGGACGGGGCCTGTGAGGTATTTGCCGCTTTCTTCGCGGGTGGGCAATGCTTTCCTTGCATCGTGACCTTCCAACAGGAAGTTGGCCGGTGGGTGTTTAGGGCCTACGCCGGCGTGCAGCCAGCGGCTGGAGACGCACAGCAGTTCTGCGATTTCGTTGAGTCGGCCCATGGGGACGCCGCGTTTGAACCAGTTGTTCACGTGTTGAGGCGTGACACCGCGGTTCTTGGCGAAGTCGGAAGCGGAAAGATGAACTTCCCGTAATAACGCTTTTAAGCGATCACCTGATGTATTCATAAACGCAGAGTTTACTGGCCGGGAAAATAGATCAAATAAACCATGCGTTCAATTGCCGGTGTAGGTTTTTGCTTAGTTGTAGCCTGATCTTTCTTTGTTGCTTGTTAGTTCAACATAGAGTGTTAAGTGTTGAACTTGATGTTTAGTTTTTCCGACAAAAAAAGCCCCGAATGATCGGGGCTTTTTTGATTGTCGCAGCAATGAGGAGCAGGTATCAGCCTTTGTAGGCTGCGACCGACTTCATGATCTCGGCGCGGGCGGCGTCTGCGTTGCCCCAACCTTCGATCTTCACCCATTTGCCTTTTTCGAGGTCTTTGTAGTTCTCGAAGAAGTGCTTGATCTGTTCCAGCAGCAGTGGCGGCAGGTCGGTGTATTCCTTCACGTCCACGTACAGCTGGGACAGCTTGTCGTGGGGGACTGCGATGACTTTGGCATCGCCGCCGCCGTCGTCGGTCATGTTCAGGATGCCGACTGGACGCGCGCGGATAACCGAGCCTGGGGTAACCGGGTAAGGGGTTACGACCAGCACGTCGAGGGGGTCGCCGTCGTCAGCCAGGGTGTTGGGGATGAAACCGTAGTTGGCCGGGTAGAACATCGGGGTGGCCATGAACCGGTCAACGAACAGGCAGTCGCTGTCTTTGTCGATTTCGTATTTGATCGGCGCGTGGTTGGCCGGAATCTCGATGGCGACGTAGATGTCGTTCGGCAGGTCTTTGCCAGCCGGAATCTTGCTGTAGCTCATTGGGCGTTGCCCCCGTAGTTGGCCATGGACATGGCCGGATTGGCCTAAAAGTGGCGGCGATTATAGGCATATTCTGACGCCGATGCCATTCACCAGACGTCGTACAGTCATTCGCCTTGTGGCTGATAACGTGGGTGGTGCGCTTGCAGCTGGGTGAGGCGGGCTAGAGGGTCCTGGCGGTAAAAGCGGCTCAGTTGCGCGTACACCTGTGGATAACTGTTGATCAGTAAATCGGGCGCGCTGAAAAAATATTCGCTGGTGACGGCGAAAAATTCCGCCGGGTTTTCGGCGGCGTAGGGGTCGATGGCGGTTTCGGCGTCGGGGTTGGCGTCCAACTGGCGATTAAGCTCGTCGTAGGCGCCTTGCATCACGCTGGCCCACTCTTGCACACGCATGTCGTGGTGCAGGGGCGGCAGGCCGTTGGCGTCGCCGTTGAGCATGTCGAGCTTGTGCGCCAGCTCGTGGATCACCAGGTTGTAGCCTTCCCAATTGCCGCTGGCCAGCACGCCGGGCCAGGCGAGGATCACCGGGCCTTGTTGCCAGGCTTCGCCGCTGTGCTCGCCGTCCCACTCGTGCTCGACGCCGCTGGCATCGCGATGGCGTTGCGGGCTGAGGAAGTCGTCGGGGTACAGCACGATCTCGTGGAAGCCCTGATACCAATCGAGGTCGCCGAGGTTCATCAGGGGCAGTTGTGCCTGGGCGGCGAGCAGCAGGCGTTGTTCCTGGTGCAGCTCGACGCCGGGCAGGGCGGTGAGGTGTTTTTCGGCGAGAAACACCACGCAGGCTTCGCGCAGCCACTGGTCTTGCTCGGCGCTGATGCCGTCGAGGAAGGTCAGGTGCTCGCGCACCCGCTGCCAGGTGTCATCGGCAATCGGGTGCTTGGCCAGCAGGCGCCGGCGACGCCAGGCGCTGAGGGACCACATCGCAGGTTACTGCGGCTTGGCTTCGGAAGACGCGCGGCCAAAGCGGCTGCGGAACACGCTAATGATCATCGGCACCAGCGACAGCAGGATGATGAACACCACCAGCAGCGAGAGGTTTTTCTTGATAAACGGTACGTTGCCGAAGAAGTAGCCGAGGGTCACCAGGCCGCCGACCCAGAAGACGGTGCCCAGCACGCTGAAACCGAAAAAGCGCGGGTAGGGCATTTTCGCGATGCCGGCGACGAACGGTGCAAAGGTCCGCAGGATCGGCAGGAAGCGCGCCAGGGTCACGGTTTTGCCGCCGTGCTTGTCGTAGAAGTCGTGGGTTTTTTGCAGGTAGTCGCGGCGGAAGATTTTCGAATTCGGGTTGCTGAACAAGCGTTCGCCGGCCGTTCGCCCGATTACGTAGTTGGTGCTGTCGCCGAGGATCGCCGCCAACATCAAGAGGCCCGCGAGCAAGACCGGGTCCATGCCACCGCCCGCCGCCACCGCGCCGGCAATGAACAGTAATGAATCACCCGGCAGGAAAGGCATGACCACCAGGCCGGTTTCGCAAAAGATTACAAGGAACAGAATGGCGTAGATCCACAGACCGTAATTTTTTACCAGCAGGTCGAGGTAAACGTCGAGATGCAGGATAAGGTCAAGCGGGTTGAAATCCATGGATGGCACCTGTGTGAATGGCCCGGCTCGGCAGGCCTGTGCGGAGGCTCGGGTAATAAGGCTACAAGTATTTGTCGCGCTTCTTACAACCCTGAAAGGTCGGCATTATACGGATTGAGAAGTGAAAAGCGTGTGGGTTTTGTAGCGGGGGATGTCATGGCACTCGGCTCCCGAGCACCACAGAACCAAATGTGGGAGGGGGCTTGCCCTCGATGGAGTCGTGTCAGTTATAAAGAGTCTGAATGATCCACCGCTTTCGGGAGCAAGCCCCCTCCCACAGGGGGTTTTTGGTGTCTGGAGGCGTTGAGTTTAGTCTTCGCTGATCGGCAGCACGTAGTTTTTGAACTCGGTGTCTTCGCGAAACCCCATCGACTCATATGTCTTCTGCGCCACGTCATTGTTGCTGCTGGTCGACACCCGCAGCCTCACGGCATGGGTCTCCTTGGCCATCTTCTTCGCCGTGCGCATCAGGTTATCCGCCACCAGTTGCCGGCGCGCGTCTTCGGCGACGTAGATGTCGTTGAGAATCCACACACGTTTGAGCGACAACGAAGAAAAGCTCGGATACAGCTGACAGAACCCGAGCAAGCGTTTGTCGTCGTCATCGGCCAGGGCCAGGTAGATCACCGATTCCTTGCGGCGCAGGCGCTTTTCCAGGAAGGCCCGCGAGGAGTCCGGGAACGGCAGGGCCCCGTAGAACTCGCGGTATTTGACGAACAACGGGGTCAACAGGTCCAGGTGTTCCGGGGTCGCTTGAGTGATCCGCATGCCAGGCCTCAACTTCCAAATGGGGTACGACCCCGCGAGGGGCCGTAACTTGATGCTGCCTAAAGACGCGAAAAAGCGCAATCGTGTGGGGATCAGTCCGTGGGTGGACTGAGCAGGAAATTGCCTTTCACCAAGTCCGGGTCATCTGACTCGATGGTCTGAAGCTGCGCCTCATCCTTGAGATTGACCCCCGACAACTGTCGACGGCAGGCCTCGCGCATCAAATACAGCAGGCGGTGGGCTGCCATGCCATAACTCAAGCCTTCCAGGCGCACGTTGGAGATGCAGTTGCGGTACGCATCGGTGAGGCCGACCTTGGGGTTGTAGGTGAAATACAGGCCCAGGCTGTCCGGCGAACTCAGCCCCGGCCGTTCACCGATGAGGATCACCACCATCTTGGCGCCGAGTAACTGGCCAATCTCATCGGCCACCGCGACGCGGCCCTGTTCCACCAGGATCACCGGCGACAGGGACCAGCCTTCGGCGTGGGTCTGTTCTTCCATGCGCGTGAGAAACGGCAACGTATGTTTATGCACCGCCAACGCCGACAGGCCATCGGCCACCACTACGGCCAGGTCGACGCCGCCGGGGTTGGCCGCCGCATGGTCGCGCAGGGCCTGGGCCGATGCGTCGCTCAGGCGCCGCCCCAGGTCCGGGCGTTGCAGGTAGCTGTGGCGGTCGAGGGCGGCGCTGTGCAGTAACAGGCTGTCACGCCCGCGCTCGGCAAGCTGAGTGCTGAGGCCAGCGTGGTCGAAGGGCAGGTGGACCGCGTCGCGCGCCTGGGCGTGGGCGAATTGGAAGTCTAGCTGTGCGTTGGTCGGGATGCTGGTGCCGGTCCGGCCCAGGGCAATGCGCGCCGGGGTCAGGCGACGCAGTTCCAACCACGGGTTTTCGGGTAAGTCTGGTTGCACGGGCGGCTCCTTCATCCCAATTGCGCCAAGGCGTGGCGAAACGCCGGTGGCAGGCTGTTGCCGAAGCGCACTTTGCCGTCGGCTTGCGTGAAGATGCCCATTTTCGCCAGCCACTGTTCAAACTCCGGCGCCGGCTTTAAACCCAATGTTTGCCGGGCGTACAGGGCGTCGTGGAACGAGGTGGTCTGGTAGTTGAGCATGATGTCGTCGGAACCGGGAATGCCCATGATGAAGTTGATCCCGGCCACACCCAGCAGGGTCAGCAGGGTGTCCATGTCGTCCTGGTCGGCCTCGGCATGGTTGGTGTAGCAGATGTCGCACCCCATCGGCACTCCCAGCAGCTTGCCGCAGAAGTGGTCCTCGAGGCCGGCGCGGATGATCTGTTTGCCGTTGTACAGATACTCGGGGCCGATAAAACCGACCACGGTGTTCACCAAAAACGGCTTGAAATGCCGGGCCACGGCGTAGGCGCGGGTTTCGCAGGTTTGCTGGTCGACGCCGAAGTGCGCGTTGGCCGACAAGGCGCTGCCCTGGCCGGTTTCGAAATACATCAGGTTCTGGCCCAGGGTGCCACGGTTCAGGCTCAAGCCCGCTTCGTAGCCTTCCTGCAGCAGGCTCAGGCTGATGCCGAAACTGGCGTTGGCCGCTTCGGTGCCGGCGATCGACTGGAACACCAGATCCAGCGGCACGCCACGGTTGATGGCTTCGATGGAGGTGGTGACGTGGGTCAGCACGCAGGCCTGGGTGGGGATTTCGTAGCGCTGGATGATCGCGTCGAGCATCTCCAGCATGGCGCAGATCGAGGCGATGCTGTCGGTGGCCGGGTTGATGCCGATCATGGCGTCGCCGTTGCCGTAGAGCAGTCCGTCGAGAATGCTCGCGGCGATGCCCGCCGGTTCGTCAGTGGGGTGGTTGGGTTGCAGGCGGGTCGACAAGCGGCCACGCAGGCCCATGGTGCCGCGAAACCGGGTGACCACGCGGATCTTCTGCGCCACCAGCACCAGGTCTTGCACGCGCATGATCTTCGACACGGCGGCGGCCATTTCCGGTGTCAGCCCTGGCGCTAGTGCACGTAGGGATTGTTCATCGGCCGCATCACTGAGCAGCCAGTCGCGCAGGCCGCCGACGGTCAGGTGACTGACGGCGGTAAACGCCTGTTTATCGTGGGTGTCGATGATCAGACGGGTGACTTCGTCGCTTTCATAAGGGATCAGCGCCTCTTGCAGAAAGTGCTTCAGCGGAATATTGGCCAGCGCCATTTGCGCCGCCACCCGCTCGCCGTCGTTCTGTGCGGCGACGCCGGCGAGGAAATCCCCTGAACGGGCGGGGCTGGCCTTGGCCATCACGTCCTTGAGGCTGTCGAAGCGGTAGGTCGATGCACCCACCGCGTGGGAAAAACTTGCCATACAGTGTCTCCTGGATGACGCGGGCAAATGTGGGTAAGGCGCCCGCGTCGAGGTTTACGGCATTTAGTGCAAGGCGGCCTCTGCGGCCTGGATCGCCGCGAATTCTTCTTCCGGCGTGCCTGCTACTAAGTGATGCCGGCTGTAGAAAGCAAAGTAAGCAATTAATACTCCATAGATGATCGCAGCGCCAATCACCACCCGTGGGTCGACCAGAAAGCCCGCTACCACGGCCACGCAGGCCAATACCAGCGCCACGCCGGAGGTGAAGATGCCGCCCGGCGTGCGGTACGGACGATCCATTTTGGGGCGACGGATGCGCAGCGTGATGTGCGCGGCCATCATCAGCACGTAGGAAATGGTCGCGCCAAACACCGCCACCAGGATCAGCAGGTCACCCTGGCCGGTCAGCGACAGGCCGAAACCGATAATGCCGGGGATCACCAACGCCAGGACCGGCGCCTTGCTTTTATTGGTCTGGGACAGTTTGCGCGGCAGGTAGCCGGCGCGGGACAGCGCGAAGATCTGCCGCGAATAGGCGTAGATGATCGAGAAAAAACTGGCAATCAAGCCCGCCAGGCCGACCAGGTTGACGAAGCTGCCCATCCAGGTCGAGCCGCCATACGACAGCGCCAACGCTTCAACCAGTGGGTTGCCGGACTTGATCAGCGCATAGGTGCCGGCGCCGCCCGGTGCAATCACCAGGATCAACAGGGCAAAACTGGTCAGCACCACAATGGCGCCGATCAGGCCGCGGGGCAGATCGCGCTTCGGGTTCTTGGTTTCTTCGGCAGCCAACGGAACGCCTTCTACCGCCAGGAAGAACCAGATCGCATACGGAATCGCCGCCCACACGCCGACGTAGCCAAATGGCAGGAAGGTGCTGGCGCCCTTGGCTTCGGTCACTGGAATGTCGAGTAGGTTGGCGACGTTGAAGTGCGGCACCATCGCCACCAGAAACACACCCAGCGCAATGGCGGCGACGGCGGTAATCACAAACATCAGCTTCAAGGCTTCGCCCACGCCAAAGATATGGATGCCGATGAAGATGATGTAGAACGCCAGGTAGATCATCCAGCCGCCAATGCCGAACAGCGACTCGCAATAGGCGCCGATGAACACCGCAATGGCGGCGGGGGCGATGGCGTATTCGATCAGGATCGCGGTGCCGGTCAGGAACCCGCCCCAAGGGCCAAAGGCGCTGCGGGCAAAACCGTAGCCACCGCCGGCGGTGGGGATCATGGAAGACAGTTCGGCCAGGGAAAAGCACATGCACAGGTACATGGTGGCCATCAGCAATGTGGCGAGGAACATGCCGCCCCAGCCGCCTTGGGCCAGGCCGAAGTTCCAGCCGGCGTAGTCGCCGGAGATTACGTAGGCAACGCCAAGGCCGACTAACAGCACCCAGCCGGCGGCGCCTTTTTTCAGTTCGCGTTGTTGGAAGTAGTCGGTGCCGACTTTTTCGAAGTCGACGGTAGAACTAGTGGGTTCGCTAGGCATGGGGAAGTACCTTTGATTGTTATTGTTTTTAATTCGGCCTCTGTGTGCCGGATGCAATTGGCAAGTACTTATGAATATCTAAATGTGGGAGGGAGTTGTCAGTTAGAAGAAGCCCAGTGGATTAATGTCGTAGCTCACCAGCAAGTTCTTGGTCTGCTGGTAGTGATCCAACATCATCTTGTGCGTCTCGCGGCCCACGCCGGACTTTTTGTAACCGCCAAACGCGGCATGTGCCGGGTATAGGTGGTAGCAGTTGGTCCACACGCGGCCGGCCTTGATCGCCCGGCCCATGCGGTAGGCACGGTTGATGTCGCGGGTCCACAGACCGGCGCCGAGGCCGAACTCGGTGTCGTTGGCGATCGCCAGGGCTTCGGCTTCATCCTTGAAGGTGGTGATGCTCACCACTGGGCCGAAGATTTCTTCCTGGAACACCCGCATCTTGTTGGTGCCCTTGAGCAGGGTCGGCTGGATGTAATAACCGGTGGCCAGATCGCCGGTCAGCTTCTCGACCTTGCCGCCAGCCAGCAACTCGGCGCCTTCGCCCTTGGCGATTTCCAGGTACGACAGGATCTTGTCGAACTGCTGCTCGGACGCCTGGGCGCCGACCATGGTGTCGGTGTCCAGCGGATCGCCACGCTTGATCGCCTCGACCTTCTTCATCACCACTTTCATGAAGTCGTCGTAGATCGATTCTTCCACCAGCGCACGGGATGGGCAGGTGCACACTTCGCCCTGGTTGAAGAACGCCAGCACCAGGCCTTCGGCGGCTTTCTCGATGAATTGCGGTTCGGCGTTCATGATGTCGGCGAAGAAGATGTTCGGCGACTTGCCGCCCAGTTCAACGGTGGACGGAATAATGTTCTCGGCCGCGCAATGCATGATGTGCGCGCCCACCGGAGTGGAGCCGGTGAAGGCAATCTTGGCGATGCGCTTGCTGGTGGCCAGGGCTTCGCCAGCTTCTTTGCCGAAACCGTGTACCACGTTCAGCACGCCCGGCGGCAGCAGGTCGCCGATGACTTCCATCAGCACGCTGATGCCCAGCGGAGTTTGCTCGGCTGGCTTGAGCACCACGCAGTTGCCGGCGGCCAGGGCCGGGGCGAGTTTCCAGGCGGCCATCAGCAGCGGGAAGTTCCACGGGATGATCTGGCCGACCACGCCCAGGGGCTCATGGAAGTGATAGGCGGCGGTGTGTTCGTTGATTTCGGCGCTGCTGCCTTCCTGGGCGCGGATGCAACCGGCGAAGTAGCGGAAGTGGTCGGCAGCCAGCGGGATGTCGGCGTTGAGGGTTTCACGCACGGCCTTGCCGTTGTCCCAGGTTTCGGTGATGGCCAGCAGTTCGAGGTTCTGTTCGATACGGTCGGCGATCTTCAGCAGCACCAGCGAACGGTCCTGGGCAGAGGTTTTGCCCCAGGCGTCAGCGGCGGCATGGGCGGCGTCCAGCGCTTTGTCGATGTCTTTGGCGGTGGAGCGTGGGAATTCGGCGATTGGCTTGCCGTTGACCGGCGAGGTATTGGTGAAATAGTTGCCATCGACCGGCGCCACGAACTCGCCGCCGATGTAGTTGCCGTACTTGGCCTTGAACGAAACGATCGCGCCTTCAGTACCGGGGTGTGCGTAACGCATGGTGGGTATCTCCTGGCTTTTTATGTTTATTGGAGTGCAGCGCGGCAAGCGCTTGATAAAGCGTAGAGCAAAGGTCGGGCCACTGCCTTGCAAGCCAGTTAAATCAGGGGGTTGGCGAGTGCTGAAAAGCGCTGCTGTGCCAGCCTTGGTACAGTCGGTGTGACAGTTTGTCCCATCAACGGTACAGCCTGTGACCGGTGGGCCGGCGCGGGATTGCAATGCCCGGGTGGCTGGGGGATGCTGGGTGTTCTCACGCAGGGAGAATAATAAGAACATGCGTCACGATCATTTCAGTCGCCATGCCCAGCAAGTCTTGACCGTCACTCGTGGGCAAGACCTTTCCCAGGGCCCCGGCAGCGACCCGTCCATCGCCCGCTCCTGGCTGCGTTGCCTGGAGGATTATCACCTTGACCCAGCGCTGACCATCGCTCCCACGGTGCTCGAACATGGCCGTCTGCTGGAAAGCCGCGAGCGCCTGCAGCAGGTGTTGCACATTGCCGGCAGCGAGATGAACAGCCTGCATCAGCAACTGTCGGGCGCCGGCCACGCCGTGTTGCTCACCGATGCGCACGGGGTGATCCTCAACTGTGTCACCGCGCCGTCCGAACGCAAGATTTTCGAAGGCGCCGGGCTGTGGCTCGGCGCCGACTGGAGCGAGGCCTGCGAGGGCACCAATGGCATCGGCACCTGCCTGGTGGAGCGTCAGTCGTTGACCATTCACCGCGATGAACATTTTCGCGGTCGCCACACCGGGCTGACCTGTTCGGCGAGCCCGGTGTTCGATCACCAGGGTGAATTGCTAGCGGTGCTGGACGTGTCATCGGCGCGGGAAGCGGTGTCGCGCCAGAGTCAGTTCCACACCATGGCGCTGGTTAACCTGTCGGCGAAGATGATCGAGAGTTGTTACTTCCTGCGTCACTTTGAGCACCACTGGCTACTGCGTTTTCACCTGCAGGCGGAGTCCGTGGGCTTGTTCAGTGAAGGGCTGCTGGCGTTCGACGGGGAAGGGCGCATTTGTGCGGTCAACCAAAGTGCCCTGAACCTGCTGGGGCAGGTGCGCGGTGGCCTGCTGGGGCAGCCGGTGGAGGCGCTTTTCGAATGCTCCCTGGATCAACTGCTGGGCCGCGCCAGCGCCAATGCCACGGCAAGTTGGCCGTTGCTTACGCGGGACGGTCGGCATCTGTTTGCGGCGTTGCGCGGCCAGCCGCGCAGTGTGCCGGTGCCAGCGTCGGTGGCTGCCGCCAAGCCCGAGCGGCGGCCCGGTATCTGCCTGGGCGATCCCGCGTTGCAAAGCGATTTTCGCAAGGCGCTACGCGTATTCGAGCGTGACGTGCCGCTGCTGGTAAACGGTGAAACCGGTTCCGGCAAAGAGGCCTTCGCCAAGGCCGTACACCAGGCCAGCCAGCGTGCGGACAAGGCTTTTGTCGCGCTCAATTGCGCCGCCATCCCGGAAAGCCTGATCGAAAGCGAACTGTTCGGCTATCGCGGCGGCAGCTTCACTGGCGCCCGCAAGGAAGGCATGCGCGGCAAGCTGCAACAGGCGGACGGGGGCACGTTGTTCCTGGACGAAATCGGCGACATGCCGCTGGCCTTGCAAACCCGGCTATTAAGGGTGCTGGAGGATCGCCTGGTGGTGCCCATCGGCGGCGAACCCCAGGCGGTCAACGTGAGGGTCATCAGTGCCACCCACCGGGATTTGTTGCAACGTGTGCAGGACGGCAGCTTTCGTGAAGATTTGTACTACCGGCTTAACGGTTTCGAAATTGGCTTGCCACCGTTGCGCGAACGTAGTGATAAGTCGCAAGTGCTGGATTTTTTGCTGGCCCAGGAAGTCGGTGGGCAGACGATAACGCTCGATGCTGGCGCGCGACAGGCATTGCTGGCGTTCACCTGGCCGGGCAATGTGCGGCAGTTACGCACGGTGTTGCGCACCCTGGTTGCGCTGTGTGAGGGGGCGTTAATCCGTGTCGATGATCTACCGCCGATGATTCGTCCGGCGTCCTTGGCTACGGCTGCTGCGGATGTGCCATCCCTGTCGCTGCTCGATGATGCCGAGCGCCTGGCATTGTTGAAAGTCCTGACGCAGCAGCGCTGGCATATGACACTTGTGGCTGAACGGTTGGGGGTGAGCCGCAATACGTTATATAGAAAGTTACGAAAACATGGGATTGAACTGCGTTCGGCGCTGTAATGCGTAAGTTGTTATCAAGTGCATAAGTGCGGTTTTTGATTTTTGGTTGTAGGGTGATTTACTTCTGTTTTTTATAGGGGGTTTATTGGGGTGGTGTGTGTCAATGGCAGCGGGGGTGCAAGTAGGCGAGTACCTGTAATGTTATGTTGGTGGAACTGAGTTGGATCTTTTTGTCACCCAGTGAATGCAAGTTTGTTATTGATTAACTCAGGTGATGAATATGAATATTGCAGGTATTTCCATTTGTGCCGCAGCACCCTCGGCTGATGTTTCAGCTGATTTTACCCCGGATGCCAATAATGGTAGATCGACGGGTAGTCCGCGCGAGGGCGGTTCAACTACTTGGAAAAGTGACCACTGCGACAAAGCTGACGACTCTGAACGTTTAAACTCGAACGTACACGCTCGTAGTAAAAGAGGGATTAATATCGGAGGCCTTTTCCGCAGGCCAGCATTGAGAGGGTCCAGCCTGCCGGCTTCGGGGACGCCCGGTCACTATAATCCTGTTCCGGTATCGTCTCTCCCCAAACCCTCTCCCACTTCTGCAACAACCAATCCCATTCGAAATCTTTTAGTGAATACCAATTCGTTCAGCGGCGCCGGTACTCTTCCTTCCAGGTCCCATCCCGTTCCCAGGACGTTTGGAGAGGTGGCGCAAAACCTGGTCACTGCCGATCGCTTGGTCAAGGCCGGCGTTTTTAAGACCGGGCCTGATTTGAAAACCGTGACACGCGACGCTTTCGTGAATGCCGCGGTCAACGGCTTGGTCAGTACGCCATTGAGTATTGCTACTTACGCAGGCTCCGTGTGGAGTGGTGAGCATATCAAGGGGACGTTTAGCGCCAACACCCCGTTACTTCCTCCTGCGCACCAACCCGCCCCGAGTCAACAGAACGGTGTGGCGGGATCGGCGTCGAGTCTTGCATCGCCGCAAGATCTGGAGTTGCGCTTGGAAAATGCGGAGTTAAAACTTGTACTGGTCAGTAATACGATCCAGGCATACACCGAAGGGAGCGAGGGTAAAGCCTTGGATAAAAGCCCTGATTGGCCAACCGAGACAACTGCTCGACTTGATATGGTGGAAAAACAATACGCCACCGTCGAGTCGAACTTGAAATTAATTTCTGAGGAAAACGATTTTATATTCAGGCCTTTTAAGCGTGATGCCGTCACCACCGAGAAAGATCCTGTGCGCCGCCTTGAAACATTGGATCGACGAAATCAGGCTGTTTTAAATCAGATCTCCCGTATCAATACGGTGTTGGAGCCGAAGGGGCTGCCATCCTCAACGCAGGTTGTCTGATGCAGGTTATGTCGGCGCCGGTAGGCAGTTGATTGCTGGCACTCCATAGTGACACTCGTCTGCGCATGAGTCCGGTGCAGTAAAGGCGTGCGCCGGCACCGGACTCAACGACGGCGCTGCCGGTCGAATCGAGCAGATTGATCCGGCGCGTACCGCTAAAAGAGTGCGATTTCCCACTCCCTGCGCTAACCTGCCTCGATGTTTTACGAGGTCGACCATGCACATTCATATTCTCGGTATTTGCGGTACTTTCATGGGCTCGATGGCGGTTCTGGCCAAAGAGTTGGGCCACCATGTGACGGGTTCCGACGCCAACGTCTACCCGCCCATGAGTACGCAACTGCAAGCCCAGGGCATCGAGTTGACCCAGGGCTATGACCCATCCCAATTCGATCCGGCCCCCGATCTGGTGGTGATCGGTAACGCCATGTCCCGTGGCAACCCGGCGGTCGAGTACGTACTGAACAAAGGTTTGCCTTATGTGTCCGGCCCGCAATGGCTGGCGGACCATGTGCTGCAAGGGCGTTGGGTGCTGGCGGTCGCGGGCACTCACGGCAAGACCACCACCAGCAGCATGCTGGCTTGGGTGTTGGAGCACGCGGGCATGAGCCCGGGTTTCCTGATCGGCGGTGTGCCGCAGAACTTCTCGGTGTCGGCGCGCTTGGGCGATACGCCGTTCTTCGTGATCGAAGCCGATGAATACGACAGCGCTTTCTTCGACAAACGCTCCAAGTTTGTCCACTACCGCCCACGCACCGCGATCCTGAACAATCTGGAGTTCGATCACGCGGATATCTTCCCCGATCTGGCGGCCATCGAGCGGCAGTTCCACCATTTGGTGCGCACCATCCCAAGTGAAGGCCTGGTGATCCATCCGACCACCGAACCGGCCTTGCAGCGCGTCATCGACATGGGCTGCTGGACCCCGGTGCAAACCACCGGCGCGGGCGGGCAGTGGCAGGTCAGGTTGCTCAGTGACGACGGCTCCAAATTTGAAGTGCTGTTGGAAGGCGAAGCCCAAGGCATTGTCGATTGGGATATGACCGGCCAGCATAACGTCGCCAACGCCTTGGTCACTCTGGCGGCCGCACGGCATGTTGGCGTGGTGCCTTCGATGGGCATCGCGGCATTGAGTGCGTTCAAAAGCGTGAAACGGCGCATGGAAAAGGTCGCCGATGTGAATGGGATTACCATCTACGACGACTTTGCCCACCACCCGACGGCGATTGCCACCACCCTTGATGGCCTGCGCAAGCGTGTCGGTGATGCGCCGATCATTGCCATTATCGAACCGCGTTCCAACTCCATGAAGCTCGGCGCACACCGCGATGGTTTGCCGGAGAGCGTCAACGACGCGGACCAAGTGGTCTGGTACGCGCCGGCCAACCTGGGGTGGGACTTGCCCGCCATTGCGGCGCTGTGTCGCGTGCCGTCGAAGGTCTGCGATTCCATCGAAGGCATCATCGAATTCGTCAAGCAACAGGCCAAGCCCGGCACCCACGTGGTGGTGATGAGCAACGGCGGCTTCGGCGGCCTGCACGGTAAACTGGCCGAGGCCCTGAAATGAGCGGGCCGGAGCGCGTTACCCTGGCCATGACCGGCGCATCCGGCGCGCCTTATGGCCTGCGCCTGCTCGACTGCCTGGTGCGCGAGGAGCGTGAGGTGCACTTCCTGATCTCCAAGGCCGCGCAACTGGTGATGGCCACCGAGACCGATGTCGCGCTGCCACCCAAGGTGCAGATGATGCAGGCGTTCCTCACCGAGTACACCGGTGCGGCGGCGGGGCAGATCAGGGTCTACGGTAAAGAGGATTGGATGTCGCCGGTGGCCTCGGGCTCCGGCGCGCCGGCGGCGATGGTGGTGGTGCCGTGTTCCACGGGTACGTTGTCGGCGATTGCCACCGGCGCCTGCAACAATTTGATCGAGCGGGCCGCCGATGTGACGTTGAAAGAACGTCGTCAGTTGATTCTGGTGCCGCGTGAAGCGCCTTATTCGAGCATTCACCTGGAGCACATGCTCAAGTTGTCAAACATGGGTGTGACCATCTTGCCCGCGTCGCCCGGGTTCTATCACCAACCGCAGACGATCGATGACCTGGTGGACTTTGTGGTGGCGCGGATTCTCAATCTGCTGAACATTCCGCAGGACATGCTGCCGCGTTGGGGTGAGCATCATTTGAGCAGCGATGAATAAGCTACTGCTGGTCTTGTTGGCCTTGCAACTGACGGGCTGCGCCACCGCGCGCACGCTGGATGCCGCCAAGCCCGGTGCGCCGGTGGTGTACGCTGGCACGCGGCTGGATCTGTACGCCATGAATGGCGGCTGTTGTGCCATGGACCGTTTTGGTGCCGAGGCGCCGAGCTATCCCGGCGTCGACCTGCCGGCCAGCGCGTTGCTCGACACCTTGCTGTTGCCGCTGTCGGTGTTGACGGTGGTGGGCGTAGGATTCAACGCCACAGGCGGCCTATAGAAGTGTATTACCTGTGCTGGCCTCATCGCCGGCAAGCCAGCTCCCACATTTGATTGTGGTTCACGCAGTTCCAAATGTGGGAGCCGGGCTTGCCCGCGATGAGGGCTGCCCGGTCACCGCAAAATTACTTACCAAGCTTGCGCAACTCATCCGACTCAACCACGCGCACCCCGTCCTGCTCTTCCAGCGCCAGCCGCCACATGGCGCGGGCCAGTTCGCAGACTTCGATGCCGTGGTACTTGCCGGGAATCAGCCGTGACAGCGGCCCGGCCAATTGCTCGGCCAGGCGCGGTTCGAGGCGTTCCCCCAGTAACAGCGAAGGCCGCACGATGGTCAGTTGCGGCCAACCCTGGGCCTTCAAGGCCTCTTCCATTTGCCCTTTGACCCGGTTGTAGAAGATCGAGGATTTAGGGTCGGCGCCAATCGCGCTGATGACGATCAGGTGCCGCGCGCCCATGTCCCGCGCGCGCTTGGCAAACCCCACGACCATGTCCAGGTCGACGGCGCGAAAGGCTTCTTCGGAGCCGGCTTGCTTGATCGTGGTGCCCAGGCAGCAGAAGGCGATATCCACCTGGCCCTGCAGTTGCGGCAAGAACACCGCCGGGTCGCCCACCGGGTTCTCCAGGCGTGGGTGTTTGGCCAGCGGCTTGCGGCTGGGCGCCAGCACGCGGGTCACGGTGGGTTCATTGAGCAGGCGATCGAGCAGGTGTTCACCTGTCAGGCCAGAAGCTCCGGCGAGCAAGATATGCTGAGGTGTCAGGTACATGGTGTTTCCCCCTTATTACACGTTACAGCTTAGTTGCCTTTAGCTTCCCTGCTATTTAGTGAGACGCTTTCGAGCGCCTTTCGTGCCTGCTGCTTGCGTAATAGTTGCCAATGGGCGATCACGCCTTTGGGGGCCCAGATCTGCGGTTCGGAGGCTTCGAAGTTGTCTGCCTGCTCGCGTTCGGTCACGTGCAGTTGCGCCAGCTTGAAGGCTTGCTGCAAGTCGTCGGTCTGGTTGAAAGCCTGGGCGAAAAGGGCATCGCCGAAGTAGGTAAAGTCGGCTTCTTCGGAGCAACCGAATGACACGCGGTCGGCGCGGGAAGCCGTCATGATCAAGGTGTGCTCGTCTTTCAGTGCCGGAATGAAGCCGCCGGAGTAGCACGCGGAAATCACCACGATCTTGTCGCGGTTCTTCAGCGGCGTGAGTACTGCGGCCAGCTCATCGGCCGGCAGATCGGCCAGTTCCATGCGCGGTTGGTCGAGTACCAGTTCGTGTTCGTGGGTGCCGTGGCTGGTCAGGTAGATAAATACCAAGTCCTCCGGCCCGCTACGTTCGGCCAGGGTCTGCACCGCACGCCGCAGGCTTTCGCGGGTGGCCAGGGGGCGGTCGGTGATATGGTCGCGATGGTTGACCAGGCGAATCTGTCCGCGCGCCCCGAAGCGGCTGGCGAGCATATTGCTGACGTAATCGGCTTCGCGCAGGAACACACTTTGTTTGCCGTCACCAGCCAATACCAGGGTGTACAGCTCCACGGCGGGGGTCGAGGCGGGCACGGCGGCGAGGGCGGCATCGAGCAAGTGGCCCTGGGCCAGTACGCCAATTTCCAACGGGTCGGGCAACAGCTTGCCGTCGGCGTCGCGCACGCGCATGCCGTTGACCCATGTGCCCGCTTGCACGGTGCCATCGGTGAGCACCAAGGTGCCACGACCCTGGTAGTTGTCGCTGTCGAAACCGCCGATATAGAAGCTGCCGTCGGTGAGGTTCAGGCGGCCTTCGCCGCTGAAGCGCCAATCGCTGAACTGGCCGACGTAGTGGCTGCTATCGACGCCGATCAACTCGCCCTTGCCGCTGAGGGCGCCTTCCTTGAACTCGCCGATCCACACGTCGCCGTCGGCGTTTTCGTAGCGACCCTTGCCATTCAGTTGGTTTTGTTTGAACTGGCCGACGTAGATGTCGCCGTCAGCGCTGTTGAAGGTGCCGTTGCCTTCGAGTTGGCCGTCGACGAAGTGGCCGCTGAACTGGTTGCCGCTGTCATCGTTGCGCTGACCTTCGCCATTGGGCTTGCCGTGGGCGAACTGGCCCTGGTATTGGCTGCCGTCGGCCAGCTCCAGGCGCCCGAGGCCGGAATACTGATCGTCCTTGAATTCGCCGCGATAGGTCATCTGCCCCTCTTTGAGGGTGCCTTCGCCGTTGCGTCGGCCTTGCTTGAAACCGCCGACATACTGGCTGCCCGCAGTGGTCAGGCTACCCTGGCCGTCGAACAGGCCTTGCTGGAATTGACCTTTATAGACTTCGCCGTTGCTGCCGTGCCATTCGCCCTGGCCGTGCCACTGGCCTTTGTCGAACTGGCCGGTGTACCAGCTGCCGTTGGGGTAGTCCACGCGCCCCTGGCCCTGCAGCAAGCCATTGACCACGTCACCCCGGTAACGGCCGCCATCGGGCAGGCGCGCATCGGGCGGCAACAGCGATTCGCCGTCTCCGCAAGCGGTGAGCAACAGGGCAAGGACAAGGGGAGCGAGTGGGCGCATAGCGGGATCCGGATAATTGAGCGCCGAGTATGCCGCAGCTACGACTTACATACATAAATTTACGTGCCCTGAGGTGAGTTTCAGCGCCTCACCACAGGGCGGCGCTTACACGAAGCAGAGTGACAGCGACTCGGCAACGTAAGCGGGTTTTTCCTGGCCTTCGATTTCCAGGGTGGCGGTGGCCTTGAACAGCCATTGGCCGGGTTTTTTCTCGGTGACGTCGGTGAGCGTCACGTTCAGGCGCACCTTGGAATTGACCTTCACCGGCTGGATAAAACGCACACTGTCCAAGCCATAGTTGATCGCCATCTTCAAGCCTTCGGGCATGATCAGGATGTCTTCCATCAACTTGGGCATCAGCGACAGTGACAGGAAACCGTGGGCGATCGTGCTGCCGAACGGGGTTTGCGCGGCCTTGACCGGGTCGACGTGGATGAACTGATAATCGCCAGTGGCCTCCGCGAACAGGTTGATACGGGCCTGGTCGATGGTGAGCCATTCGGAACGTCCCAGTTCCTTGCCGACATAATCTTTGAGCTGCGCTACAGGTACATAGGGCATTGCGTCTCTCCTTGGTTCATCGGTTTTTATTGATGTGCGAGAACGAGGTTAGATCATCATGGGCAACCAGCCCGGTCAATCCACCATGCTTATTGCGAATGCCTGAGCATAGCGTGGGCATGTTTATAATGCGGGCGAGTCTTGAGGGGGAAGAACGGATGCTGTTACGCGGTCTGACGTGGCTGGTGCTGTTTCAATTGATCGGCACGGCGATCAACCATTTGCTGATGCCGGTGTTGCCGGGGCCGATCATCGGTTTGCTGTTGATGCTGGGTTACCTGGTGTGGCGTGGCGAAGTCGCTGAGCCCCTGAGCCTGGCGGCCAGCAGCTTGCTGCGTTACTTGCCGTTGCTGCTGGTGCCGCCGGCGGTGGGAGTGATGGTGTACGCCAAGGATATTGCCGCCGACTTCTGGGCCATCGTCGGCGCGTTGGTGTTGTCGCTGGTGATCGCCATGGGGTTCGTCGGCGTGCTGATGCAAAAACTGGTCAAGCGCCAGGCGCAGAGGGAGGAGCAATCATGACCTTCGACTGGCAAGGCGCATGGACAGCGGTGATTCATCATCCGCTATTCGGCATCGGCATCACCCTTGGCGCCTATCAACTGGTACTCGCGGGCTTCGAGAAAACCCGCTGGATCTTCCTGCAGCCGGTGCTGGTGTCGATGCTGCTGGTGATTGGCGTGCTGCTCACCTGTGGCCTGAGTTACGCCGAGTACCGCAAGAGCACCGAGATCATGAGCATTCTGCTGGGCCCGGCGACCGTGGCCCTGGCGGTGCCGCTCTATCTGAACTTGCGACGGATTCGTCAATTGTTCTGGCCGATTTTTACTACGCTGGTGATAGGTGGCGTGTTGGCCACTGGTCTCTGTGTATTGCTGGGCTGGTGGTTCGGTGCCGAACACAGGATGTTGATGACGATGGCGCCCAAGTCGGTGACCTCGCCGATTGCCATGCTGGTGGCCGAGCAGATCGGCGGCGTGGCTGCATTGGCTGCGGTGTTTGTGCTGATCACCGGGGTGATCGGGGCGATGATCGGCCCGGCATACTTGTCGCGCCTGGGCGTGCACAGCCCCGAGGCGCGCGGCATGGCCCTGGGCATGACCGCCCACGCCGTCGGCACGTCGGTGGCCCTGCAGGAAAGCGAAGAATGTGGCGCCTTTGCGGCGCTGGCCATGAGCCTCATGGGCGTGGCGACGGCGGTGTTCCTGCCGCTGGCCGTGTCGGTGATTGTTTGAATCGGGGTTAAGGAAACCTTTATGAGTCTGGCGCTGTTCCCGCTCAACACTGTGCTATTTCCCGGCTGCACCCTCGACCTGCAATTGTTCGAGGTGCGCTACCTGGACATGATCAGCCGCTGCATGAAAAAGGGCGAAAGTTTCGGCGTGGTGTGCATCCTCGATGGCAAGGAGGTAGGCACGGCTGCGGAAGGCTACGCGCTGATCGGCTGTGAAGCGCTGATACGTGACTTCAAGCAGCAGGATAACGGCCTGCTGGGCATTCGCGTCGAGGGCGGGCGCCGCTTTCGTGTCCGCGACGCCGAGGTGCAGAAGGACCAGTTGCTGGTGGCCGAGGTGCAATGGCTGGAGGAGCTGCCGGACCACGCGCTGGAAGAGGAAGACGCCGATCTGCTGGCCCTGCTCCAGGCCCTGGCCGAACACCCGATGGTGGCCTCGCTGGACATGGGCACCCATGCCGATGGTCAGCAGGCCCTGGGCAATCAATTGGCGTATTTGCTGCCGTTCACTGAGGCCGACAAGATCGACCTGCTGCAACTCGATGATCCGCAGCAGCGGCTGGATGCGATCCAGATGCTGCTGGATGAGTTGCAAGGTGAGTTGTTCACCTGATCTTCGGAATTGTCTGGCGCTGCTTTCAGACTTTCCTGCGTTGCTCCCATCGCACTGGCTGAAATAGTTTCCGATCACACAACCACTGATCAGGGGATGAACATGATTCGGCTAGTGCAATCGGAGCAGGCGGCCTGGGACGTTTTTTTTGTCAGCATTACTTCGCAGTTGCTTGCGCAGGAAGCAACGCGTAGTCCGGAATACATCGCCGAGCGCGGCGCAGAAATTGCCGACGAAATGCTGCTGGAGCGGCGCGAAAGGTGCATCGAGCGTCGAACCGCCCCAATTGACTGGATCGGTCCGGCCAAGGGTCAGTAGGCGTACCTGAGCAGCGCGTGCGGGGTGCCGGTAAAGGCGATGAAACCGAGCACCGCCACTACGACGGGCAATACCAGCCACCAGGCTTTCTGCGGCATGGGTGGCAGCGGGCTGCGGTATTGGACCGCGCTCAGGCTCAATGCGCAGACGGTCATCGCCAGCAGTGTTCCGGCCAGGATGTCGGTGGGCCAGTGGGCGCCGAGGTAGACCCGCGACAGCGCGATGAATGCGGCGGGAATGCAGCCCAGCAGCAGCCAGGTCAGGCGCAGGCGCGTGGGTTGCCCGCGCCCGGCCAGTACCGCCAAGGCCAGGAAAAACGCGAATGCGCCGGAGGCGTGGCCACTGGGCATGCTGAAGCTGGTCAGCGGGTCAGTGAGGATTTCCGGGCGACCACGGGCAAAAAATTGCTTGGTGGTGGTATTGATCAGCGCGGCCCCGCCCAGCGTGACGCCGACAAACAATGCGTGGCGCCATTGTCGTGCCAGTAACAACAGGCCAGTGAGCAGGGCGCTGGCGACAAACATCTTCTTGAACTCGCCCAGTTGAGTGAGCCTCACCATGGTCTCGTCCAGCCAGGCGCTACGATGCTCCTGCACCAGGGTGCTCAGCCCCTGGTCGAAGTCGTTGAGGTGCGGGTAGCCGATAAACAGCGCGATCAACAGGATCAGGCTGGCGCAACCGGTCCACAACGTGGCCTGGCGATGGCCGCGCAGGCTGCTGTTCAAACTCAACCCCAGCAACACCGCCAGGCATGCCGCGACAATCCCCGCTTCGGGCCAGAACCCCGCCGGCAATGGCAGGCGGAAGGCCGCGCCGGTCGCCCAGCCCGGCAGCAGGTAGGCGACCGTCCAACTGGCCGCCGCGACAATGCTGACGAGAGCAAAGCGCGGGAACGGCATGTCGCACATGCCGGCCACCATCGGTAGCATGGGGCGCAGCGGGCCAATGAAACGCCCTACCAGCAGGCTGGCAATGCCGTACTTGTGGAAGTAGGTCTCGGCGCCGTTCATCCATTCAGGGTGATGCCGCAGGCCTGGCAGACGCCGGATGTTCTGGTGGAAATGTCGCCCCAGGAAGTAGGACACCCCATCGCCTAACAGGCCGCCGAGAAAACCCAGCAGCAGGGTTTCACTCAGGGGCAGCGCGCCGCTGCCGGCCAGCGTGGCAATGGCGAACAGCAGCACCGTACCGGGCACGATCAACCCGGCAATGGCCAGGCATTCTATGCATGCGACGATAAATACCGCCGCCGCCAGCCATTGGGGGTTCAGCGTCAGCCAGACGGTGATGCTATCGAGCCATTGGCCCATACAATCCACTCCACTTATGCAGTTTTTTCAATTGGCAATCCACCGACGATCAGCGCCCACAGAGGATCGGTTGCGTTGCAGGTAGCCATTTCCAGCAGGAACAACCGGTTCAAGCCTTCAAAGCAAAAAATAGTCGCGGCCTTCGACCTGGCCCCGGCGCAGCGGGTTCCGCGTGCAATAGGCCGCATAGCCAGCATCGACGAAGCGGTACATCAAGTGTTCATCCCTGCCGCTGGGAATGCCCAGGCGAGTGGTCTGGATAATGTGCATCGGCACCTGGCCGACGTCTTCCACATAGAGCCGCTCCTGTTCGAAGCGCTTGGCATCCCACATTGGCACTTTCAGGCCCAGCGCCTTGCACAGCAAGGTCTGGCCGGCGCAGAGCTTCTGCGAGGGGCGCGGGCCGCCATTGGCGTCCGGGTTGTTCAGCAGCATCTGCGCCAAACTCGCCGGGCCGCAGATGTCATCGACCCAGGGATAGGCGGATTTGATCAATACCGCATTGCCCGGGCCTTGGGCGCTGAAGTTCAGCGAATCGCCGCCACGGGCGTAGTACATATAGATATGCCCACCATCCAGAAACAAAGCCTTACGCTTTTCTGTGTAGCCCAGTGAGGCATGGCTGCCTTTTTCGGCCATGTAATACGCTTCGGTTTCAATAATCCGTGCCGAAAGCCAGATATCTCCGACACGATGGCGGATGACTTTGCCGAGCAATTCCCGCGCAAGGAGTTGCGCATCGCGGTCGAAGAAGCGGTCGGGCAGGGCGCTGGCGGGGAGTTGGGAGGTAACACTCGACATGGCGTTCAGGGTAAATACGGCTAAATGTGACGGAATAATAACAACTCCCACCTTAATTACGGCTGAACCCCAGGTTTTTACAGTTCATTTCGACCATCCGCCCCTCACCGCTGTCAGTCGGGCGGCGTCACAGCTATAATCTGCCGCTTTCCTCTTTGCCAAGACTCCCTGACCATGACTGAGTCCGTTCTTGACTACATGACCCGCCTGGGTCGCGCTGCCCGTCAGGCCTCGCGGTTGATCGCCCGTGCGAGCACCGCACAGAAGAACCGCGCCTTGTTGGCCGCCGCCGATGCTCTGGATGCTTCGCGCTCCGAGTTGGCTGCCGCCAACGAACTGGACCTGGCCCACGGCCGCGCCAATGGCCTGGAGCCGGCGCTGCTCGACCGCCTGGCGCTGACCCCTGCGCGTATCGACGACATGATCGAAGGCCTGCGTCAGGTCGCCAAGCTGCCTGACCCCATCGGTGAAATCCGCGATATGCGTTACCTGCCGTCCGGCATTCAGGTCGGCAAGATGCGCGTGCCCCTGGGCGTGATCGGTATCATCTATGAGTCGCGCCCGAACGTGACCATCGATGCGGCGAGCCTGTGCCTCAAGTCCGGCAACGCGACCATCCTGCGTGGCGGTTCCGAGGCGATTCATTCCAATCGCGCGATTGCCGCCTGCATCCAGCAAGGCCTGGCCGTGGCCGAGTTGCCGGCCGAAGTGGTGCAAGTGGTGGAAACCACCGACCGCGCCGCCGTCGGCGCGCTGATCACCATGCCGGAATTCGTCGACGTGATCGTGCCGCGCGGTGGCAAGAGCCTGATCGAACGCGTCAGCCGTGATGCCAAGGTGCCGGTGATCAAGCATCTGGACGGCGTCTGCCACGTTTACATCGACATCGCGGCCGACATCGACAAGGCGATCCGCATCGCCGACAACGCCAAGACGCACCGTTACGCCCCGTGCAACACCATGGAAACCCTGCTGGTGCACGCCGGCATTGCCGATCGCGTGCTGCCGCCGCTGGCTGCCATCTACCGCGACAAGGGTGTTGAACTGCGTGGTTGCGAGCGTACCCGTGCGCTGCTCGGCGCGGACGTGATCGAAGCCACCGAGCAAGACTGGTACACCGAGTACACGGCGCCGATCCTGTCGATCCGCATCGTCGACGACCTTGACCAGGCCATCGAACACATCAACAAATACGGCTCCAAGCACACCGACGCCATTGTTACCGAGCATTTCAGCGATGCCCGGCGTTTCCTCACCGAAGTGGACTCCGCTTCGGTGATGGTCAACGCCTCGACGCGTTTTGCCGACGGCTTCGAGTATGGCCTGGGGGCGGAGATCGGTATCTCCACCGACAAGCTCCACGCACGCGGCCCGGTTGGCCTGGAAGGCCTGACCAGCGAGAAGTATGTAGTGTTCGGCGACGGTCATGTGCGCACTTGATGGGTAAACGCATCGGGTTGCTCGGCGGCACTTTTGACCCCGTGCATATCGGCCATTTGCGCAGCGCCCTGGAAGTCGCGGATGCCCTTGCGCTGGACGAATTGCGTGTGATCCCCAATGCCCGGCCGCCGCACCGCGATACGCCGCAGGTGTCAGCGCAGCAGCGCCTGGAAATGGTGCGCCTTGCCGTCGCTGGCATCCCGCCGTTGGTGGTGGACGACCGCGAGCTCAAGCGCGATAAACCGTCCTACACTGTCGACACCCTGGAGCTGATGCGTGCCGAGTTGGCCGCGGACGACCAGTTGTTTCTGCTTTTGGGCTGGGACGCATTTTGCGGCCTGCCCTCTTGGCATCGCTGGGAGGAACTCCTCCAGCATTGCCACATCCTGGTTTTGCAACGCCCGGATGCCGACAGCGAACCGCCGGATGCCTTGCGCAACCTGCTGGCCGCGCGGTCGGTAAGTGACCCCTTGGCCCTGACCGGGCCGAACGGGAATATTGCATTCGTCTGGCAGACCCCGCTTGCGGTGTCCGCCACCCAGATCCGTCAACTGCTGGCCAGCGGGAAGTCGGTACGTTTCCTGGTGCCTGACGCGGTCCTGGCCTACATCGATGCGCACGGACTTTACCGTGCGTCGAACTGAAAAGGCGCGCTTGAACGCACGAACAATCGTGCAGCGAGCGCCCGAACATACGAGCAAAACGAGTTTTATATGACGAACAAAGACGTAAGCAAAGTTAAGCGCAAAGGCACCTTCAAAAGCGCGCCACTGCCGGTTGAAGCCCATGTTGGCCCGGAACTGGCTGGCGAAGAGCTGGTGAAAGTCGCCGTGGCTGCCCTGGAAGACGTCAAGGCCCAGGACATCCAGGTGCTGGACGTGCGCGACAAGCAGAGCATCACCGACTTCATGATCATCGCCACCGGTACCTCCAACCGCCAGATCGGCGCGATGCTGGACAAAGTGCGCGAAGCCGTCAAAGCCCAAGGCGTGAAGCCGCTGGGTGAAGAAGGCAAGGGCGACAGCGACTGGGTGCTGCTGGACATGGACGACGTGATCGTTCACATGATGACCTCCAACGCCCGTCAGTTCTACGACCTGGAGCGTTTGTGGAAAGGTGCCGAGCAGAGCCGCGCGGCGGATGGCAAGCACCACAACCCTGAAGTGGGCCATGCGCACTTCGACAAGCTCAACAAAGACCAGGAATAAGGAACGGCTGTGCGCCTGCGTCTGATCGCTGTCGGTTCACGCATGCCCAAGTGGGTGGAAGAAGGCTGGCACGAATATGCCAAGCGTCTGCCCGCCGAGCTGTCGCTTGAGCTGGTGGAAATACCGCTCAACACCCGGGGCAAGAACGCCGATGTGGCTCGCTTTATCCGTCAGGAAGGCGAAGCCATGCTGGCCAAGGTCGGCCCCAACGAGCGCATCGTCACCCTCGAAGTCCACGGCAAGCCCTGGAGCACCGAGCAATTGGCGGTTGAACTGGATCGCTGGCGCCTGGACTCGCGCACTGTCAACTTCATGGTCGGCGGCCCCGAGGGGCTGGCGCCGGAGGTCTGTGCGCGGGCGGACCAACGCTGGTCGCTGTCGGCGCTGACGTTGCCGCACCCGTTGGTAAGGATTCTGATCGGTGAACAGCTGTATCGCGCCTGGACAGTTCTGTCCGGGCACCCTTACCACAAATAGTCTGCGCCCCTCCCGATGACTCAGCCGATCCGCATCAAGGACCACGAGAAAGACGCACGTCTGGTACGCGCGCGCGTGGTTTTTGGCGCGATCATGGTGGTGACGTTGATCGGGGTGTTGATTGCGCGCCTGTATTTCCTGCAGGTGATCCAGTACGAGTATCACTCCACACTGTCGGAAAACAACCGGGTGCATGTGCAGCCGATTCCGCCGACCCGTGGCCTGATTTTCGACCGCAACGGCGTGGTGGTCGCGGATAACCGGCCCAGCTTCAGCCTGAGCATGACCCGCGAACGCTCCGGCGACTGGCAGCAGGTCCTCGATGTGATCGTCGACGTGCTGCAACTGACCCCGGAAGACCGGGCGATCTTCGAAAAGCGCATGAAACAGGGGCGTCGGCCGTTCGAGCCGGTGCCGATCCTGTTTGAGCTGACCGAAGAGCAGATCGCCCGGATTGCGGTGAACCAGTTCCGCCTGCCGGGCGTGGAAGTGGTGGCGCAACTGGTGCGGCATTACCCGCAAGGGCCGCACTTCGCGCACTCCGTCGGTTATATGGGGCGGATCAACGAGAAAGAGCTGAAAAGCCTCGACCCGGTCAATTACAGCGGCACCCACCATATCGGCAAGACCGGCATCGAGCGCTTCTACGAGCCCGAGCTGCACGGCCAGGTGGGTTACGAAGAGGTCGAGACCAACGCTCGCGGCCGCGTGCTGCGGGTGCTCAAGCGTACCGACCCGGTGCCGGGCAAGGACATTGTGCTGAGCCTGGACATCAAGCTGCAGGAAGCCGCCGAGATGGCCCTGGGTGGGCGACGTGGTGCTGTGGTGGCGCTGGACCCGAATACGGGCGAAGTCCTGGCCATGGTCAGCCAGCCCAGTTTCGACCCCAACCTGTTCGTGACGGGGATCAGCTTCAAGGCCTACGCCGAGCTGCGCGATTCCATCGACCGGCCGCTGTTCAACCGGGTGTTGCGCGGCCTGTATCCGCCGGGTTCGACGATCAAGCCGGCGGTGGCGATTGCCGGCCTGGACGCGGGCGTGGTCACGGCGTCGAGTCGTGTGTTCGACCCCGGCTATTACATGCTGCCTAATTACGATCACAAATACCGTAACTGGAACCGCACCGGTGACGGCTATGTCGACCTGGACACCGCAATCATGCGTTCCAACGACACCTATTTTTATGACCTGGCCCACAAGCTGGGGATCGATCGCCTGTCGGCCTACATGGGCAAGTTCGGGCTCGGTCAGAAAGTCTCCCTGGACATGTTCGAAGAGTCGCCCGGCCTGATGCCGTCGCGCGAATGGAAACGTGCAACCCGCCGTCAGGCGTGGTTCCCCGGCGAGACGCTGATCCTCGGCATCGGCCAGGGCTACATGCAGGCCACGCCGCTGCAACTGGCCCAGGCCACGGCACTGGTCGCCAACAAAGGCATCTGGAACCGGCCACACCTGGCCCGCACCATCGAGGGCGAAAAGCCGGTGGATGCAAACCCGATTCCGGACATTGTGCTGCGTGACCCGTCGGACTGGACCAAGGTCAACCACGGCATGCAGCAGGTGATGCACGGCGCCCGGGGCACGGCGCGCAAGGCGGCGATCGGGGCGCAATATCGCATTGCTGGCAAGAGCGGTACGGCCCAGGTGGTCGCGATCAAGCAAGGCGAAAAATATGACCGTTCCAAAGTTCAGGAACGCCACCGCGACCACGCCTTGTTTGTCGGCTTCGCCCCGGCGGACGACCCTAAGATCGTGGTCGCCGTGATGGTCGAGAACGGCGAGTCCGGTTCGGGCGTCGCGGCGCCAGTGGTCCGTCAAGTGATGGATGCCTGGCTGTTGACCGACGACGGCAAGCTCAAGCCCGAATATGGCGGCCCCCCTTCAAGCACCGAGGTTACGGCCAGTGAAGAGTAATTTTGACCGCATCCTTTCCAGCGAGGATGTGATGCGTCGCCGCGCGACATTGCTGCAGCGCATGCACATTGATGGCCCGTTGCTGATCCTGCTGCTGACCCTGGCGGCCGGCAGCCTGTTCGTACTGTATTCGGCCAGCGGCAAGAACTGGGACCTGCTGATCAAGCAAGCGTCGTCGTTCGGCCTGGGCCTGTTGTCGATGGTGGTGATTGCCCAGTTGGAGCCGCGTTTCATGGCGCGCTGGGTGCCGTTGGGGTATGTCGCCGGCGTGTTGCTGCTGGTGGTGGTGGACGTGATGGGCCACAACGCCATGGGCGCGACCCGCTGGATCAATATTCCGGGGGTGATTCGCTTCCAACCGTCGGAATTCATGAAGATCTTGATGCCGGCGACCATCGCCTGGTACTTGTCCAAGCGCACCTTGCCGCCGCAACTCAAGCATGTGGGGATCAGCCTGATCCTGATCGGCGTGCCGTTTATCCTCATCGTGCGCCAGCCGGACCTCGGTACCTCGCTGCTGATCCTGGCGGGCGGCGCGTTCGTGCTGTTCATGGGCGGCTTGCGCTGGCGCTGGATTCTCAGCGTGCTCGCCGCCGCCGTGCCGGTGGCCGTGGCCATGTGGTTCTTCTTTATGCATGACTACCAGAAGCAGCGGATTCTCACGTTTCTCGACCCGGAGAGCGATCCGCTGGGTACTGGCTGGAACATCATCCAGTCGAAGGCGGCCATCGGTTCTGGCGGTGTCTTTGGCAAAGGCTGGCTGATGGGCACCCAGTCGCACCTGGACTTTTTGCCTGAGAGCCACACCGATTTCATTATTGCGGTGATGGGCGAAGAGTTCGGCCTGGTGGGCATTTGCGCGTTGCTATTGATCTATTTACTGTTGATTGGTCGTGGCCTGGTGATCACCGCGCAGGCGCAGACGTTGTTCGGCAAATTGCTGGCGGGTTCGTTGACCATGACTTTTTTTGTTTACGTTTTCGTCAACATCGGTATGGTCAGTGGCCTGTTGCCGGTGGTTGGGGTGCCGTTGCCGTTCATTAGCTACGGCGGAACTTCGCTGGTGACATTGATGTCAGCGTTTGGGGTTTTGATGTCGATTCATACGCATCGCAAATGGATCGCACAGGTTTGAATAAGGTGAAGATGTCAATGCAAGTAATGCGCTGCTGGGCGACTCGGCATGCGTCCTGGATGAGCCTGATTGGGCTGCTGGGCGCCATGCACGAGGCGCGGGCCGGTGACTACGATGGTTCGCCCCAAGTCGCCGAGTTCGTCGGTGAGATGACCCGCGACTACGGCTTCGCCGGTGAACAGCTGATGGGCGTGTTCCGCGAGGCGCAGCGCAAGCAGGCGATCCTTGACGCCATCTCCCGCCCGGCCGAGCGCGTGAAGCAGTGGAAGGACTATCGCCCGATGTTCCTGACCGATGCCCGCGTGGCACGGGGTGTGGACTTCTGGCGCGAGCACGAAGCCGTGCTGGCCCGCGCCGAGCAGGAATATGGCGTGCCCGCCCAGGTGATTGTCTCGATCATTGGCATTGAAACCTTCTACGGGCGCAATACCGGCAGTTATCGGGTGATCGACGCCTTGTCGACCCTGGGCTTCGATTACCCGCCCCGCGCCGATTTTTTCCGTAAGGAACTGCGCGAATTCCTGCTGCTGGCCCGCGAAGAACAGGTCGACCCGCTGACCCTCAAAGGCTCCTACGCCGGTGCGATGGGCTTGCCGCAGTTTATGCCGAGCAGCTTTCGCGCCTACGCGGTGGACTTTGACGGCGACGGCCATATCAATATCTGGAGCAACCCGGACGATGCCATCGGCAGCGTGGCCAGCTACTTCAAGCGCCATGGCTGGGTGGGCGGCGAACCGGTGGTCAGCCGTGCCGACGTGAGCGGTGAGCGCGCCGATGAAGGCCTGACCCAGGGTATCGAGCCGGCCAAGACGGTCGGGGAGTTGCGGGCGCTGGGCTGGTCAAGTCATGATGCGCTGCGCGATGATATGCCGGTTACGGCTTTCCGCCTGGAAGGCGAAAACGGCCCTGAATACTGGATGGGCCTGAAGAATTTCTACGCAATCACGCGTTATAACCGCAGTGTGATGTACGCCATGGCCGTGCATCAACTGTCTGACATGCTGGTCCAAGCACGGGGCAACAAGTAATGCGGGCATCGCCGTTGAAAAAACCGCTCAAGCTGGTGGCGTTTGCCGCGTTGTCCTTGCTGGTTGCCAGTTGCTCCACCAGTCGCGCGCCGACGCAAAAGTCCGGGGGGGCCGCCGTTCGTTCCCAGCCGGGCCTGGACATCAACCGCGCGCATAAAGACGGTGCGCCGTGGTGGGACGTCGACGTGTCGAAAATCCCGGATGCCACGCCAACCCTGCACACCGGCCCGTACAAGGCCAACCCCTATACCGTGCTGGGCAAGAATTACTTCCCGCTGCAGGACTCCAAGACCTACGTACAGTCGGGTACAGCGTCGTGGTACGGCACCAAGTTCCACGGCCAGAACACGGCCAATGGCGAGGTCTATGACCTGTACGGCATGAGCGCGGCCCACAAGACCCTGCCGCTGCCCAGCTATGTGCGCGTGACCAACCTGGACAACAATCGCACGGTGATCCTGCGGGTCAACGATCGCGGGCCGTTCTATTCGGACCGGATCATCGACTTGTCCTACGCTGCCGCGAAGAAACTCGGTTATGCCGAAACCGGCACCGCGCGGGTCAAGGTCGAAGGGATCGACCCCGCGCAATACTGGGCCCAGCGTGGTAAGCCGGCACCCTTGATGCTCAACGAGCCGCAGGTCGCGCAACCCCAAGTGACGGCGTCGACCGGCAAGATCGAGCAGTGGACGCCACCTGCGCAACAGCACGCCCCTGACACGGTCGTCGTGCCCCGCGCTGCGCCGGGTGCCTCGGCCGCTGGCGGGCAATACCTGCAAGTGGGCGCTTTCGCCAACCCGGATGCGGCAGAGCTGTTAAGGTCCAAGCTGAGCGGCATGGTCAATGCGCCGGTCTTCATCAGCTCCATCGTGCGCAATCAACAGACCTTGCACCGCGTGCGCATGGGCCCGATCGGTTCGCCGAGCGAGGTCGCGCAAGTGCAGAACAGCGTGCGTTTGGCCAACCTGGGGCAACCCAGCGTGGTCAGCGCCGAATAAACCGTAAAGGATTGAAGGTTCAGGTTCGTGCGCGCGCCTGAGCCCTGGTTGTTGGCTCGTTGAACAATAAAACCCAGGGGCAAGGGGTGGGCAGGCAACCGAACACGCGACAGACTGGTAACGGGCTGTCTGAATAAGTTTTGCCCGCGAGGGCAAGTTTCCATAAGTAATTTCGAGAGACGGATGAACATCATCACCTTAGCCAAACGCACGTGCCTGCTTATCTCGCTGATCATCACCCCGGCCGCCTGGGCGGTTGAAATGGTGCCGGCTTCACCGCAACTGGCCGCCAAGGCCTGGGTCCTCATGGATGCCGCCAGTGGCAACGTGCTGGTGGAAAACAACGGTGACCAGCGCCTGCCACCCGCCAGCTTGACCAAGCTGATGACGGCCTACATTGCGACCCTGGAAATCCGTCGCGGCCAGATCGGCGAAAACGACCCGGTGACCGTCAGCGAAAACGCCTGGCGCACCGGCGGTTCACGGATGTTCATCAAGGTCGGTTCGCAGGTGACGGTCAGCGATCTGCTGCACGGCATCATCATCCAGTCCGGTAACGACGCCAGCGTCGCCCTGTCCGAGCACATCGCCGGCAGCGAAGACGCGTTCGCCGACATGATGAACAAAACCGTGGCCGACCTGGGCATGACCAACAGCCACTTCATGAACCCGACCGGTCTGCCGAACCCAGAGCACTACTCGTCGGCTCACGACATGGCGATCCTGGCGCGCGCGATCATTCGTGTCGACCCGGTCCACTACGCGATCTACTCCCAGAAGGAATTCTTCTGGAACAACATCAAGCAGCCTAACCGCAACCTGCTGCTGTGGCGCGACAAGACCGTTGACGGTCTGAAAACCGGTCACACCGAAGAAGCCGGCTACTGCATGGTGTCGTCCGCCGTGCGTGATGGCCAGCGCCTGATCGCCGTGGTCTTCGGCACCAACAGCGAGCAGGCCCGTGCGGCCGAGACGCAAAAACTGCTGACCTACGGTTTCCGCTTCTTCGAAACCCAGACCTTCTATCAGAAGGGTGCTGAACTGGCGACCGCGCCGGTATGGAAAGGCGCGACCTCGCAAGTCAAGGCCGGCCTGGCTGAAGACCTGACCCTGACCATGCCTAAAGGCCAGTTGAAAAAGCTCGCTGCCAGCATGACCATGAACCCGCACCTGGTTGCGCCAATCGCCAAGGGCGACGTGATCGGCAAGGTCGAAGTGAAACTGGACGATAAAGTGGTACACAGTGCCGACCTGATCGCCCTGGACGCCGTCGACGAAGGTGGTATCTTCCGCCGCGTGTGGGATAGCATCCGTCTATTCTTCTACAGCTTGTTCAACTGATAAGTGTGCACCTGCAAAGCCCCGTGTTGATCCGACACGGGGCTTTGCCCGTCGCCACGGCTTACGCTTACGAGGCTGTTACGCCATGACCGATAAAGAAGTAAAGGCGCCAAAGATCGAATTCCCGGTGACGGATTATCCCGTCAAGGTGATCAGCGATACCGGTGTGGGCAACAAGGACAAGATTATCGACATCGTGCGTAAACACGCGACGATCAACGACAACCGTGTGGATGAGCGTTCGAGCACCAACGGTAAGTACACCACGATCCAATTGCACATCGTTGCGATCGGTCAAGACCAGCTCTACGACATCAACAGCGAACTGCGGGCCACCGGCTTCGTACACATGGTGCTGTGATGCCACAGGTCCTGGGCTTTCGCGAGCTCGGTCGGATGGACTACGAGCCCGTCTGGCACGCCATGCAGCGCTTCACCAACGAGCGCGGCAGCTCGGCTCCCGATGAAATCTGGCTGGTGGAGCACCCGCCGGTGTTCACCCAGGGCCAGGCCGGCAAGGCCGAGCATCTACTACTTCCGGGTGATATTCCGGTGGTGCAGGTCGACCGAGGGGGGCAAGTGACTTACCATGGGCCCGGTCAACTGGTGGCGTATCTGCTGCTGGACGTGCGCAAGCTGGGGTTTGGCGTGCGCGACCTGGTGAACCGCATGGAGGCTTGCCTGATCGAGCTGTTGGCCAGTTACGGCGTGAGCGCCACGGCCAAGCCCGATGCGCCCGGTGTGTATGTGGATGGCGCGAAAATCGCCTCCCTGGGGCTGCGCATTCGCCACGGTTGTTCGTTTCATGGCCTGGCGCTGAATGTGGACATGGACCTGGCGCCGTTCCGGCGTATCAACCCGTGCGGTTATGCCGGGTTGGCGATGACCCAGTTGAGCGACCACGCCACACCGATTAAATTTGCCGAGGTAAGTGCCCGGCTGCGTGCGCAGCTCGTCAAACACCTCGACTATGCTGAGCAGACGACCCTTACGGGCGGAATCGACTGACTATGACTACTGATGCAGTGCAAACCATGATCCCGACGCTGGACGTCACCGAGCGTCCGGCCCCGGCCCCGCGTGCCAAGGTGGAAGCCGGCGTCAAGCTGCGCGGCGCCGACAAGGTTGCACGCATCCCGGTCAAGATCATCCCGACCACCGAACTGCCGAAAAAGCCTGACTGGATTCGCGTGCGCATCCCGGTCTCGCCGGAAGTCGACCGGATCAAGGCTTTGCTGCGCAAGCACAAGCTGCACAGCGTGTGCGAAGAAGCGTCCTGCCCGAACCTGGGCGAATGCTTCTCCGGCGGCACCGCCACCTTCATGATCATGGGTGACATCTGCACCCGTCGTTGCCCGTTCTGCGACGTCGGCCACGGCCGGCCGAAGCCGCTGGACGTCAACGAGCCGGCAAGCCTGGCCATCGCCATCGCCGACCTGAAGCTCAAGTACGTAGTGATCACCTCGGTCGACCGCGACGACCTGCGTGACGGCGGTGCCCAGCACTTTGCCGACTGCATCCGCGAAATCCGCAAGCTGTCGCCGGACGTGATGCTCGAAACCCTGGTGCCGGACTACCGTGGCCGCATGGACGTCGCGCTGGAAATCACCGCCGCCGAGCCGCCGGATGTGTTCAACCACAACCTGGAAACCGTGCCACGCCTGTACAAGGCTGCGCGCCCAGGTTCGGACTACCAGTGGTCGCTGACCCTGCTGCAGAAATTCAAGCAGATGATGCCGCACATCCCAACCAAGTCCGGCCTGATGCTGGGCCTGGGCGAAACCGACGAAGAAGTGATCGAAGTCATGCAGCGCATGCGCGAACACGACATCGACATGCTGACCCTGGGCCAATACCTGCAGCCGTCCCGCAGCCACTTGCCGGTGCAGCGTTTCGTACACCCGGACGTCTTCGCCTGGTTCGCCGAGGAAGGCTACAAGATGGGCTTCAAGAACGTGGCGTCGGGCCCGCTGGTACGTTCCTCGTACCACGCCGACGAGCAGGCCAAGCTGGTCAAGGCTAGCCTGGTTTCCTGATAGGCATTTGTGCAACACCGCAGGTCCAATGTGGGAGGGGGCTTGCCCCCGATTGCAGAGTGTCAGTCACTGCCTCTGGTGACTGAACCACCGCTATCGGGGGCAATCCCCCTCCCACATTTCGTTCCGCGTTGATTAGGGAGAATCGTGGATGACCGCCGCCGTACCTGCATTGCGTTCTGAAGCCACCATTGGCCTGATCGCGCCCGCCGGCCCTGCCGCGCTGGACGTGGAAAAAGCCGGGCAATGGATGCGCGCCCGCGGCTATGAGCTGCGCATCTTCGCGGGTGTATATGAACGCGACGGCTACCTGGCTGGCAGCGATGACATGCGCCTGCACGACCTGCACGCCGCCTTCGCCGACCCCGCGATTGATGCGATTTTCTGCCTGCGCGGCGGCTACGGCACGCCCCGCCTGCTGGACCGCCTGGACTTCGACCTGCTGCGCGCCAACCCCAAGCCATTTGTGGGGTATAGCGACATCACCGCGTTGCACCTGGCAATCAACCGCTATGCCGGTTTTGTGACCTTCCACGGCCCGATGCTGAATGCCGACCTGCTCGGCGACAAGCAGCCACCGACCGAATCGTCGCTGTTCAACATGCTGCGTGGCCAGCTCGGCGCAGGCAGCGTGCTGACTCACCCTGCAGCCTACCCGTTGACCACGATCGAGCCCGGTATCGCCTGTGGGCGCTTGCTCGGCGGCAACCTGTCGATGATCGCAGCGGTGATGGGCACGTCCTACGAAATCGATGCCGAGGGCATCATTCTGTTTATCGAAGACGTCAACGAGCCGATCTACCGCATCGACCGCTTGCTGACGCATCTGCGCCTGGCCGGCAAGCTGGCCCAGGTAGCGGGTGTGCTGGTGGGGGATGTGGCGGGTGTGGATAACGCCGCGTTGGAGCGGCTGCTGAAACAGACCTTCGAACCGCTACGCATCCCGGTACTGTACGGCTGGCGCAGTGGGCATTGCGATCCGAACCTGACGCTGCCGATGGGGGCGTGGGTGCGGTTGGATGCGGGGGAGCAGCGGGTGGTGTTGGAGCAGGATGTGGTGTTCAACCCCTGAATCTGTCGTCTGCTAAACCGCTATCGGGAGCAAGCTCCCTCCCACATTTGGACCGCGTACATCCTTTGAAATGCAGTCAAACGTGGGAGGGGGCTTGCCCCCGATAGCGGTAGTCGCCATAAGCCGATCTAACGGCTCTGCAACGACTCCAGCAACTTCACCGTCGGATAACCATCCGCCGGCCAGCCCAGTGACTGTTGCGCCGCACGGATCGCCTTGCGCGTGTTGGCGCCGATAATCCCGTCCGGGTTGCCCGCGTCATAGCCGTGGGTGTTGAGTACGGTCTGCAGATCAATACGCTGGGAACGACTCAGCGGCAGTTCATCTTTCGGCCAATCGCCCCGAATCACACCGCTTCCGCCGAAGCGCTCCGACAGCAGGCCAACGGCCAATGCGTAGGACGACGAATTGTTGTACTTGAGGATTGCGCGGAAGTTATCCAGCACCAGGAACGCCGGGCCACGGTAGCCCGCCGGCAGCAACAGGGCGGCGGAGAGCTGGTCGACGTTAGGCGGCATGCTCGCCCCCGGCGGCAATTGGATGCCCAGTTTCAGCCAGTCGGCGACGGTCTTGCGCACGCCACCGTCGGCCAGGGCGTAATCGAAGTTGGTCGGCAGTTGTTTGACTTCGAAGCCCCACGGCTGGCCTTTCTGCCAGCCGGAGCTTTGCAGGTAATGCGCGGTGGAGGCGAGGGCGTCGGCTGGGCTGTTCCAGATATCACGGCGACCGTCGCCGTCGAAGTCCACGGCGTGGGTGTTGTAGGTGGTCGGGATGAACTGGGTCTGGCCCATGGCGCCGGCCCACGAGCCGCGCATCTGGTCGGCCTGGATGTCGCCGTGCTGGATGATCTGCAGCGCCGCGAGCAATTGCGCCTGGGCAAAGGCTGGGCGCCGACCTTCGTAGGCCAGGGTCGCCAGGGAGCGGATCACCGAGTTATTGCCCTGGAACTGACCGAAGTTACTCTCCATGCCCCACACCGAGACGAGCGCCTGGCGGTCGACGCCATAACGTTGCTCGATGCTTTGCAGGGTGTCGGCGTACTTGATCAACAGTGTCTGGCCATTACGCACGCGTACTGGTGACAGCGCGCCGTCGAGGTATTCCCACACCGGGCGGGAAAATTCCGGCTGGCTGCGGTCGGCGCGGATCACTGCCATGTCCGGGGTGATATTGGCGAAGGCCGTATCAAAGACGGCTGGCGTAATCCCGGCAGCCAAGGCTTGCGCACGGAAACCAGCCTGCCATTCGGCAAAGGTCTGGGTGGGCTGGATGTCCAGGTTGTCCACGGCCAGCGGGGCCACGACAGCGGGCGCAACGACCGGTGCGGTCGACAGTGTTGGCAGGGGTTGAGCATCTGCGGCGGTGGGTTTTTCCGCGCAGGCGACAAGCAGAATGAGGCTGGAGGCAGCGATCAATTGGCGAAGGTGCCAACGACGGGAAAGACTAGAGGGCATGCACAGGTCCAGGGATTACAAATCAAGTGCTGACCTTATCATGCCGGAGGGCCGCTTGCCTTCAGGCAGCCAGAAAGTAAGAAGCCTCCCAGCTATTAGACTGGAAGGCTTCGCGGCGGTAGCTGCCTTTGCCCTTGCCGGCGCGTTCCTGACGGCTGCGGAACAGTGGCTGGGCGATGATGGATTTGGCCTTGTTGGGGCCATGCTTAGATGGCTTTTTGCTCATGGTCGTTACTCTCTTCAGGTGGGATGCAGCGGTGCAAATCATCTGCCGAAGTCTGGCCGCTGTAAAGCCTGACAAATTTTTTGAAATGAAAACACAGCCAACATGTGGGAGGGGGCTTGCTCCCACATTGGTTTTGCAGTGTTTTAAGAGGGGGGGTTATTCGGCAGGCAGTGTCAGGCGCTGGCCAGACATCAACAGTGACAAACGACTCAGGCTCATCCACGGCGAACCGGCTGCCTGGCCTTTGATTTGTGCATCGATGCGCTGGGCCTCCAGCAACAATTGCGCCCAGCGTTGCGCCGAGTGCCGTTGCAGGGCTTTGCTCATCAGTGGTTTGCGTTTGTCCCAGACCGGCGGCCGGGCCTGGCTGAAGCATTTGTCCAGCGGCGTGCCCTGGCTGTATTGCAGTGCAATATTGGCCAGTACCCGTAACTCGCGGGCCAGGGCCCAGAGAATCACCGGCGGTTCCACGCCTTCACCGCGCAACCCTTCGAGCATGCGCAGGGCATGGGTGGGCTCGCCATTGAGGATGGCGTCCACCAGCCCGAACACGTCAAAGCGCGCACTGTCAGCCACCGCGCCCTGCACGGTTTCGACGGTGATCTGCCCGTCTTCGGCCATCAGCTTGAGCTTTTCGATCTCCTGGGCAGCGGCAAGCAGGTTGCCTTCGACCCGGGCGGCGATCAGCTCCACGGCGTCCTGCGTGGCCGACAGCCCGGATTGGGACAGGCGCTGACGAATCCACTGCGGCAACTGATTGCTGTCCACCGGCCAGATCTGGATGAACTGGGTCTGTGCCCCCTCCACCAGCGCTTTGCCCCACTTGGTTTTCTGCGCGCTGCCGTCGAGCTTGGGCAGGCTGATCAGTAACACCGTGTCTTCGGCAGGCCGCGAACAGTACTCGATGAAGGCCGCCGCGCCCTTGTCCCCAGGCTTGCCCGACGGCAGACGCAGTTCCAGCAGGCGTTTCTCGGCAAACAGCGACATGCTTGCGCCGGCTTGCAGCAGCGTGCCCCAGTCGAAACTGGCGTCGGCGCTGAACACCTGGCGTTCGTCGAAGCCTTGCTGGCGTGCGGCGGTGCGAATGGCGTCTGCCGCTTCCTGGCACAGCAACGGGTCATCACCGCTGACGATATAGACAGGCGCCAGAGCACCTTGCAGGTGTTTGGCGAGTTGGGCGGGGGCGAGTTTCATAGGCGAGATGAACGGGGCGCCTGGGGCACCCCGTCTGGCTTACTCTACAGGGACTTCAACAGGCGATTGTTTCGGCGTGTTGTTTTCGTACTCTTGCGCGGCTTTCAGGGCATCGGCGTCAGCCTTGGCCTTGTTGTCGGCGGTTTGTTGCAGGAGTTCCAGTTTTTCCGGCGTCAGCTGTTGCAGGCGCAGCATCACGCGCTGGACCAGCTCACGACGCATTTCTTTGCGTACCTGGGTCATTTCCGAGTCCGAGCCCACCAGGTTGTTGCCATCGTGGCTTACGACCTTTTGCACTTCGATCTTGTCACCCATCAATGGCAGATGGTCGCGGCCCTGCATTTCAAAAACCAACGAGGTGTTCAGCTCGATATCGGACGCACGGCCAGCGCTGGCGTAGCTGAGGTTACGCTGGGTTTCTTTCTCGTCTGCCAGGAACAGCTTGTAGGTCGCGCCGGTGTAGACATGCACGCCACTGTTTTCCAGTGTGTCGCGCAGTTGCACAACGGTTTCGCCATAGGCGTTGCGGGCGCTGACGTCCAATTCCTTGATGGTCAGTTCATTGGTGCCGGTACCACGCAGCTGGAAGCCGCAAGCGCTCAGCAGCACAGCAAGGCCCATCACCAGCAAGTTGCGTTTGATCATTTTATTGCTCCCCTTGAAACCATGCGGGCCTTATCGAGGCCCTGAAGGTTTAGTTCGGCGCAGCGCTCAAGCCCTGCGCCCGATCCGATTTAGCTGGCGACGATGTTGACCAGTTTACCCGGCACCACGATCACTTTGCGGATCGTCAGGCCTTCGGTAAAGCGCAGCACGTTCTCGTTGCAGCGCGCGGCTGCTTCGACGTCTTCGCGGCTGGCGCTGGCCGGCATGTCGATCTGGCCGCGCAGTTTGCCGTTGACTTGGATCACCAACTGCAGCGTGTCCTGTACCAGCGCGCTGTCATCCTGCACCGGCCAGCGGGCATCAATGACGGCATCGTTGTGGCCCAGGCGGTTCCACAGTTCATGACTGATGTGCGGCGTGATCGGGGCCAGCAGCAGGGTGACCGCCTCGAGGCCTTCGTGAACCAGCGCACGATCCTGTTCGGTGACGTGTGGCGCTTTTTCCAGCACGTTCATCAGCGTCATCACCTGGGCGATGGCGGTGTTGAACTTGTGGTTCTGGCCCACATCCTGGCTGGCGTGCTTGATGGCCAGGTGGGTGCTGCGGCGAATGACTTTCTGCTCGTCGCTCAAGGCGGCCACGTCCAGCTTGCCCGGCAGGCCCTGGCTGACATGGGCGTGCGCCAGGCGCCAGACGCGCTTGAGGAAGCGGTGCGAACCCTCGACGCCGGAGTCGGACCATTCGGCGCTCATGTCAGGCGGTGAGGCGAACATCATGAACAGGCGGCAGGTGTCGGCGCCGAACTGGTCGATCATCGACTGCGGATCGACGCCATTGTTCTTCGACTTGGCCATCTTCTCGGTGCCACCGATCTCCACCGGCAGGCCGTCGGCGATCAGCTTGGCGCTGATGACCTTGGCTTTGCTGTCGCGCTCGAGCTCGACATCGGCCGGGTTGAACCAGGTGTAACTGCCATTGGCTTCGCGACGGTAATACGTCTCGGCGATCACCATGCCTTGGGTCAGCAGGTTCTTGAACGGCTCGTTGGAACTGACCAGGCCTTCGTCGCGCATCAGCTTGTGGAAGAAGCGCGCGTACAGCAGGTGAAGAATGGCGTGTTCGATACCGCCGATGTACTGATCCACCGGCAACCAGTGGTCGGCCGCCGATTTCTCGACCAGGCCGCCCTCGTAGTGCGGCGAGGCGTAACGGGCGTAGTACCACGAGGACTCGACGAAGGTGTCCATGGTGTCGGTTTCACGCTTGGCAGGCTGGCCGCATTTCGGGCAGTTGCACGCGTAGAACTCGGGCATGCGCGCCAAAGGCGAACCGGCGCCGTCCGGCACCACGTCTTCCGGCAGGATCACCGGCAACTGGTCTTCCGGCACCGGCACGTCACCGCAGGTCTCGCAGTGAATGATCGGGATCGGGCAGCCCCAGTAGCGCTGGCGGCTGATGCCCCAGTCGCGCAGGCGGAACTGGGTGCGCGAGGCACCGAGGTTTTTCTTGATCAGCGCCACTTCGATGGCGTCGAAGGCACCGACGAAGTCCAGGCCGTCGAACTCGCCAGAGTTGATCAGCTCACCGTGCTCGCCGTAGGCGTCTTGCCACGGGGCTGGGTTGGTGTCGCCCGAGCTGGTGCGCACCACGGACTTGATCGGCAAGTTGTACTGGGTGGCGAATTCGAAATCGCGTTCGTCGTGGGCCGGCACAGCCATTACTGCGCCATCGCCGTAGTGCATCAGCACGTAGTTGGCGACCCACACCGGCAGTTTTTCGCCGGTCAGCGGGTGCTCGACGAACAGCCCGGTCGGCAGGCCTTTTTTCTCTTGGGTGGCGACGTCGGCTTCAGCCACGCTGCCGCCTTTGCATTCGGCGATGAACGCCTGCAGCTCAGGGTTGTTCTGTGCGGCCCGGCTAGCCAGCGGGTGTTCAGCCGCGACGGCGACGTAAGTCGCGCCCATCAAGGTGTCCGGACGGGTGGTGAAGACTTTGAGGGCACCCGCTTCGCCGATCGAATCGACGTTGTACGGGAACTGCACTTCCATGCCCTTGGATTTGCCGATCCAGTTACGCTGCATGGTCTTGACCTGTTCAGGCCAGCCCGGCAAGTCGTCGAGGCTCGACAAGAGTTCATCCGCGTAGGCGGTGATCTTGAAGTAGTACATCGGAATTTCGCGCTTTTCGATCAGCGCGCCGGAACGCCAGCCGCGACCGTCGATCACCTGCTCGTTGGCCAGCACGGTCTGGTCGATCGGGTCCCAGTTCACGGTGCCGTTCTTGCGGTAGATCATGCCTTTTTCGAACAGGCGGGTGAACAGCCATTGTTCCCAGCGATAGTAGTCCGGCTTGCAGGTGGTCACTTCGCGGGACCAGTCCACCGCCAGGCCCAGGCTGCGCAGCTGGGTCTTCATGTAGGCGATGTTCTCGTAGGTCCACTTGGCGGGCGCTACGTTGTTCTTCATCGCGGCGTTTTCCGCCGGCATGCCGAAGGCGTCCCAACCCATGGGTTGCAGGACGTTCTTGCCTTGCATGCGCTGGAAGCGGGAAATCACGTCGCCGATGGTGTAGTTACGCACGTGCCCCATGTGTAGCTTGCCGCTGGGGTAAGGGAACATCGATAGGCAATAGAAGGTCTCCTTGCCTGGCTGTTCACTGACTTCAAAGGACTTTTGCTCGTCCCAGAAAGATTGGGCGGCATTTTCTATTTCACGGGGCTGATATTGTTCGTGCATGGCTACTTTTGAACTGAATAGGGGTGGCCTAATCCTCTTCGGTACATTGTCCGGGTCGAGCGGCACCAAAAAGCGCCGCGTCCGTGCCCAAACCCTGCGGGAAGTGGAGTTACAGGAAGCGCCGTAGCATACATGACCCCACTCTATCGAGGGAAACCCTGATTGCTCGGTCGAGGCCGTCTGTCGCGGCGCCGGGCAGGCGCAGCCATGGGGGCTACGCTGTTTATTGGGGAGCAAGACTTATCTTCAATGAGGTGAGGGGATGGTGGAATCGCAGCGAATGTTATCTAAATCGGATGTTTACCAAGGACTCATCGACCGCTTGGGTCGCGCATTGGATGCAGCCAGTACAGCGGGCCGGTTGCGTGATGAACAGCCCGTCGAGTTGGAACTGCGAGGCTTGAGCCACGCGGAGATGGAACTGATCAAGGCTTACCTGGCAAGGAACGAACGCTTGGCCTCTGTCGGCGTGGCTTGCACGCCACCCAATGAGCCTGTGCGGTCGGCCAAGGTGGTGTGGCTCAAGGATGTATCAGCCGCTCGCGGTCCGGAAAAACATCGGGCCGTGCGGTTTAAGTAATACATGCCCCCTTCGCGGCCTGATCATCGCTGACACTGCTTAGTTCTTGTAAAGATTGTCGCTAAACCCCGTTACACCTTAGGCTTCGGGCATCTATGGAGATGCTCGATGCCTATTCGTTATTTCATCAAACAATTGTTGCTGCCGCCCGGCATTCTCTTGCTGTTGCTGGCCCTTGCCTGGTGGTTTCGGCGCAGCCGCCCGCGCCTGGCGGGGTGTTGCTTTGCTCTCGGGTTGGGCGGGATGTGGCTGATGAGTCTACCGGTCATGGTGGAGTGGGGTGCGCGCGCCCTCGAGACGGCGCCGCCGTTGGCCCGGGAGGATTGGTCGAGCCTGGCCCAGCACGCCGATGCCATTGTGGTACTGGGTTCGGGGCGCGAGCGTGGGGACCCGGCCTGGGGTTCGGACCAGCCAACCGGCATCGGGTTGGAGCGTCAACGTTATGCCGCGCGATTGGCCAAGGCCTCCGGGCTGCCGGTGTTGACCAGCGGCGGTTTGCACTACGGTACGCCGCCGAGCGAGGCTGAGTTGATGGCGGTATCGATGCGGGACGACTTCGCTGTGACGGTGCGCTGGAAGGAAGAGCGCAGCCGCACCACCTGGGAAAATGCACAGATGAGCGCCGAGATTCTGTTGCCCGAAGGGATCAAACGCGTCGTGGTGGTGACCCAGGCCTGGCATATGCCGCGTGCGGTCTGGAGCTTTGAAAAAGCCGGTTTCAGCGTGGTGCCGGCGCCGGTCGGCTTCCTTGGCCAGGATAACGCCCGGCCGCTGGGTGGCTGGATGCCGGAGTTCAAGTCGGTGTGGCAGAGCGGGCAGTTGCTCAATGAGGCGGTGGGGCAGGTGGGGTATCGGTTGTTCTACCGATAGCACCGCAAATCAAAATGTGGGAGGGGGCTTGCCCCCGATTGCGGTGTATCAGTATCAAATGTACTGACTGACACACTGCTATCGGGGGCAAGCCCCCTCCCACTTTTGGTTCGGTTTGATGCGGTTAGACGGTTTTGGACATCCGGCCGGCCAATAGCGCCCAACCAAACAACACCAGGCACACCACGATCAGCGGCCACGACCGCCATTGCAGATACGGCGTGAGGTTGTGCATCGGCACCACTTCGCCGTAGAGGATGCCGCGCTCGAACTGCGGGATCTGCGCGGTGATCTGCCCATACGGGTTGATCAGCCCGGTCACGCCGTTGTTGGTGGCGCGGATCATCCAGCGACCGGCTTCCAGCGCACGCATCTGCGCCATTTGCAGGTGCTGCAACGGGCCAATGGAGGTGCCGAACCAAGTGTCGTTGCTGATGGTCAGCAGCAGGTCGCTCTGGGCTGAGAGGCTGGCGGCAAATTCGGGGTAGACCACTTCATAGCAAATGAACGGCGCGATCTGATAGCCCTTGGCCTGCAACATCGCCTGGTCGGACGGGCCGCGTGCGAAGTCCGACATGGGCAGGTCGAAGAAGGCAATCAAGCCACGCAGCATGTCTTGCAGCGGCACGTATTCGCCGAAGGGCACCAGCTTCTGCTTGAGGTAGGTGCCGTCGCCTTCGCCCATCACGGTGATGCCATTGAAGTAGCGCTTCTGGTGATGCACTTCCTGGCGAATCGGCACGCCAGTGATCAGCGCGGTGTGCCGCTCGGCGGCGAACCTGCCCATCATCCCGAGGTAGCCCTCGACGGAGTCCTTGAGCACCGGCACGGCCGTTTCCGGCCATACCAGCAGGTCGACACGCTTGGAACTGAAGCTCATGTCGCGGTACAGCGCCAACTGCGCATTGAGCTGCTCGGGGTCCCACTTCATGCTTTGTTCGACGTTACCCTGGATCGCCGCCACGCTCAGCGGTGCGCCGGACGGTGAAGTCCACGCGTGATGCTTGAGGGCCAGGCCGATGGCCCAGGGCGCTACCAGCAACAACAGGCCGGCGCCGATGAAGGCATTGCGCTTGGTTGCTAGCAGGCGCGGCAGGTTGCACAACACGGCGGCGGTCAGGGCCAGGGCGAAGGAAATCAGCCACATTCCGCCCAGCGGCGCGAGGCCGGTGAGGGGGCCATCGAGTTGACTGTAGCCGGAGTACAACCAGGGGAAACCGGTCAGGAACCAGCCACGGAACGCTTCTTGGCCGACCCACAACGCTGCGAACGTCAGGGCATCGGCCAATGGCGCTTCATTGCGGCGCAGCCAGCGCGCCCACAGCCAGGCGGGCAGGGCGAAGAACAAGGCAATGGCGGCGGTGAACGCCAGCATCAGCAAGCCGGCCAGCAGCACCGAAGCGCCGCCGAAGTGGTGGATGCTGTAGTAGATCCAGCTAGTGCCGGCGCCAAACAGGCCGAAACCGAAACACCAGCCACGGCCGAGGGCCTGGCGTGGGGTCAGTTCCCGCAGCCCTATATAGAACAATCCGACTGCCACCAGCGCAAACGGCCACAGATCGAATGGCGCCAGCGCCAGGGTGGTGATGGCGCCGGCCACCACGGCCAGCAAGTTACCGGGCCAGCCGGGAGCGATGAAACGGCGCATGTCAGTCCTTAGCGGGCAATAGGTGTCAGGCGAATCAGATGAATCCGGCGGCTGTCGGCATTTAGGATGCGGAAGCGATAAGCGCCGATCACGGTGGTCTCGTTACGCTTGGGCAGGTGCCCGAACGCACTCATCACCAGGCCGCCGACGGTGTCGAACTCGTCGTCGGAGAATTCGCTGTCGAAGAACTCGTTGAAGTTCTCGATCGGCGTCAGCGCCTTGACCAGGAAATCACCGCTCGGCAGCGGCTTGATGTAGCTGTCTTCTTCGACATCGTGCTCGTCTTCGATATCGCCGACGATCTGTTCCAGCACGTCTTCGATCGTCACCAGGCCCGCGACACCGCCGTACTCGTCAATCACAATGGCCATGTGATTGTGGTTGGCGCGAAACTCGCGCAGCAGCACATTCAGGCGCTTGGATTCCGGGACGAAGGTGGCCGGACGCAGCAGGTCCTTGATGTTGAAGCTGTCGCCGTTCTCCTTGAGGATCAGCGGCAACAGGTCCTTGGCCAGCAGGACGCCCATGACGTCGTCATGGCTTTCGCCGATCACCGGGTAGCGCGAGTGCGCCGAGTCGATCACGGCCGGGAGGAACTCCCGTGGGGTCTGGGTCGCCTTGATGCTGATCATCTGCGAACGCGGGACCATGATGTCCCGGACCTGCAGGTCAGCCACCTGGATGGCGCCTTCGACGATGGCCAGCGCTTCGCTGTCCAGCAACTTGTTCTGATGGGCCTCGCGCAGCAGCTCCAGGAGCTCCTGGCGGTTTTTCGGCTCGTGGGCAAAAGCCTGGGTCAGTTTACCCAGCCATGACTTTTGCCCGTTGCTCGATCGGTCTTCGCTCATAGCGATTACTCTAAATCCTTTGATGTTTCAGTTGAGTGTTAATCAGTTTTCGTCATCTGCATACGGATCAGGGTGACCCAGTTCTGCAAGCAACGATCGTTCCAGTGCTTCCATTTCTTCGGCTTCGTCATCGTCTATATGGTCGTAACCCAAGAGATGCAAGCAGCCGTGGATGACCAGATGGGCCCAATGGGCCTCAAGGGCCTTGCCTTGCTCCTTCGCTTCACGTTCGACGACTTCGACGCAGATCACCAGGTCGCCCAGCAGTGGGATATCCAGCAGTTCGTCGGGTACGTCGGCGGGAAACGACAGCACGTTGGTCGCGTAGTCCTTCTGGCGCCAGGTGTGGTTCAGTTCGCGGCCTTCGGGTTCGTCCACCAGGCGGATGGTCAGCTCCGAGTCGGCGCTGCGCTGGCGCAGGGCCAGGGCGCACCATTGACGGAACTGCTCTTCGCTGGGGGCGTGCGCGTCGGTTGCCAGTTGCAGGTCAAGCTCAAGCATCGCGGCGGGTGTCCTTGGCCGGGGCGTCGTCGCGATGTTCGAAGCGCTCGTAGGCTTCGACAATGCGCTGGACCAGCGGGTGGCGGACCACGTCCTTGGGCATGAAGTGCGTGAAGCTGATGCCTGGCACGTCTTTGAGCACTTCGATCACCTGGGCCAGGCCCGACTTGGTGCCCTTGGGCAGGTCGACCTGGGTGACGTCGCCGGTTATCACGGCGGTGGAGCCGAAACCGATACGGGTCAGGAACATTTTCATCTGCTCGACGGTGGTGTTCTGGCTTTCGTCGAGAATGATGAAGCTGTTGTTCAAGGTCCGGCCGCGCATGTAGGCCAGCGGCGCGATTTCGATCACCTGGCGCTCGATCAGCTTGGCCACGTATTCAAAACCAAGCATCTCGTAGAGTGCGTCGTAGAGCGGGCGCAGGTATGGGTCGATCTTCTGGGCCAGGTCGCCGGGCAGGAAGCCGAGCTTTTCGCCGGCCTCGACCGCCGGGCGTACCAGCAGGATGCGGCGCACTTGCTCGCGCTCCAGGGCGTCGACCGCACAGGCCACGGCCAGGTAGGTCTTGCCGGTACCGGCAGGGCCGATGCCGAAGTTGATGTCGTTACCGAGGATTTCCTTGACGTAGCGCTGCTGATTCAAGCCGCGCGGGCGAATCATGCCTTTTTTGGTGCGCAGGGCCACGCTGGCTTCGGCCACCGGGTTGTTGGCCAAGTCTTCCACGGCAGATTCCTGCAGGTACAGGTGGACCGTCTCCGGCGACAGCTCACTACCCTTGGTTTCGCGGTAGAGGCGGCGGAGCAGATTTTCTGCAGACGTGGTTTGCTGGGGTTCACCAATCAGCTCGAATTGATTGCCGCGGTTGCGGATCTCGATGCTCAAGCGTTGTTCGATCAGGCGCAGGTGCTCGTCGAACTGTCCGCACAGATTGGCGAAACGGCGAGCCTCAAACGGCTCGAGGAGAAAACGATGGGGTTCGATGGGTGCGTTCAAGGTCGCTTTTAGCCGCCCTTTGGCTGTTGAGGTGAAAGAGAGGATAACGCCACGCGCCGGTGTGCGAAAGCACTTATCCAACCCGATCCAGTGTGGGGGGGGGCTTGCCCCCCATAGCGGAGTGTCAGGCAGCTCATGTGCTGCTGATGTACCGCAATCGGGGGCAAGTCCCCTCGCACATTTATTACACCAGAGACCCACGCAACGAGTGCGGTTGCGCCGCATCGATATGTACATCGGCAAATTGGCCGATCAGCGTCGGGTTGTCGCAACGGAAGTTGACGATGCGGTTGTTCTCGGTGCGGCCTTGCAGTTCGCCCGGGTCTTTTTTCGAGTAGTCGGTGACCAGGATGCGCTGGGTAGACCCCACCATTTGTCGGCTGATCTCGAAGCCTTGCTGATTCAGGCGATGTTGCAGCGCGTTCAAACGCTCTTTTTTCAACGCTTCCGGGGTGTCATCGGCCAAATCGGCTGCCGGGGTGCCGGGGCGCTGGCTGTAGACGAACGAGTAGGAAAAGTCGAAACCGACGTCTTCAATCAGCTTCATGGTCTGCTGGAAGTCTTTCTCGGTCTCGCCGGGGAAGCCGACGATAAAGTCCGAGCTGATGCAGATGCCCGGCACCGCCGCACGCAATTTGCGCAGTTTGGATTTGTATTCCAGGGCGGTGTGGTTGCGCTTCATTGCCGACAGGATGCGGTCCGAACCCGATTGCACCGGCAAGTGCAGGTGCTTGACCAGTTCCGGCACCTCGGCATGGGCCTGGATCAGGCTGTCGGAGAATTCCAGCGGGTGTGAGGTGGTGTAGCGAATGCGCTCGATGCCATCCACTGCGGCGACGACACGGATCAGCTCCGCGAGGTCTGCCAGGCGCCCGTCGTGAGTCTGGCCGCGATAGCCGTTGACGTTCTGGCCCAGCAAGGTCACTTCACGCACGCCGTTTTCGGCCAGGTGGATGATTTCTGACAGCACATCGTCAAACGGCCGGCTGACTTCTTCGCCACGGGTGTAGGGCACCACGCAGAAAGTGCAGTACTTGCTGCAACCCTCCATCACCGACACGTAGGCGCTCGGCCCATCGACGCGCGGTTCGGGCAAATGGTCGAATTTTTCGATTTCCGGGAATGAGACGTCGACCTGAGGCAGCTTGGTGAGGCGCGCAGCGTCGATCATTTCCGGCAGGCGGTGCAGGGTTTGCGGGCCGAAGACCACATCCACGTAGGGCGCGCGGTCGCGGATGGCGGCGCCTTCCTGGCTGGCGACGCAACCGCCGACGGCGATCACCATGTCCGGGTTGGCCAGTTTCAATTCACGCCAGCGGCCCAGTTGCGAGTACACGCGGTCCTGGGCCCGTTCGCGGATCGAGCAGGTATTGAGCAGGATCACGTCGGCATCTTCGGCGCGAGCGGTGACTTCCAGGGCCTGATGTTCACCCAGCAGATCGACCATGCGCGAGCTGTCGTACTCGTTCATCTGGCAACCGTGGGTTTCAATGTAGAGCTTCTTGGCCATGGGAATCGTCAACTGGTGGTAAAGAACCGCGCATTATAGGGGTCATGTCCATCGGTTCCTAGCGCTGTGCATCGGGTGCCATGCTATAGTTCGCGCCCTCTTTTAAATCCCCGATGTGTTCCCCGCCCACCATGACCAAACGTGAAGCTCCAATCTACAAGGTGATTTTCCTCAACCAGGGCCAGGTGTTCGAAATGTACGCCAAGCAGATCTATCAAAGTGATCTGTGGGGCTTCCTGGAAGTGGAAGAGTTCGTCTTTGGCGAGCGCACACAACTGGTCGTCGACCCGGGCGAGGAAAAACTCAAGGCCCAGTTCGAAGGCGTGGTGCGCAGTTTTGTGCCGATGCATTCGATTGTGCGCATCGATGAAGTCGAGCGCCTGGGCACGCCGAAGATCAGCGAAGCCCGTGGCACGAGCAATGTCATGCCGTTTCCGATGCCGATGCCTGAGAAGTAGGGCGTTTGTGGCGAGGGCGCGTGCTCCCGCTGGGGCGCGAAGCGGCCCTAATGCAATTTACAGATGTGTCAGATAGAAATCATTGAACGGTTGTGGGGGGCGCTTCGCAGCCCAGCGGGAGCAAGCTCTCTCGCCACAGGTCGATCAGGGCAGGGGCGAGAACGGCGAACGCCCATCCGCGCTCTGCAGTTCCTGCAGGTAGTTGCGGAAGATCTGGCCCAGCACCTGGGTCGCCAGTTCCAGTTCATCGCGCTGCATGTGCTCGGCGACTTCGTCGGCCGTGTCCAGCGCGTCCTCGGCGCCGTTGACCGCCGCCATTTTCAGCACGATATACGCCTGGACGTTATTGGCCGGCACGCCTTCACCATGGAAGAACATGGTGCCCAGCTGGAATTGTGCCTGGGCGTGGCCCTGCAGCGAGGCTTTCTCGAAGTAGTTCAACGCTTTGTTGAGGTCGCGCGCGGGGTTCTTGCTGTCGTGGTAGTACTCGCCCAACTCGTATTGCGCCTGCGCATCCCCGCCGTCGGCCTGTTTATGGCACGCGCTCAGCGCTTCGGCCTGGCTGTCTGGCTGGGTATTGAGGGTGCAACGACCCATCGCTGGGATTAACAACGAGTTGCCGCCTGCTTGTGCATGTGCCAGCAGCGGCTGAAGGAGCAACAGGCAGCCCAGGACCAGGGTGCGGCCGGTGCGTTTCATGGGAATCGACTTACCTCTGACGGGGCGCGCGGACCCTCGGGGGTCCAATAAGCGCGCATTATGAAATAAGCAGGCCTCTGCTTACAAAGTCTTTACTCGTTTTTCTGCTGCTTGGGCAAGTTATCTGCCGGATTGCAGGAGTTTTCTCGAAAAAGTTAGGAAAAATCTGTAAGCAAAGTAGCAAATCTGACGCCGCCGGGGGCCGCGTCAGATTTTTGTGTCAGTTATTTCAGGGCGGCGAAAGCGCGTTCGGCAGCGTCCAGGGTCAGTTTCAACTCGGCGTCGCCATGGGCGATCGAGGTGAAGCCGGCTTCAAAGGCGCTCGGTGCCAGGTACACGCCGCCGTCCAGCATCAAGTGGAAGAAGCGCTTGAACAGGTTGGCGTCGCTGCTCATCACGTCCTCAAAGGTGACGATATTGTCGGCACCGCTGAAATACAGGCCGAACATGCCGCCTGCTTGCGTGGTGACAAACGGAATGCTGGCGGCATCGGCGCGCTGTTGCAGGCCGTCGAGCAGGCGGGAGGTGTAGTCGGTCAGCTCGGCGTGGAAGCCCGGGCGGCTGATCAGACGCAGGGTGGTTAGGCCGGCGGCCATGGCCAGCGGGTTACCGGACAAGGTGCCGGCCTGGTACACCGGGCCCAGCGGTGCGATGTGCTGCATGATTTCGCGCTTGCCGCCGAAGCAGCCCACCGGCATGCCGCCGCCGATGATCTTGCCGAAGGTGCTCAGGTCCGGCGTCACGCCGTAATGCGCCTGAGCGCCACCGAGGGCCACGCGGAAACCGGTCATCACTTCGTCGAAAATCAGCACCACGCCGTGCTTGTCGCATTGCTCGCGCAGGCCTTCGAGGAAACCCGGGGCCGGCGGTACACAGTTCATGTTGCCAGCGACCGGTTCGACGATGATGCACGCCACTTCCTGGCCTACTTCATTGAGCATCTGCTCGACGGCCGCGATGTCGTTGAACGGCAGGGTCAGGGTATGTTTGGCGAATGCCGCCGGCACACCGGCCGAGCTTGGGACGCCCTGCGTCAGCAGGCCGGAACCGGCTTTCACCAGCAGGCTGTCGGAGTGACCGTGGTAGCAACCTTCGAACTTGATGATGCTGTCGCGACCGGTGAAACCACGGGCCAGGCGAATCGCGCTCATGGTGGCCTCGGTGCCGGAGCTGACCATGCGCACCATCTCCATCGACGGCACGATCGCGCAGACCAGATCGGCCATCTCGGTTTCCATCTCGGTCGGAGCGCCGTAGGACAGGCCGTGTTCCAGTTGCTTGCGCACCGCATCCAATACGTCTGGGTGGCTGTGGCCGAGGATCATCGGGCCCCAGGAACCTACGTAATCCACATAGCGCTTGTCGTCTTCGTCGGTGACGTAGGCGCCTTCGGCATGCTTGAAGAACAGCGGCGTGCCGCCCACGCTCTTGAACGCACGCACGGGGGAGTTAACACCACCGGGGATGTGTTTCTGTGCATTGGCAAACAGGGTTTCGGAACGGGACATGGTCGGGCTCTCTAAACTTGATATTTAAGAAGATCGTTGAAGGCGCGGGCGCGGCGCGTGACTTCCTGGGTGCTGTCGGCACCAAACAGGCCGTGGACCACCGCGAGCAGGTCGGCACCGTGTGCCACCAGCGGTTCGGCATTCTCCAGGGTGATGCCACCGATCACGCAGATCGGCAACTGCAAGCGCGCGCGGGCCTGGGCTAGCATTTCGACGCTGGCGGCGGGGGCGCCGGGCTTGGTGCTGGAGTTGAAGAAGCGGCCGAAGGCGACGTAACTGGTGCCTTCTTTCGCGGCCTGCTCGGCCAGTTCGATCTGGCTGTGGCAGGTGGCGCCGATGATCGCCTTGGAGCCCAGCAACGCACGGGCAGTGGTCAGAGGGCCATCGGTCAGGCCCAGGTGTACGCCGACGCCCAGGCGTGCGGCCAGCTCGGCGTCATCGTTGATGATCAGTCGGGTCTTGTAGCGCGAGCACAGTTCCCGCAGTTTTTCAGCTTCACGCAGGCGCCGGGCCTCGTCGCTGCTTTTGTCACGGTACTGCAGCAGGGTCACGCCGCCATCCAGTGCCGCTTCGACGTAGGCGAGGAATTTACCGGCCAATAATTGGCTGTCGGTAATGGCATAAAGGCCACGTAGTTTCATCGGGCAGGCCTCTTGGTGTTACGAGCAGAAATCCAGCGGCAGCCGGCGAGGCACGAACTGGCCCTGGCCGAGTTGTTCGGCGTCACGCAGGGTGCGCCAAGTGTAGTTGAGGGCCGATTGCACGGCGCTGACCAAGCCTTCACCCTGGGCGATCCGGCCCGCCAGCGCGCTGGCCAGCGTACACCCCGAACCGTGATAGCTGCCGGGCAGACGCTGGCAGGTAAAGGTCTGGCGCGTGCCGTCGCGGCTGTATAGGCGGTTGTGGACTTGATGCTCATCGCCATGGCCGCCGGTAATCAGCAGGTGCTTGATAAACGGCAACAGCCTTTCAGCGCAGTCGTCCGCCGTGCCCTCAGGCAGTTCGGCAAGGATGCGTGCTTCTGGCAGGTTGGGCGTGGCGATCAGCGACAGCGGCAACAGCCGCTCGCGCATGGCGTAGCCGACTTCGTCCTTGCCCAGGCTGCCACCGCCGCCGGCGCGCAGCACCGGGTCGCACACCACCGGCAAGTGCGGGTGCGCCTGCAGCAGTTCGACCACGGTGTCGACCATCGCGGTGGAACCGAGCATACCCAGCTTGACCGCCGCCACTTGCGAATCGCCGAGCACGGCATTGGCCTGGGCCAGTACCCACTCGCGGTCGAGCACGCGGAAATCGCTGACATTGACGGTGTTCTGCACCGTCAGCGCGGTAACGGCCGGAGCCGCATGGCAACCCTGGGCGAGCAGGGCTTCGATATCTGCCTGCAAGCCGGCGCCACCACTGGGATCATGGCCGGAGAGACAGAGGACAACGGGGCGAGAGCTGTAGATATTCATGGTGCGCGAGCTTACCACCAAACGCTTTTGGCGTGGCCGTCTGGCGATGGCTGAATTTTGTCGGTATTCGTGGGTGTTTATGGCTGTTTGCTAGTATCGATTTTTAGTTGAATAAGCCGCTGAAAGCCTTGTTCTAGAGCCTCTTTAAAAATTATCTTGATGGTGTCCAATGGCCTTTAGCGGCTATGCTAAAGTGGATTCAAATAACTTACTGTATCGCCGGTATACGTCTTCTCAAAAGGAATGGGGGCTATTTGACATAACCGGACAGGCCACGCTGGGGCTCTATGCGCTATTTGCTGATTTTATTGTTGTGCGGGCTACCGCTGTTCGCCAACGCCATTGAGTTCACCCAAGACACTCGAAGCCTGCCCTTGGGCCGTGCCATGCAAGTGCTCGAAGACCCAACTAACGCCCTGACCATCGCCGATGTGAGTGCTCCCACCGCCGCCACACAGTTCAAACCCCACGACAAAGACACCCTCAACGCCGGCTATTCGCGCTCGGTGTTCTGGCTCAAGGTCAACCTGCGCTACCTGCCCAAGCAGCCTGAAACCCAGCGCACCTGGCTGCTGGAGTTAGCCTATCCGCCCCTCGACCACCTTGACCTGTACCTGCCCGACAGCACCGGCAACTATCGCCTGGCCGGTCGCACCGGGGATGCCCTGCCGTTTTCCAGTCGCGAGATTCGCCAGAACAACTACCTGTTCAAGCTCGACTTCACACCGGGCGAAACCAAGACCGTCTACCTGCGCCTGCAAAGCGAAGGCTCGATCCAGGCGCCGCTGACGCTGTGGTCCAGCACCGCCTACCTTGAGCAGCAACCGCTGCGCCTGTACGTATTGGGCCTGATCTATGGCGTGTTGCTGGGGATGCTGGTGTACAACCTGTTCATCTACCTCAGCGTGCGCGACACCAGCTACCTTTATTACATCTTCTACATCGCCTCGTTTGGCCTATACCAGTTGTCGGTGAACGGCGCGGCGGTGGAGTATTTCTGGCCGAACAACCCCTGGTGGGCGAATGCCGCGACGCCCTTCCTGATCGGCTCGGCGGCGTTGTTCGGCAGCTTGTTCGCCCGCAGCTTCCTGCACACCGCCCAGCACAGCCGCTGGATCAATCGCCTGTTGCTGGGGTTGGTGGCCTGCGGCGCGGTGGTGATGCTGCTCTCGCTGATGACCAGCTACGCCCTGGCGCTGCGCCTGGCCACGGGTTTGGCGCTGGTGTTTACCGTGACCATCTTTGTCGCCGCCATCAAGGCCTGGTACTGCGGGCAGCGGGTGGCGCGCTATTTCATCATTGCCTGGTCGGCGTTCCTGTTGGGCGGTGTGGTCAACACCCTGATGGTGCTGGGCTACCTGCCCAACGTGTTCCTCACCATGTACGCCAGCCAGATCGGCTCGGCGATCGAAGTGGCGCTGTTGTCCCTGGCCCTGGCGGATCGCATCAACAGCATGCGTGAGCAACAGGCGCAGATCCTCTACGACGCGAGCCAGAAACTCGAAGTACTCAACCAGCAGTTGGCCCGCAGTAACCGGCTCAAGGACGAGTTCCTTGCCACCCTGACCCACGAACTGCGCACGCCGATGAATGGCGTGATCGGCTCCCTTGAGCTGATGCAGACCGTGCCCCTGGACGACGACCTGGCGCAGTACCAGCAAACCGCCGCCGGCTCGGCGCGGGACATGATGCGCATGGTCAATGGCATCCTCACCCTCACCGAATTGCAGGCCGGACGCCTGAGCGCCCAGCCCAAGGTGTTCAGCCTGCGCGGCGTGCTCGGCACCTTGCGCCAGCAGTTCAGCGCCAGCGCGCAGAGCAAAGGTCTGGCCTTTTCCATCGATGTCGCCGACGAGTTGCCCGACCGCCTGCACGGCGACGCCGACAAACTCAGCCAGTGCCTGGATTGCCTGTTGGACAACGCCTTCAAGTTCACCCACGAAGGCGCCGTGCGTCTGCGGGTGGTCGGCGTACCCCTGAGCGACGGCGCAGTGCGCCTGAGTTTTATCGTCACCGACACGGGCATCGGCTTTGCTTTCCTCGACGAGGCCACCCTGTACCAGCGTTTCTTCCAGCTCGATGGCTCGACGACGCGCGAATACGGCGGCCTGGGGATTGGTCTGGCGATCTGCCGGCAACTGATCGAATTACTCGGCGGGCGCCTCACCCATCATTCCGAACCGCGCAAGGGCAGTCGCTTCCAGTTGGAACTGGCGGTCACCGCGCTGCAGCTCGAGCCACGCCCGGCGAGCCCTGAGCGCGAACGCACGCCTGCGCAGTGCACGGTGCTGTTGGTGGACGACAACAGCGTCGGCCAGTGGGCGGTGCGTGGCATGTTGCTCAAGCTCGGTTATCGGGTGAAAACCGTGGACAGCGGGCCGGCGGCGTTGGCGGCGTTGCAGGGGGAAACCTTCGACGCGGTGCTGCTGGATACACCTGAAGACGGCTTCTCGTTGTGCTGTCAGATTCGTGCGTTGCCCGGCTGCGGCGAGTTACCGGTGATCGCCCTGGGCGCCACGCTGAATGTGTCTGAACGTGAGCGTAGCCATGGCATCGGCATCACCGAACGCCTGGTCAAGCCGGTACGTTTCGACGCGCTGCAGGCGGTATTGGAGCGCCGGCTGCTGTGCCCGCTAGAGGGTGAAAGCGCCGGACATTCGGCGCGTATGCCACTTTTTTAAGCGAGGTGACGGTGCTTAACTGAAATTTGGGCCGCAACCCCCGGTGGCCTTTTTCCAGGAGGCCCGTCATGAACTTGCATCAGTTCGCCGAAACCCACGACGTCACCAACCAGCCGCCCTCCCTGGACGGCGTCAACCTGTACCGCATCGACGTGCCGCTGCAAGACTGGTCGCGCCGCTTCGGCGCCGGCTGGGCCGCGCCGCGCATCGATGCCTACGGCGCGCTGGCCGGCGGGCCGCTGATGGCGGCCGGGTTCCTGGCGAACCAGAACAAACCACAGTTCAGCAGCCATGACCGCTATGGCCATCGTATCGACCTGGTGGAGTTTCACCCGGCCTACCACGAGCTGATGCGCACCGCTGTCGAACATGGCCTGCCATCGCTGCCGTGGGCGCATCCACAATCCGGCGCGCATGTGGCCCGTGCCGCCCTGACTTACCTGCACAGCCAAGCCGAAGCCGGCACCGGCTGCCCGTTGACCATGACCTTCGCCTGCGTCCCTGCCCTGCGCCTGCAACCGGACCTGGCGCAGACCTGGCTGCCGAAAATTCTCAGCACCGACTACGACCCGCGCAACGTCGGCATCGCCCACAAGGCCGGCGCCACCATCGGCATGGCGATGACCGAGAAACAGGGTGGCACCGACGTGCGCGCCAACACCACCCGCGCTTACCCCGTGGGCGCGGGCGGCCCCGGCCAAGCCTATGAACTGGTGGGGCACAAGTGGTTCTGCTCGGCGCCGATGTGCGATGCGTTCCTCACCCTGGCCCAGACCGACAAGGGCCTGACCTGCTTCCTGCTGCCCCGGCACCGTCCGGACGACACGCGTAACCAGTTCTATATCCAGCGCCTGAAAAACAAACTCGGCAATTGCTCGAACGCCTCCAGCGAAGTCGAGTTTCGCGGCGCCCTGGCCTGGATGGTCGGCGAAGAAGGCCGTGGCGTGCCGACTATCATCGAAATGGTCGCCATGACCCGCTTCGATTGCATGGTCGGCTCCAGCGCCTTGATGCGCCAAGCGCTGACCCAAGCCAGTCACCATTGCGCCCATCGCTCGGTCAGCGGTCGCGTACTCAGCGAACAACCGCTGATGCAAAACGTGCTGGCCGACCTGGCGCTGGAAAGCGAAGCCGCGCTGGCCTTGAGCCTGCGCATGGGCCGCGCCCTCGATCATTTGGGCGATGAACAGGAAGCCAAGTTCTCCCGGCTGGTGACCGCGGTGGGCAAGTATTGGATCTGCAAGCGCGCGCCCGCGATGATCAACGAAGCCGCCGAGTGCATGGGCGGTGCCGGTTATGTGGAGGACAGCATCCTGCCGCGCTTGTATCGCGAGGCGCCGGTGAATTCGACGTGGGAAGGTTCCGGCAATGTGCAGTGCCTGGACGTGCTGCGCGCATTGTCCAAAGAGCCGGGTGTGCTGGAAGCGCTGTTTGTCGAACTGGGCGACGGGCATGGCGACAGGCAGTTGGCGCAGCATATCGAGCAACTGAAATCGGCGTTCATGGACACCCAGGACATCCAATACCGCGCGCGGCAACTGACCGAGGACATTGCCGTGGCGTTGCAGGCCAAGTTGTTGCTGGAGGCCGGGAATGCAGCCGTCAGCGATGGGTTCATCGCCAGCCGGCTGGGTGAGTCGTCGGGGCGCGTGTATGGCGCCTTGCCACGTGGGGTGGACGTGCGGGCCATCGTTACGCGGTCCACCCCCCAAGTGTCTGAATAAATACGCTCCAAAAGGTGGGAGGGGGCTTGCTCCCGATAGCGGTGTGTCGGTCAGCCCATGCGTTAACTGCACCACCGCCATCGGGAGCAAGTCGAATCGTCGCACCGCCCCTCCCACATTATTCAGCGCATTGCACTTCGGCTGTTTCAGTGAGGCCGGGATACAGGCAAGATAAAGGTCTGCAAGTCAGCACACAGGATGCTTACCGTGACCGAAGCTTTTGTTGTCGTTCAAACCGCCGAAGAAGCCGTCGACCGGCTGGCGGCTCTGCATGAGCGTGCTACCGGCGCGCTCAATCAAGCCCTCAAGCAATACCTCAAGGACCGCGTCGAGCCCGACGCCGAACAACGCGCGATGTTTCGTTACCCGGAGCTGCGCCTGACTTACCAGTGCCACGGCGAAGTCCCACAGACTACCCGGGCATATGCCAAGGTCCAACTGCCGGGGACTTACAGCGTCACCGTCACCCATCCGTCGGCGTTCCGTAAATACCTGCTGGAACAATTGGTGCCGTTGATGCACGACTTCACCGTGACGGTGGAAGTCGGCGTCAGCCAGCAGAATATTCCTTACCCGTATGTGGTCGAGCAGGGCGACGAACTGGCCGGCTCCGGCGTGACCGCCGCGACCCTGGCCCGTGTGTTCCCCAGCACCGACCTGTCGGCCGCCACCGATGGCATCGCCGACGGCCTGTATGACTGGGAAAACACCGACCCGCTGCCACTGGCCCTGTTCGATGCGGCCCGCGTGGACTTTTCCCTGCGCCGCCTGGTGCATTACACCGGCAGCGACTGGCGCCATGTGCAACCGTGGATTCTGCTGACCAACTACCACCGCTATGTCGACCAGTTCATCCTGCATGGCCTGGAGCAATTGCGCAGCGACCCGCGTTTTATCCGCATGGTGCTGCCGGGCAACGTGATCATCGACAAGAGCATGGACCACGGCGAAGCGTCCGCCATTGCCGCAGGCGTGGTCTGGCACCGTTACCAGATGCCGGCCTACCACCTGCAGGCCACTGACGGTCACGGCGTGACGCTGGTCAACATCGGCGTCGGCCCGTCCAACGCCAAGAACATCACCGATCACCTGGCCGTGCTGCGTCCACATTGCTGGCTGATGATCGGCCACTGCGGCGGCCTGCGCCAATCCCAGACCATCGGCGACTACGTCCTGGCTCACGCCTATATGCGCCGTGATGGGATTCTCGACCGCGTGGTGCCGCCGAACATTCCGATCCCGGCCCTGGCCGAAGTGCAAATGGCTTTGCAGCAAGCGGCGGCCAACGTCACCGGCGAAAAGGGCGAAGAACTGAAAAAACGCCTGCGCACCGGCACCGTGCTGACCTACGACGACCGCAACTGGGAACTGCGCTGGGCCCAGGAGCGTCCGCTGATCAACCTGTCCCGCGCCGTCGCCGTGGACATGGAAAGCGGCACCATCGCCGCCCAAGGCTACCGTTTGCGTGTGCCCTACGGCACCTTGTTGTGCGTGTCGGACAAACCGTTGCACAGCGAGATCAAGCTGCCGGGCTCGGCCAACGCGTTCTATGAGCGTGCGGTCAGCCAGCACTTGAAAATCGGCATCGAGGCGGTCGACCTGTTGCGCACCGAGCTCAACTCGCTGCACTCGCGCAAACTGCGCAGCTTCGACGAGCCGCCGTTCCGCTAAGCGGTTGGGATGGTCATTTAGCGGTCAGGCCACTAGCATTGTCGGTCCTGACCGTTAGATGTTCCTTCGCCATGTCCCGTCCCCCCCGTCCCGATTCGCGCCGCCCTGGCGTGAAAGCCCCGTATTCCGCAGCTCGTCGCGTCGCCAAGGCGCCACCGGCCGAGCCGAAGCTGATCCTGTTCAATAAACCCTTCGACGTACTGACCCAGTTCAGCGACGAAGGCGGGCGGGCGACCCTCAAGGATTTTATCGACATCCCCGGTATCTACCCGGCGGGTCGCCTGGACCGTGACAGCGAAGGTCTGTTGTTGTTGACCAACGATGGTCAATTGCAGGCGCGCATTGCCGACCCCAAGCACAAGTTGGCGAAAACCTACTGGGTGCAGGTGGAAGGCGAACCCACTGAAGAACAACTGCAACGCCTGCGCGACGGTGTGCAACTCAACGACGGCATGACCTTGCCCGCCGAAGCCCGGCGGTTGGACGAGCCTGAGTTATGGCCACGCAACCCGCCGGTGCGCTTTCGCAAAAGCGTGCCGACCCACTGGTTGGAGTTGGTGATTCGTGAAGGGCGAAACCGCCAAGTGCGGCGCATGACGGCGGCGGTGGGGTTGCCCACCTTGCGCCTGGTGCGCGTGCGGATTGGCGATTGGTCCATCGACGGCCTGGATCAGGGCCAATGGAAGGCCGTACCGGCGCGCTTATAAGACGCCGGACTCGATCAGGCCGATCACCACGCTCTTGATGACGAATGCGGCCACGCCCAGGCCCAGCACGAAAAACAGGATGAACGAGCCGAAACGCCCGGCCTTGGATTTCTTCGCCAGGTCCCAGACGATAAAGCCCATGAAAATGATCAGGATCGTGACCAGGCCGGTCATCATCCATTCTTCAAGTAGCGCGGGGTCAATCGAGTTCATTGGTTTCTTCCGACGGGGCAGGTGGCAAGTATACGGCAGTGCTCGGGCTGGGCATTGCCCTGCGTCGGTGCGTCGCACGCAGACTTAAATGTGGGAGGGGGCAAGCCCCCTCCCACATTTGACCTTCACCGATCTTAAGTACGCAGGTGGGTCAGTGGTAACTCGGTGCTGTTGAGCACCTGGTTCAGCACAAAGCTCGAACGCACGCTGGTGACGCCTTCAATGCGGGTCAGGTGGCCCAGCAGCAGCTTCTGGTAGTGGTCCATGTCCGGCACCACGACTTTCAATTGATAGTCGGCATCCATCCCGGTCACCAGGCTGCATTCCAGCACCTGCGGCAGGGTGCGGATGGCCGCTTCGAAGTTCTCGAAGCGCTCGGGGGTGTGTCGGTCCATGCCGATCAGCACGTAGGCGGTGAGGCTCAGGCCGAGCATCTTGCGGTCGAGCAGGGCGACCTGGCGGGCGATGTAGCCGTCGTCCTCCAATTGCTTGACCCGGCGCGAGCAGGGCGACGGCGACAGCCCGATACGCTCGGCCAACTCCTGGTTGGAGATCCTCGCGTCGCGCTGCAATTCCGCCAAAATACTCAGGTCGTATCGGTCAAGTTTGCTCATGGGGCTGGCCTTTGTCGTAACTATTGCGGTGAATTATCCCTTAAGGGTTAAAAATTGCGCAAGCACTGTTTATTGACGCAATCTTCGCAATCATCTGTCGGGGCGCTGCGCCTATGATTACCAACAGAATCACCGCCTGGACATAGTCCACAGCAGCTCGCCCAATCAGGCCTGCTGCGGCCGCCACCCCAGCAGGGTTGAGCCGGCCTCCAGGCTGCACACTGTCCACAAGACGGCGTGAGGTGAGCCAACGTCATAAGCGTTGAGCCCGGACGAAGTTCTCAAGGGGTGGCCGACGGGTCGCCCCTTTCTTTTTGCCTTAAGAAAATTCTTCTCGTGACTGATAACCTGTGCCAGAACCGGGCGAGGCTTTTCCAGTCTCATTGATAAGCCCTAAACCGCAGTGAGGAAGAGCATGAAGCGCATCTGGCGAATGGCAGGTGTTGGTTTGCTGGTGGTCAGCGTCAGCGCGCAGGTAACGGCCGACGAACGTGATAATTCACCCGGTCAGGGCCAGAGCCAGGGGCAGCGGCCGCAGGGCGGCGGCGGGCAGCATGAACGCGGCCCTGAAGGTGGCGGGCGGCCCGAGAATAATCAGCCGCGCCCGGAGAACCCGCATTTTGATCGCGGCGGCCCGAACGGTGGCGGTCAGGGGCAAGGCCGGCCCCAGGGCAATGAGCCGGGCCGCCCGGCGCCGCAGCCACAACCGTCGAACAGCCTGCCGATCCAAGGTCGCCCCGATACTGTGCGCCAGACCCAGGAGCCGCGTCAGGGTGACTACCGCGACATCCCGCGCCGCAACGACGGCAATCAACATTGGGAGGCTGGCGGCCCCGGTTCACGCCCAGGCAACAACGGCGGCGGCTACCACAATGAGCGTCCCGGTGATAATCGCTGGCCAGGTCGCCCCGATGGGCACGGCAACGGCTGGGGCCCAGGCCCGCAGTATCGCCCGGGCTATATGGTGGATCGTTTTCCCGAGCGCAATTACCGTGTGCCTTACCGTGGTCAGGATTATTTCTTCTCCGGCGGCTACTGGTATCGCCCGCAAGGCCCGCGCTATGTAGTGGTGGCGCCGCCGTATGGCATCCGCGTGCATTACCTGCCGGATTACGCGCGGGAAGTGTGGGTGGGCAGCGCGCTGTTCTTCCTCGCGGCGGGTGCCTATTACACCTACGAAAGCAGTTCCCAGCAGTACGTGGTGGTGGAGCCGCCGACCGCAGTACCGGCACCGCAGCCGGCGCCTCAGGGCAACGGCTATGACGTGGTGGCCTATCCCGCCAATGGCCAGTCACCGGCGCAGGTGCAGCAGGACGGTTATGACTGTTATCGCTGGGCTGTGCAGCAAAGTGGCTTTGACCCGCAAGCGGTCACCTACGCCCCGGCCCCGGCAGTGGTGCAAACCTACCGCCAGGCCCAGGGCAACTGCCTGAGCAGTCGCGGCTACCAGGTGCAGTACTAGGCCTGGGCGCCGCTCACCACGTCCAACGGGTCGGCGTGTACCAGCACTTCGGCCCGTGGGTAGGCAGCGTGAATGGCATCGGCGGCCTGGTCGCTGATGCCGTGGGCAACAGACAGCGTCAACTCCCCCGGCAATTCCAGGTGCAACTGCACAAACCAGTGGTTGCCGGAGATCCGCGTGCGCAAGTCGTGGGCGCCCAGCACGCCGGGTATGCCACGGGCCAATTCCAGCATGTGCTGGCTGACGTCCGGCGGCAGTTCTTCGTCCATCAACACGGCAAAACTTTCCCGGGCGATCTGAATCGCGCTCCACAGAATGTAGGCCGCGATGCCCAGGCCAAACCAGGCGTCGATCTGATGGAAGCCGAAACCGGCCAAGACCAGTGCAATCAAAATACTGCCATTGAGCAGCAAGTCCGAGCGGTAGTGCAGCGAGTCGGCGCGCACGGCGCTTGAGCCGGTTTCCCGCACCACGTGGTGTTGCAGGAACAGCAGGGCCACGGTCAGCGCCAGGGACAAAATAATCACCCCAATGCTCAGCCACGGCGCCCCCACGGGCTCGGGATGCTTGATCCGTTCGAATGCCTGCAACGCAATCAGCACCGCACTGCCAGCGATAAACAACGCCTGCGCCATACCGGCCAGTGACTCCGCTTTGCCATGCCCGTAACGGTGATCGTCATCGGCCGGGCGCAGGGCGTAATGCACCGCCAGCAGATTGAGCAGTGAGGTGACGCCATCGAGCAGTGAGTCGGTCAACCCGGCGAGCATACTCACCGAGCCGCTGAGCCACCAGGCGATCGCCTTGGTCACAATCAGCACAGAGGCCACGCCAACCGAAGCGCGGGTGGCCAAGCGCAAGAGCCGGGCGTGTTCGGGACTGGTGGTCATAAGCGGGTCAGATCCTTAGGCGGACGGTTGTAAGCCGAGGGCAGCCAGTTGTTGCACGCTGCCCTTGAACTGGATCATGCGCGGGTCGTCCAGCGGCAAGGTGCGGCCGGTTTCCTGCTGGATGATGGTCTGCAGCTTGGCCGTGTCGACCTTGCCGTCGGCGCCGATGGCTTGCTGCAGTTTCTCCGGGGCGACTTGTGCGGTCTTGCCCGGTTCGAAGTAGATCGCGCCGGTGGCGAAGTCGACGCCGAAGGCGATCAGGCCAGGGATCACGTAGAACAGCAGGCCGACGGCATCGAGCACGGCAATCGTTGGGTCGATCTTGCCGTCGATCTGGCCGCGGCGGTCAGGGTAGAAAATCGAACCGCAGGCCGTCAGTTGGCTCAGCAGCGTGACGGCGAGGACACCGCCGATGACACGGGAAGCGATACGCATGAGAAAACTCCTGAACAGGGTTGAAAGGTGACTATAAGCCAGATCCGCCAGGCGACGATGATCCGGTGAGGTGCTTGTGAGACCACCACCGGCCTTCAGCAGTTCGCCGTTATACTCGCCGCTCTGCTTTGGAGCCAGTATGAATTCGTTGCCGATCGATGATGTTTTACCCGCCTTGCGTGACGCCTTGGCGAATCGCCATGAAGCCGTGCTGGAAGCGCCGCCCGGCGCCGGTAAAACCACCCGCGTACCGTTAGCCTTGTTGAATGAGCCTTGGCTGGCCGGGCAGACCATCCTGATGCTCGAACCGCGACGCCTGGCCGCGCGCGCCGCCGCCGAGCGCCTGGCCAGCGAGCTGGGGGAGAAAGTCGGTGAAACCGTCGGTTATCGCATCCGCCTCGACAGTAAAGTCGGCCCCAACACGCGCATCGAAGTGGTCACCGAAGGCATCCTCACCCGCCGCCTGCAGGACGACCCGGCGCTGGACGGCGTGGGCCTGCTGATCTTCGACGAGTTCCACGAACGCAGCCTCGACGCCGACCTGGCGCTGGCCCTGAGCCTGAATGGCCGCGACCTGTTTCGCGACGAGCAGCCGCTGAAAATCCTGCTGATGTCCGCCACCCTCGAAGGCGAGCGCCTGGCCGCGCTGTTGGATGACGCGCCGATCCTGCGCAGCGAAGGGCGCATGTTCCCGGTGCAGATGCGCTGGGGGCGGCCGTACCAGGTCGGTGAGTTTATCGAGCCGCGCCTGGTGCAGACTATCCTCGACGCGCTGCAGGACGAAACCGGCAGCGTGCTGGTGTTCCTGCCCGGCCAGGCGGAGATCCGCCGGGTCAACCAGCAACTGGCGGACGCTCTGGGTGATCGCGCCGATGTACTGCTCTGCCCGCTGCATGGCGAGCTCGACCTGAACGCCCAGCGTGCCGCCATCGACCCGGCGCCCGCCGGCAAGCGCAAAGTGGTGCTGGCCACCAACATCGCCGAGACCAGCCTGACCATCAATGGCGTGCGTGTGGTGATCGACGCCGGGCTGGCACGCGTGCCGCGTTTCGACCCCGGCAGCGGCATGACTCGCCTCGACACCCAGCGCATCTCCCGCGCCAGTGCCACCCAGCGTGCCGGTCGGGCCGGGCGCCTGGAGCCGGGCGTGTGCTATCGCCTGTGGTCCGAGGACCAGCACGAAGGCCTGGCCGCCTATGGCAGCGCGGAAATCCTCGCGGCCGACCTCGCCGGGCTGGCCTTGCAACTGGCGCGTTGGGGCGTGACGCCCGCACAGTTGGTGTGGCTCGACATGCCGCCCGCTGCCGCGTATGCCCAGGCCCAGGACCTGCTGCAACGTCTTGGCGCCTTGAATGACAACAAACTGACCGCCCACGGCCAGAAGATGGCCGAGCTACCGGCCCATCCGCGGATCGCCCATCTGCTGTTGCGCGGGCAGGATTTGGGGCTTGCGGCCACCGCGTGTGATGTCGCGGCGCTGCTGGGCGAGCGCGATATCCTGCGCGGGGGCGGGGCGGATTTGCACTCTCGCCTGGCCCTGCTGTCTGGCGAAGAGCGCGCGCGGGGCACCCAGGGCGGTGTGCAGCGCGCCAAGCAGTTGGCGCGGCAATACCGTGGCTATTTGCGCGGCCGGGCGACCCAGCCGGTGGCCGACCCCGAGCACCCGCGCTGGCTTGGCGCCTTGTTGGCGTTGGCCTATCCCGACCGCGTCGCCCAACAACGCCGACCCGGCGGCGCCGAATACCGCCTGGCCAATGGCCGCGCCGCAGTCTTCGCCGAGGCTGACAGCCTGATGAAGCAAGCCTGGCTGGTGATTGCCGACCTGGGCAGCCGCCAGGGCCAGCGCGAAGAACGCATCTACCTGGCGGCGGATTTTGATCCGACGCTGTTCGACACGGTGCTCGCCGAACAAGTGCGCAACGTCGATCAATTGGATTGGGACGAACGCGAAGGCGTGCTGCGCGCCGAACGCCAACGCAAAGTCGGCGAACTGGTGCTCAGCCGCGAACCCCTCAGCGGCCTCGACGAAAACGCGCGCAGCCAGGCGCTGGTCAACCTGGTCCGGCGCAAAGGCCTGGAGCTGTTGCCCTGGACCCCGGAACTGCGCCAATGGCAGGCCCGCGTGAGGCTACTGCGCCAGCTCGACACCGGCAAAACCAGCGAATGGCCCGACGTCAGCGACAGCGCCTTACTCGCCAGCCTGGAACACTGGCTGATGCCCTACCTGGGCAAGGTCTCGCGCCTCAGCCATTTCGCCAACCTGGATATTTCCAGCTACCTGCACAACCTGTTGCCCTGGCCGCTACCCCAACGCCTGGACGAACTGGCGCCGCAGCATCTGAAAGTACCGTCGGGTTCTTCGGTGCGGTTGGACTACAGCGAGCATCCGCCGATTCTGGCGGTGCGCCTGCAGGAATTGTTCGGCCTGGCAGATACACCGCGCATTGCCGGCGGGCGCCAGGTCGTCAAGCTGCACCTGTTATCCCCGGCGCGACGGCCGGTGCAGGTGACCCAGGATCTGGCGAACTTCTGGCGCAGTACCTACGCCGAGGTGAAGAAAGATCTGAAGGGGCGCTATCCCAAGCATTACTGGCCGGATGACCCGTTGGTGGCCGAGGCCACCGCCCGAATCAAACCGCGTAAGTAAGCGTGACAGCGATTCAAATGTGGGAGGGGCGGTTATTGCGCGGCCGGCAGCAGGAACCGTGCGATGACCGGCAAATGGTTGGAAATGCGCAACGTATCCGCCTGCCGCACCTTCGCCTCCACCCGTTTGATCCGCGAGCTGTAGAACAGGTAATCCAGGGTGCGATCCGGCCCGTCAAGGCTCGGGTCATTGGGAAAGTGTGTCAGCCACTGCTCACGATCAATCCCGCTGGATTCGCTGTTGCTCGGGATCATCGGGTATTTGTCCCACAGCAGATGCAGTTCGCTGTCTGGCGAATACTGCCCGCGTTTACCGGCATCCAGGCGCAGGAATTGCCCCAGCGGCAGCACATTGAAATCCCCGCCGATCAACCAGGGCGTCCCGCGGCCTTCGAATTTGTCGAGTAGTTTCACCGTGGCCTGGATTTGTTCTTGCACCGCACTACGCCCCGGCACGTCGCCCTCCAGACGGGTGTTGAGTACCGCCAGTTGGCCGCCGTCGCTCAGCGGTAGGTAGGTCAGCAGCAACGCCGGTTTGGGTTGGAACTGACGGCTGATGAAGTTGGCGGGCGGCACGGGCAGTTGCAGGCGTTCGGCGTGTTCGATCTGGTAGCGACTGAGGGTTACCAGCTTGCGGCCGACGCTGCCAAAGATATGCAGGTTGGGGATAAAGTCGGCTTTCCAGTCGAAGGCCTGGGCGCTGCAGGGGTAGAGGTCGGCCAGGCGCTCCTGGAGCAGCGTCACCTGGTCTTGGTAGTGGGACGGCTTGGCGCCTTCGTCGAGTTCCTGCAACAGCAGGATGTCGGGTTGTTCGTCGCGAATCACCCGGGCCACCTCGTCGAGGCTGAAGGCCATGTCTTCGACGGTGGGGCGGTCGTCCGGGCCGCTGCCGTCGGCGGTGTCGTACCAGAACACGTAGTTCTTGCCGGCCAGGTACTGCACGTTCCAGGTCATCACCTTGAGCGCCTGCCCGGGCAGCAGGGTCGGCGCACGGGGCGCGATGCAGCTCACGGGCAGGGTTTGCTTGTCGGCGGGGCGCCAGGTCAGGCTGTAGATCAGGGCCGTCAGCAGGCCTGCAATAAGCAGCAGGCCCAGCAAGGTGATGCGCAAGAAACGGGTCATCGGCTCGGCTTATAGCGTGTCAGGAGTGGCACCGAGCATATCACCGCGCGTCGGCATCGCCACCGATCAGCATGAATAAACGGAACAGCACCACACTGGTAAACAGCTGCAGGAAGCTGTGTGCACTGTCGATCAGCACCCCCAGCAACGGCGCGGGCTCGGGATACGCCGCCACGCTGGCGCCTTTGAGCAGCCACAGCGGCGTCATTACGCACAGCATGCACACCAGGATTCGCCAGAAATGCCCACGGGTCAGACGTAAACTTTCCTTCATCGCCTGCAGTGCGGGCATACCGCGCAGCACCAGCAGGTACTCGGCAAACGCGAGCACCACCATCAGCCACAGGCCGGGTAGGAAATACAGCGACAGCCCGAGCAATATCAGCAGCGTGCTCATCGCCGTCAGCAGGGCGAAGCGCGGCCACAGGGTCAGGGCCGTGGCCCACACATCCTGGGGGCGCGGCGATTCGCCACGGGTGCGGGCATCGAGAAACAGGATCAGCGCGCCGGTGTACAGCGGATACACCAGCAACCCCACCACCACGCTGTAGCCTGGGAATGCGTCCGGGCCGAGCGTGTGGTCGAGCACCTGTTGCAGCAGGGCTTCGAGGATCACCAGCGGCAGGCATAGCTGGACGATGGCGCCCAGGTTGTGCCGGGTGAAGCGGAAGGAGTCGCGCAGTACGTCTAACGGATTCATCAGAGTCATCACAGGCCGAAAAAAGCAGGGGCACACTTTAACCGATAGGTGCCGTGAGCAAGCAAACGTAAACCTTGAGTAAAGACCATTGAAACAACTGGTAACACCCCCATAACTAGAAGGACCGGGCCTGATCACAGACCGGACCATGATTTCTACCGGCAATCTAACGAGGTCGCCATGAACAGCGAAGAGCAAACCCTGATCGATGGACTGTTTTCACGGCTGCAACAAGCCGAAACGGACACAGCCCCCCGCGACGCACAGGCCGAAGCGCGGATCAAGGAGCATATGACGCGCCAACCGGCGGCCGGGTACTACATGACCCAGTCGATCCTGGTGCAGGAACACGCGCTCAAGAGTCTCGACGCGCAGAACAAGCAACAGGCGCAACAGATCCAGCAATTGCAGGATGAACTGCAGCGGGCCAAGTCCCAGGCGGCACAACCGGCGCCGAGCAGCGGTGGCTTTCTGTCGAGCATCTTTGGCGGCGGTCCACGTGATGCACAACCGGCACAGAGCGCTCCGGCCTCTTCCGGCGGCGGTTGGCGTGAACCGGCGCGGCCGTCTTTCGGACAGCCGGCGCCGCAGCAGAACTACGGCGCCCCGCAGCAGAACTATCAACAGCCACAACAACCCGCCGCCCCGATTGGCAGTGGCTTCCTCGGTGGCGCCCTGAAAACCGCAGCGGGTGTGGCCGGTGGCGTGATGCTGGCGGAAGGCATCAGCAGCCTGTTCAACCACAACTCGCAACAGCCGCAAGTGGTGGAAGAAATCATCCGTGAAGAGCCGGCGCCCGCCAGTGACAACAGCAACTGGGGCAACGATGACCAGAAATTCGCGGGCAATGATAGCTGGGGCAGCGACAACGCCTCGGACAGCTTCGCCGATAGCGATTCCTCTTCCTTCGACGACGACGATTCCTTCGTCTGACGCACCCAGGCCCGGGGCGCTTTGCCGCCCCGGGCTGATTTTTCCCGGAAACTTTCCCGTGACTGGCATACTGGCAACCTTTGCGGACCTTCGCGTCCGGGGTCTAAGCGGCAGTCATGGGGAAGTGCGGTGAAGAAAATTGCAGTGTTCGCCGATGTACAAAACCTCTACTACACCGTGCGCCAGGCGTATGGCTGTCACTTTAACTACGCCGCCCTGTGGGCTGACATCAGCTCGCGCGGGCAGATCGTCGAGGCGTATGCCTATGCCATCGACCGTGGCGACAGCAAGCAGCAGCAATTCCAGCAGATCCTGCGCAACCTGGGCTTTACCGTGAAGCTCAAGCCCTACATCCAGCGCAGCGACGGCTCGGCCAAGGGCGACTGGGACGTGGGCATCACTATCGACATCATGGACGCCGCCGCTAACGTTGACGAAGTGGTGTTGGCTTCCGGCGACGGTGACTTCGACATGCTGCTCGACCGCATCATCCACAAGCATGGCGTCGAAGCCGTGGCCTACGGCGTGCCGGGGTTGACGGCCAACTCATTGATACGCGCCGCCAGCCGCTACGTGCCGATCGAAGGCGCGTTGCTGCTCAAATAAGCGCGGCGGCTCAATAAATAAATGCTTAGACGGAGTTGGAACAGGTTTGGAACGTATAGCGGTCATCGACTTTGAAACCACCGGCATCACCCCGAGCAGCCACTGCCGGGCCACGGAAATCGCGGTGGTCATCCTTGAGCGCGGCCAAATCGTGGACCGTTACCAGAGCCTGATGAACGCAGGTGTGCGCGTACCGGGCTTTATCGAACAGCTCACCGGCATCAGCAACGCCATGCTGCGTAGCGCGCCAGCGGCAGAGCGGGTGATGAACGAAGTCAATGAGTTCGTCGGCACCACACCGCTGTTGGCGCACAACGCCGCGTTCGACCAGAAGTTCTGGGACTTCGAACTGGGCCTGATCCGCCGTACCCGCCTGCAAAAATTCGCCTGCTCGCTGCTATTGGCCCGCCGCCTGATGCCGGCGGCACCCAACCATAAACTCGGCACCCTTAATTCGTTCGCCCAACTGCCCCACACCGGCAAGGCGCACCGGGCCATGGCGGATGCGGAAATGGCCGCCAACCTGACGGCACACCTGGCCGAGCAACTGCGGCGGACCCATGGCTTGCGCGAGCTGTCCCATGACTTGCTGTGCACGTTGCAGAAAGTCCCGGCGGCGAAGATCAATGAGCATTTGAAGAAGCATCGCGGGTTCTGATAGAACAACGCCGTTCAAAATGTGGGAGGGGCGGTGCGACGATTCGACTTGCCCCCGATAGCTGAGTGTCAGTCACTAGATGTACTGGCTGACACACTGCCATCGGGGGCAAGTCGAATCGTCGCACCGCCCCTCCCACATTGGTTATGCGGTGCCTATCGAGGCTGCACACACTCCAGCGCCCGATCCACCACGCCCTTCGCCATTTCCACCAAATGCATCACCGCCCGTTGCTGCGCGTTCATCGCCTCTCCCGGCAAGTGCGCAGTTTTCACCGCGCAATGCAGCAAGTCCGCCGCATGGGCGAGGGCATCTTCGAGGCTCAGGTTGTCATTCAGGATGAAGGTGGGCCCATCCGGGGCGGACGCTTTGAGGTAGTAGTCGATGGCGCGGCGGTTGAGTAGGGCGTCTTCGCTGAGGAAGTTGGGTGGATCGGGGGTGACTTTGACCATGGTGGAACTCCTTGCAGGAAGAAGTTGCAACCGTCCGCTTGCACGCGAATTGGGGTGGCAACTGTACGTAGGTGTGCAAGACCGGGGCAAGGAGCGAAACCCAGCAGGCCCGAAGGCCTCCCACGCACAGCCGCCATAATGGGCGAACGCCAAGCATCAAGCTGGGCATTAATAAGCTGTATGTTGATTTGTGGATTCTACTTGCCGTCGGACTTGCACGTCCGGCCACCGAACATTCGATGACTGAGCGAGACTAGCGACCTGATCCGACGGAAACAAGGCCGTGGAATTCTCTAGGAAACGTCCCGCAAATGAAAGGGATTGGTCTTGCTGGCCACTAAAACATCAGTTCTTTGTGGAGGCTTTTAGCGGTCTTCTGAAACGTCAGTAGGCTAAGCGCTACTGCTTCGTCGGACCTTTCTGGTTTTTCCCGCCAACCACCAATCGCCCTTTGCTGAAACTTACTATCCGCCTGTCATTTACGTACAGGGACTACGGCATGCAGGAAAGCGATCTTCATACAGCAATCATGCGAAGCAAGTTTGAGCTCGAAAGCAAGGGCATCGATTTCGGCTCAACTTCAAGCATGGCGTTTCATATGGGAAACACAATGACAAGCTGCCCGGCAGTCATGGCTTTGCCTAATTCGCCAGGCTGGACCCATGGCGCCAGTTATCAGTTACTCAAGCCCATTCATGCGGAATCCTCGGTGCCGAGCACTACTTTTGACGAACTCTGGAAGTGTACAAAGCAACACTACGGCTTGACGGCTGCAACGGTTCTCATTGGTGCGGCGGGCATACCGATAAGCAAAATTGCCTTGGGCACTTGGGTTTAAGTCGGCTCCAGCAAAACGACGAACCTGGCTAGCCTCATCGGAATGCGCTTCTTCCCTCGTACATTGATCAGGCAGCCAACCGTGGCCAGAATGGCGAAAGCAACATTTGGAACTGTCAGGGTATTTGGCATTATCGGGCGAGGCATTCCCTTCGTGGCTGCGGGGTTGGCTGTTTTTGATCTAATCAGTATTGGTAAGTGTGCCTACGAGGCAAGAAATGCAAAGTAATCTGACCCGAGCCGAGATCAGCGAAAAGGTCATTCAACTGTTCGTCGATATCATCGGCTTCATCGACCGCAGCCAGGTGACGGAGCAAACGGATTTCATCCATGACTTCAAGATCATCGATGACGATTTGACTTGCTTCGTCATGCAGATCAAGTGGCAATTCAAGCTGCGCGCGACGCAGGCAGATTGGGATCACATCACCACCCTCGAGCAAATTGTCGACTTGATCGTTCAGCGTTCAAATCAGCAGTGCGGCCTCTGACGCCATCGGGGGCAAGTCGAATCGTCGCACCGTCCCTCCCACATTTTGATGTGCGAATACATGCAAACTGTGGGAGGGGGCTTGCCCCCGATGACGGTAGATCAGCCACCACTTTTGCCATTCCCCTCCAACTGCCCCAACGGCACCCGCCGTTCTATCGCGCTCGATAAAATGATCGAGGTCTTGCTGAACCCGAACTTCGCTATCCGATTAATCAAACTCTCCAGCTCCGGCATCGAGCCCACCGCCGCTTGCATGATGACGCACGGGTCGCCAGTCACCCGGTGGCATTCGGTCAGTTCGGGGATTTCGGCCAGGGCGTCGTACACCTTCTGGCTGCCATGGTTGGTCAGGCGCAGTTCAATCACGCACTGGATCGGCAAACCCACTTTGGACAGGTCCACCTTGGCCTGGTAGCCGGTGATCACGCCGCTGGCTTCCAGCTTGGCCACACGTTCAGCCACGGCGGGGGCGGAGAGGTTGACCGTGCGTGCGAGTTGCGCGAAGGAGGCGCGGCCGTCTTCGAGCAGGGCACTGAGGAGCATGCGGTCGTATTTGTCCATGAAAAGGCTCCAGCGCTAAGCGGCTTTCGAAAACATGGTTTATAGCCTTCATAACCATGCTTTGAAAAGTGTATGGGCGGTTTAAACAGGTTTTGTAACTTATGTTTATGCGCCTGCCTTTTTAGAATAAGCCTCTCTTTTTTTGCCACAGAGCTGCCCAATGCCTGGCCCACGTCGCTTTCCCTTACCGTTGATCGCCGCCTTTTTTGCGTTGTACGTGATTTGGGGATCTACCTACCTGGTGATCCGGATCGGTGTGGAGTACTGGCCGCCGCTGTTGCTGGCGGGGATTCGGTTTTGTACGGCGGGTGCGCTGATGTACGCGTTTTTGCGCTGGCGCGGGGTGCCGGCGCCGACGTGGGCGCAGTGGAAGGCTGCCGGGATGATCGGGATTTTGCTGCTCACCTTCGGTAACGGTGGTGTCACGTTGGCGGAGCATGCGGGCGTGTCGTCCGGGGTCGCCGCGTTGGCCGTGGCGACCGTGCCGCTGTTCACCTTGCTGTGTGGTTACTTCTGGGGGGCGCGCAATACCCGGCTGGAATGGGCCGGGGTGATTCTGGGCATTGTCGGCATCGCCATGCTCAACATGGGCAGCACCCTGCAATCGAGCCCGATGGGCGCGGCTTTGCTGTTGTTTGCCGCCGCCTCTTGGGCATTCGGTTCGGTCTGGAGCCGGCAACTGTCGCTGCCCCAGGGCGCCATGGCCAGTGCAGCGGAAATGCTGGTGGCCGGTGTGGCGTTGTTGATTGGCAGTGCGGTGTCCGGTGAGCGCCTGCAAGCCATGCCGCCGCTGGAAGGCTGGCTGGCGCTGGCCTACCTGACGGTGTTCGGCTCGATCATCGCCTTCAACGCCTATATGTACTTGCTCAAGCACGTGCGCCCGGCGGCCGCGACCAGCTATGCGTATGTCAACCCGGCAGTGGCGGTGTTGTTGGGGATTGTGTTTGTCGGCGAGTCCATCGGTATCGAGGAGGCGTTGGCCATGTTGGTGATCATCAGCGCCGTGCTGTTGATCAGCCTGCCCCAGTGGCGAAAGCCTGGGCCGAAAATAAGGTAAACTGCCGCGCATAACGCCTTTTTACCCCCTTAGGCGCTGAATTTTCCCTACGGTAAACACATGACTTTCGCCACCCTTGGCCTGATCGAACCCTTGCAGCGCGCCCTTGAGACGCTCGGCTACCAGACTCCGACGCCGGTGCAGGCGCAAGCCATTCCGGCGGTGCTGGCCGGCCGCGACCTGATGGCCGCCGCCCAGACCGGCACTGGCAAGACCGCCGCTTTCGCCGTGCCGCTCCTGCAACTGCTGACCATGGAAGGGCCGAAAGTCGCTGCCAACTCGGCGCGTGCGCTGATTCTGTGCCCGACCCGCGAGCTGGCCGAGCAGGTTCACGCCAGCGTTGCTGAGTACGCCCAAAACCTGCCGCTCACCACCTACGCGGTGTACGGCGGCGTGAGCATCAACCCGCAGATGATGAAGCTGCGCAAAGGCGTCGACGTGCTGGTTGCCACGCCTGGCCGCCTGATCGACCTGTTTCGCCAGAACGCGCTGAAACTCAATCAACTGCAAACCCTGGTGCTCGACGAAGCCGACCGCATGCTCGACCTGGGCTTCTCCGAGGAGCTGGCGAATATTTACCGCATGCTGCCGAAAAAGCGCCAGACCCTGCTGTTCTCCGCGACCTTCTCCGATGAAATCCGCACGCTCGCCGGGCAAATGCTCAACGACCCGCTGAGCATCGAAGTCAGCCCGCGCAACGTCGCCGCCAATACCGTCAAGCAATGGGTGGTGCCGGTCGACAAGAAGCGCAAGCCGGAGCTGTTTGTCCACCTGATGCGCAAGGGCCGTTGGAAGCAGGTGCTGGTGTTCGCCAAGACCCGTAACGGCGTGGATGCACTGGTGGATAAGCTGCAGGGCTTGGGTATCAATGCCGACGGCATCCACGGCGACAAGCCTCAGGCGACCCGCCAACGTGCGCTGGACCGCTTCAAGTCAAGCGATGTGCAGATCCTGGTGGCCACCGACGTGGCGGCCCGTGGCCTGGATATCGAAGACCTGCCGCTGGTGGTCAACTTCGACCTGCCGATCGTGGCTGAGGACTACATCCACCGTATCGGCCGTACCGGCCGCGCGGGCAACACCGGTGAAGCGATTTCCCTGGTGTGTGCCGATGAAGTGAACATGCTGTCGGCCATCGAGATGCTGACCCGTCAGACCTTGACCCGGCATATGGAGCAGGATTTCGAACCGGAACACCGAGTGCCGGATACCGATGCCAGTGGGCAGGTGGTGAAGAAGCCGAAAAAGCCTAAGAAACCCAAGGCGTCCGGTGGTGGCGGTAAGCGCAACCTGGGCAAGTGGGTGGACAGTGGCGAAGTGGCGCCGGCGGAGCCGTCGATCAAGCCGGTGCGCAAAGTGCCGGTGTTCAACACCGGGCCGCGTAAGAAGAAGTGATTTTTCGGCGCGGCTGATGGCCTATCTGGAGCAAGCCCCCTCCCACAGTTTTGATCTGTGAATACATTCAAAATGTGGGAGGGGGGCTTGCCCCCGATGGCGGACTAGAGTTCACCGCAAATCTGAAGTGTTCAACCATTCCAACATGCCCCGCCCGGCGGCTCTGCCACTGGCAAAACACCCCGTCAGCAAATACCCGCCGGTCGGCGCTTCCCAATCCAGCATTTCCCCCGCGCAGAACACCCCGGGCAATTGCTTGAGCATCAACCGCTCGTCCAGCGCCTCAAACGGCACGCCCCCCGCCGTACTGATCGCTTCATCCATCGGCCGGGTTTTCGCCAGGCTCAGGGGCAATGCCTTGATATCCACAGCCAATTGCGCCGGGTCGTTGAAGTGTCCGGCGGGTGCCAGTTCGCGCAATAACGCCGCCTTGACCCCATCCAACCCCAACTGACTGTGCAAATGCTTGCTCATCGAGCGCGAACCACGCGGTTTAGCCAGCGCGGCCTGGACCTTGTCCAGCGGTTTGCTCGGCAGCAGGTCGATATGCACCGTGGCCACGCCCTCGCGATTGATCGCTTCACGAATCGGCGCCGACAGCGCGTAGATCAGGCTGCCCTCGATGCCGGTGGCGGTGATCACGCATTCGCCCAGGCGTGGCTTGTCATCACCCAGGCCAATGGCGACGTTTTTCAACGGCGCGCCAGCGAATTTGCTGACCATCAGTTCGCTCCAGGCCGACACCTCGAAGCCACAATTACTGGGCTGTAACGGCGCGCAGGGCACGCCTTTATCTTCCAGCAGTTTGAGCCAGGCGCCGTCGGAGCCCAGGCGCGACCAACTACCGCCGCCAAGGGCCAGCAGCACGGCGTCGCTGTGGATGGTTTTTTCGCCGTCCGGGCTGTGGATAAGTAAACCACCGTCCGCGCTCCAGCCCAGCCAGCGATGGCGGGTGTGGATAACCACACCGTGGTCGCGCAGGCGCTTGAGCCAGGCACGCAACAGCGGGGCGGCTTTCATATCGGTAGGAAACACCCGGCCGGAGGTGCCGACAAAGGTCTCGATGCCCAGGCCATGAATCCATTCGCACAGCGCTTGCGCGCCAAACGCGCGCAGCAATGGCGCCATCTGCGGTGCACGTTCGGCGTAGCGTGAGAGGAACGCCGGGTAAGCCTCGGAGTGGGTGATGTTCATACCGCCCACGCCGGCCAGCAGGAACTTGCGCCCCACCGAGGGCATGCCGTCGTACACGTCCACCCGCAGGCCTGCCTGGCTCAGGACTTCAGCGGCCATCAGGCCGGCAGGGCCGCCGCCGATAATAGTGACGTGTTGAGCAGGGGTGTGAGGCATGGGCAGGGCTACGGTCGCGTGAATAGGCCGAGCATTCTACCCGAGGACGCCGCAAGTTCCTGATCAAAAAACGTACAGCTTCCTACAGGCTATGCAGTTACTGGCTTTCAACGCTTTACGCTCAAGTTATCCACAGGCCGTTCCACAGGCATTGTGGGTAACGCCCACACTTCAATGACAACCTGATGACGTCCACACCCGTTGCGCGCTGTGGTGCAGGATGCCGTGGCGGCGAGCCAGGGCCGGGCGGTCTTTGCTGTAGCCGCCGCCGATCACGCCCATCACCGGAATGTCGCGGCCCAGGCAATGGCGTATCACGCTTTCATCGCGGGCGGCGAGGCCTTCATCTGTCAGCTTGAGGTAGCCAAGGGCGTCATCCTTATGCACGTCGACGCCCGCGTCGTACAGCACCAGGTCCGGCTGGTACAGCGGCAGCAGGTAGTTGAGCGCGTCGTCCACCACCTTGAGGTACTCGGCATCACCCATGCCCATGGGCAGCGGGATGTCCCAGTCGCTCTGGGCCTTGCGCGCCGGGAAGTTCTTTTCGCAGTGCAGCGACACGGTGATCGCGTCTGGCGTGTCATGGAGGATACGTGCGGTGCCGTCGCCCTGGTGGACGTCGCAGTCGAAGATCAGCACGCGGTCGACCCGGCCGCTGGCCAGCAGGTATTGGCTGATCACGGCCAGGTCATTGAAGATGCAAAAGCCCGCCGGGTAGTCGTAGTGGGCGTGATGGGTGCCGCCCGCCAGGTGGCAGGCCAGGCCGTGTTCCAGTGCCTGTTCTGCCGCTAGGATCGAACCGCCCACCGCACGCACGGTACGTCGCGCCAGGGCTTCGCTCCAGGGCAGGCCGAGGCGCCGTTGGTCTTCGCGGGACAACTCGCCGCTCATGTAGCGTTCTATATACCCAGGTTCATGGGCCAGGGCCAGAATCTCTGCCGGGCACAGCGGTGGGCGCAGTAATTGGCTGTCCTGGGTCAGCCCGGTGGACACCAAGTGGTCACGCAACAGGCGGAACTTGTCCATGGGGAAGCGGTGGTCCGCCGGGAATTCGGGGCTGTAGTCATCGTGGTAGATCAATGGCAAAGGCATGGGATTTTCTGACGGGAACCTGCGACGGATCTTAACAGCGCGTTACACTCACGCACATGGCAAGGGAGGGGGACCCATGGAGCCGATACTGGAATTGGAAAGCGCACGCCTGGTGCTGCGCCAATGGCGCGATGCCGACCTGACGGAGTTTGCGCACATGTGCGCCGACCCGCAGGTGATGCGTTATTTCCCGGCCCAATTGGACCGCCTGGAAAGCGCCGCATTGATCGGCCGGATTCGTGGGCATTTCGCCGAATACGGCTTTGGCCTGTGGGCCTTGCAGCGCAAGGACAGTGGCGCATTTATCGGCCTGGCCGGGTTGCAGAATGTCAGCTTTGAAGCCGGCTTCACCCCTGCGGTGGAAATCGGCTGGCGCCTGGCTCGCGAGCATTGGGGCCTCGGGTATGCCAACGAGGCGGCATGGACTGCGTTGCGCTGTGGTTTCGACCGCTTGCAACTGGACGAAATCGTCGCCTTCACCACCCAAACCAATCTGCCATCACAAAAAGTCATGCAAGCCATCGGGATGCATTACGATCCCCAGGCAGATTTTGAACACCCCAAGGTCGCAGTTGATGACCCGCTGCGCCCGCATGTTTTGTACCGCATCACCCGCGCCCAATGGTTGGACACGCTGCACGGATAAGCAGCCCGGAATGCCCCATAGATTGTAGGAGTTGCTCTATGAGCCAAGTATTGGAAGATCTGGTGGACTTGCTGACCCTGGAGCCGATCGAGGAAAACCTCTTTCGCGGCCGCAGCCAGGACCTGGGTTTTCGCCAACTGTTCGGCGGGCAAGTGCTCGGCCAGTCGCTGTCGGCTGCCAGCCAGACCGTAGAGGCCGAGCGGCACGTGCATTCCCTGCACGGCTATTTTTTGCGCCCCGGCGATGCGGCATTGCCGGTGGTGTATTCGGTGGACCGCGTGCGCGATGGCGGCAGCTTCAGCACGCGCCGGGTGACGGCGATCCAGAAGGGCCAGCCGATTTTTACCTGCAGCGCCTCGTTCCAGTACGACGAAGCCGGCTTCGAACACCAGACCTCCATGCCCGACGTGGTTGGCCCGGAAAACCTGCCGTCGGAGCTGGAGCTGACCAAGCAGCGCGCCCACCTGATCCCCGAGCACATGCGCGACAAGTTGCTGTGCCCCAAGCCGATCGAAGTGCGCCCGGTGACCGAAACCGACCCGTTCAACCCGCAGCCGTCCGACCCGGTCAAGTACGTGTGGTTCCGCGCCGACGGTGCCCTGGCCGATACCCCGGCGCTGCATAAATACCTGCTGGCCTACGCCTCGGACTTCGGCCTGCTGACCACGTCGCTGCTGCCCCATGGCAAGACCGTGTGGCAGAAAGACATGCAGGTCGCCAGCCTCGACCACGCGCTGTGGTTCCACGCCGACTTGCGCGCCGATGACTGGTTGCTCTACGCCATGGACAGCCCGTGGGCCGGCAATTCCCGTGGTTTCTCCCGCGGCAGCGTGTACAACCGCGCCGGGCAACTGGTGGCCTCGGTCACCCAGGAAGGCCTGATCCGCCACCGCAAGGATTGGGCATGAGCCTGGCGGACATTAAACACTGGGTGTTCGACATGGACGGCACCCTCACGGTGGCCGTGCATGACTTTGCGGCGATTCGCGTGGCGCTGGATATTCCGCCAGAGGACGACATCCTCAGCCACCTCGCGGAGTTGCCGGCGGATGTCGCGGCAGCCAAACATGCCTGGTTGCTTGAGCATGAGCGCGAGCTGGCGCTGGGTTCGGTTGCGGCGCAAGGCGCGGTGGAACTGGTGCGGGAATTGGCCGGGCGCGGTTGTCGCCTGGGCATCCTGACCCGCAATGCGCGGGAACTGGCGCATATCACCCTGGAAGCGATTGGCCTGGCGGACTGCTTTGCCGCCGAGGATGTGTTGGGGCGTGATGATGCGCCACCCAAGCCTGATCCGGGTGGCTTGCTCAAACTGGCGGCGGCCTGGGACGTATCGCCCAGTGCGATGGTGATGGTGGGGGATTACCGCTTTGACCTGGATTGCGGCCGCGCCGCAGGCACGCGGACCGTGTTGGTCAACTTGCCGGAGAACCCATGGCCGGAGTTGGCCGACTGGCATGCCGAGGATTGCACGGTATTGCGCCGGATGATCCAGCCCGGGCAATAGAGATCAAATGTGGGAGGGGGCTTGCCCCCGATAGCGGTCTGTCAGTTAAAAATTGGCTGACTGTTACACCGCAATCGGGGGCAAGCCCCCTCCCACATGTTGAGCCGGTTTCTTCAGTTAATACCGGGAAAACAGTACGTTCTGGCCCTCGGGCGAGGTAAACATCCCATCCCCGTTATGCCCAACCCCCGGCACTTCCACCAGCTTCTGGGTCAGTTGCGGATGGCGTTGCTTGAGGCTGTCAAAATAGTTGTGCCCACGAATCAGGCGATACGCGCCCTGGGTCTCGGCTTCACAGCTTTTATCCAGCGCGGGGTGGTTCGGGTCGGTGTCCTGCTGGCCGAGCAGGTAGGTGATGTCACGCGACACATAGGCCTGCTCCAGTTGCTCGGCGCTTTGCCCCTTGGCATAGGCGGGCAGGTGCTGCATGCCGTACTTCCAGTCATTGAAGCCAGGGCAGTCGGCGACCTTGAATGGCACCGGCCGCTGCGGGCTGAAGTAGGCGTAGGACGACGGGTTGGCCACCACAAAACGCAGGCTGATGCCCGCGGTTTGCAGGGTCGGATGGTCGTGGCCGGTAAGGGCGAAGCGTTGCACCACCTGGCCACCGCCGGAATGGCCGGCCACCACAATCGCTCTCAGCGCCGGAAATAGCGTGCGGTTACCCAGGTGCTTGATGATCTGGTCGAGTGCACCGAAGGAGCTGACAGCTCCCGGCTCCACTGAGGGCTCGCCGGCCATCCAGTCATTGCCCTTCCAGCGCAGAAGTTGCTTGTCCAGGTGATTGCGTTTCACATCGGACTGATTCAGAAACTGCGGCGCGATCACCAGCGTCGTGCCGCCAACCCCTGCCTGCTCGGCGGCGTCTTCACCGCTCTGCAGGTAGGTTTGTGCGTTGCGCAGGCGACCATGCACGATGATCAACGCACGCGTGACGTTGGGCAGCGGTTTCGCCCAATCCTGGCTCAAGCCGAGGCTGAGGTCGCCGGCATCCAGGTGAAAGCGCTCGGGACTGACCACCTTGACCCCGTGCTCGGCGGCCCAGGCGGGGGCGCAACAGGTGACCAACAAACCCAGCAGCATGCCCAATCGCGTATTCATCTAAAGACTCTTGGCCGTAAAGGTGTCGCATTGAGTGATCTGGCCTTGGGCAAAGCCGGTCTTGAACCAGCGCACCCGCTGCGCCGAGGTGCCGTGGGTAAACGAGTCCGGCACGACGCGGCCCTGGCCCTGTTGCTGCAAACGGTCATCGCCAATCGCGTTGGCCGCATTCAGCGCTTCTTCAATATCGCCGGGCTCCAGCCAGTTCAGGCGTTTTTGCGCACGATAGGCCCACACCCCGGCAAAGCAGTCGGCTTGCAGCTCCTGGCGCACCAGCAGGCCGCCGTCGCCTTGCATTTGCCGGCCTTGCTGGCGCGCAGCCTGGATCTTCGACGAGATGCCGAGCAAGGTCTGCACGTGGTGCCCGACTTCGTGGGCGATCACGTAGGCCTGGGCAAAATCGCCAGCGGCCTTGAACCGTTGTGACATTTCCCGGAAGAAATCCAGGTCCAGGTACACCTGCTGATCCGCCGGGCAATAGAACGGGCCGCTGGCGGAAGTGGCGCCACCGCAGGCGGAATTGACCCGGCCGCGGAACAGAATCAGTTGCGGGTTCTTGTAGGCCAAGCCGTTTTCCTTGAACACCTGGCCCCAGGTGTCTTCGGTATCGCCCAATACCGCGCGGACAAAGTCGACTTGCTCGTCATTGGCCGGCGGCGCCTGGCGCGATGGAGTGCTCACCGAGGGCGCCTGGTCCATCTGGCCGGTCAATTGGCCGAGGATCTGCAGCGGGTCCTGGCCGGTCAGCCAGCCGATGCCGACGATCAACACAATCGCGGTCAAGCTCAGGCCCTTGCCGCCGCCAAAGCGCATACCACCGCCACCGCCGCCGCCACTGTCATCGCGGGCATCCACCACGTTGTCGCTGCGTCGGCCTTTTTTCCATAGCATGGGGCAATCCTCGAAGTGCTAACCGTGATTGATTATGGTCGTGATTAACGGCAATAGCCTTCGCCGGTAGCAACAATCAAGCAGTCCTTTTTATCCGCCAGCCATTTCAATCCGGTCGCCGCACCGTCACCGGCGCGCAGCCGTTGCGGGCCGTCCGGGCGGGTGAACGCGATGCCGTCTTCAGTCGTTTCACCTTTAAAGGTGCCGGCGGCGTCGGCGTCGAGGCCGTACTGCATGGTCAGAAGGTAGTGGCCACGGCCGATGCTGTCGTCCTTGGCGATGGTCAGGTGCAAACCTTCGACGCCGATCCATTTACCGACCCAGTTGTCGGTGGGCGGGGTTTGCGGCACCAGGGTCGCTTGCACGGAAGGCGGCGCCGGTTTGGCCGGTGCCTTGGACTCTTGGTTGCACGCGGCGAGCAGGGCAAGGGCAGACAGAAGAAAGACAGTTTTTTTCATAGCGGCAAGGCCTTGGTTAAAAAGTGTGCAACGCAGGGGCGAACGTGCAGCGTTGGACTCGATTGCAGTGATTTAGTGCGCTGTTCGCACGGTGTTTGGTTATGCTCTTGGGGCAGACGCATGCCCGGCTGCTAGATTACCGGGTTGAGTACCACCGCGTTCAGCCCGCCACGCAAGAGAATTCAATGACTGTCAGCACCCCCCTTTCCGGCGTCAACCATCCCTTCAAAGGCATTCTGCTGATTGTGGTGGCGACTTTTCTGTTCTCCAGCCACGACGCCTTGTCCAAATTCCTGGCCGGGTTCTACCCGATCGTGATGGTGGTGTGGGCGCGTTACCTGGTGCATACCTTGTTGATGGCCGGGATTTTCCTGCCGCAATCAGGCTTGCGTGTGCTGCGCAGCAAGCGGCCGGGGATGCAGGCAGTGCGGGCCTTGTGCCTGTTGGGCACCAGCCTGTTTTTTACCGCTGCGCTGCATTACATCCCGCTGGCGGAAGCCACGGCGGTGAACTTCCTCGCGCCGATCCTGGTAACGGCGCTGTCGGTGCCCCTGCTCGGTGAGCATGTCACGCGTGGCCAATGGCTGGCGGTGATCTGCGGGTTTGTCGGGGTGCTGGTGATCATCCACCCAGGCGGTGAATTGTTCACCCCTGCGGTGCTGCTGCCGCTGTGCTCGGCATTGTTCTTCTGCTTCTACCAACTGCTCACGCGCATCCTCAGCCAATACGACACGCCCACCACCAGTAACTTCTTCGCCGGCCTGTGCAATACCTTGGTGATGAGTGCGATGGTGCCGTTCTTCTGGCAAGTGCCGACCCTGTGGCACGGCGTATTGATGCTGGCGTTGGGCACCTGTGGGATGACCGCGCACTTGATGCTGACCCAGGCCTTCCGCTTTGCGGCGCCGGCCTTGCTGGCGCCGTTCGGCTATTGCCAGATCGTGTTCGCGGGGGTGTTGGGCTGGCTGGTGTTTGCGCATACCCCCGACTTGACCACGGTGGTCGGCATCGGGGTGATCTGCATGAGCGGGTTGGCCGCTGCCTGGCAGCAGCGGCGGCGCTGAATCAGGCGTCGACTGTAGGAATCTTGCGCGGCGCCATGAAGTACATCCAGGTCAGCGCGATGAAGTACATCGCCGGGATCAGGGTGAACAGCACGGTGTAGTTGTTGTTCGTCACGGTCAGGATGTGGCCGACGATCTGGGTCATGAACATGCCGCCGATGGCCGCGCACATGCCGCCGAAGCCAAACACCGTGCTCATCATGTGCTTGGGCGTGTAGTCCATCACCAGGCTCCAGATGTTGGCGGTCCAGGCCTGATGCGCACCAATCGCCAGGGAGATGGCGAACACCGCGACCCACAACTGGCTGGAACCGGCGGCCAAGATCACGCCGACGATGCAGCAGGCAAACAGCAGCATCGACAGCAGCCGCGCCTTGATCGGGTTCAACCCGCGGCCGATCAGGAACGACGACAGAATCCCACCCCCCACACTGCCGAAGTCGGCGGTCAGGTAAATGATGATCAGCGGGATACCCATCTGGGTCACGTTGATGCCCAGGTTGTATTGCTGGTTCAAGAACGGCGGTAGCCAATACAGGTAGAACCAGAACACCGGTGCGGTCAGCGAGTAGGCGATGGCGAAGGCCCAAGTGCCGCGCATGCGCAGGATACGGCTGAAGGGGACGCGGGGCTGTTCCGGTTCGACTTCCCGTTGCACGTAGTCCAATTCGGATTGCTTAACGGTTGGATGGTCTTCCGGGTTGTAGTACTTCAAGCCCCAGAACAGCAGCCAGATCCCACCGAGTGCCGACATGCACAGGAACGCCGCTTGCCAGCCCCACACATGCAGGATCAACGGCAGCAGCATCGGCGTCATCATCGCGCCGACGTTGGTGCCGGCGTTGAAGATGCCGGTGGCCACTGCGCGTTCGCCGGCAGGGAACCACAGGCGGGTGGTCTTGACGCAGGCCGGGTAGTTGGCGGCTTCGGTCAGCCCGAGGATAAAGCGGCAGACCATAAAGCCGACGGCCGAGGTGGCCAGGCCGTGGGCGCCGGTGGCCACGCTCCACAGCAGCACCGCGCAGAAGAACACGCGCTTGACACCCACGCGGTCGATCAGCCGGCCTTGCAGCACAAAGCCAATCGCATAGCCGACCTGGAACCAGAAGTTGATGTTGGCGTAGTCCATCGCCGTCCAGCTCATTTCTTTGGCAAGGATCGGTTGCATCACGCCCAGGGCGGCGCGGTCGATGTAGTTGAGCGTGGTGGCGAAGAACACCAGGGCCAGCATGCCCCAGCGGGTTTTGCCGACGGCCAGTGCGCCGCGAATCTTGTCGCCGATGCCGGCATGCGGGTTGGCCGGGCGCGCAGCCAGGACGGAGTTTTGCGAAGGCATGAGGTTTTACCCGTTTTTTGGAATTTTTAGGGTGTGTTCTGGGTTTTATTTTGGACGTTGCTACAGGAACGATGGTGCGCAGTGGCTAAAAAATCGTCAATTCGCCGATGGCCATTGTGTTCGATAATCGCCCTAAAAACTAACTGGTTCGTACATTTGAATTGCTGTGTGTAGGCTGGGGGCGAATAATTTACTGTAAATAACAACTGCCGGGAGTCGCCCCATGCAACGTTCCATCGCCACTGTTTCCTTGAGCGGCACCCTGCCAGAAAAGCTCGAAGCCATTGCCGCCGCCGGGTTTGATGGGGTTGAGATCTTCGAGAACGACCTATTGTATTACGATGGCAGCCCACGGGAAGTCAGGCAAATATGCACTGACTTGGGCCTAGCCATCACCTTGTTTCAGCCGTTCCGCGACTTTGAAGGCTGCCGCCGCGACCGCCTGGCACGTAACCTGGAGCGCGCTGAGCGTAAGTTCGACCTGATGCAGGAGCTGGGCACCGACCTGGTGCTGGTGTGCAGCAATGCCTCGGCCGATTGCGTGGGCGATGAACGTATTTTGCTCGATGACCTCAGCCTGCTCGCCGAACACGCCGGCCGCCGTGGCCTGCGCATTGGCTATGAAGCGCTGGCCTGGGGCAGGCATGTGAACACCTGGCAGCAGGTGTGGAACCTGGTGCGCCAGGTCGATCACCCGAGCCTTGGGGTGTTGCTCGACAGCTTCCATACCCTGTCGCTCAAGGGCGACCCGAGTGCTATCGCCGAGATTCCCGGCGACAAGATCTTCTTTGTGCAAATGGCCGACGCACCGATCCTGGCCATGGATGTGCTGGAGTGGAGCCGCCACTTCCGTTGCTTCCCCGGCCAGGGCGAATTCGACCTGGCGGGCTTTCTCGCGCCGATCATCAAGAGCGGTTATACCGGGCCGTTGTCCCTGGAGATCTTCAACGACGGCTTCCGCGCCGCGCCAACCCGGGCCAACGCGGCGGATGGCTTGCGTTCGCTGCTGTACCTGGAAGAGAAAACCCGCCAGCGCCTGGCGCATGAACAGCCAGCCACGCCGGTGGATATCCTCTTCGACACCCCGCCCGCCAGCGAATACGACGGTATTGAATTCCTTGAATTTGCCGTGGACGAAAACCTCGGCGCCAAGCTGACGCAATGGCTGGAGCGCCTGGGCTTCGTCAAGGTCGGCCAGCATCGCTCCAAGAGTGTCAGCCTGTTGCGCCAGGGTGATATCAACCTGATCCTCAACTGCGAACCGTATTCCTTCGCCCACAACTTTTTCGAGGCCCACGGGCCGTCGTTGTGTGCCACGGCGATGCGGGTCAAGGACAGCGCCAAGGCCCTGCAGCGGGCGGTGGCCTACAAGGGTCAGCCTTATCGTGGCCTGGTCGGGCCGAATGAGCTGGAATTGGCGGCGGTGCGCGCGCCGGACGGCAGCCTGATTTATCTGGTGGACCCAAGCGAAGGCGTATACGACACCGATTTCAATCTGCAACCGAGCGCTGCCTCCAGCGGCGGGCTTTTGCGCATCGACCACATGGCGATGGCCTTGCCCGCCGACAGCCTCGACAGCTGGGTGCTGTTCTACAAGAGCCTGCTGGATTTCGAAGCCGATGACGAAGTGGTGCTGCCTGATCCGTATGGCCTGGTGAAAAGCCGTGCGCTGCGTAGCCGCTGCAGCTCGATTCGCCTGCCGCTGAATATTTCCGAGAACCGCAACACCGCGATTTCCCACGCGCTGTCGAGCTATCGAGGCTCGGGTGTGCATCACATTGCCTTCGACTGCGCGGATATTTTCGCCGAGGTGCGCCGGGCCAAGGAGGCGGGCGTGCCGTTGCTGGATATCCCGCTCAACTACTACGACGACCTGGCGGCGCGCTTTGATTTCGACGATGAGTTCCTCAGCGAGCTGGCGTACTACAACGTGCTGTACGACCGCGACGCCCAGGGCGGTGAGTTGTTTCATGTGTACACCGAGCCGTTCGAGGGGCGTTTTTTCTTCGAGATCATCCAGCGCAAGAATGGCTATGCCGGCTACGGCGCGGCCAACGTGGCGGTGCGCCTGGCGGCGATGGCCAAGTCGCGCAGCGGTGCGGTACGCCAGGCACGGTTATGACGGAGGGCCTTGTGCTTCCTTCGGGGAACGCCGCGGCCCATAATCGCGGCCTGCACAATAAAAACCGGCCGTGAGCGCACCATGACCTTGACTCCCGATCTCTCCGCAGTGTCAGACGCACCGCGCAAGAGTCGCAAGAACAACCCGGAAAAGACCCGCGAAAACATACTGCAAGAAGCCATTGTCGAGTTTGTTCAGCAGGGTCTCTCTGGCGCTCGCGTGGATGCGATCGCCGAGCGTATCCACACCTCAAAACGCATGATCTATTACTACTTCGGCAGCAAGGAGCAGTTGTACGTCGAGGTGCTGGAGAAGCTCTACGGCGATATCCGCAACACTGAAACACGCATGAACCTGACGGCCCTGGAACCGCGCGAAGCGATCCGCCGGCTGGTGGAGTTCACCTTTGATCACCACGACCGGAACGTGGATTTCGTGCGCATCGTCAGCATCGAAAATATCCACAATGCCGAGTACGTGAAGCGCTCCGATTCGATCAAGGCGATGAACAGCAACATTCTGGATGCGTTGGGCACGACCTTGCGCCGTGGCGCCGAGATGGGGCTGTTCCGTGCGGGGCTGGTGCCGCTGGACGTTCACCTGTTGATCAACTCATTCTGTTTTTACCGCGTATCCAACCGCCATACGTTCAGTGAGATTTTTCAGATCGACTTGTCGGATGAGGCGGTTAAACAGCGGCATCGCGAGATGATTTGTGAGTCGGTGTTGCGTTACCTGCAGGCCTGAGGCTGGCGCGGACTCAATGTGGGAGGGGGCTTGCTCCCACATTTGGATTCGGTTTTGGCCTTCAGGTATTCATGCTCTGGAAGTGCGCCAACATCCTGTGTGCATCTGGCACCACGCCACTGAATAATTCAAACGCCTTCACCGCTTGAAACACCGCCATGTTGCCGCCATTCAGGGTGCGACAACCCAAGGCGTGGGCGTTACGCAGCAGTTCGGTTTCCAGGGGGAAATACACGATTTCCGCGACCCACAGTTCAGCGCGTAACAGCGCGGCTGGCACCGGCGTGCCCGGCAGCTTGGCCATGCCCATCGGCGTGGTGTTCACCAGGCCGTCGGCCTCGGCCATGGCGTTTTCCAGATCGTTGCCAACCTGGGCGCGGCCGTTACCGAAACGCCGGGCGAGGTTATCCACCAGGTCGCGAGCGCGGCTGGCGTCCACGTCGAAAATGCTCAAGCGTTCAACGCCCTCTGCCAGCAGCGCATGAGCCACAGCCGCGCCTGCCCCCCCGGCGCCCATCTGCACCACGCGTTGGCGTGCCACGTCATTCAGGTTACGGCGAAAGCCTTCGGCAAAGCCCAGGCAGTCAGTGTTATGGCCGATGCGTTTGCCCTCCTTGAACACCACGGTGTTGACCGCGCCAATGCCCCGGGCCTCGTCGGACAATTCATCGAGTAAAGGCAGGATCGCCTGCTTGCACGGGTAAGTAATGTTCAACCCGGTGAAGTTCATCTGCTCGGCAGCCTTCAGGAGGTCGGGCAGGGCATTGATGTCCAGGTGCAGCGGTTCCAGGTCGATCAGGCGATACAAGTAGCGCAGGCCTTGGGCGTCACCTTCCTGTTCATGCAGGGCGGGCGTGCGCGAGGCCTGGATGCCGGCGCCGATCAGGCCGGCGAGGATGCGCGGTTTCATCGGGCTCATCCTTTCACCGTGTGGCTGAAATGTTCCAGGGCCAGGTGATAGCCGTGGCTGCCAAACCCGGCGAGTACCGCCTTGGCGATGGGCGACACAAACGAGTGATGACGAAACGCCTCGCGCGCATGCACGTTGGATAAATGCACCTCGATCACCGGCACTTCACTGGCCACCAGCGCATCGCGAATCGCCACCGAGGTGTGGGTCCAGGCCGCCGGGTTGATCACGATACCGGCGCAACGGGCGCGGGCACCGTGGATCCAGTCGAGCAACTCACCTTCATGGTTGGTCTGGCGGAACTCGATCCTCAGCCCCAGTTGTTCCGCGCTGCGGCCGCACAGGGCAGCGACGTCGGCCAGGGTTTCATGCCCGTAGGTGGCAGGTTCGCGGGTACCGAGCAGGTTGAGGTTGGGGCCGTTGAGCACCAGCACGATGGGCTGCATAAGGGGATCTCCACAGTTATTATTCGTTGTGGGGATAAAATGTACTGAATGGTTAATTTGGTCAATCGATGGCGGTAGATGTGTTCGATTATCGAACCGTTAATCAGTGAGACCGGGCATTTCCAGGCGCCGCCATGAGTAGTTACAAGACCGCATTCGACGGTTTGCCCGTCGTTACTACGCTGTGAAAAAACGCCCTGATCAAGGAGCCGGTTGTCGGGTGACGCTTGGAAAAGTGTTACACGGCGGAAAATAACCTAACGGATGGGTTACGATGAAAGTAGGCACTTACAAAGGACATGTGATTTCGGTGTTTCTCAGGGATGAGCATTGCCCGCCTCACGTACATGTCAGGGGAAAGCAATGGGATGCGCGCTTTCGCTTCAGCTTTCTGGATGGGCGAGTGGCGCTTTGGGATGTAGACCCCGAACGGCGGCGGCCACCCCGTGGGATTCTGGAAGGCATACGCCAGACGTTAATGCAGCGGCACGTCTTGGCTCATGTACGAAGGATCTGGTGGGAAAAACTGCAAACGGTTTGCCTGGAGAACCATTCCTGGGATTGGGACGCCGATGAGGTGGTGCCGGGGTTGGTCATTCGGCGTGGTGTGTATGTGATTGCAAACGCCCGGCACGATGTGGCGAGGCAGCGAACCCTTTTGAGTCTGGTCAGGGCGCCAGATAGTGTGGAGATTGATCTATGAAAATCGTAAAAGCCAAAACCTTGCCCGATGTACCGATCACTGAGGCCGATATCGATAAGGCCATCGTGCGGGGGCGCAAACTGAAGCGTTTGTACGCCAATGCTTGCTCGGTGCGTTACGAGGACGACTGCCTCTCCATCGGCTTCAGCGACGGCAGTCGCATCCTGTTACCGGTGGTCGGTCTCCCGGAGTTCGAAGGGTTTTCCGCGCAGGACTTCCAGCAACTGGAGGTCGGTTTTGGCGGCAAGGCGCTGTGCTGTGAAGCCCGCGACCTGCATGTTTCCATCACCGGCCTGATTGCGACCAGCCAACCCTTGATGGAGTTGGCCGTGAGCCTGGTGGCGTCGCATAACGGCCGTAAAAGCAGCGCGGCCAAATCCGCCGCCGCCCGAGCCAATGGCAAGAAGGGCGGTCGACCACGCAAGGAACCGTGAGGGGGGTTATCGACGGGTCAACAGCACCCCGGACTCCATATGGTGCGTCCACGGGAACTGGTCGAACAACGCGCATTGGCTGATCCGGTGCGTGTCATGCAGTTGCGCAATGTTCGCCGCCAGGGTTTCCGGGTTGCAGGAGATATAGAGGATGTTGTCGAAGCGTCGGGTCAATTCGCAGGTGTCCGGGTCCATGCCGGCACGCGGCGGGTCGACGAAGACGCTGCCGAACGCGTAGCTTTTCAGGTCGATGCCGTGCAGGCGGCGGAACGGACGCACTTCATTGAGCGCTTCGGTGAGTTCTTCGGCGGAGAGGCGCACCAGGGTGACGTTATCCACCGCGTTTTCATCGAGGTTGCTCAAGGCGGCATTCACCGAGGTCTTGCTGATTTCGGTGGCGAGCACGTTGCGCACGCGGGTGGCCAGCGGCAGGGTGAAGTTGCCGTTGCCGCAGTACAGCTCCAGCAGATCATCCGGGCGATCGCCGAGTGCTTCGTATGCCCAGTTGAGCATCTTCTGGTTCACCGTGCCGTTGGGCTGGGTGAAGGCGCCTTCGGGTTGACGGTAGCTGAAGGTGCGGCCACCGACGTCGAGTTTTTCCACCACATAGTCGTGGCCGATCACATCGCGCTTGCCCTTGGAGCGGCCGATGATGCTCACGTTCAAGTCGGCCGCAAGCTGGTTCGCGGCGGTGTGCCAGTGCTCGTCCAGCGGGCGGTGATAGCACAGGGTGATCATCGCGTCGCCGGCCAGGGTGGTCAGGAACTCCACCTGGAACAGCTTGTGGCTCAGGGCGGCGCTGGCTTGCCAGGCGGCCTTGAGCTGCGGCATCAACTGGTTGATGCGCTGGCTGGCGATGGGGAATTCTTCGATCAGGATCGGCGTGCGCTTGTCGTCCTGGGAGAACATCGCGTAGTGGCGTTCACCGCCTTCGCGCCACAGGCGGAACTCCGCGCGCAGGCGGAAGTTCTGCAGGGGCGAGTCGAAGACCTGGGGCTCGGGTGCGTCAAACGGTGCCAGCAGGTCACGCAAGCGCGTGACCTTGTCTTGCAGTTGAGCGGTGTAGCGTGTGGCGTCAAAAGTCATGCGTTGAACCAGCCCAGCTTGATCACAAACAGAATCGACAGAATCACCAGTGCCGGGTTCAGCTCACGGTAGCGGCCCGAAAGCAGCTTGATGGCGGTCCAGGCGATGAAACCGAAGGCAATGCCGTTGGCGATGGAGTAAGTGAAGGGCATCGCCAGGGCGGTGATCACCACCGGCGCTGCAACAGTAATGTCATCCCAGTCGATTTCCGCCAGGCCTGAGGTCATCAGCACCGCGACGAACAGCAGCGCAGGCGCGGTGGCGAAGGCCGGTACGCTGGAGGCCAGTGGCGAGAAGAACAGCGCCAGCAGGAACAGAATCGCGACCACGACAGCGGTCAAGCCGGTGCGGCCACCGGCACTCACGCCAGCAGCGGACTCGATGTAGCTGGTGGTGGTCGAGGTGCCCAGCAGCGAACCGGCCATGGCGGCGGTGCTGTCGGCGATCAGCGCACGGCCCATTTTCGGCATGTGACCATCCTTGCCCATCAGCCCGGCGCGCTTGGCCACGCCGATCAGGGTGCCGGAGTTGTCGAACAGGTCGACGAACAGGAACGCGAAGATCACGCTGACCAGGCCGATGTCCAACGCGCCTTTGATATCCAACTGCAGGAAGGTGGGGGCCAGGGACGGTGGCATGGACATCACGCCGCCGAACTCAGTGACGCCTAGCAGGATGGACACGATGGTCACGGCCAGGATGCCGATCAATACCGCGCCTCGTACCGCCAGGGCTTCCAGCGCAACGATCAGCATGAAGCCCAGGATGGCCAGGATCGGCGCCGGTTTTGTCAGGTCGCCCAAGCCCACCAGGGTATTAGGGTTGCCGATCACGATTCCGGCGTTGTGCAGGGCGATCAGCGCCAGGAACAGGCCGATACCGGCAGCAATCGCCGAGCGCAGGGGCAGGGGGATGCTGTTGATGATCCATTCACGGATGCGGAAGATCGACAGCAGGAAGAACAGCACCGCCGAAATGAACACCGCCCCCAGCGCTACTTGCCAGGTATGGCCCATGTGCAGGACCACGGTGTAGGTAAAGAAGGCGTTGAGGCCCATGCCCGGCGCCAGCGCGATCGGGTAGTTGGCGATCAAGCCCATCACGGTCGAACCGATGGCTGCGGCCAGGCAGGTCGCGACAAACACCGCGCCCTTGTCCATGCCGGTCTCGCCGAGGATGCTCGGGTTCACGAACAAAATGTAGGCCATGGCCAGGAATGTCGTGATGCCCGCGAGGATCTCGGTGCGCACGTTCGTGTTGTGTGCTTTGAGTTGAAACAGCTTTTCCAGCATGCCTGCTCCCTGTGACGCTATGTTGCGTCGTGATTTGTTGACCTCTAAGTCAAAGCACAAATTGCGCCAAGCGCCTGTGGCTTCAGAGAGGATCGGAAAAAGCGGCGCATCATACCAGCAGCCGGGCCCGTTTGGCGCACGGGGTTGGCTTTGTGACGCATGGCTGTGAATCATGGCCTTGAGGCATACTGCGCCGACGTTTAATTCAGGGTCATCGACAGCATGAAAATAGCCAACGCGTGGAGTCTAGCTCTGATCGCTTGTATCAGCTTGTGGCTAGGCGCGGCACCGGCGTGGGGCGCGACTGCACCGGCCTTGAGCGAGGTGCGGGTGTTCAAGGTCGAGTCGACGGGGTGTGTGGAAACGATTCCGGAGCGCTCGCAGAGCACGCAGATGTGTACGCACCGTGGGCCCACCCAGGTGTCGGTGATGGAAGTCGGGCTGGGCAACAACCCGATAGGCCGTTTCAATGGCGCCGAACTCAACGGGCAACGCACTGCGGTGTGCCAGGTCGGTAGCGTCAGCCAGGCCTGCGCTGGCGCGGGCACGCTGATGGGCTACATCTATGTGTTCGACCTGAACGTCGCCGCCCCAGGCTGGTTCGAATACAGCAACACGTCGATCAACGCGCCGCGAAATACCCTGAAAACCCAGCTCAATATCCGCTGATCAATGGCCTTGAACGCCACGGATACCCGGCGGTGAGGTTCAGGCTGTGGTTTCGTCCACCGGCACATGCATGCGGTCGCGGTTGGCCAGGGTCGGGAACAGTTTGATCCACGCCCCGGTCACCACCAGCGTGCCGATCCCGCCCATGACCACGGCGGGCACGGTGCCGAACCAGTGGGCGGTGATCCCGGACTCGAACTCGCCCAGTTGATTCGACGCGCCAATAAACAGGCCGTTGACCGCACTGACCCGCCCGCGCATGTCGTCCGGTGTCTCCAACTGCACGAAAGAGGCGCGGATCACCATGCTGATCATGTCCGCCGCGCCCAGCACCACCAGCACCGCCAGGGAAAACCAGAACGAGGTGGACAGGCCGAAGGCGATGGTCGCCACCCCGAACACACCGACGGCGGTAAACATCACGCGGCCCACGTGCCGGTCGACCGAAAAGCGCGCCAGCCACAACGACATCAACAACGCGCCCACTGCCGGCGCCGAACGCAACAGGCCCAGGCCCCAGGCGCCGGTCAGCAGGATGTCCTTGGCGAACACCGGCAGCAACGCGGTGGCACCACCGAGCAACACGGCGAACAGGTCGAGGGAAATTGCCCCGAGGATGTCCGGGCGGCTGCGAATAAAGCGAATCCCGGCCAGCAGCGAGTCCATCGTGGCCTTGGCTTTATTCAGCGGGGTCTGGCGGGCGGGCAGGTTGAGGGTCAGCACGCAAGCAATGAGGTACAGCACCACGGTCGGGCCATACACCCACACGCTGCCAAACGCATAGAGCAAACCGCCGAGGGCCGGGGCGACGATGGTTGCCAGTTGCTGGGCCGATTGCGATGAGGCCACGGCCCGTGGGAACAGGGCGCTGGGTACGATGCTTGGGAGCAGCGCTTGAGTGGTGGGCATTTCAAAGGAGCGTGCGGCGCCGAGCACGAAGGCGAGGATAAAGATCATCTCGCGGGTCACGTTGCCGGTCAGGCCGCCAATGGCCAGGGAAAAGGCAATCAGCGCCTGCACGGTCTGGCAGATGGCCGCCACCTTGCGCCGCTCATAGCTGTCGGCCACATGCCCGGTGTGCAGCATGAACAGCACGCGCGGGACGAACTCCACCAGACCGACCAAGCCCAAGTCCAGCACATTGCCGGTCAGTTGATAGAGGTTCCAGCCGATGGCCACGGTGAGCATTTGGAAGCCGCTGGCGGTGAAGATCCGCGCCAGCCAGAACGCGATGAAAGGGCGGTGGTGACGTAACAGCAACGCGGGTTCACTGGGCATCGGGCGTTCGGGTCAAAGCGGGAGGGGAGCTCGAGATTAGCATCAAGTTGTAACAAACAGTTGCAAAAACTGTGCTGAGGCAAGCTGTCACGCGGCAAAAGACCACACAGGTCAATCGCCAAAATGGGACTACTCTTTTGACTGTGATTGATCCAGATCAAAGCTATTTCAGGATTTGTTCTGGTGGCCGCAAGGCCTGATTCCCTAAGTGGTAGGTAAAAAAAGAAACGAATTGAAATTCGCCACACTCCATATCCGTGGGGGCAGTGGATGCGGCCTCCAGCCAGCATTCGGTATTACCTGACAGAGGAAGACTTATGTTCGGTTTGGAGGCGTTAGATCTCGCCCGAATTCAGTTTGCGTTCACCATCTCGTTCCACATCCTGTTCCCGGCGATCACCATCGGCCTGGCGAGTTACCTTGCGGTGCTAGAAGGCTTGTGGCTCAAGACCCATAACGACACCTACCGTGACCTCTACCATTTCTGGTCGAAGATCTTTGCCGTCAACTTCGGCATGGGCGTGGTCTCCGGCTTGGTCATGGCTTACCAGTTCGGCACCAACTGGAGCCGTTTCTCGGACTTCGCCGGCGCCGTCACCGGGCCGCTGCTGACGTATGAAGTGCTCACGGCCTTCTTCCTTGAGGCCGGTTTCCTCGGGGTGATGCTGTTCGGCTGGAACAAGGTGGGGCGCAAGCTGCACTTCTTTGCGACCGTGATGGTGGCCGTCGGCACGCTGATTTCCACTTTCTGGATTCTCGCCTCCAACAGCTGGATGCAGACACCCCAGGGCTTTGAAATCATCGACGGCCGCGTGATCCCTACGGACTGGCTGGCCGTGATCTTCAACCCCTCGTTCCCTTACCGCCTGATGCACATGGCCACGGCGGCGTTTGTCGCGACGGCGTTCTTCGTCGGTTCCTCTGCGGCCTGGCATTTGCTGCGCGGCAAGGACAACCCGGCCATCCGCAAGATGTTGTCGATGGCCATGTGGATGGCCCTGATCGTCGCGCCTATCCAGGCGGTGATCGGTGACTTCCACGGCCTCAACACCCTGGAGCACCAGCCGGCGAAAATCGCTGCGATTGAAGGCCACTGGGAAAATATCGGCAACGAGCCGACACCGCTGATCCTGTTCGGCTGGCCCGACATGAAGGCGGAAAAAACCAAGTACGCGGTGGAAATCCCTTATCTCGGCAGCCTGATCCTGACCCACTCCCTGGACAAACAGGTGCCGGCACTCAAGGACTTCCCGCCTGAGGACCGCCCCAACTCGACCATCGTGTTCTGGTCGTTCCGGGTTATGGTCGGCCTGGGCTTCCTGATGATCTTCACCGGCCTGTTCAGCCTCTGGCTGCGCCGGGGCGGCAAGATGTACACGTCCAGGCCGTTTCTGTACCTGGCGTTGTGGATGGGCCCGTCCGGCCTGATCGCGATTCTCGCCGGCTGGTTCACCACCGAGATCGGTCGCCAGCCGTGGGTGGTCTACGGGTTGATGCGCACGGCGGATGCGTCCTCCGGGCATAGCCTGGTGCAGATGAGCATCACCCTGGTGTTGTTCGTGGTGGTGTACTTCACGCTGTTCGGCGCTGGGTTGGGCTACATGATGCGCCTGGTGCGCAAAGGCCCGGTGATCCACGAAGGCATCGAGCCTACCCACGGTGGCCCAGGCCAGAAACGCACACCGGCGCGTCCGTTGTCGGCGGCCGATGACGGCAGCGATGACAATCACGTCGACATCCAGCACAAGGGGAATTGAGATGGGTATTGATCTTCCGCTGATCTGGGCCGTGATCATCATCTTCGGCATCATGATGTACGTGGTCATGGACGGCTTCGACCTGGGCATCGGCATCCTCTTTCCGTTTATCCCCGGCAAGACTGACCGTGACGTGATGATGAACACCGTCGCTCCGGTCTGGGACGGCAACGAAACCTGGCTGGTACTTGGCGGCGCGGCGTTGTTCGGCGCTTTCCCGCTGGCCTATTCGGTGGTGCTCTCGGCCTTGTACCTGCCGCTGATGCTGATGCTGATCGGGCTGATCTTTCGCGGTGTAGCCTTCGAGTTCCGCTTCAAGGCCAAGGACCACAAGCGTCACCTGTGGGACAAGGCGTTCATCGGTGGTTCGTTGGCGGCCACCTTCTTCCAGGGCGTGGCGCTGGGGGCGTTCATCGACGGCATCCCGGTGGTCAATCGCCAGTTTGCCGGTGGTTCACTCGATTGGGCGACGCCGTTCACGATGTTCTGCGGCGTGGCGCTGATCGTGGCCTACGCGTTGCTCGGTTGCACCTGGCTGATCATGAAGACCGAAGGCAAGTTGCAGGAGCAGATGCACAACCTGGCGCGGCCATTAGCCTTCGTGGTGCTGGCGGTGATCGGTGTCGTGAGTCTCTGGACGCCGCTGTCGCACCCGGAAATCGCCTCGCGCTGGTTCACCCTGCCGAACCTGTTCTGGTTCCTGCCGGTGCCGATCCTGGTGCTGGTGACCATGTACGGGCTGATCCGCGCCGTGGCGCGTAATGCGCACTACACGCCGTTCCTGCTGACGCTGGTGCTGATCTTCCTCGGCTACAGCGGCCTGGGTATCAGCCTGTGGCCAAATATCATCCCGCCATCGGTGTCGATCTGGGACGCCGCCGCGCCGCCGCAAAGCCAGGGCTTCATGCTGGTGGGCACGTTGTTCATCATCCCGTTCATCCTGGGCTACACCTTCTGGAGCTACTACGTGTTCCGCGGCAAGGTTACCCACGAAGACGGTTATCACTAGGAGGGTCGTTTAATGTCCGGCAAACCTTCATTGCACGAGATTGAACAGGCCGAGAAACAGCCACTGTGGCGGCGCCTTGGCTGGTTGGCGATGATCTGGACCGGCAGCGTGCTGGCCCTGTTCATCGTGGCCAGCCTGATGCGCCTGTTCATGAGCGCGGCCGGCCTGACCACACACTGATATCCCATCCCGGTGCCTCGCGGCACGGTTTTTTGACCCTGCCCCTTCTTTGGAGGGGGCGGGGTCTTTTTTTATTTGCGCGCTTTGAGAATCACGAACTTGGGCGTGGCGGCCACTTGCTCGACGCCACGGAACAGCCGCGCCAACTTGCTGTGATAGCCCAGGTGACGGTTGCCGACTATATAGAGCGCGCCGCCGACCACCAGCGCTTCGCGCGCCTGCTGGAACATGCGCCAGGCGAGGAAGTCGCCAACCACCTGCTGCTGGTGGAACGGCGGATTGCACAGCACCACCTCCAACGATTGCGGCGCCTGGCCGGCCAGGCCATCGTCGGCGCGGACGATGACGTCGCGATCACCCAGTGCGGTTTGCCAGTTCTCGGCGGCCGATTGCACGGCCATGTAGGACTCGTCCACCAACGTGTAGTGCGCGTCCGGGTTCTGCAGAGCGCTGGCAATCGCGAGTACGCCATTGCCGCAACCCAGGTCGGCAACCCGCGCACTGCCAAGGCCTGTGGGCAAGTGCGGGAGGAATGCGCGGGTGCCGATGTCCAGGCCTTCGCGGCAGAACACGTTGGCGTGGTTGAGCAGGGCGATGGCCGGTGTGTCCAGGGCGTAACGGGTGGGGTAGGGCGAGACGGCGGCCGGGCGATCCCCGGCGGTGGCAATCAACAGTCGCGCTTTTTTGACCGCCAGGGACGCGTGCATCGGCCCGATGTACTGCTCCAGCAACTCACCGGCCGCCCGTGGCAGATGCTTGACCATCGCACCGGCGATGACTTCAGCGCCCGGCGCCAGTTGGCCCTGCAGGCGGATCAACTGTTCTTCGAGCAACGCCAGGGTTTTCGGCACGCGGATCAGTACCCGGTCGAACGGCCCACGTGGCACGTGGCTGGCAGGCATGAACGGCACGGCATCAAACGTCTTGCCGTTGCGCACCAGGTTTTTCTCCAGGCCTTGGGCGGCGAGAAACGAGTCGCCGCTGGACGTTACCTGCACATGACCTTCAAGGCTGGCGGCCAATGCGCCAAAGCTGTCGTTCAGCACCAGCACGCGGGTCGCGGCGTTCGGTTGCTGCTCGGCCAGGTAGCTGAGCAGGTACTCGTCGGCGGCGTCGAACGCTTGCAGCGGATCGTTGTGCTGCTCGGGTTGGCGGATCAGATCGAGCTGGGCGAACGGGCTTTCAAGCAGGGGCATGGAGGGGGAGGCTCTGGGTAGTCGATGAGTGTTCGGCGGGTTGCATGGGGACCGGCGCAACCGTCTGAGTGAACTGCGAGGCGGCACCATGGGGGGCTGCGTCAACACTCAGAGTTGGCGATAAATGTTACTTTTTTTTCGCAAGGATTACATGCGGTGATTCCGCGCCGGTTAAAACAAACCCGCCTTCGAGGCGCAGAGTACGGCAGCGATCTTATTGTTGACTCCCAGCTTCCTGAAACAACTGGCGAGGTGAAAGCCAATCGTGCGCTCCGACAGGCACAGGATGCGGGCGATGTCTGAAGCGGTCTTGCCCAGAGCGGACCATTTGAGGATTTCTGTTTCCCGTGGGGTCAAGGTGTTGGGTGTCTCTGCGCCGGGGCTTTCGGCGTATTTCTGCGCGACCACTGCATGCATGGCATGGCAGAGCCACAATACCTGGCCGGCCTTCTCGTACAGCTCCTGCGGGCTGACCTCACCCTTACCGCGTCCCAGGGTCAGCATGCTGAACACCCCCTGGAAGTCGTGGACCGACTGGGTCCAACCCAGGTGTACGCCAGAAGACTGGGCCAGTTCCCATAAGTTCGGCGCGGCGCCGAACACTTTTTCCTCCCAGACAATCGGCAGTACGCAACGTTTGCAGTGGGTGACGACCGGGTCTACATCGAAGAAGTGGGCCTGGTCGTACAGTGTGTTCCATTCATTTGGATAGTTGTTGAGGCGAATCGGTTTGTTTGGGTGTGTGGGTCGTTGAGCGCTCATCGTAAAGGAACAGAATTGGAAGCCAAGCTCGTATGTTTGGTTGATGACCATTTCAAATACGCTGGTGATCTTGTCCTCGCCCTCCAGCTTGGGGAGCCGTGTATTGCGCCAGTTGACCATCTGTAACTCTCCATGGATTTTTTGTGACTTGGGTACGTCCTGGCCCCCAACGTTGCACGGAATGGAGTGTAGGATATCGGCTACATTTGCCGATGAAATTTTCGCTCTTGTACCGAGTGTTCTAATAGTTTTTCAATCAAGCATTAGTTCGCTATTCAAATGCCGGTATTTTTTTTCAGATTTTTTAGTGGGTTGTGACGCCTGTAACGTTCAACTAACAAAGACACTGCGTGCCAATGTAATGGAACGATGTGGGGTAATAGCGAAATGATTAAGGGTGAAGTCAAAGTGCTACTATTTTGGCAAGCCCTGGGTGGCCAAACGATGCTACTGCCGACTGTAGGTGTTTCCGCGCGTGACTTTGGGGGACACTAGGGCACCTGTAGAACGGAGCTCCCCATGACGGCCAGTGCTGAGAAATTTACCCGCCAGACCCTGCTCGACGTGCAATCGCTGACGCCCAGCCTCTTCACCCTGCGCACCACCCGTGACCCGGGCTTCCGGTTTACCGCTGGCCAGTTCGTGCGCCTGGGGGTGACCAAGGCCGATGGCAGCACGGTATGGCGCGCGTACTCTGTGGTGTCGTCGCCGTTTGATGAGTATCTGGATTTCTTCTCGATTGTGGTGCCCGGCGGCGAGTTCACCAGCGAGCTGAGCCGCTTGCGCGTGGGCGATACGCTGATGGTCGAGCGCCAGGCCACAGGCTTCCTGACCCTGAACCGGTTTGTCGACGGACGTGACTTGTGGCTGCTGGGCACCGGCACCGGGGTGGCGCCGTTCCTGTCGATCCTGCAGGACTTTGAGGTCTGGGAAAAATTCGAGCGCATCATCCTCGTGTACAGCGCCCGGGAGGCCAGGGAGCTGGCCTATCAGTCGCTGATCCAAGGGCTGGCGCAGCGAGAGTACCTGGCCGAGTACGCCCACAAACTGACGTACCTGCCGCTGGTCACCCGCGAGCAGCATCCCGGCGCCCTGCATGGGCGCATTACCACCCTGATCGAGAATGGCGAACTGGAGCGCGCAGCCGGCGTCGAGCTGACCCCGGAGCATTCGCGCGTGATGATTTGCGGCAACCCGCAGATGATCGACGACACCCGCCAATTGCTCAAACAACGCGACATGCAATTGAGCCTGTCCCGGCGCCCTGGCCAGGTGGCGGTGGAAAACTACTGGTAACAAAAAGGCGCCCCTGGAGGCGCCTTCTTTCAAATCGATACGGCTTACAGCGGCTTTTCGTTCTGTGCCTTGAGCAGGTCACGGATTTCACCCAGCAACACTTCTTCCTTGCTCGGCGTCGGCGGCAGGCTTGGGGCCACCGCTTCTTCGCGCTTCAGGCGGTTGATGGCCTTCACACCCATGAAGATCGCAAACGCGACGATCAGGAAGTCGATCACGCTCTGGATGAACTTGCCGTAGGCCAGCACGACCGCCGGGACATTGCCCTGGGCAGCCTTGAGCGTCACGGCCAAATCAGCGAAGTCGACACCGCCGATCAACAGACCGATCGGTGGCATCACCACGTCGCCTACAAACGATGAAACAATTTTGCCGAAGGCGGCGCCGATGATAATACCGACGGCCATGTCGACCACATTACCTTTGACCGCGAAGGCCTTGAACTCACTGATCACGCCCATAGGTTATTCCTTGTTACAGATGAGAAGGGTGGAGCTCAGTGTAAGTCAGTCGTAACGGGCTTGCCTGACACAACTGTTAACACTGTTGGTTTTTATCGACACATTAAATCGTAAATAGTTTTCAAAGTGCCATCACTCGCGCGCGAATTACTCATAATTTCAGTGGGTTACCAGATTATTTTCTCAATCGCCCTGGTGGTGTTTTTCTATTTATCTTCTGACTCGCGGGTCACTAGCCTCTGGCAAGCACAACTGAATGTGCATTAAAAAAACCAGAGGAAACCTCGATGAACAACCCCATGAACCGCGCGCCCGTTCTGGCGCGCCATGCGCTGGTGCTGGCGACCGTCAGCCTGCTTTCCCTGTCTGTGCACGCCGCCAACCTGACCCGCGATAACGGCGCCATCGTCGGCGACAACCAGAACTCGCAAACTGCTGGCGCCAACGGCCCGGTGCTGCTGCAAGACGTGCAACTGATTCAGAAACTGCAACGCTTTGACCGTGAACGCATCCCCGAGCGCGTGGTACATGCCCGTGGTACCGGCGCCCACGGCACGTTTACCGTCACCGATAACCTCAGCGATCTGACCAAGGCCAAAGTCTTCGCCGCCGGCGAAGCAACCCCGGTATTCGTGCGGTTCTCGGCGGTGGTACACGGCAACCATTCCCCGGAAACCCTGCGCGACCCTCGCGGTTTCGCCACCAAGTTCTACACCGCCGACGGCAACTGGGACTTGGTCGGCAACAACTTCCCGACGTTCTTTATCCGCGATGCCATCAAGTTCCCGGACATGGTCCACGCCTTCAAGCCGGACCCACGCACTAACCTGGATGATGACTCGCGTCGTTTCGACTTCTTCTCTCATGTTCCCGAAGCCACCCGCACACTGACCGAGTTGTACTCCGACGCCGGCACGCCGGCCAGTTACCGCGAAATGGACGGCAATGGCGTACATGCCTACAAGTTGATCAACGCCAAAGGCGAAGTGCATTACGTCAAGTTCCACTGGAAGAGCCTGCAAGGCATCAAGAATCTTGATCCCAAGCAAGTCACTGAGGTGCAGGGCCGTGACTACAGCCATATGACGAATGACCTGGTCACGCATATCAACAAGGGCGACTTCCCCAAGTGGGACTTGTACGTGCAGGTGCTCAAGCCTGAGGAACTGGCCAAGTTCGACTTTGACCCGTTGGACGCCACCAAGATCTGGCCCAATGTTCCCGAGCGCAAAGTCGGGCAGATGGTGTTGAACCGCAACCCGGCCAATGTCTTCCAGGAAACCGAGCAAGTAGCCATGGCCCCGGCCAACCTGGTGCCGGGCATCGAACCGTCGGAAGATCGCCTGCTGCAAGGCCGGGTGTTCTCCTATGCCGACACGCAGATGTACCGCCTGGGCGCCAACGCCCTGCAACTGCCGATCAACGCCCCTCGGGTCACCGTCAACAACGGTAACCAGGACGGTGCGATGAATCTCGGCAAAACCACCACCGGTGTTAACTACCAGCCAAGCCGCCTGCTGCCACGCGAAGAGCCGCAAACCGCGCGTTACAGCCAGTCGCCGCTGGTGGGCAGTACCCAGCAGGCGAAGATCCTGCGTGAGCAGAACTTCAAGCAGGCCGGTGATCTGTATCGCTCCTACAGCAAGAAGGAACGTCAGGACTTGATCGAGAACTTCGGCGGCTCCTTGGCCACCACCGACGACGAGAGCAAGCACATCATCCTGTCGTTCCTCTATAAAGCCGACCCGGAATACGGCACCGGCGTGACCAAGGTCGCCAAGGGTGACCTGGCCCGCGTGAAAGCGCTGGCGGAAAAACTGACTGACTGACGTTGGTTCCGGTCGACGCCCTACATGGGCGTCGACGCTTTCAATGGGGGCTTTGCCCCTGGCAGGAGAATGACCATGCGTATTTCCATCGGGCTGCTGATGGCCATGCTGGCCTTCGTCGCCCACGCCGAGTCCCCGGACCCGGTTGCGCTCAAGGCGCAATTGCAGGACTACTATTTCGACGCCGCTCGCCGTGGCGATCTCGACATGCTCAACACCTTTATCGACGCCGGCTACAGCCTCAATACCCAGGACGACAAGGGCTACACCGCGCTGATCCTCGCCGCGTATCACGGCCAGGGGCCCTTCGTGGAGCGCTTGCTCAGTGCCGGCGCCGACGCCTGCGTGCAGGACCAGCGCGGCAACACCGCACTGATGGGCGCGATCTTCAAGGGTGAACTGAACATCGCCCGGCGCTTGCTGGCCACCGCCTGCAACGCCGATCAACGCAACGGCGCCGGGCAAACCGCCGCCATGTACGCCGGGCTGTTCAAGCGCCTCGAACTGCTTGACGAGTTGAAAGCCAAAGGCGCCGACCTGAATGCCGAAGACCCGATCGGCAACAGTGCTTCACGATTGGCCAGCGGTGAAATCCGGACCCCGGCGCCGCGCTGAGCTATCATCGCGGTTTTTCGGTTGGAGGTTCTCAAATGGCAAAGGCCAAGCGCATGTACGGCTGCACCGAGTGCGGCGCGACCTTTCCCAAGTGGGCCGGCCAGTGTACCGAGTGCGGGGCGTGGAACACCCTCACGGAAACCATGATCGAAAGCGGCGGCGCTGCGGCCCCCAGCGGCCGCGCCGGCTGGACCGGGCAACAGGCGCAGATCAAGACCCTGGCCGAAGTCAGCGTCGAGGAGGTCCCGCGTTTCTCCACTGCCTCCGGTGAACTTGACCGGGTGCTGGGCGGCGGCCTGGTGGACGGCTCGGTGGTCCTGATCGGCGGCGACCCCGGTATCGGCAAATCGACCATCCTGTTGCAAACCCTGTGCAGCATCGCCAGCCGCATGCCGGCGCTGTACGTCACCGGCGAAGAATCCCAGCAACAAGTGGCCATGCGCGCACGCCGCCTGGGCCTGCCCCAGGACCAGTTGCGGGTGATGACCGAAACCTGCATCGAAAGCATCATCGCCACCGCGCGGATCGAAAAGCCCAAGGTCATGGTGATCGACTCGATCCAGACGATCTTCACCGAGCAACTGCAATCGGCCCCGGGTGGCGTGTCCCAGGTGCGTGAAAGCGCGGCGCTGTTGGTGCGTTATGCCAAGCAAAGCGGCACGGCGATCTTCCTGGTCGGTCACGTGACCAAGGAAGGCGCGCTGGCCGGGCCACGGGTGTTGGAGCACATGGTCGACACCGTGCTGTATTTCGAAGGCGAATCCGATGGCCGTTTACGCTTGCTGCGGGCCGTGAAGAACCGCTTCGGTGCGGTGAACGAGCTGGGCGTATTCGCTATGACCGACCGCGGGCTGAAAGAAGTTTCCAACCCCTCGGCGATTTTTCTGACCCGTGCCCAGGAGGAAGTCCCAGGCAGTGTGGTGATGGCAACGTGGGAAGGCACCCGGCCGATGCTGGTGGAAGTGCAGGCGCTGGTGGACGACAGCCACTTGGCCAACCCGCGCCGGGTGACCCTGGGCCTGGACCAGAACCGTCTGGCGATGCTGCTTGCGGTACTCCACCGCCACGGCGGTATCCCGACCCATGATCAGGACGTGTTCCTTAACGTGGTGGGCGGGGTCAAGGTGCTGGAGACCGCGTCCGACCTGGCGTTGATGGCGGCGGTGATGTCCAGCCTGCGCAACCGCCCGCTGCCCCACGACCTGTTGGTGTTCGGCGAAGTCGGCCTGTCGGGCGAAGTGCGCCCGGTGCCCAGTGGTCAGGAGCGTTTAAAGGAAGCGGCCAAGCACGGCTTCAAACGCGCGATCGTGCCCAAGGGCAACGCACCGAAGGAAGCGCCGCCGGGGTTGCAGGTGATTGCGGTGACGCGGCTGGAGCAGGCGTTGGATGCACTTTTCGAGTAGCCCACCGCCCCTCCCACAGGTGGTCAGAGCTCCAGCAAGGCGCCCAACTGCCGCTCCAGTTCTTCCTGATCGCCCAGGTTCAACTCGACCAAGCGGCGCAAATGGCTGATCGACTCCAGGCTGATGTGCTCGCACTCAAACCCCAGTTGGCCAGGTTGGTCGTGGGTCAGCCTGACCTGCATCTGCACATCGGTAGTGGCGTCCAGGTGGATATCCACATGGAACGACTCAGTGCCGATGCCAAGCCAGGGTGTCGGTCTCAGCACCAGCAAGCCCTTGAGCGATAAATCCACCAACTGCACTGGCCATTCCTGACCGTTTTGCCGGAGTTTGGTCTTGGCATCAAAGGCGATCCGGCGAAAACGACGGCGATCAGACGCATGTTCGGTCATGGTGAAACCCTCTGTGGATGAAGGGATTGTAGCCTTGCGCCATTATTGAGGCTTTATTTCTGCTTTTTTTGCCATGGGAAGGCTCTAGACCAACGTAGGGGGCTGGCCTTTAAGGCCAGTAGCGCTAAACTCGAGCTGGTCGTCCTTTCTGTCCACCCTGGCTGGAATATAAAAATGAAGAATAATAATAGCCTGCTACGCCACTTACCCTGGCTGGTACTGGCAATAGTAGGTGCGTGCGCCCTAGGCGTAGTGGCTTTGCGCCGCGGCGAGGCGATTAACGCCTTGTGGATCGTGGTCGCCGCAGTGGCGATCTATCTGGTTGCCTATCGTTACTACAGTCTGTTCATCGCCAACAACGTGATGCAGCTCGATCCACTACGGGCCACCCCGGCAGTGGTCAATAACGACGGTTTGGACTTCGTGCCGACCAACAAACACATTCTTTTTGGTCACCACTTTGCGGCGATTGCCGGTGCAGGCCCCTTGGTCGGCCCGGTGTTGGCGGCGCAAATGGGTTATCTGCCCGGCACTCTGTGGCTGATCGCCGGGGTGGTGCTGGCCGGTGCGGTGCAGGACTTCATGGTCCTGTTCCTGTCCACCCGTCGTAACGGCCGTTCCCTGGGGGATATGGTTCGCGAAGAGATGGGCCGCATTCCGGGGACCATCGCGCTGTTCGGCTGCTTCCTGATCATGATCATCATCCTCGCGGTGCTGGCGCTGATCGTGGTCAAGGCCCTGGCCGAGAGCCCGTGGGGCATCTTCACGGTGATGGCGACCATCCCGATCGCGATGTTCATGGGCGTCTACATGCGCTACATCCGCCCGGGCCGCATCGGTGAGATTTCGATCGTCGGCGTGCTGTTGCTGCTCGGTTCGATCTGGCTGGGCGGGCAGATTGCCGCCGATCCGGTCTGGGCCAAGGTGTTCAGTTTCACCGGCATCCAGATCACCTGGATGCTGATCGGCTACGGTTTCGTCGCGGCGGTACTGCCGGTGTGGCTGATCCTGGCCCCGCGTGATTACCTCTCCACCTTCCTCAAAATCGGCACCATCGTCGCCTTGGCCATCGGCATCCTGGTGACCATGCCCGACCTGAAAATGCCGGCGCTGACCCAGTTCATCGATGGCACCGGCCCGGTGTGGAAGGGCGGCCTGTTCCCGTTCCTGTTCATCACCATTGCCTGCGGTGCGGTCTCGGGCTTCCACGCGCTGATCGCTTCGGGCACCACGCCGAAGTTGCTGGCCAGTGAAGGCCACGCCCGTTACATCGGGTATGGCGGCATGTTGATGGAGTCGTTCGTGGCCATCATGGCAATGGTTGCCGCTTCGGTGATCGAGCCTGGCGTGTACTTCGCCATGAACAGCCCGGCGGCGATTGTCGGCTCCGACGTGGTCACCGTCGCTCAAACTGTCAGCAGTTGGGGCTTTGCGATTACGCCTGAGGCGCTGTCGGCCGTTGCCCGTGACATCGGTGAAACCACCGTCCTGGCGCGTGCCGGCGGTGCGCCGACGCTCGCAGTGGGTATCGCGCAGATCCTGCACAGTGTCCTGCCAGGTGAAAACACCATGGCGTTCTGGTACCACTTTGCGATCCTGTTCGAAGCGCTGTTCATCCTGACGGCGGTCGACGCCGGTACCCGTGCCGGGCGCTTCATGCTGCAAGACCTGCTGGGTTCCTTCGTGCCGGCGCTCAAACGTACCGAGTCCTGGACCGCCAACCTGATCGCGACCGCCGGTTGCGTGGCCATGTGGGGTTACCTGCTGTATCAAGGTGTGATCGACCCACTGGGCGGCATCAACACCTTGTGGCCGCTGTTTGGTATCTCCAACCAGATGCTGGCAGGTATCGCGCTGATGCTGGCGACTGTCGTGCTGATCAAAATGAAGCGCCAACGCTACATTTGGGTGACCATGCTGCCGGCCGTCTGGCTGCTGATCTGCACCACCACGGCGGGCTTCATCAAGCTGTTCGACGCTAACCCGGCGATCGGCTTCCTGTCGCTGGCGAAGAAGTACAGCGATGCGCTGGCCAACGGTCAGATCCTGGCCCCGGCCAAGAGTATCGACCAGATGCAGCATGTGATCTGGAATGCCTACACCAACGCAACGCTGACGGCGCTGTTCCTGTTCGTGGTCTTCAGCATCTTGTTCTATGCGCTCAAGGTCGGCATTGCCGCCTGGGGCAACAAAGAACGCACGGATAAAGAAGCCCCGTTCCAGGCCATACCGGACGCATGATCGAGGATTGCAGCCATGTTCAATGACATCAGTCGCCTCGGTAAATACCTCGGTCAGGCCGCGCGCCTGATGGTCGGCATGCCTGACTACGACACTTACGTCGAGCATATGCAAACCAAGCACCCGGACAAGCCGATGATGGACTACAAGGCGTTCTTCCGGGAACGCCAGGAAGCCCGTTACGGCGGCAAGGGTGGGCCCAAATGCTGCTGACCCGGTAATTCGGGCCGGCGGTGATCTACTGTGGGAGGGGGCTTGCTCCCGATAGCGATGTGTCAGTGACATACCAGTGCCTGACACACTGCTATCGGGGGCAAGCCCCCTCCCACATTTGTTTCTGTGTTCCTTCAAGGAGAATTTCTTTGTCCTCTCCCATCCCCGTCACCGTCCTTAGTGGCTTCCTCGGCGCCGGCAAGACCACGTTGCTGCGCCACCTGCTCAAAGCCGAGCACGGCTTGAAAATCGCCGTGATCGAAAACGAATTCAGCGACGCCGGTATCGATACCCAGCTATTGGGCGCCGAGCCAGTGCAAGTCATGACCCTGTCCAACGGCTGCGTGTGCTGCACCCTCCACACCGACCTGAGCAAAGCCCTGTACCTGCTGCTGGAGCGTCTGGACAGCGGCGAGATCGCCTTCGACCGCCTGGTGATCGAATGCACCGGTCTGGCCGACCCTGCCCCCGTGGCCCAGACCTTTTTCATCGATGAAGAGCTGCGCGAGCGCTACATCCTCGACGGCATCATCACCCTGGTGGACGCGGCCCACGCCGAGCACCACCTGAGCCAAACCATCGCCCAGGCGCAGATCGGGTTTGCCGACCGCCTGCTGGTGAGCAAGCGCGACCTGGTGGACGACGCAACCTTCGACGCCCTCAGCCAGCGCCTGACCCGCATCAACCGCCGCGCGCCGATTCGCGTGGTCGACCACGGCGCCATCGACCTGGCCGAATTGCTCGATGTGCGCGGCTTCAACCTCAACGCCGGCATGAACCTGCGCCCGGTCAGCGCCGCGCCGTCCATCGACCGTATCTCCAGCCTGGTGCTGCGCACCGAGCAGCCGCTGGATATCGACCGCCTCAGCGAGTTCATGAACGAACTGCTGGAAGACCACGGCAAGCAACTGCTGCGCTACAAGGGCGTATTGAACATCGCCGGAGACGATCGGCGCATGGTGTTTCAGGGCGTGCTGAAACTGTACGGCTTCGATTGGGACACCGAATGGGCCGAGGGCGAAGCGCGGGAGAGTGTGATTGTGTTTATTGCCGACGAGTTGCCGGAAGACAAGATTCGCGAGGGCTTTGCGAAGGTCCACCAACTCTGATCTGAAATGCGATCAAAAATGTGGGAGGGGGCTTGCCCCCGATGGCGGTGGGTCAGCAAACATATAAGTGGCTGACACACTGCTATCGGGGGCAAGCCCCCTCCCACATTGGGTTGCATTCCAAATCCTGATTGGCATAAAAAAGCCCGGCTCAAGAGCCGGGCTTCTTAGTCAAGCAACTGCAATCAAGCGCCGTACACCGGCAGCTTTTTGCAGATGGCCTTGACCTTCTCACGCACCGCATCGATCACGGCGTCGTTGTTCAGGTCAGCCAGGATGTCGCAGATCCAGCCGGCCAGTTCCTTGCACTCTGCTTCCTTGAAGCCGCGAGTGGTCACGGCCGGGGTGCCGAAACGCAGGCCCGAGGTGACGAACGGCGAACGTGGATCGTTCGGCACGGAGTTTTTGTTCACGGTGATGAAGGCTTTGCCCAGGGCCGCGTCAGCATCTTTACCGGAGATGTCCTGCTTGATCAGCGACAGCAGGAACAGGTGGTTTTCAGTCCCGCCGGACACCACGTCAAAACCGCGTGCGATAAACACGTCAGCCATGGCCTTGGCGTTTTTCACCACTTGTTGCTGGTAAGTCTTGAACTCAGGCTGCAGGGCTTCTTTGAAGCAGATCGCTTTGGCGGCGATCACGTGCTCCAGCGGGCCGCCTTGGGAACCTGGGAATACCGCGGAGTTGAGCTTCTTCTCGATCTCGGCGTTGGCGCGAGCCAGGATCAGGCCGCCACGTGGACCGCGCAGGGTTTTGTGCGTGGTGGTGGTGACGACGTCAGCGAACGGAACCGGGTTCGGGTAGACGCCAGCAGCGACCAGACCGGCCACGTGGGCCATGTCGACGAACAGGTACGCGCCCACTTTGTCGGCGATTGCGCGGAAACGTGGGAAGTCGAGGATCTGCGAGTAGGCAGAGAAACCGGCCACGATCATTTTCGGCTTGTGCTCGACCGCCAGGCGCTCGACTTCGTCGTAGTCGATCAGGCCGTTGGCATCGATACCGTATTGAACGGCGTTGTACAGCTTGCCGGAGGAAGAAACGCTGGCACCGTGGGTCAGGTGACCGCCGTGGGCCAGGCTCATGCCCAGGATGGTGTCGCCGCCTTGCAGCAGGGCCAGGTACACGGCGCTGTTGGCTTGGGAGCCGGCGTGTGGCTGGACGTTGGCGTAATCGGCGCCGAACAGTTGCTTGGCGCGGTCGATGGCCAGTTGCTCAACCACGTCGACGTATTCGCAGCCGCCGTAGTAGCGCTTGCCTGGGTAGCCTTCGGCGTACTTGTTGGTCAGAACCGAACCTTGAGCCTCCATGACCGCAGGGCTGGTGTAGTTTTCCGAAGCGATCAGCTCGATGTGCTCTTCCTGGCGCACGGCTTCTTGCTCCATGGCGGCGAAGAGATCGGCGTCGTACTTGGCAATAGTCAAATCACGGCTGAACATGGCGGTCCTCAAGGATCGGGGGGCAGAAAAGGAAGGCATTCTAACCCAACGGGTTTTAGATGGCATATGAAAGGGCGTCATGTCGCGGACAAGTGGCTTTCATCTGGGAACGGGCGGTGACTGTACCGGCGCCATCGGGGGCAAGCCCCCTCCCACACTTGAACGTGTTCACACATCAAAATGTGGGAGGGGGCTTGCCCCCGATGAGGCCGGCGGCTTCACCGCAGATCTTCAGTCGAACATGAACAGTGCGTCGTTACTGAACTGCGCCGCGAACCGATTCGGCGGCATCGGCCGCCCGAACAAGTAACCTTGCACCTCATCGCAGCCATGCTCGCGCAGGAAGTCCAGCTGTTCATGGGTCTCCACGCCCTCGGCGATCACCGCCAGGTTGAGGCTGTGGGCCATGGCAATGATCGCTCGGGCGATTTGCGCATCCTGCTCGCCGGACGGCAGGCCGTCGACGAAGGAGCGGTCGATCTTGAGCACGTCGATGGGGAATTGCTTGAGGTAGTTGAGCGACGAATAGCCGGTGCCGAAGTCGTCCACCGCGATGCTCAGGCCAAGGTTTTTCAGGCTGGCGAGGATCTGCAGGGCTTCGTTGACTTCGCGCATCAGGATACTTTCGGTCAGCTCCAGCTCCAGGCACGCCGGCGGCAGGCCGGTGTCCTTGAGGATGGTGGCGATACGCTCACCCAACTGACCGTCGGAGAACTGCCGCGCCGAGATGTTCACCGAGACTTTCGGCACCCGCACTTTGTTCTCGTGCCAGATCTTGAGCTGACGGCAGGCTTCGCTGATCACCCAGTCGCCCACGTCCACCACCAGGCCCAGCTCTTCGAGCACCGGAATAAAGTCCCCCGGCGGCACCAGGCCACGACGCGGGTGGCGCCAGCGCAGCAGGGCTTCGGCGCCGGTCAGGCGTTTGCCGTCGCCGCTGAATTGCGGCTGGTAATAGAGCACGAATTCGTTCTGCTCCAGGGCATGGCGCAGATCGCTTTCCAACTCCAGCCGCTCCAGGGCGCTGGCGTTCATGTCGGCCTGGTAGAACTGGAAGTTGTTCTTGCCGCGTTCCTTGGCGTGATACATCGCGGTGTCGGCGTTTTTCATCAACTGGCTCAGCTCGTTGCCGTCCTGCGGGCTGAGGGCGATGCCGATACTCGCGGTGACGAAGAACTCGCGGCCTTCCAGCACGAAGGGTTTGACCAGGCTGGCGAGGATTTGCTCGGCCACGTTAATCGCGCGGTTCAGCGCCAGTTCGCGGCTGGCTCGCGGCTGCAGGAGCAGGGTGAACTCGTCACCGCCCATGCGCGCCACGGTGTCGTCTTCGGCCACGCAGCCGAGCAGGCGGGTGGCCATTTCCTTGAGCATGCGGTCGCCGGCGGCGTGGCCCAGGGAGTCGTTGATCGGTTTGAAGCGGTCGAGGTCGAGGAACATCAGCACCACCCACGACTTCTGCCGTTCGGCCGACTGCAGCGCGGTGTGCAGACGGTCCTGGAACAGCGTGCGGTTGGGCAGGTGGGTCAGGGCGTCGTAATAGGCCAGGCGGTGGATGCGCTGTTCGCTGGCCTTGCGCTCGCTGATATCGCTGAAAAAGCAGACATAGCTGGCCAGGTCGCCTTCATCGTCGAACACGGCGGTAATGCCGACCCAGGCCGGGTAATGCTCGCCATTACGGCGCTTGAGCCACACTTCGCCTTCCCAGGTGCTGTGCTGGTGCAACTGCTTGAGCACGTAGCGCAGGTGGGCTTCCTGTTGCTCGTCGACGGTGAGTATGTTCGGCAACTGGTCGAGCACGTCCGCTACGGCGTAGCCACTGACGCGGCTGAACGCCTCGTTGGCCTGCACGATATAGCCCGCCGGGTCGGTGATCAGGATCGCCGACGTGGAGTGCTCGAATACCGTGGCGGCCATGCGCAGGTCTTTCTCGGCGCGGCGCTGCTGGCTGATATCGCGACCCACGCCGAGGATGCCCTCGAAGGCGCCGTGCTCGTCCCACACCAACACCAGGCGCAACTCGATCGGTACTTTGCGCCCGTCGGCGCGCAGGCAGTCGAACAGGAACAGTTGGGTATGGATGTCATCACGCAACTTGGCCAGCGCCTGCACGTCGCCCAAGGCCCGGCTGACTTGCTCGACCAGGCTGTAGATGCCGGCCAATTGCTGAGGATTGGCGATGATCGACTGCCATCCATTCTTGAACACCCAGTCCACGTCATACCCCAGCACGGCGCTGACCGAGGGGCTGATGTAGTTGAGGGCGAGCCGGCTGTCGGTGGAGCAGATCACGTCGCTGATGCTTTCGGCCAGCATGCGGTAGCGCTGTTCGCTGTCCCGCAGGGATTCGCTGGCTTCAATCTGATCGGTAATGTCCTTGGCCACGCCGATGATGCGCGTGACCTGCGCGGTCTTGTCCCCGGCCAGGGCTTGCTCGCGGATATCGAAGCGGCGCCATTGGTTATTGCGGTGGCGAAAGCGTAACTGGCAGTGCAGTTGGCTCGAATAGCCGGCCTGGCGCTGCTGCTGGCGCAAGTCATGGTAATGCTCGGCGTCTTCGGGGTGCAGCAGGATTTCCCAGAAGTACTCGCCCATTTGCTCCAATTCGGCCTTGTTGTAGCCGAGGGTGTGGCCCAGGTGGTGGTTGCTGAAAATCATCCGTTGGCTGATCACATCCTGCACATACAGGTGATCAGGCACGGTGCGCACCACGTCCGACCAGAAACTCTCGCGCTCCACCAGCGACAGTTCGACCAGCTTGCGGCTGGTGATGTCGCTGATGCTGAGGATCACCGCCTTGAAGTCGTCGCGCTGTTCCGGCAGGCGCATCACCAGCCACAAGTATTGGAGGTTGCCGGCGACGTCGTTGAGCTGGATTTCCAGCTCCAACTGGCTCTGTTGGGTCAGCACCGCCTCGAGCACCTGATAGCCGATGGCCGTGGCGTTGCGCGGGCAATCGTCGATCAGGCGTTCCCAGGCTTGCTCGCACGAGCTGACGTTTAACAGGCGCACCGCCACCTGGTTGACCTCGGTGACGCGCAGTTCCCTGAGCAACTGGCGCCGCGCTTCGGGGTTGCCCTGCAGCCACTCGTGCAATTGCTCGCTTGTGTGGATCTTGGCCTTGTCGAAGAACGCATTGAGCTCCGACAGGTCAAGCACGCACAGGGCCACGCCGGTGCCTTCGAAAATATCCTGATAGCGCCGCCGGCCTTCGTTCACCTGGCGCTGACGGCGGCGCATATTCAACAGCACGATCGCCGGGACCAACGAGAAGGCAAGGCCCAGCAGGCACTTGCCGATAAACGCCGGCAGCAGTTGTTCCAGGACGGCGTTACGGTCGAAGAGGCCGCGCAGTTGCCAGTCGCTTTTGCTCAGGGGCGTGACCAGTACGCTTTTATTCAGTTCGTCCGGGGTCAGGGCGGCGGCCCAGTGTGTCGACATGCCGCTGTCACGGCTGACTACGCGGTGGTTCAGGCTATTCTCGATGGCCCACATCGGCCGCTGGCCTTGGCCGTCCTGGCGGGTCAGGCTGGCCAGGTAGTTCGGCGCCAGGCGCAGTGCCCAGTACATTTTCGAATCGCCACTGGGCTGATGCAGCAACAGATAGATGACGGTGCCGTCGTTGTCGTTGCTCAGGTAGTAGGGCTGGGAATGGCTGCGCTTGACCAGTTCCTCGAGCAAGTCGCGGTCCTGGCTGTCGTTGGCCGTGTCACGGATCATTGCGCCGCTGGGGGCGAGCAGTGCGAAGCTGCGCAGTTCCGGTAGGGAGCGCTGCAAGGTGCGCATCAAGGCCTGTTGCTGTTCGTCATTGCGCGGCGGCTCGACCATCGGCAGCAGATTCAGGGCGATCTGTGCGCTCAGGCCCATGTTCAGGCTGATTTGCTCCGCCAGGTCGGCACTGTAGTCGATGGTGTATTGCTGCTGGTTTTTCTGGTTCTGCTGCAGTTGGTCGAGCAATTGCCAGAACAATAGCGCGAGCAACATGAGGACGAGCGTCGCCAATGCGCCTTTGAGGGTGCCGTGCAGGGGCGCTCCCGGCGCTATATGAGCGGCGCGCAGGGGAGTGGGCGGCGTGACTTTGGACAAGCTGTGATCCTGCGGTTTGGCTGGACTGGCGCGCGACATGCACTATAAGCCGGGCGCCCGAAGGGCGGCTAGCATGCCTTGACTTGTGGCAAAGTGCCAGTCCCGCCTGGCTGGACTGCCTTGGCGCATTCAGGTAGCTTTGCCGGTTACGCGGGGGCGTTCCAGCCCCAGACAATCAGGCTTTTTCCGCTCGCAGGCATTGACCACGGTCAACGGCCCGCGCGGCGCATGGCCTGGCACGGGCTTCGCCCGCTCAATTCATCAGTCACTGACGCTAGGTTCACCATGGCTCAATACGTCTTCACCATGCATCGGCTGGGAAAAGTTGTTCCGCCGAAGCGGGAAATCCTGAAAAATATTTCGCTGTCCTTCTTCCCTGGCGCCAAGATCGGCGTGCTCGGCCTCAACGGTTCGGGTAAATCCACCCTGCTGAAAATCATGGCCGGCGTCGACACCGAGTTCGAGGGCGAAGCTCGCCCGATGCCCGAACTGAACATTGGCTACCTGCCACAGGAGCCGATCCTGGACCCGACCAAGACCGTGCGTGAAGTGGTCGAGGAAGCCGTCAGCGTGATCAAGAACGCTCAGGCCCGCCTGGACGAGGTCTACGCCGCCTACGCCGAACCGGACGCCGACTTCGACAAACTGGCTGCCGAACAGGCCAAGCTCGAAGCGATCCTGCAGGCCGGCGACGGTCACAACCTGGAGCGCCAGCTGGAAGTCGCCGCCGATGCGCTGCGCCTGCCTGCGTGGGACGCCAAGATCGAATTCCTGTCCGGTGGTGAGAAGCGCCGTGTGGCCCTGTGCCGCCTGCTGCTGTCGGCCCCCGACATGCTGCTGCTCGACGAACCGACCAACCACTTGGACGCCGATTCTGTCGCCTGGCTGGAACATTTCCTTCACGATTTCCCGGGCACCGTGGTTGCGATCACGCACGACCGGTACTTCCTGGACAACGTTGCCGGCTGGATTCTCGAACTCGACCGTGGTGCCGGTATCCCCTACGAGGGTAACTACTCCGGTTGGCTCGAAGCCAAGTCCGACCGTCTGGCCGCCGAATCCAAGCAGCAGTCGGCCCATGAAAAAGCCATGAAGGAAGAACTGGAGTGGGTGCGCAAAGGCGCCAAGGCCCGCCAGTCCAAATCCAAGGCCCGCCTGCAACGCTTTGAAGAAATGCAGTCGCAGGAATTCCAGAAACGCAGCGAAACCAACGAGATCTACATCCCGGCCGGTCCGCGCCTGGGTGACAAGGTCATCGAATTCAAGAACGTTTCCAAAGGCTACGGCGATCGCGTACTGATCGATAACCTGTCGTTCTCGATGCCAAAAGGTGCAATCGTCGGCGTTATCGGCGGTAACGGTGCGGGTAAATCCACACTGTTCCGCATGCTGATGGGCAAGGAAACCCCGGACTCCGGCACCATCGAAGTCGGTGAAACCGTGCAACTGGCCTGCGTCGACCAGAGCCGCGAAGACCTCGACGGCAGCAAAACGGTGTTTCAGCAGATTTCCGACGGTTCCGACCAGATCCGCATCGGCAACTATGAAATCCCGTCGCGCACCTACGTCGGCCGTTTCAACTTCAAGGGTGGCGACCAGCAGAAGTTCGTCAAGGACCTGTCCGGTGGTGAACGCGGTCGCTTGCACCTGGCCCTGACCCTGAAAGAGGGCGGCAACGTGCTGCTGCTCGACGAACCGTCCAACGACCTCGACGTTGAAACCCTACGTTCCCTGGAAGAGGCCTTGCTGGACTTCCCGGGCGCCGCCATTGTGATCTCTCACGATCGGTGGTTCCTTGACCGCGTCGCGACCCACATCCTGGCGTATGAAGACGACTCCCAGGCGGTGTTCTTCGAAGGTAACTACACCGAGTACGAAGCGGATCGCAAGAAACGCTTGGGCGAAGCCGCTGCCCAGCCGCACCGTGTACGGCACAAAAAATTGGCCTGATTTGGGTCGGTTTGGAAAAAGCGGAGCCTTCGGGCTCCGTTTTTTTTGCCCATTAATTTCTGCCGAACATCGATCAAATGTGAGAGGGGCGGCGCGACGATTCGACTTGCCCCCGATAGCAGTTTTTCAGTTGGTGCATGACGCTGTTTTGAAATCCCTTTTTAAGTGCGATAAATGCCTGTTTTTCAGGTTTATTTATATCCAATGCACCATTTAAATTCACAAAAGCGACATTTTGCCCTGTCGCGGTGCGAAATGAATTGATAAAGTCCGGCTCAATCGCCCTTAACGACAATAAATTTGCCGAGACTTTTCATGATCGAATCCGTTGAATCCTTCCTCGCCCGTCTCAAGAAACGCGACCCCGACCAGCCGGAATTCCACCAGGCCGTAGAAGAAGTCCTACGCAGCCTGTGGTCGTTTCTTGAAGCCAACCCCCACTACCTGACCTCGGGCATTCTGGAGCGCATCTGCGAGCCGGAACGTGCGATTACTTTCCGGGTGTCGTGGGTCGATGATCACGGCAAGGTGCAGGTCAATCGCGGTTTCCGTATCCAGATGAACAGCGCCATCGGCCCCTACAAGGGCGGTCTGCGCTTTCACCCGTCGGTCAACCTGGGTGTGCTGAAATTCCTCGCCTTTGAACAGACCTTCAAAAACTCCCTGACCTCGCTGCCCATGGGCGGCGGCAAAGGCGGCTCGGACTTTGACCCCAAGGGCAAGAGCGACGCCGAAGTGATGCGCTTCTGCCAGGCATTCATGAGTGAGTTGTACCGCCATATCGGCGCGGACGTGGACGTACCCGCCGGCGATATCGGGGTGGGCGCCCGCGAGATCGGCTTCCTGTTCGGCCAGTACAAACGCCTGAGCAACCAGTTCACCTCGGTGCTGACCGGTAAGGGCATGACCTACGGCGGCAGCTTGATCCGCCCCGAAGCCACCGGTTTTGGCTGTGTGTACTTCGCTGAAGAAATGCTCAAGCGCGATGGCCTGCGGGTTGAAGGCAAGCGCGTGGCGGTCTCCGGCTCCGGCAACGTGGCGCAATACGCTGCGCGCAAGGTCATGGATTTGGGCGGCAAGGTGATTTCGCTGTCCGACTCCGAAGGCACCCTGTATGCCGAAAGCGGTTTGACCGAGGCGCAATGGTCGGCGCTGCTGGAGTTGAAAAACGTCCAGCGCGGTCGCATCAGCGAACTGGCAGCGCGTTACGGCCTGGAGTTCCGCGCCGGTAAAACCCCGTGGGAGCTGGCGTGCGATATCGCGCTGCCGTGCGCCACCCAGAACGAACTCGACGCCGACGCTGCCCGCACCCTGTTGCGCAACGGTTGCATCTGCGTGGCCGAAGGCGCCAACATGCCGACCACCCTGGAGGCTGTGGATATCTTTATCGACGCGGGCATTCTGTTCGCCCCGGGCAAGGCGTCCAACGCCGGCGGCGTGGCGGTGAGTGGCCTGGAAATGTCGCAGAACGCCATGCGCCTGCTGTGGACCGCCGGGGAGGTGGACAGCAAACTGCACAACATCATGCAGTCGATCCATCATGCGTGCGTGCATTACGGTGAGGAGAACGGCCGGGTCAACTACGTGAAGGGCGCCAATATCGCGGGCTTCGTCAAAGTCGCCGACGCGATGCTGGCCCAAGGTATCGTCTAGGCCTCGGCCTCGATACGCAGCACGTCGATCACCTGGTCGCCGACGGGGCGCTGCCACAGCACCTCGTCGCCCACCCGTGCTCCGAGCAGCGCCCGACCCAGGGGTGAACCCCAGTTGATCAGGCCCGCGCCGGCATCGGCCTGGTCTTCGCCGACCAACTGAATGCGCTGCTGCTCGTCCTGCTCATTGGCGAAGGTCACCCAACTGCCGATCTGCACCTGGTCGGTGGAAACGGCGGGCGCCACCACCTGGGCGCTCTGCACCCGCTGGTTGAAGTAACGCAAATCCCGCTCAAGGTCTGCCTGGCGCTGTTTGTCGGCCTGTTCGCCCTTGGCGGATTCGACGCTGTATTCATGCTGCAACTGCGCGACCTTGGCCTGCAACTGCGCCAACCCGCGCGCGGTGAGGCGATTGGGTTGCTCGCTGACCTGACGCTCGACCGGTGTGTCGGCCTGCGCGGCGGCGCTGTCTTCATTTACAAAAGCTCGGCTCATGACAGTCTCCCTCTATGGAGTTTGGGCCATGTTCGCCGCACTTTAGTTTCGACGAATGTCTGAAAGCGACCTATCGCGAGCGATAAGCCTTGGCCGCGTCGCGATCCTTCTCCTGCTGCCAGGCGCGCTCACGGTCGTTCCAATGGCTGTCTTTGTAGTCACGTAGCGCTTCGCTTTCGCGCATGGCCTTGCACTGGCGAAAGCCATCTTCCCAGCCTTCGGCGTATTCCCGCTCTTTCAGATAACGCGGCACATTCTTGCGAAACTCCCCAGTGATCACTCCCGCCGCCTGGCGACCGCTGCTGCAACCGTCATCGAAACCATCGGCAAACGCCGGTGGGTAGCCCTTGGCCAGTAACTCCTGGTGGGTCGATTGGCAACCCGACAGCCATACCATCGCACACAGCATTACTGCATACCGCCACATTGCTTGCTCCCTGGCCGTTTCACGGCTGATAGGGGAAGTCTAGAAGGGGATTCGTCGGGGGGATGTGAAAGGGGGGTGAGAAAGGTGTTGGGGGCTATGTCGTCTGGTGGCTCGCCAGCGCAGCATGCTCAGCCAATTCCTGCTGGATAAACGCCGCAATCATCGCGCGATACACCTGTTCGGTGACGTCTGGGTTGGCGCCGACTGTGTGGGACAGGTCGCGCACTTTGCTGATCACCTGTTCGACCCGCTGCGGCGCTTTGACGCCGTCGGTGTCTTTTTTGAAGCGTGCCGCCTGGGAAACGTACTGGCCGCGTTCGGCCAGCAGGGCGACGATTTGCTGGTCGAGGCGGTCGATGTTGCTTCGGACTTGTTCAAGCGTGGTGCAGTTAACGGCCATGTTGAGGGAACTCCTGATGGTGCGGGCAGTGCTAACAAAATGTGGGAGGGAGCTTGCTCCCGATTGCGGCGTGTCGGTCAGCCTATTTATAGCTGGTCCACCGCAATCGGGGGCAAGCCCCCTCCCACATTTTTGATCGTGGTTGGGCTTTAGTCAGTAGTGATACCACTTCATCTCAAGCATTACCTCATTCACCGGTGTCGCCAAGTGGCTGTACTCGCGCTGGGCGCTCAGGCGCAGGCCGAGGTTGCGCGACAATTCCCACTGCTGGTTCAGGCTGATGCTGCGCCGCACTTCGCCATTGGTGAAGAAGTCCCCCTTGGCTTCCAGGCTCAGGTTGCCCAGTGGGTTTTTCCACAGCACGCCGGTGTTAAAACCAGCGGCGGGGGAGATGGCTTCGTTGAAGTCGTTGTTGTGTTCCACGCGCACGGTGCCGAGGGCGAAGCCGAGCATGTCGTCGCGCAGTTGCCAGGTGCCGCCGGCGCCGCCGTTGACGTGGGCGACCAGGGTTTCGTCGTCGTGTTTGCCCGGCACACGTTCCAGGCCACCAGTGACTTGCCATGACCAGGGTTGTAGCAGCGCGTTGCGCGGGGTCAGTGAGCGGATAGTGGCCAGGTCCAATTGCTGCAATTGCCAGTGATTGCCTTCGTACTGGCGCAGTTTCATTTGCAGGATTTCGATCTGCGCGCCGAGGGGGAAGCCTTCGGCGTTGTCGTTGAGGTCGTGGTAGGCCATGCGCAGGCCGTATTCACCGAAGGCTTTGTCGCCACGGGTGCCGATGCCGGCTTGCCAGGTGCGCGATTCGTGGCCGTTTTCCGGCAACCCAGGAGGGGTAACTTTAAGGTCTGGCGCCGGGTTCTGGTTGATCGCACGCAGCAGTTCGAAGCTGCGTTGGGAGCGTTCGGTGTCGCGCTCCAGGCCATTGGCGCGGTAGCGGCCGAGGCGGTAGGCGGCGTCGATGATCAGGGCCTGGCGATCCTTGGCGATGGCCTTGAACGCGGGTGCCTGCAGTTGTTTCTGGTCGTCGCTGACGTTCAGCACCCATTGCTGCTCGTTGCTGTCCAGCGGCTTGGCACGTTCCAGCAACTCGCGTTCACGGGAGGGCCGGTAGTCGATTTTTTCGACCAGGCCGGCGTCTTTCACCGCCTTGACCGTGTCAGTCGGAATCGCGGTGAGCGGGAATTGCTCGGTCAGGCGCAGGCCGGGGCGGGCCACTTGCAGCAATTCCAGCAGGCGGTAGGAGCAGTTTTCGTCGAAGAAGAAGTAGTCGAACTGGATCTGCTTGAGCTCCCACACATGCTCGACCATGCGTTCGGTCTCGACCTGGGTCAGGTTCAGGCGGTATTCCCACAGGTCGCGGTTTTCCAGGCTGCGGTATTCCGAGAGTTTTTCCTGGTAAGGCACCAGGGCGAACAGGCCGGGGTAGCCGCCCATCAGGCCTTTCCAGGCGTAGAGGATGCTGTTGTCCGAGCCCTCGATATACGCGCCGAAGTTGATCGCATAGCTGAGCAGCGCGGTGTTGTTGCTCTGCACGTCCGCCTGGTCGATGCGCAGCAAGGTGTGGCCGAACATCGAGGAGGGGCTGTTGAGGTAGGCCGCCGGGAAGATCAACACCGCGCTATGGGGCGCGACGTCCTTGAACCATTGCTTGAATTCGTTGCAGTCCACGGCGGGCAGGTCGTTCAGGTGCAACTGATCCTTGAGCCAGCGGGTGCGTGCGGGGTAAACGCATTGGGCGTGTTTTTCACCCAGGCTGGCCGGCGCGTAGAGCGCGTCGACGGTGGCCTTGAGCTCCGCATCCGGGTGGTGAGCACCGTCGGCTGCGAGGAAGAATTTTTTGTCGCTGACATAGCTGCGCCAGCCACTGACTTTGCCGGCTTCGTAATGGCCCAGGGACAACCAGAACGGATCGTTGGCCAATTGCTGCAAACGTTGATCATCAAGATGCGGCGCTGCGTACAGCGGGGCGCAGGCGAAGAGTGCCATCGAGGCAAGGCGTTTGAGCATAGGGGCAACTTAAGTCGGAAAAAGTGAGACCCAAACGGGGAGGCGGGTCCAAAAGTAAAACCCGCGCCGTGGAGGGCGCGGGCAGGTCGAGCTTAAGCCTGGGTTGCGTACTTCGCCAGACGCGCATCACTTTTCAGTACAGCGAGGGTGTTGTTGTGCACATCGTCAGCGGTCACATCAGCCTTGCTGAAGATTTGCTGGAAGTGCTCATGAGTCACAGCCGCGAAGTGCTCGCGATCTTCAGGTGCAACGCCCAGTACCACGGCGTAGGTGGTCAGCGCTTCGCCATTGCCTTTGGCCATGTCTTCGGACAGCTCGTTCATCATGCCATTCATGGCAATCCACGACTTGCCGCCGTAGGTCAGGGCGCTGTTGGTGCTGCAACCGTTGGTGCCCGAGGTCATGCCGAAAGTGGCGTTGCCCGAGGTGCCGTTGGTGGTGGAAGCCAGGAAGTGCGCCGGAGTACCGCGCTGGCCGTCGAACAGCATGTTGCCCCAACCGCAGTTCGGGCCACCGGGTGATTCAGCCATTGCATTGAGGGAAACGACGGTGAAGAGAGTACCGAGAAGGATCCGTTTCATAGCTTTGTTCTCTTTGTGTGCAAACCAATGGACAAGGGGTCAGGCACTTCATAGCGCCTTAGGGGCCAGTTATTAGTCTAGCCCGCGCAGTTTGGAGTTTAGGCAGGTTCCAGGGGTTCCGTGATTTTTTATAAAACAAACAGAGATGTCGTGTTTTTTTTGTAGGACGCATGCCGTGTCTATGCTTTCCCTCAGGCTCGCCTTGCCAGAGCGCGCAACGGAGAGCCAGAATGCCGCCATCTGCCCCGCCTGATGTAAGGAAGCCCGATGCCTGATCCTGTTGCTGCCAGCTTGCGTCTAGCGCCTGACGCGCTGACTCGTCCTTTCTCCGCTGAACAGTTCAGCTTCTCGACCACCAATGATTTGGAGCCCTTTCGCGGTGTGCTTGGCCAGGAACGTGCGGTTGAAGCCTTGCAGTTCGGTGTGGCCATGCCACGCCCCGGTTACAACGTGTTTGTCATGGGCGAGCCGGGCACCGGTCGCTTTTCGTTCGTCAAACGTTACCTGAAGGCCGAAGGCAAACGCCTACAGACCCCGGCGGACTGGGTCTATGTGAATAATTTCGATGAGCCCCGCGAACCGCGCGCGCTGGAACTTCCGGCAGGCGGCGGTGCGGCGTTCATCGCCGATATCAATGGCTTGGTCGATAACCTGGTGGCGACCTTCCCGGCCGTCTTCGAACACCCGACGTATCAACAACGCAAAAGCGCCATCGACCGCGCGTTCAACCAGCGTTACGACAAGGCGTTGGACGTGATCGAGCGCCTGGCCCTGGAAAAGGACGTGGCGCTGTACCGCGACAGTACCAACATCGCGTTTACCCCGATGCTCGACGGCAAGGCGCTGGACGAGGCCGAGTTCTCGCAACTGCCGGAAGTCGATCGCGAACGGTTCCATACCGATATTTCCGAACTGGAAGAGCGCCTCAACGAAGAGTTGGCCAGCCTGCCGCAGTGGAAGCGTGAGTCGAACAACCAACTGCGTCATTTCAACGAAGAAACCATCACCCTGGCCCTCCAGCCATTGCTGTCACCGTTGTCGGAAAAGTACGCGGAGAACGCTGCGGTGTGCGGTTACCTGCAAGCCATGCAGGTGTACTTGCTGAAAACCGTGGTCGAGCAATTGGTGGACGACGCCAAGACCGACGCCCAGGCCCGCAAGCTGCTCGAAGAGCAGTACTGCCCGAGCCTGGTGGTCGGCCATCCGGTCAGCGGCGGCGCACCGGTGGTGTTTGAACCGCACCCGACCTACGACAACCTGTTCGGCCGTATTGAATACAGCACTGACCAGGGCGCGCTCTACACCACCTATCGCCAGTTGCGTCCGGGCGCCTTGCACCGGGCCAACGGCGGGTTCCTGATCCTCGAAGCCGAAAAAATGCTCAGCGAGCCGTTTGTGTGGGACGCCCTCAAGCGTTCCCTGCAGTCGCGCAAGCTGAAGATGGAATCGCCGCTGGGCGAACTGGGCCGCCTGGCCACCGTGACGCTCAACCCGCAAATGATCCCGTTGCAGGTCAAGGTGATCATCATCGGTTCGCGTCAGCTGTACTACGCCTTGCAGGACGCCGATCCAGACTTCCAGGAAATGTTCCGGGTGCTGGTGGATTTCGACGAAGACATCCCGATGGTCGACGAAAGCCTGGAGCAGTTCGCGCAGTTGCTGAAAACCCGCACCTCGGAAGAAGGCATGGCGCCGCTGACCTCGGACGCGGTGGCGCGGTTGGCTACCTACAGCGCACGCCTGGCCGAACACCAGGGGCGTTTGTCGGCACGCATTGGCGATTTGTTCCAACTGGTCAGCGAGGCGGATTTCATTCGCCACCTGGCGGGCGACGAAATGACCGACGCCGGCCACATCGAACGCGCGCTGAAGGCCAAGGCTACGCGTACCGGGCGAGTGTCGGCGCGGATTCTCGACGACATGCTCGCCGGGGTGATCTTGATCGACACCGCCGGTGCGGCGGTCGGTAAGTGCAACGGGCTGACGGTGCTGGAAGTCGGTGATTCGGCGTTCGGCGTGCCGGCGCGGATTTCCGCCACGGTGTACCCGGGCGGCAGCGGTATCGTCGACATCGAGCGCGAGGTTAACCTCGGCCAGCCGATTCACTCCAAGGGCGTGATGATCCTCACCGGTTACCTGGGCAGCCGTTATGCCCAGGAATTCCCGCTGGCGATTTCTGCGAGTATCGCGTTGGAACAGTCCTACGGTTACGTGGACGGTGACAGCGCATCCCTGGGCGAGGCCTGCACTTTGATTTCGGCCTTGTCGAAAACCCCGCTCAAGCAGTGCTTTGCCATCACCGGTTCGATCAACCAGTTTGGTGAAGTGCAGGCGGTGGGCGGGGTCAACGAGAAGATCGAAGGCTTCTTCCGCCTCTGCGAAGCGCGCGGTCTGACCGGCGAACAAGGCGCGATCATTCCGCAAGCCAACGTGGCGACGCTGATGCTCGATGAGAAGGTGTTGCAGGCCGTGCGTGCCGGGCAATTCCATATCTATGCGGTGCGCCAGGCGGATGAGGCGTTGAGCCTGTTGGTCGGCGAGCCGGCCGGTGAACCGGACGCGCAAGGGCAATTCCCCGAAGGCACGGTGAATGCGCGTGTGGTAGAGCGTTTGCGTGCGATTGCCGAGATGATCAGCGAGGAAGACTTGAAGGAAGCAGAGAAAGAACTGGCGCAGCAGGCGTTGGCGGAAACCAAGCCGAGCTGAAGCGTTAACCCGCCACAAAATTGACTCCGGGTTCGGGGCCAACGCCCGTTGGTCCCTACAACCTTGGTTTGTCGCAGTTTTCTTCTATTCTGAGCATTAGGGATATCCACAGGAGTCGCAGGATAGAGACAGTCTCGCCGTGCTTGAGGCTGAACACTGATCTACCGAGGGTCGCCGCCATGCCGCGCAACCTTTGCCTCACCCGCCAGTGCCTGGGCTTGGGCACCCGTATCGAATGTTCCGTTCGCCCTCTTGCGGGGGATAACGGGATGTGGACGTTGCTGTTTGCCGCTGGAATGGCCGGCGAGCAGCCTTCCACCGTCAAGTCCGAAGGTCCGTTTCATGGGCCTTTCGTGGCCGAGACCGTTCTGCAAACGATCGTCGATAACCTGACACAGCACGGCTACGAGCTGGCGGACGAGCCGCCGATCTGGTGCCTGCATGTGCAGGCCCACCTGCGACTGCTCAACAATGGGCAGGAACGCCTGGCCCTGTAAGCCCCAATCATTTGCTTTCGGGCTTGTCCAGCTTGACCTCGAAGCCGTACTGCACGGTGCCGAGGTCGGTGCGCTGGTAGCTTTCCAGCAGGGTCGGCTGGCCATAGAAGTAATGCACGTCAAACAACGCCGTGCCGTATTCCTCGGCGCGGTGGCTGACCCCGAGAATTTCCTTGAGATAGTTGCCGCTGGCGTCCTTGGCATAGAAGCGCCAGCTGTCGGACGGGAACTGCGTCTGGTCGATGATCAGCGCGTTGTCCTTGAGCGATAGGCCCTTGGGTAGCTTGGCCACGTCGATCGTGGCTTTGTCGATGGTGGCCAGGAACAGCGGAATCGAGCCCACCACAAACGCCGGGTTCTCCGGGAACAGGTTGAGGTCGTAGGTGAGGGTGCCGCGTGCCGGGTTCAGTTCGAAGGCTTCGCTCGGCAACTCGATGGGCTCGCCGCGCGCGCCTTTTTCATCTGCCGTGAAAAACGTCACCGGGGCTTCGCTGCTGTTGCGTTCGGCACCTGCCAGTTCGTCGTTGAAGGTAAAGGGGTGGTCAAACACGATATGCGCGGCGCTGGCATCTTCGACGGACTGGCTGATGGTCACGCTGTTTTTTAGCTGGTCCTCGGTCATTGTCGCGTTTTTGAGCCAGTTGGCAGCGCCGTCGTCATACACCGTTACCGCCATCGGCAAGGCTTGTACGGTTTTCTGCAGACTGTTTTTGTCGAAGCGTAGCACCGGCAGGTCGAGGTCCTTGTGGGTCACCGTGGCCGTGGAAAAGTCCAGTACGTCGACCTGCAGCGTGTCGATCAGGCCGTTGAAGTAGACCTTGGCGTAATGGCTGTTTTGCTGGTGTTCGAAGGCTTTTTGTTCGTCCGTCAGTTGTTTTTCAAGCGTGTCCGACCAGGCTTTCTGCTTTTGCATCTGCGCCAGTTGTTTTTCGTAGAACGCCACCTGCGCGGTACTTTCATTGATTGAGCCGGAGCGCGTGAGGAATTGCCCGGTACTGTCGCGCGCCTGGACCAGCAAAGGGTTCGGCGATTCGTCGGCGGCTTGCGCTGCCAGCGGTTCGTGGTTGGTCAGTTCGATCTCGGCGTAGTTTTTTTCCAGGCTCAGCAGCTTGAGGGTGATATTGCCCTCGGTGCGCGGGTGGCCCAGGTCTTGTTTCGACAAATCGAACGTCAGCACCTTGCCCGGTGCAATGACCTCAACCGTGCCTTTGAGGCTGACGGGCTGCGGCTGGCTTTTGTTTTCCGTCTCGATGCCGTCGATGAACGGGTAGGTCACCGTCAGGTCATCGGGGTTGGTCAGGTTGGAACTGCTGGGGCTCAACTGGATGCCGGGATCGGTTTCCGACCATTCCGGTTGGAAGGGGATGACTTTGTTGTTGCTCAAGGTCACCGACTGCCATTCCAGGCCGTGGGGGAAGGGGAACTGGTCGGGCATATTGAAGTTGAACGGGAACACCGGCTGCAGATCGGTCAGGTAGTCGGAGTGGGAGGTCTTGCGCAGTACGAACAGGCCGTTGATATAGGTGTCGACCAGCGCCTGGGGCGTGGGGTAGTGCTTGAGCAGCGCCAGGCTGTCTTCGCCGTATTCGGCTTCGATAGGCTTGGTGGCGAGCTTGACCCGCGCCCGTTCCAGTAACAGCAGGGAACCGCCAAGGTCGGCGATGGCGTCACGCAGTTTGGGGTCCTGGATACTGTCGAGCGACTGTTCGAACTGCGTGGTTTTCTCTTCGAGGGTGGTCTGCTTTTTCTCATCGCTGGGAGAGCAGCCGCCGGCCAGCAGCAATGCCGCACACAGGCCGATGCTGGCCCAAGGGGAACGCACATCCATCATCTTGAGTTTTCCTGTCCGACGTCTTTGAGCCGAGTTGATGGGCTCGACACTAGCAGAAAAATTCTCTTACAGATGCCGCCCAGGTCAGTTTTCTCATGGTTACAGGTGTTCGGGAGCCGCTGGTATACTCGCCGCCATTTTTAGCCAAGCTGTGTGAGATTCAATGGAACGCTTTATCGAAAATACGATGTACGCCTCGCGCTGGTTACTGGCGCCGATCTACCTGGGGCTCTCCCTGGGCCTGCTGATCCTGGCACTGAAATTCTTCCAGGAAATCATTCACGTCGTTCCCGGCATCTTCAGCATGCTCGAATCGGAAGTGATCCTGCTGCTGTTGTCGTTGATCGACATGGCGCTGGTCGGCGGCCTGCTGGTGATGGTGATGATCTCCGGCTACGAGAACTTCGTCTCGCAGCTGGACATCGATGAAAACAAGGAAAAGCTCAACTGGCTGGGGACCATGGACTCTTCGTCGCTGAAGATGAAAGTGGCCGCGTCCATCGTGGCGATTTCCTCCATCCACCTGCTGCGCATCTTCATGGACGCCAAGAACGTCGATCCGCAGCATTTGATGTGGTACGTGATCATCCACATGACCTTTGTGGTATCGGCGTTCGCCATGGGTTACCTGGACAAGCTCACTAAGCACTGATCCCCCGCGCCCGCCTTACTGCTCGATGAAGTAGTAAGGTTGGCGACTGATTGCCATTTCTTTGATCACCGTGACCTTGCCGGTCAGTTGGTCCGTGTTATCCAGCAGCGCGACGTTGCCGGGGGCGGCGGCCAGGTAACTGCGCAGTTCTGGCTCGGTTTGCAGAATTGGCAAGTAGGCCTGCAGATAGAACATGCTGGCGCCGTCGATGCGCTCGTTGGGCCGGAACAATGCGACTTTTTTGCCTTCGGCCTGCAGTGCCTGGATCTGACTCACTACGGGCACGAACGACTGTTTTTTGTCGGCTTTTGGCGCGAACCAGAATGCCGCGCCCAGGTAGCAGGCGATGAGCAGGGTGAACACGCCGCCGATCACGATTTTATGCGGCGCATACAGCGCCGGTTTGTGATCTTTCAGCCATTGCAGCAGTACCCGCGCGTACTCCGCAGCCAGTACGGCGGCGGCTGGCGTCAGCGCCATCAGGTACACCGTGCGCTTGCTGGAGGCCAGGGTCAGCAGGGTAAATTGCGCCACCAGCCAGACGCAGAAAAACAGAAGGTAGCGGTTGTGTACCAGGCTTTTGCGGAAGTGCCAAAGCCCCAGGTACACCAGGATATTCCACGGCAAAAAGGCTTCGGGCAGTTTGGCGATGTAGTAGTAGAACGGCTCGTAATGCCCGGCTTCGACAAACGAACCGCTGAACCGCCCGACGCTGTTGGTCCACAGCACTTCGCCCACCGCCTGCATCCCGCCGCGCTGGAACAGAAATCCCAGCCAGATCAGCAGCGGCACCAAGGCCAGCAGGGTAAACAGTGCCGGTCGCAGCCAGTCGCCGATGCGCAGGCGTTTGTCCATCCAACTGGTACACGCCAGGTACACAAAGATCACGATGCCCGGCATCGCCAGGCCCAGCACGCCTTTACTCAGGGTGGCGACCACCATCCCGGCCGTAAACAGGGCCCAGGCCCAGGTGGTTGAGCCCTGGCGCTCGGACGCCGGTCGCATCGCCTGGTAGAACGCCAGCAGCGCGGTAGTCACGCCCAGGCTGAGCAACGCATCTTCACCCACGCCGCGCACGTTGCCCCAGTAACTGGCCATGGTCGCCAGGATCAGTGCCGCGCAGAACGCCAGGATCTGCGGTCGTCCGAACCGGCGCAGCATCCCGTAGAGCAGCATCACGCTGAACAACCCGGCAAACGCTGAGGCCAGGCGCACGGCCCAGGTTGTGCCGCCAAACAAGCGGATCGCGCCGGCGTCGAGCCACAGGCTCAGGGGCGGTTTTTCAAGGAACGGCTCACGAAACAGCCGTGGCACCACCCAGTCGTTGTCCAGGTGCATGGCCATCGCGATCCCGGCGACGCGGGCTTCGGTGGAGCCTTGCAGCTCATGGCTACCAAGGGCGAAGAAGAACAACAGGCCAGCAAGCAGGAGCAGCAGAGGAACGGGACGCGTCATGGGGGCAGGATACCGGGGCAGGGGACCGTTCGGGGGAACGGCTCGTAATCGGTGAGTATAGGGGGGCGCTTCTTAATATTTCGTGAATAGAGGCGGAATTTATGCGGCCGGGCCGGAGGTGGTGGTAAACCCACCCCCGGCTTCACTCCCGATGGCTGCAAATGGGCGTTATGTGGCTTTGACTTTAAAACGACTCAACCCTTGCTGCATGGAACTGGCCCGTTCCGACAGGTTGCGGGCGGCCACTGCGCATTGTTGGGAGTTGGCCTGATTCTGCTGGGTGACTTCGTCGATCTGCTCCAGACCGATACTGGCTTGCTGTAAGCCGGACGCCTGTTCACTCGAGGCTTGGTAGATCAACGACACCAGGCTGGAAACGGTGCTGGTGCCGGTGACGATGTTTCGCAACGAGTCGGCCGTGCGACCGGCGATGACCATGCCGCGCTGCGTCTTGGTCGACGAGTCGGCGATCAGCGCTGCGGTTTGCTGGGCTGCTTCGGCGCTGCGGGCGGCGAGGCTCCTGACTTCATCGGCGACGACGGCAAAGCCGCGGCCCAATTCCCCGGCGCGCGCGGCCTCAATCGCTGCGTTCAAGGCCAGCAGGTTGGTCTGCGCGGCAATATTGTCGATGGTGGTGATGATGGCGGTGATGTCTTTGCCCGAATTGTCGATTTCCGCCATGGCGGCGATCAATTCGCTCATCAGCTTGTCACTCTCCCCGGCGTCGGCGCGTGAGGCCTGGGATTGTTCGTCGGCCTTTTTCGCATTGGCGGCGTTGTCGGAGGTCTGCGCGGCCATTTGCGTCATGACGGCACTGATTTCAGTGATGGACGATGCCGAATTGGACGCGCCGTCGGACAACGACTGGCTCAACTCGGTGACCTGTGCGGAGCTGCCGGTGATTTGCGTGGCGCTGGCCTGCACCTGGGAAATCAAGGTGTTCAGGTTGCCGACCATTTTCTCCAGGGACTTGCCCAACGTGTCGTTGGGTGAGGACAAACGCACTTCGAGGTCCAGATCGCCTTCGGAGATACGTTCAGCCACGCGGACTTGACGCTGCAGGCTTTCAGACATCTCGTTCAAAGCCAAGGACAACTGGCCGACCTCATCTTCGGATTTTTGCACCAGGCGACGGGAGAAGTCTCCCAGGCTGATGTTGGCAGCCAAGGCGGCGGCTTCACGAATCGGCCCGACGATTTTTGCGGTAGCGAACCACAGCGCCAGCAATGCCAGCAATGAGATGCCCAGGCCGACCGAGACCTGCCAGATACTGCTGCTGACGCCACGCGATTGCAGTTCCTTCTCCAGGGTAATGGCCTGGCTCATGACCACCGCCTTGGGCAGGTGGATCAAGATGGCCCAGGGTTTTTCGGTGCGGCCCAGGGTGATCGGCATCTGCACTTCGATTTCCTGGGTGTCCTGGTTCAGGCGGCTGTCGCCCTGGCCTTTCTGCACATTGGCCAGCACCTTATCCCAGGTGTTGGGTAGCAACGCCTTCAGTGGCTGGCCGATCAATTCTGGCCGTTTACTGTCGGCCACCACCAGCCCCTGATTGCTCAGGATCGACACTGAGCCTTTGCCGCCGTAGAGGTCGGCGGACATTTGCTCGCTGAGTTTCTGGATAAACGAAATGTCGAAGTCCGCACCGACTACGCCGTAAAACTTGCCATTGGCGGTGATCGGCACCGAGAGCGTGGTCAGCCACACATTTTTGCCTTGCACCACGTAGGGAATGGGGTCGAGCACGCTTTCTTTCTGGGTATCCCGGGGGCCGCTGTACCAGCCGCCCTTGAGCACACCATTGGGGTGGCGGGCATCGGAGTCGTACTCGACCAGCGGTTGTACCGCGACATGACCGTCCGAGCTGCGCGTCCAATAGGGCGTGAAGCGGCCGGTCAACGGGTTGTTGCCGCCCTCGTTGTTACGAAACGCTTGGTCCTGGCCGTCCAGCGCATCTGGCTCCCAGCACGAATACGTGCCGTTGAACTCGGGGTTGTCCTTGAGCACGCTGAGCAGCATCGTATTGATTTGATCGCGGCCCAGCGCCAGCGGGCTTTGCGCACTTTTACTCGCGCCCAGCGTATTGGCCAGCGTGCGTGCCGAGTCCAAGGCATTTTGCAGCTTCGCCTTGATGGCGTTGGCACGGGACTCCGCCAGGTTTTGCACTTCGCGGATGGTGCCACTTTCAATCAATGCTGAAACTTCAGTACCCACGTAGGCTTGATTGGCGGTTGAGGAGTACAACCCATATGACACCAAACTCGCGCAAGAGATTAATAGGCAGAGTCCGGCGGTGAAGCAAATTCGAGTCTGTAATGAGTTGAATTTCATGATATTTCCTGCCCACGCTAGTAGTTGCCGAAATAATTGGATGTCGGCATTCCAGTTTTTTGTTTACAAGGCTTACTGCTTGATCATGGGCTGCTTAAGCATATAAATGCGGTACAGCTGGGTAGTCGCTTAGTTCTGTTCTGACGCCTCATCGTCGAGCCATAAGCGTTCGGTATTTTTAAAGCCATAGCGCTGTGCCGGCACGCGCGCAATGATGCGATCGGTTTGTTCGGGATCACTCAGGTCGACTATTCTTGGGGTGATATAGATATTTAACACCGGCAAGAAGAATAACTTTATTTTTGGCGTCAATAATGAGTCGGGATGTTGTTCGATCACTACGCCGATACTGCCACTTTTCAATTGAACGATAGACCCGACTGGATAAATGCCCACGGACTTCAAAAACGCACGGAACACCTCATCATCGAAATGCCCGTCCCATGTCGACATTTGCTGAATCGCGACGGCGGGGTCCCAGCCTCGGTTGTAGGATCGGTCCGAGGTGATTGCGTCATAGACATCGCAAACGGCGGCCATTCGCGCAAAAAGACTGATCTGGTCGCCCACCAACTGATGGGGGTAGCCGCTGCCGTCGACCCGTTCATGGTGGTGCAGGCAGACATCCACGACCATGTCGCACAGCTGCGAGGTCGCCTGCAGGATTTTCTCGCCTTCCAGCGGGTGGGTGCGGACCAGCTCAAATTCGTCACTGCTCAAGCGTCCAGGCTTGTTGAGGATGGCGCTCGGTATGGCCATTTTACCGACGTCATGCAGCAGGCCGGCCATTCCCACCCGGCGAATCAACGCAGTAGGCAGGTCCAGCTGGTTGCCCAGGGCAATCATCAGTGCGCACACGGCGACCGAATGCATATAGGTGTAATCGTCCAGGCTTTTCAGGCGAGCCAGGCTGATAAAAGCGTTGGGATGACGTGCGATCGAAGAGGAAATGTCGTCTATCAGCGCGCCGATATGTTCCAGCTCCAGGGCGCGGCCCATGCGGGCATGGCTGAACATCTCGACCACGGCGGTCTTGGCGCGGGCGCAGATTTCCTGGGCGGCGACCAACTCGTCGTTCATTCCGGTGGGGGCGATCGCAGCCGCTGCGGGCGCGGGGGCCGGGTCTGATAATTTGGGCGTCTCGGCCAGCTGCGCGCCACAGCCCATGGCGCACCGGATGTCCGCTTGCGCGTCACGCGCGCAGTCCTTCCAGAATGGCCTGGCTTCGTTGTCTGACACCAGCTGATAGAGCTCACTACATTTCGACATGATCTGCCCTCTGTTGATTTTTTCTTATTCGCTTCCTTACAGCCTCCTTGGCTTGAGTCTTGTAGTAATAGAACTTCAGTTCGGATTGACGGCTTTGATACGTGAGATGACACGGCCGGCCAGGTCATCGGGGCGGAACTTGGCCAGGAAATCATCGGCGCCGACTTTCTTGACCATGGCCTGGTTGAAGCCCCCCGAGAGCGAGGTGTGCAGCACAATGTGCAGGTTGGCCATGCGCGGGTCGTTACGGATCTCGGCGGTCAAGGTGTAACCGTCCATCTCTGGCATCTCGATGTCGGAGATCATCATCAGAAACTCCTCATCGGGCTTGCGCCCTTCGTCGAGCATGGCGTGCAGGTAGTCAAGTGCTTGCCGGCCATCGTTCAAGGCCACCACCTCGACGCCCACGGTTTCCAGGCAGCGGGTCACCTGTTTGCGCGCGACCATCGAGTCGTCCACGGTCAATACACGCAGGTGTCGGGCTTGTTGGGTGACGTCGTGATCGATCACGCCGCTGGATATTTCCTCGGACGATGGCGATATTTCTGTCAGGACCTTTTCAACATCGATGATCTCGACCAGGCGATCGTCCGTGCGGGTCACTGCGGTCAGGTAATTGTTTTCACCACTGCCCTTGGGCGGCGGATGAATGTCTTCCCAGTTCAAGTTGACGATGTGCTCGACTGCGTAGACGAGGAAGCCCTGAACGCGATTGTTGTACTCCGTAAGTATGATAAAAGCGCTTTCCTGATCTTCGACGCCGGGCAGTCCCGTTGCCATGGCAAGGTCAAGAATAGGGATGCAGACACCTCGGATATTGGCCACGCCACAAATATTGCTATTAGACTTTGGTATTGAAGATAGCTTCGGGCAGCGAATAACTTCCCTAACTTTAAATACGTTGATCCCGTACAGTTGGTGGTTATTGAAACGGAATAGCAACAGTTCGAGCCTATTCTGCCCAACCAGTTGTGTGCGGCTGTTAACAGATGCCAATACACCGGTCATACACACTCCCTGAGCCTGGTTAAACAGCGTTAGTGTCGTAATGACATTAGCATATGCAACGGAATGTAAAATATATGTGAAAAAATATACTGGGCGGATTTATGGTTAAAACGATATGAGAGCAGATGAGTGTCTATCCGCACGGATACTTTAAATAGTTAGTTGGCTAACTTGCTATTTCTTATTGTTGAGAATTATTTAGATCGATGTCTTTTAGACTGCCTGCGAAGTCCGGCAATTCATGTCGTTCGAGGAGCCGGGGAGGCTAAACAGTCTAATCTCCGGCCGAGCCTCCCTCCACGCCGATAGGGCTGTCGCGCAATGTCCAGGCTTTGCCCGTCAAGTTGAACGAGCGCTCCAGTGCCTCATGTCGGCGCACTGACACACAATGTTCGGGCGGCCCATGGCATCGCTGAGGTCTTCCTTGTGTCCTCTGGGATTAGCGTGATTTCGCCGCGATGCCGAACGCGTAGATCTTGTCGACGATTTGGCGTGAAGCCGTCCTGATCGCCGTTGCGCTATTGCCCGCGATATGCGGCGTCAGTTGCGCATTGGGAATGCCTGCCAGCGGTGAGTTGAAGCGGTCCTTTTCCTGGGCAAAGGTATCGATGGCGACCGCTTTGATATGCCCGGGAAAACGCGTCATGAAAGCTGCCAACTGGTCCTCGTCGACGATGCCACCGCGAGCGGTATTGATCAGGATCGAGCCCTGGCGCATCTGGCTGAACGCCGTCGTGTCGAACAGGCCTCGCGTGAGCGGCGTGAGCGGTGTATGGATCGAGACGACGTCGGCTTCGCCGAGCAACTGCGTGAGGGTTGGTCTTCGATCAAGCCCAAGGTCTTGTGCGACCTGACCTGTAAACCGTTCCGAACCGGTAGCGATGACCTTGATGCCGAGTGCTCGAGCCTTGCGAGCGACCTGTTGCGCGATGTCGCCAGTGCCCACCAGCCCCAGCGTCAACTCGGAGAACTCCTGGACGGGAGGCAGGCTGCCCTTGGACCAATGACCTTTGTGGGTTTCGGCGTTGTAGTGGCCGAGGTCCCTGGATAAAAACAACGCTTGGGCCACCACGTATTCCGCGACGGCTGGGGCGTTGGCGCCTGGTGTGTTCAGTATCGTCACGCCAGCGTGCCCGGCTGCTTGCCGGTCGATGTGGTTAAGCCCTACGCCTGCCTGGGCGATGGCGCGCAGCGGTGTTGCCAGGCAGGCGGCGGCGTTGATCAGTTCGCCATCGAGGGGGATGTTCAAGCGCGTCTTGAACACGCTGTAGCCTCCGGCCTGGGTCAGCGCAGCGATGAAGGCGGGCTTGTCGTGGCAATTGATCTGGGCATATTGAATGCGCTCGCCGTAGTGCTTCCTGATGCTGTCCTTATCGGTGAAGTAGTGAAGGTTCAGGGTGACGGCCAGCCCGAGTTCAAGGAATCGGTCGACTTCCTCACATAGCAGCGGCGGGCCAGGGGCGTCCAGTATCAGGGTGGTGAATGCCATGCGCGTGGTCCTTTTGGAAGAGTGCCTGAGCCCCTCGACGGCATCATCAAAGAGGACAGGCTTGGCCTGGACGTGATCTATCTCCAGGCCAAGCGCTGGACCAACACGGTGCATCGTCCGGAGATCGACAAATTCATCGGTGCTTTGACTCGCCAGCGTGCGCGCAAGGGCGTGTTTATCACCACCTCGGAGTTCTCCGATGGTGCCCTTACCGCAGCGCTGGGGCTGGATATCAAAGTGGTGCTGATCGACGGTGTTGAGCTGGCGCGACTGATGGTGGAGAACAACCTGGGCGTGAGCGTTAAGCAGGTGTACGAGGTTAAACAGCTAGACAGTGATTACTTCGCGGAGGAGTGACTCACAACGTCCAAAACTTTCCTTCGTTTCAAATCTGGAGGTCACTACGAGGACCGCTCGGTCCTCGACCTTGGTATAGCGTTGTTCTAAAGCAAAACTGGATCCGGATGCTGCACGCAGATCTTAGCTTTAGTGAAAATATGAATACTTGAGGGCAATCGGGTAAATACCGCTTCATAGGGTGCAATCAAGCGTCCACGGGCCAAGTGCCGCGACGCACCATCTCCCTGACACGATCAGCCCCGTTGGCCCGAACCAGCAACTCCATGCGTGCTTTTTCGATGTCCTCGGCACTCCACTGGTCGGTCGCCATGGTGGCTTTCTCATGGGACCAACCATTGTCGTAGTGACGCACCACATACTGCTGCTGGTATTCCCACATCGAAGTTCCGGGAATCGGCGTGACGATAAACGGGTTGGCATACGCCATGCCGGCGCCCATGAGGTTGACCGCGTAATCGATGGTGCGGTCGATCAGTTCCAGGCTCTCTACAAACGGCTTTTGCCCAGGCCCCCCCGGGGGATTGACGAACCCCAGCATGAACCCGCCGGTGACCTGAATGCCGTGCTCGGTAAAAATTTCTATGAGCTCAAACGTCGAGTGCTGGATCGCGTTAAGTCTGGATTTGTTGGAATTGACCAGGCTGTCTTCGTTCGCGCTCTCCACCGCGAGGTAGATGTTGTAGCAGCCATTTTCGGCAATCGACCGAATGAACTCCCTTGCCGTAAGTCCGCCTTTCACCGCCTCGATCACATTGCGATATTGCGGGTTCTTGCGCTCCTTCTCATCCATCTGGTCTATGAAGCCTTCGCCCAAATGCAGCAGGATTAGGTTGAAAAGGCTCAACCCGCCTTCTTCGACCCAGGGCAAGTCATGTTTTTTCAGGAGCTTGCCAACCTCCATCGCATACAACGGGTCGTGCATCAGGTGATCGTCCTCGATCAGGACTTCGGTGACCCCCTGTTTCACCAGATCGGCCAGGTGCAGGTCAAACCAGTCCAGGCCAAGTGCGCGCCAGGGGCCGTTGATTTTCGGGATGTAGCAGAAGTTACAGTTCACGTTGCAGCCAATCGTGGAGAATATCTGCGCCCACGCGCCATGCTTGCGTACTCGCGCACCTGAGGAGTGATAAGGCTGCAGGTAATGGTTCATGTTCAGAAAGCTGAAGTCCGGCAAGGGCATCACTCCGAGCCTCTCCTCGAGGTCCTGCCGCTTGGGGATGATGCTCAGGTAGCTGGATTTCTGGGTGGGCCGGATCAGTTGCGCTCGGCTGTCGCGGTACGCCACCCCGGGTACGGCATTGATGTCTGTCCCTTCGTGAGTCAAGGCATCGAGCAGCAGTGTAAAGGCCCGGTCAGCTTCGTTGATCAGCGCGAAGTCGAAGGCCGAATCCAGCAGTGCATTCTTCCAGTCACCACTGGAGTGAGCGCCGCCAGTGACCAGCACCAGATTGGGGTCGAGGGTTTTTACCAGCTCGGCCAACGCCCGTGCATTGCCCCATTGCACGGTGTAGTTGCACTGGATCCCGACAATATCGGGCTGCGCGGTTTCGATGATCTCGCGTATCTGCGTATCGGTCAGGCCGTAGCGGATCAGATGCCCTTGGTCGACCTTGACCAGGCTGTGCTCCTGGGACCAACCGGCAAAGGGCGAATCGACAATCTGCACGTCATAACCGGCACGCCGGGCTACCGTGGCGATGCGCAACAGGCCGATAGGCGTACCGGCACGCTTCATCACTTCGAACGTATCAATGCCGATGCGGGCGAATGCGCTGTCGTGTGACGTGGGTTCGATCAGGCGTGTGTAAGGCGGCACAAACAGCAGCACACGAGGCGCCTCACCATTGGCGCGACGGCGGATGCCGGTTCGGCTGTTCAGCAACGATGGCTTTCCCAGATGACTGAGTAAGGGCCGCGTAGGTGCGACCGAAAAACTCGGCCCGTCGCTCTCGATCCTCATGGTTCCCTGCGAAGCTATCAAGTTCATTTCCCTGTCTCCTTACCCGTCGAAATCACCGTGAGGTCGTGCGTGAGCGTGAAGTGGCGATGACCGCCCCCGCAATGATCAACACGGCGGGAATCATCAGGATCGGCTTGGCATCGCTTTGCCCCACGGCAATCAGCAGCAGCGTGGAGAACAGCGGCGCCAGGTAAGACAAGGCGCCCAGCATCGATAGATTTCCGTGCTTGGTCGCGTGGTCCCAGGCGAAAAAAGCCAGGCCTACCGGGCCCAGCCCCAGGGCAATGATTGCCGCCCACTGGCCCGGTTCAGGCTGCACCGTGGTTTCGAACGCCAGGTGGCAGAGCCCTCCGGCCACTGCCACCAGCCCGCAAATACCCCCGACGATGCTGCTCGGAACATGGCTGAAACGCCGGTTGAACACCGAATAAATCGCCCAGACCCAGGCACACGCAAAGGCTGCGGCGTAACCGATAACCGGCATCGCCACACTGTCACTCTGGGCCCGCAGTTGCATGATGAAGGCCGTCCCCGCAAGGCCGAGCAACGCGCCCAGCAACTGGCGCTTGCGCAGCGACTCGCCGGTGGCAAAGCTCGACAGCAGAACGATCAGCAGTGGCCACAGGTAGGCAATCAGGCTGGCTTCAGCCGCAGGCGCGGCCTTCAGGGCGAAGAAATACAACGCGTGATAGACGAAGATGCCGGCAAACCCCGTTGCCCATACAGGCCAGGGCTGGCGCCAGCTGCTGAACCCGGCAGCGCCACGCATCCCCAGCATGCACAGGCTGGCCACGAACGCGACCGCGAAGCTCGAAGCCAGCAACTGAAAGGCCGGGATCCCGGCGGTCAAGGTGGTCAGAAGCGCCAGGCACGCCCACAAAAACACGGCAATCACCCCGATCAGCGTCGCACTGGCGGCGCCCTTGGCAAGGGTGATGGATGGGTTGGAAGTGCTCATGCAAGCCCCGTCTGCGGATTATCCTCAAGCGGGAACAATAGAAAGGTCGAGAGAGCGAGTATTGATCAGTCCCGCCAAAGAATTGTTCGGGACTGCTATTTTTCAGTGGTCTGGCACTTGTTTACGCACAACGGCCGGTGTCAGGTGGCGGGCTTTCTTCAGGGCATGGGTTAACGCACTCTGGTCGGCGTAACCGGTGCGATGCGCAATATCAATGATCGACAAGGACGTTTGGCGCAGCAGATCAATGGCCAGATTCAGGCGCAAGTTCGCGATATGCGAGAACGGGGTTGTGTTCAGGTGCTGCCCGAATAGGGCATACAAGCGCCGCTCGCTGGTGCCCGCATAACGCGCAATATCATGCACCGTCAGGGCGGTGGCCAGGTGCTGCTCGATGTAGGCCAGCGCGCGAGCGAGAATGAACTGGCCAGGGTCGCTGCGCGCAACCTCGGGCTGCAATAAAGAACACAACAGCAACCGACTCCATGACTCGGCCATCGCGAGCGAGCCGACCAACTGTGGCCCGTTGCTGCTGGCGTAATCGAGCAAATGCCGTATATCGGGCCTGACCGCAAAAAAGCGTTTGTCGTTGAGGGGGTCAAGTGACGCAGAAGTGCTTTTATGCGCTTCGCCACGGTCGGTCGATACATCCAACACCAGAAAATTGTTATGGGTGTTGGCCAGAAACGTATGCCGGGAACCCGCGCAAATCACGACGCCTTGGCTCGCGTCGACTTTGCCACCTCGTCCGTCGACCTCAATTTCCATTGAGCCGGACTGAGAAAGGACTATTTGATGAAAGTCATGTTCGTGCAGCTCAACCTCACCTGAATAAGAGCGCAACGCCAGGGAAAACGATTGGGGGTCGGTAGCGCTCATCCGTGACTCTCCTTGTGTCGAGGCATTTATCCTACGTCACCGATACGCACGAGGACCAGTCCGTTGCCTGCGGTGATTGCCGCCGGTTACTTATCATTGAATTCAAATTCGCGATTGGCGATCAACATCGCTGAAGAACCTAAGGAAACTCTGAAAAAGACTTCTTGATTTGGCGAAGTCACTGAACACTAATCGCCGAGTCTTTCGGTGATGACGCAGATGACTTTCGTCGACATCGAGTACGTCGGCAAGCGCAAGCAGACCCGCAAAGAATTGTTCCTGACCGAGATGATCAAGTGCTGCCCTGGAAGAGCTTGATCGTGCTGATCGAACCGCACTATCCAAAAGGCAAAGGTGGTCGTCCGGCCTTAGCGTTTATGGCGGTGCTGCACGTACACATGATGCAAAATTGGTCCGGTTACAGCGATCCGGCGATGGAAGAGGCACTGTAAGAAACGACCGTCCTGCGCCAGATCGCGGGGGTGAGTCTGGAGCGTATCCCGGACGAAACCGCCACCCTTAACTACCGTCTTTTGCTGGTGAAGCACGAACTAACTGCCGGAATCCTTGCTGTGATCAATGGCTAGCTGGGCGACCCTTGATGGCATTGGCCTTGGTGACCTTGGGCATTTACGGTCCTCTTCTGGGTATCGCGCCGTTGGGTATCTTGCTGGTGATCTGGGGTGTCGCCATTTTCGCTTTGTTTACTGGCCTGCAGACCTGGGTCTTGAGGATTGCCGGTGATCACACGATACCGGCCACGGCAATCCATACAGCTGTACTGAATAGCGCGATCGGGTTGTGTGTGATTATCGGCGGAGGAGCACTGAATGTGGCCGGGTTTGAGGGGCGATGCTATCGGCCCGCGTGGTTATTGCCCCTGCCATCGTCCTGATGATTGCCGCAGGAGTTCCCCTGTACAGAGGCTTGGCATGAGTAGCGCAGGCAAGCAGATGACTTGGCGACAGTCGCCAAGTCTATCGACATCCAGTAATCCCTTAGCATATCGGGACGACATTGCGGTCCCTAGTTTGATTGATGGCAGATGCCGACAGGCTTCCAGTAGCTGCTCGCTGGATATGCTCACTCCACCAGGCCATCATCGGGCGCCGGCGTTCGATGTAATACGCCCTGTTGTAGGCGCTACGAACTTCGTCCTTGTCGACATGCGTCAGCGCGACCTCGATCAGTTCCGGATCCCAGCCATGCTCATTCAGGATGGTGCTCGCCATCGAGCGCAAGCCGTGGCTGACTAAACGGTCCTGAAAGCCCATGCGCTTCAACGCCATGTTGGCGCTCTGGCTATTGGCATGGGTGCGGGGATTTCTATCTGAAGGGAACACGTACTCTCTGTTACCACTGAGTTGCTTGAGCGTCTCCAGTAACGAAAGTGCCTGATCGGTCAGGGGGATTGTGTGCGGTCGACGCTTTTTCATGCGCTCTGGCGGAATGGTCCAAATGCGCTTGTCGAAGTCGATATCTGCCCATCGTGTGGTGGCTGCTTCGGCAGGGCGGGTCATCGTATGCAACTGCCATTCGATCAGGCAGCGGGTCGTGCGTTTGATGCTGGCATTCGCGATTTCCATCATGAGCTCGGGAAGCTCCTCAGGTGGTAGCGCAGCCATGTTTTCTTTCTTGGGTTTCTTGAATACCGCCCGAATTCCATTGCGGGGGTTCGCAAATATCAGCCCGGAGTTGACCCCATAGGTCATGATCTCGTTGAGTCGTTGACTCAATCGTTTCACGGTTTCGACGCTCCCTTTGGCCTCGATTGGGCGAAGGATCTTGATAACCATCAGAGCAGTGATTTGAGAGAGCGGCGTTGTTTTCATGCTTGGGAACACATGGAGCGTCAGCGATCTCCAAATGTCTTCGGCGTAGGCTTTGGTTACGGAGTCTTTCTTCAGCTCGAACCAGGCGGTGGCCACCTTCTCGAAAGTGTGTTCAGTCTCAGCAAGTTTGGCTTGCCTTACCTCATCACGCTGGGTTTTAGGATCAATGCCCATAGCGAGCAGCGCACGCGCCTCTGCGGCTTTCTTTCGGGCGTTGGCTAGCGAGAGGTCGGGGTATGGACCAAGCGCCATATTGATACGGCTTCTGGTCAGGGGCTCGCGGTAATTGAAATTCCCCATCATTGAGCCGCTCGCGCGGACTCGAAGCTGTACGCCATCGCCGTCGCTGAGGACGAAATCTTTGCCAGTTGCCTTCACTGCTTTCAGTTGGCGATCGGAGAGGCGGGGTGCGTTAGTAGGCATGGGGCTACCTCCAGCACCGTTTTGGTATCCTGAAAATAGTATTTGATAGTCCGGGATACCAAAGCGGCTGGAACTCAGAAACTCTCCAAAGCTCCCATAAGCGCTGAAACCCCTGTATTCACTGGATTTCAGGCACAAAAAAAGACGTCCGTGGACGTCTTTAGATGATGAAGTGGTGGAGCCGGGGGGATTTGAACCCCCGTCCGCCAGTACTCCGCTGTCGGTACTACATGCGTAGCCGTGTCTATTAAGTTAACCCTCAGCGACCCGACGGGCAGGGTGCTTTGGGCGAGTTGTGTAAGTTTTAGCCGCTTCGTCCACAACGTACTGCACGGCGATTCTGTTCTATATGACAATCATTTTGGGTTTACAGACATCCCCTGATGATTGCTGGACCCGAAGGTACCAGGAGGGAAGGGCTAAGGCTGCTTACGCAGCGAGAGCGTATTCCCCGTAGGTTTCGTCATTGGCAACTATAGAAAGTTGCAACAGTGGATTTACGAGTTCTGTTACCAACTCGGCATGCACCTAAAGTTTCGCGACCGGCGTCGAATCCTAAACGGCCCCGTGCTTGTAACTCGTTGTTTCTTAGTGAGTGACAAGCCTATGCAGTGTACGTCAAACGGTCACAGAAGGCCAACCCGAAGGTTGGCCTTGAACGTCGGGACGTTACTGATTGCCGCCTTTGTCACCGTTCTGTAGGTCTTGCAGGGCTTTGGACGTGATCTCTATGCACTTCTTGTCATCGCCTGCCGCGTGGGCGGCCTGCGCTTGAGACACGGCGGTATCGATTTCGCCGCGTTTGCCACTGGTGTCGGTGGCGAGCAGCGCTTTGCCGTTGTTGATTTTGTCGAGATTAATCTGACACAGCTGGTCGGTTTTTCCGGCTGCAAACACCGGTGACGCCAGCATCGCGGCGGTAACGAACAAGCCAGCAAGAGCGGAATGCTTCATAGGGGTATCTCCTTGCGAAAAAGGGCTCGACGCTGCTGGCGTTCACGTGCTGCCAGCGACATCACTGATGAGCCTCGATCGCCGAGGCCTATGCAGATGACTGCGCCGGTGCGCAGGGGTTCTGTTTTTTGCGGGTTTTAATGTGCCCTCGGCTGGGTCACGCGGTCCACGAGGTACACCAACCCGTGGTAATCGATGCCGCCATGCTGGCTCAGGCCGATCTCGCAGGTGCGGCTGGTGGAGATGCCTTCGCTGCAATATTGCACGGCGTCCTTGAGCGAGCGCAGGGAGTGGGCGTTGAGCTCCGGTGTGGTAAAGCCTTTGTCGCCGGCAAAGCCGCAGCAATGAATGCCTTCCGGAATCACCACGTTTTTGGAGCAGCGGCGGGCCAGGTCGATCAATGCCTGGCTTTCCCCAAGGTGCTGGGTGCTGCAGGTGACGTGTACGGCGATCGGTGCCTCCTGCGGCGTGAAGTCGAGGCGGTCCATCAGGTGCGTGCGGATAAACCGAACCGGGTCGTAGAGGTCCAGGCGTGTTTCGCCCAGGTCTTGCACCAGGCGCAGGGTGCAGGGGCTGGTGTCGCAGTAGATCGGGTCGAGGCCGCCACGGCTGGCGTGGAGCAAGGCGCCGATCAGTTCCTGGCGCTTGTGTTCGGCCTGTTCGGCGTAGCCCTTGGAGGCAAAGGGCTGGCCGCAGCACAGGTTGTCCTGGTTGTCGGGGAAGACGACTTGGTAGCCGGCTTTTTCCAGCAGGCCACGGGTTTTGTCGTACAGCGACATCTGCTCTTTATCGCCAGCCGCCGGCCCCATGGCGCGTGAGACGCACGCCGCGAGGTAGACCACGCGTGGTCGCTCATCGGTCACCGCCGGGCTGAAGCGAATGGCTTTTTCCGGCTGCGGCATAGCGTTGGTCCATTGTGGGATTTGTCCCTTGGACAGCTTGGTCACTGTGGCCGACAACTTAGCCAGGCGCGGCGCGCCCAACAGCATGCGTGCACCGTTGGCGACGTGCAGGGTAAAGCGTGCGCCTTGCAGCGCAGTGGCGAAGTGGGTGGCAAGCCATTCGGCGGTTTTCGTATGGTCGGCGTCGCGGGCCCGGAGTTTTTTCACCAGGTCGCCGGTGTTAATTCCCACAGGGCAGCGCTGGGCACATAGCCCGGTGGCGGCGCAGGTGTCGATGCCCTGGTAGCGGTAGGCCGTTTCCAGTTCAGTCGTGTCGATGCCGGCGCGTTTTTTCGCCTGGATATCGCGCCAGATCACGATGCGCTGGCGCGGGCTCAAGGTCAGGCCTTTCGACGGGCACACCGGCTCGCAGAACCCGCACTCGATGCACTTATCCACAAGCTCGTCGGCGGCGGGCAGCGGCTTGAGGTGTTTAAGGTGGATCTGCGGGTCTTCGCTGAGCACCACGTCCGGGTTGAGAATACCGTTGGGGTCGAGCAGGCGTTTGAGTTGCCACATCAGTTGGTAGGCGTCGCTGCCCCATTCCAGCTCGACGAACGGCGCCATGTTGCGGCCGGTGCCATGTTCGGCTTTCAGCGAGCCGCCAAACTCCACCGCCACCAGTTGCGCGACGTCGTCCATGAACGCTTGGTAGCGTGCGACTTCTTCGCTGCTGTTGAAGCCTTGGGTGAACACAAAGTGCAGATTGCCTTCCAGGGCGTGTCCGAAAAGGATGGCTTCGTCGTAGTGATGTTTGTCGAACAGCTCGATCAAGCGGTTAACGCCGATGGCCAGTTGTTCGACCGGGAAGGTTACGTCTTCGATGATCACCGTGGTGCCGGTTTTGCGCACGGCGCCGACGGCGGGGAAGGTATCTTTGCGGATCGCCCACAGGCGGGCGTTTTCCACGGGGTCTTCGGTGAAGTCGACCTGTTTTTCCACCGGAAACGCCGCCAGGGACGCCATGATCAGCGCCAGTTGCTCGTGGAGCAAAGAGGGCGATGCGGCGCGGGATTCGATCAGCAGCGCGCAGGCATTTTCCGATAGATGTTGTACGAAGGCCGGCATGCCGGGCTTGTCCTGCACCGAACGCATGCTGCGTCGGTCGAGCAGCTCAACGGCTGAGACCGGTTGGGTTTTCAGGACGGTTACCGCATTGCAGCAGGTCTCGACATCGGGGAATACGATCAGCGCCGAGGCTTTGTTCGGGTGGTCGATGACGGTGTCGTAGGTCACGGCACTGATAAAACCCAGGGTGCCTTCGGAGCCCACCAGCAGGTGGCTGAGAATATCCAGCGGCTCATCGAAATCCACCAGGGCGTTGAGTGACAGGCCGGTGGTATTTTTCAGGCGGTATTTGTGGCGGATTTTGGCGGCCAGTTCAGCGTTTGCCCGCGTCTCTTGGCCGAGTGTGGCCAAGCGCTCAAGCAGCGTGCTGTGCTGCTGACGAAATGCCGCGACGCTGGCGGCATCTTCGGTGTCCAGGCGGCTGCCGTCGGCCAGTACCAGGCGAATCCCAGCGAGGGTGTGGTAGGTGTTTTGCGCCGTACCGCAGCACATTCCGCTGGCATTGTTGGCGACGATGCCGCCGATTTTGCAGGCGTTGATCGACGCCGGATCCGGCCCGATCTTGCGCCCGAAGGGGGCCAGCCAGGCGTTGGCCTGGGCGCCGATCACGCCGGGTTGCAGGCGGATCTGCGTGCCTTGCCCGCGAATTTCGCGGCCGTTCCAGTTGTCCCCCAGTACGATCAGCACTGAATCGCTGATGGCTTGCCCGGACAAGCTGGTGCCTGCTGCGCGGAAGGTCACCGGAACATGATCGCGCTGGGCCAGTTGCAGCAGCGCCACGACTTCGTCTTCCGACTCGACGCGGATCACCAACTGTGGGATCAGTCGGTAAAAACTGGCGTCTGTGCCAAATGCCAAGGTGGAAAGTGGGTCGTCGAAGCGACGACTTTTCGGGATCAGCAGTGTGACGTCAGCAAGGAAAGCGGCAGGCAGACTCATTGGTCCTCCAGGATCAGCACCACCAGGTCCTTCGGACCGTGGGCGCCATAAGCCAGAACTTGTTCGATGTCAGCCGTCTTCGACGGGCCGGACACCAGCAGGGCATTGGTGGGCATGCCTTGGGCCCAGGCGAATTGCTGCTGGACCTGATAAAAGTTGTCGTAAATCTCACTGGCCTTGAGCAGTGCAAAATGTACCGGTGGCACCAGGCTCATCAGGCGCGGTTCTTCCCGCGAGGGCCACAGAATCAGGCTACCGGTGGCGGCGATGGCGCCGAGGGTGGTGGTCAGGCTGGCCGGTGTGTCATTAAACAGCTCGGCTTTCCATTCTTCCACTGGGCGGTCATAGGCTTTGAGCCGTGGCAATTGCGGGTTGTTCGACCAGTGTTCGGTGATGCGCCGACCGTGCTCGGTTGTCGGCGCGATGAGCAGGCTGGGCAGTTCGCGCTTTTGCAGCAGTTGCGCGAGCAAGGCCGGCCATTCGGCGCTGCGGGTCAGGTGGATCTCGGTATGCACCGCTTCCATCAGCTTGCGCAATTGTGCGATGCGCTGCTCTGGCGGATAGGTGTAGATCTGTGTGACCAGAGTCTCATCGAAGTTGTCGGGCACCGGTGTTGTGCCCGTCAGGCTGTGGCGCAATTTGCCGAGGATATTTTGCTTGGCGCTCATCAACGCGCTCCCTGTTTGGCCAAATGCTCGCGTGCCAGGTCATGCAGCGAACGGGCGGCGGGTTTAGGCGCGCTATGGTTTTGCGTCCATGGCCCGACATTGCTCGGTACGAGGGCGCGCAGGCGCGTGGCGGCGAATGTGAACACGCGGTATAGCGTCGGTGAGCTGTGGAGCTTGGCCCAGGCGTTCCAGACAAACCGCTCCTGGCGCGAATACTTGCTGCCTTGACCGCGCATCACGGGGTGTGGGCTATCCGGCGCTTTTACGTTCTCTTCCCGCAGACGGCGCAGCAAGGCCGGGATCGGGATTTTTACCGGGCACACTTCTCCACAGGCACCGCACAACGAAGACGCACTGGGGTGGTCCGGCACTTTCGCCAGGCCGACCATATGCGGCGTGATGATTTTTCCGATCGGGCCGGGGTACACCTCTCCGTAGGCATGGCCGCCGATTCGGGTATACACCGGGCAATGATTCATACAGGCGCCACAGCGAATGCAGTTGAGCGTCTGGCGCAGTTCACTGTCGGCAAACGCCTGGCTGCGCCCATTGTCCAGCAATATCAGGTGGACTTCTTCTGGGCCGTCGAGCTCAGCGGGCTTGCGCGGGCCGGAGATCATATTGACGTAGGTGGTGATCGGCTGACCGAGCGCGGAGCGGGTCAGCAGCGACAGCAACGGCACTACGTCACGCAGGTTTTCCACGACCTTCTCGATGCCGGTCACGGCGATATGCACCGGTGGCACCGTGGTCGACATACGCCCGTTACCTTCGTTTTCCACCAGCAGCAGCGTGCCGGTTTCGGCCACGGCGAAGTTGACGCCGGAGACGCCGATATCTGCTTCGAAGAACTTTTCCCGCAGCACACGGCGACCAATCTGAATCAACTGGTCGACATCCTTGGTGTACTCCACGCCGAGTTTTTCGTGGAACAGCGACGCGACCTGGCTGGCGTTCTTGTGGATCGCCGGCATGATGATGTGGGATGGCTTCTCGTGGTCGAGTTGAACAATAAACTCTCCCATGTCCGACTCAAGGCATTCGATGCCTTGGGTGGCAAGTACGTGGTTCATCTCCATCTCTTCGCTGACCATGGATTTGCCTTTGATCACCTGCGTGGCTGCACGCCGGCGGATGATCGACAAGACGATCGCATTGGCCTCTTCAACCGTTTCGGCCCAATGCACGGTCACGCCGTTACGGGTCAGGTTGGCTTCCAGTTGTTCGAGCAGGTCGGGCAGCTTCGACAGGGCTCGGGCGCGCACCGCGTTACCGAGGGCGCGCAGGTGTTCGCGTTCGTGGGCGTCGCTGAAAGACGCCGCCCGTTTGCTCATCAGGGAATCCATCGCGTTGCGAAAGTTGTTTCGCAGTTGCGTGTCGCCCAGCGCCTGGTGGGCGCGGGTGCGGAAGTCTTCCGACACATCGACGGTCGGAATCAGCGCAGCGGCGTTCATCGCTCACCCCCGGTGCGTTGCCAGAGAAAGCTGGCCAGGTGTTGGCCGCGTAAGGCGGCTTGCTGTTTCTCCAGGGCGCCATTGATGTTCATCAAGCAGCCGCAATCAGCGCTCAGCACTTGATGGGCGCCGGATTCCTGCAAGGCTCGGGTCTTGTCGGCCACCATTGCGCCGGAAATGTCCGGCATGCGCACGCTGAACGTTCCACCAAAGCCACAGCATTCGCTTTCGTGGCTGTGGTCGACGCGTTCGACATTGCGCAGTTGGGCCAGCAATTCGCGGCCGTGGAGGTGGGTATTCATTTCCCTGCGCGCGGAGCATGAAGTGTGCAGGGCGACTTTGACCGGCGCCCCGCTGTCGTTGAGTTGCACCTTGCACACGAACAACAGGAACTCCGCCAACTCATAAGTACGGGCCGCGAGGGCCTGCACTTGTTTGAGGGTGTCGGGTTCGTCCTTGAAAAGGTCGGCGTAGTGCTCGCGTAACATGCCGGCACAGGAACCGGACGGCACCACCACTGGGTAGTCGCCGGCGAACAACGCCAGTTGCGCGCGCGCCACTTGTCGGGCCTGGTCGGTATAACCCGAGGTGTAGGCCGGTTGCCCGCAGCAGCTTTGCCCTTGGGGATAGTCCACGCAGATCCCTTCGCGCTCCAGCAGGTGGATCGCGTCCATGCCGGCTTCGGGATAGAACAGGTCCACCACGCAGGTGCCGAACAGGTAGACCTTCTGCGGTTTTTCGTGGGGGTATTCACGTGGCTGGGCCAGGGGCGGCGCGACACGGGTGGCATTCGGCACGGCGTTGTAAAAAAGCTCGCTCATCAGGCGCGTTCTCCGGGTAGTCCCGGTTGTCCGTCCGTCAGGGCAGCAGCGTGTTCAGCGGCCCGGCAGATGGGTTGTGGAAAGCTGACGCCGAAATCGCTGTTCGGCGTCGGTTATTGCTTGATTGCCTGTGGTTTCAATGCACGAGCATGCCGGTGAACCAGTAGGCCTGGGCCAGCGTGATCAGCCCGACGATGGTGGCGAAAAACAGGCTGTGCTTGAGGGTGAAGCGGAACAGGTCGGATTCCTTGCCGACCAGACCGGTAGCGGCGCAGGCCACGGCGATCGATTGCGGCGAAATCATCTTGCCGGTCACGCCGCCGCTGGTGTTCGCCGCTACCAGCAAGACGTCGTTGACACCGATCTGGTGGGCGGTGGTGGCTTGCAGCGAGCTGAACAGGGCGTTGGACGAGGTGTCGGAGCCTGTCAGGAAAACCCCCAGCCAGCCGAGGAACGGCGAGAAGAACGGGAAGGCTGCACCGGTGCCGGCCAGGACCAACGCCATGGTCGAGGACATGCCCGAGTAGTTGGTGACGAAGGCGAAGGCCAGCACCATGCCGATGGACAGGATCGGCCAGCGCAGTTCGTAGAAGGTCTCTTTCAAAGTGGTAAGACCAGTTTTGATGTCGATCTTCAATATCAGCATCGAGATCAGCGCGGAAAAGAAGATCGCGGTGCCGGTCGCTGAAATCGGGTCCAGTTTGAATATGGCGGGGATGGCCGTCTGATTGGTCACGATAGGCGCAACCTTGACCACCATTTGGTCCAGGTGCGGGATCGCGAAGTTGAACACCCAGCTGTACATCGAGCCGCCCGCAGCGAACATCGCCTTGAATGGCTTGAGGGTCCAGATGGTCACCAGCACGGTCAGGATCAGGAACGGCGACCAGGCCTTGAAGATTCGCCCCAGGCTGTAGGGCGAAGCGACAGTGCTGCGTGGCAGGCCGAAGCCGCCGACGCTGGCGGTGACCGTTGCGTTGGAGGTTGCACCGGCAATCTGTGCGCCGGCGGTGCGCTTGGGTTGCCAGACTTTCAGGAACAGGGTCAAGGAAACCAGGCTGGCCAGGGCCGAGGTGATGTCCGGCAGTTCCGGGCCGATGAAGTTGGACGTGAAGTATTGGGTGACGGCAAAGCTCAGGCCTGCCACCAAGGCGGCCGGCCAGGTTTCGCGCACGCCGCGCAGGCCGTCCATCATGAACACCAGCCAGAACGGTACGAACAGCGACAGCAGTGGCAATTGGCGACCGGTCATGGCGCCGATCTTGAACGCGTCAATGCCGGTCACTTGTCCGGCGACGATGATCGGAATCCCCAGGGCGCCGAAGGCGACAGGTGCGGTGTTGGCAATCAGGCACAGGCCGGCGGCGTACAGCGGGTTGAAACCCAGGCCGACCAGCAGCGCGGCGGTAATCGCCACGGGAGCACCGAAGCCGGCGGCACCTTCCAGGAATGCGCCGAAGCAGAAACCGATCAGCAAGACCTGTAGGCGTTGGTCGTCGGTAATCGACAGCACCGAGCTGCGGATGATCTCGAACTGGCCGCTTTTGACCGTCAGTTTGTAGAGGAATACCGCTGCGACGATGATCCAGGCGATTGGCCACAGGCCGTAGGCAAAGCCGTAGCCGGCAGCGGCCAGTGCCATGTCCACCGGCATCTGGAAGGCAAAGATTGCCACCAGGATCGACAGCGCAAGCGTGATGCTGCCAGCGACGTGGCCTTTAAGGCGAAACACGGCCAGAGCCAAGAAGAAAAATACGATTGGAATAACGGCGGCCAGTGCGGACAGGCCGAGGCTGCCGAGCGGGCTGTAGAGCTGTTGCCAAGTTTGCATATGGGGTGGCCCCTAATTGTTGTTGGTTAGGCACGTTTTAGTCGGCTTGGGTAATTGGTAATACCAATTTACAGCCGCTGTTGGCTAGAGTAAAAGCCTTGGCGGTGGTGTGTCAATTTGCCGCCTGCGAAACTTTGGTCTTAAAGTTATGGGCGGCTGCTCTGATCGGATAAATCGAAGGTGTTCTGATGGGTGCTGCAAGCGTTGCGATAGGCCAGAATAGAGGCCCCGGCGAGTGGTCGGGATCGTGGAGAGAGTGTTATGGGGTTTGATCAGGTGCGTCAGCGCCGTTTGTCTGACGATATTGTCGAGCAGCTTGAGGGCATGATCCTTGAGGGCACGCTGAAATCGGGCGAGCGCTTGCCGGCCGAGCGCGCGTTGGCTGAAAAGTTCGGCGTGTCGCGCCCCTCGCTGCGTGAGGCGATTCAGAAGCTGGCGGCCAAGGGTTTGCTGGTCAGTCGCCAGGGCGGTGGCAATTATGTGGCTGAGTCGTTGGGCTCGACGTTCAGCGATCCGTTGTTGCGCCTGCTGGAAAACAATCCCGAGGCTCAGCGTGATTTGCTGGAGTTTCGCCAAACCCTCGAAGCGTCCTGTGCTTATTACGCAGCGTTGCGCGCTACCGAAGTCGACCGTGAGCGGCTGACGGCGGCCTTTGAAGCGCTACAGGATTGTTACGCGCGCGACGATAAAGTCAGTCGGGCGGAGGAGGGGGCTGCGGATGCGCGGTTTCACCTGGCCATTGCCGAGGCCAGCCACAACGCCGTGCTGTTGCACACCATTCGTGGGTTGTTCGACCTGCTCAAGCGGAACGTGGTGACCAATATTGGCGGCATGTATCAGCAGCGCACGGAAACCCGCGACATGCTGATCAGTCAGCATCGGGATTTGTACCTGGCGATTATCGAGGGGCGGGCCGAGCAGGCGCGGGAAGTCTCAACGCGTCATCTGTTGTATGTGCAGGAGGTGTTGGAGGAGGTGCGTCAGGAAGTTCAGCGCGTGGCCCGGGCGGAGCGGCGCAAGAGCATGTAGCCGAGGGTGAGGCACCCAAGGCTACAGCGTCACCAGGATTATTCTTCCTTGCCCTTGTTGCGCACGGCGCGATGCAGCTCACGATCGGAATCGCGCTCGCGCTCGGTATCGCGCTTGTCGTATTCCTTCTTGCCCTTGCCCAGTGCGATCTCGCACTTGACCAGATGCTTGCTCCAGTACCAGGACAGGCAGATGCAGGCATAGCCTTTCTGCTGTACGGCGGCGGCGAGCTTGTCCAGTTCGCGGGCGTTGAGCAGCAGCTTGCGTGTGCGCACCGGGTCGGCAATCACGTGCGTGCTCGCGGTGGTCAGCGGGGTGATATGACTGCCAAGCAGCCACGCCTCGCCATCCTTGAGCAGCACATAGCTGTCGACTAGCTGCAGCTTGCTGGCTCGCAGACTTTTTACTTCCCAGCCGGCCAGGACCAGACCAGCCTCGAACCGATGTTCGATGAAGTAATCGTGTCGCGCCTTTTTATTTTGCGCGATGGTCCCTGTGGGGTGTTTCTTTTGTTTAGCCATAGGGGCGGCATTATAGGGAGTTGCGAGCGTGTCGGCTACGGTCAACCTGTGTGCTTGAGCGTGTTGGACGAATCCCGGACAATACCGGCAGTTCTTTGGTTTTTTTCTCTCGCGGATCGGGTTGTTCTTTCTCGATGTTTGCCGCTCAGTTGTGGAAATAACGCTCACATGACGACGCATATTCAACGTTCGGCCCTGCTGCCCTATCCGGCCCAGGCGCTTTATGACCTGGTCAACGACGTGGCGCGTTACCCGGAATTCCTGCCGTGGTGCTCGACCGCCGAGGTGCTGGAAAGCAGTGATGAGCACATGGTTGCCAGTGTCGGGGTGGCCAAGGGAGGGCTCAGCCAGCACTTTGTCACACGCAATGTCCTGGTGCCGGGCAAATCCATTGAAATGAATCTGCAGGAAGGGCCGTTCACCCAGTTGCATGGTGTCTGGGTATTCAAGGTGTTGACCGAGCAGGCCTGCAAGATCAGCCTGGATCTGTCCTTCGATTATGCGGGGCCCATTGTGCGGGCGACGTTGGGGCCTCTGTTCAATCAGGCCGCCAATACCCTGGTCGACGCGTTCTGTCAGCGAGCCAAGCAACTGCATGTTTGAGATTGAAGTGGTGTATGCCGGGGTGGATCGCCAGGTGTTGCTGGCGGTCGCGGTGGCATCGGGCACGAGCCTGCGGGCAGCGGTGCTGGCGTCGGGTATTGCGGCGCACTTTCCTGAGGTGGACCTTGCTGATTGCCCGCTGGGGATATTCGGCAGGGTGGTGGTGGACCCCGATACGCGCACCGTGCAGTCAGGTGATCGTATTGAGATTTACCGCCCGCTGCTGGCCGACCCCAAAGAAGTGCGCAGGCTGCGAGCGGCCAAGGCGGCGCTGGCCAAGCAACAGCGTTCATAGGCCGGCCAATCAGCAGGCAACAAAAAGCCCGGCATGCCGGGCTTTTTATCGAACACCGCACACTTACTGCGGGCTGGTGTCCAGAGGCTGTGGCGTCGGGACTGGAACGGTTTGCACGCCGTCGACGTCTTTCTGGATCTTGTCGAGCAATGAGCCTGGCTTGGCCGGTACTTCGGACTTCGGCTTCTCGGCTCCCTGCGCTGGCGCAGTCACGTTGGTGCCGTTGTCCTTGCCCAGTAAGGCTTCATCGCGGCTTACGCCGGGCATGAAGTCGCCGGACAGGCTGACCAGTTGATCATTGCCATTAAAGATGACAGCGACACGCTCCTGTTGGCGTTCACCGCCCCCAGGCTGGATGCTATAGAGATAATCCCAGCGATCGGCATGGAACGTGTCAGTCAGCAGGGGGTTACCCATAATAAACCGCACTTGCCGTCGGGTCATTCCCGGGCGTAACTGGTCTATCATGTCCTGTGTGACGACATTGCCCTGCTGGATGTCGATTTTGTAAACCCCGGGGAATGAACAACCGGCGAGTGCGAGCAGTCCCACAAAGGTGAAACTGGTTAGCAAGAGCTTGGTGTTTTGCATCGGTGGGCGACTTCCACTATCTTGGCTGGGACAACGTAAACGCCGATCATACCCGTATTAAGAGAAGCTGCGAAGCAGCATCCGCGAGAAAGCTAACCATGGTTGAAAATAGCGAACTACGCAAAGCCGGTCTTAAAGTGACTCTGCCACGCGTCAAAATTCTACAAATGCTTGATTCTGCTGAGCAGCGCCACATGAGTGCCGAGGATGTTTACAAGGCGCTGATGGAGTCTAATGAGGACGTTGGCCTGGCCACGGTTTACCGTGTGCTGACCCAGTTTGAAGCCGCAGGGCTGGTGGTTCGTCATAATTTCGACGGCGGTCATGCAGTGTTCGAATTGGCTGACGGTGGTCATCACGACCACATGGTCGATGTGGACAGTGGTGAGGTTATCGAATTCACCAACCCGGAAATCGAGCGGCTTCAGAAGGCAATTGCCGAGGAGCATGGCTACGACTTGGCGGACCATAATTTGGTTCTTTACGTTCGTAAGAAAAAGTAAAAATCGGCGCAGATTGACTCTGCGAAACGATTGAAGGCGACCCCAGGGTCGCCTTCGTGCTTTCTATAAGCGTGAAAATTGCTGGTTCGCTCAGGCCTTCGCCGCCACCACCATTTTCTTCGCGTGGGCCAGGGACTCTTTGGTCAGGTCGATACCGCCGAGCATGCGCGCCACTTCCTCAACACGCTCCGACTTATTCAGCTTGGACACTGCAGTGCGTGTCGCATCGCTGCCCCGTACTTTATGTACAAACAAATGCTGATGCCCTTGGGCGGCCACTTGCGGCAAGTGGGTGACTGTCAGCACCTGGCCGCGATCCCCCAGGCGGCGAAGCAGTTGGCCGACAATTTCTGCGGTCGGGCCACCAATGCCAACGTCCACCTCGTCAAAGACCAGTGTCGGAACCCGCGAGGTCTGGGCGGTGATCACCTGAATCGCCAGGCTGATCCGTGAGAGCTCACCACCGGAGGCGACTTTTGCCAGCGCCTTGAGCGGCTGCCCCGGGTTGGCGCTGACCAGCAGTTCTACCTGTTCCAGGCCATGGGGCTGCAGTTCGTTGCTGGTGTTGGTGCGCAGTTCGATGGTGAAGCGGCCGCCGGGCATGCCCAGGCGCTGGATTTCCTGCTCTACCGCGCTGGCCAGGCCTGTGGCGGCTTGGTGGCGCAGGTCGCTCAGTTCACGGGCCTTCTCTTGATAGTGGCGGGCGAAAGAAGCCAGTTCGTCGCTCAGGCGCTCAATGGATTCGTCATTCGCGTTCAGGGTTTCGATTTCATCCAGCAGCTTCTGCTGCATCGTTGCCACTTCAGTGGGCTGGATTCGATGTTTGCGCGCCAGGGTGTAGATGGTGTCCAGGCGTTCTTCTATTTCCTGCAGGCGTGCCGGGTCGGCGTCGAAGTGGTCCAGGAAGCGGTTCAGTTCGCCTACCGCTTCTTCTACCTGAATTTGCGCGCTGGTCAGCAAGGTCGTGGCTTCATTCAGCGAACCGGACGCATTGTTCACACTGGACAGCCGATTGAGGCTGACGGTCAGTGCATTCAGTACATTGCCCGAATCGCTCTCGCTGCATTGCTCCACCACCTGGCGGCAAATACCCAGCAGGGTTTCGGCGTTGGTGAGGTTCTTGTGTTCCTGCTCAAGCTGTTCCAGCTCGCTTTCGCCAAGGCCGAGGCTTTCCAGCTCTTCGAGTTGATAGCTGAGCAATTGATGGCGTGCGCGCTGCTCGTCGCCGGAATTGGAGAGGCGCTCCAGTTCCAGGCGGGTCTGGCGCCAGCGCTGCGCGGCTAGCTGGACCTGGCGGGCCAGGTCGGTGGTGCCGGCGTATTCATCGAGCAGGCGGCGATGGGTGTCGGTTTTGAGCAGGGATTGGTGTTCGTGCTGGCTGTGGATATCGATCAGCAGCTCGCCAAGGGCTTTCAAGTCACCCAGGGGGCAGGGTGTGCCGTTGATATAGCCGCGGGAGCGTCCTTCGGCGGTGATGACCCGGCGCAGGATGCACGGCCCTTCATTATTAAGGTCGCGTTCGGCAAGCCAGGCTTCCGCTTCGGGGATGTCCGCCAGGTCGAAGGTCGCCAGGATATCGGCCTTGTCTGCGCCGGGGCGTACCACGCCACTGTCGGCGCGGTCTCCCAGGGTCAGGCCGAGGGCGTCGAGCATGATCGACTTGCCGGCGCCGGTTTCGCCTGTGATTACGCTCATCCCGCGATCCAGTTCGAGATCCAGATGTTCAACGATGGCGTAGTTATGTACGGACAGGTGCACGAGCATGACGGCCGCTCCCAGGCTTTAGGTCTGGTTATTTATACAGTGTTTTGTTCCGAGCTGACAATCCTGACGCTTAGCTCGATTTGCTTGGTCTGGTGTTTTTTTTAGCGCGAAGGGGAATGAACGGGTCGGAATTGATCTGGGTCAGCTGAAAGACTTTTGGTAACGCCTGCACCCTTGAACCTGGAAATTGTGGCCCCATATACCGGAACAGAAGCGCGAGTTGAGTTCGCGCATGATTTTGAAAGGAGAAATCTATGGCTGACGAACAGACGCAGGATACGCAAACTCCAGACGCCAATTCGGCTGCCGGTGATGAGTTGGCAACTCGTGTGCAAGTGCTCGAAGAGCAATTGGCCGCTGCGCAGGACCAATCTTTGCGTGTTGCCGCCGATCTGCAGAATGTCCGCCGCCGCGCTGAGCAGGATGTAGAAAAGGCCCACAAGTTCGCGCTGGAAAAATTCGCCGGTGATCTGTTGCCGATCATCGACAGCCTGGAGCGCGGACTTGAGTTGTCCAGCCCGGACGACGAAAACATCCGCCCGATGCGTGAAGGTATCGAGCTGACCCTGAAAATGTTCCAGGACACCCTGAAGCGTTATCAGTTGGAGGCGGTCGATCCGCAAGGTGGCGAGCCGTTCAACGCTGAGCATCACCAGGCCATGGCTATGCAGGAAAGCCATGATCATGAGCCAAACCGCGTGTTGAAAGTGTTCCAGAAGGGATACCAGCTCAACGGTCGCCTGCTGCGCCCGGCAATGGTTGTAGTCAGCAAGGCGCCTGCGCCGGTTTCACCTTCGATTGATGAGCAGGCTTGAAATTCGCCGCAAGGCCCCCATCTATAAGTCAAGCGTTTAAGTGCTACCGCAGTTAGCCACCACTGCTGCGGCATCCAAATTCAAGTTTCGGGAGAGTAAATCATGGGCAAAATTATCGGTATCGACCTGGGGACCACCAACTCCTGTGTCTCCGTGCTGGAAAACGGCGTTGCAAAAGTCATTGAAAACGCCGAAGGCGCGCGTACTACGCCGTCGATCGTTGCTTACGCCAACGACGGTGAAATCCTCGTCGGTCAGTCGGCCAAGCGCCAGGCTGTGACCAATCCGCACAACACCCTGTACGCGGTGAAGCGTTTGATCGGTCGTAAGTTCGACGAAGAAGTCGTACAGAAAGACATCAAGATGGTCCCTTACAAAATCGCCAAGGCTGACAACGGTGACGCCTGGGTTGAAGTAAACGGCCAGAAAATGTCGCCGCCACAAATCTCGGCTGAAATCTTGAAAAAGATGAAGAAAACCGCCGAAGACTACCTCGGTGAAGCAGTGACCGAGGCGGTGATCACCGTTCCGGCCTACTTCAACGACAGCCAGCGCCAGGCGACCAAAGACGCCGGCCGCATCGCGGGCCTGGACGTAAAACGTATCATCAACGAACCCACTGCGGCCGCTCTGGCTTACGGCATGGACAAGGCTAAGGGCGACCACACCGTCATCGTTTATGACTTGGGTGGCGGTACCTTCGACGTGTCCGTGATCGAAATCGCGGAAGTTGATGGCGAGCACCAGTTCGAAGTGTTGGCCACCAACGGCGACACTTTCCTGGGTGGTGAAGACTTCGATATCCGTCTGATCGACTACCTCGTCGACGAGTTCAAGAAAGAAAGCGGCATGAACCTCAAGGGTGACCCGCTGGCGATGCAGCGTCTGAAAGAGGCCTCTGAGAAAGCCAAGATCGAGCTGTCCTCGGCTCAGTCGACCGACGTTAACCTGCCGTACATCACTGCAGACGCTACCGGTCCTAAGCACTTGAACGTGAAGATCTCGCGCTCCAAGCTGGAAGCGCTGGTTGAAGACTTGGTTCAGCGCACCATCGAACCTTGCCGCATTGCACTGAAAGACTCGGGTATTGAAGTGGGTGCGATCAATGACGTGATCCTGGTCGGCGGTCAGACCCGTATGCCACTGGTTCAGAAGTTGGTGACCGAGTTTTTCGGCAAAGAAGCACGTAAAGACGTGAACCCGGACGAAGCGGTTGCCATGGGTGCTGCCATCCAGGGTGCGGTACTGGCTGGCGACGTGAAAGACGTATTGTTGCTGGACGTCAGCCCGCTGACCCTGGGTATCGAAACCATGGGCGGCGTGATGACCGCGCTGATCGAGAAAAACACCACGATTCCTACCAAGAAATCGCAAGTGTTCTCGACTGCCGATGACAACCAGGGCGCCGTGACCATTCACGTCCTGCAAGGTGAGCGTAAGCAAGCGGCGCAGAACAAGTCCCTGGGCAAGTTCGACCTGGCCGAGATCCCGCCAGCACCACGTGGCGTGCCACAAATCGAAGTGACCTTCGACATCGACGCCAACGGCATCTTGCACGTAGGCGCCAAAGACAAGGCGACCGGGAAAGAGCAGAAGATCACCATCAAGGCCAACTCTGGTCTGTCTGATGAAGAAATTCAGCAGATGATTCGTGATGCGGAAACCAATGCCGAGGCGGACAAGAAGTTTGAAGAGTTGGCCGCTGCTCGTAACCAGGGCGACGCACTGGTTCACTCGACACGTAAAATGATCACTGAAGCTGGCGACAAAGTGACTGCCGAAGAAAAAACCGCGGTCGAAGCTGCTGTGGTTGCTCTGGAAGCCGCGATTAAAGGTGACGACAAGGCTGCCATCGAAGCCAAGGTTGAGGAACTGTCGAAAGTCTCCGCACCGGTTGCTCAGAAAATGTACGCCGAACAAGGTCAGCCAGCTGACGGTGCAGCGCATCAGGCAGAGCCTGAAGCCAAGCACGACGACGTTGTCGATGCCGAGTTCGAAGAAGTCAAAGAGCAGAAGTAATCTGCTTGGCCGGTTGACCGCTAACAAGCGGTGACTGGTAGGATGTCGCCGCGCGGGAGCTTGCTCCCGCGTTGGCGTGTCTGGGGTATGCAAATTTTTACAGCATGCGACAACGCTCGGATGCTGGCGGTGTGATCGGGAATGCTCCTGCTTTCCGGCGACAGTCACCGCGTTTTTGGCCGGATCCCTGGCTGAAAGCAGTTATGACCAGGATCGTTGAATTGACGTGAGTTGGGTCCGGGCCTGTATTGGGGCTCAACGAGTTCGGCAAGGCTCAGGAGGGTCTGGCTGAACGTCCTTAAGAGTGCAAAGACTTATGGCAAAGCGTGACTATTACGTAGTATTGGGTGTGGAGCGCGGTTCCAGCGAGGCGGACCTGAAGAAGGCTTACCGTCGCCTGGCGATGAAGCACCACCCGGACCGTAATCCGGACAACAAAGAATCCGAAGAAATGTTCAAAGAGGCCAACGAGGCCTACGAATGCCTGTGTGATCCCAACAAGCGTGCAGCCTACGACCAGTATGGTCACGCCGGCGTCGATCCGAGCATGGGTGGCGGCGGTGCCGGCTTTGGCGGTCAGAACTTCTCCGATATTTTCGGCGATGTGTTCAGTGACTTCTTCGGCGGTGGCCGTGGTGGTCAGCGTGGCGGCGCCCAGCGTGGCAGCGACCTGCGCTACACCCTGGAGCTGAACCTGGAAGAAGCCGTGCGCGGCACCAGCGTCAATATCCGCGTGCCAACGCTGGTCAACTGCAAGCCTTGCGACGGTTCGGGTGCCAAGAAAGGCTCGGCGCCAATCACTTGCCCGACCTGCGGCGGTATCGGTCAGGTCCGCATGCAGCAGGGCTTCTTCTCTGTGCAGCAGACCTGTCCGCGTTGCCAAGGCCAAGGCAAGATCATCTCTGACCCATGCGATTCCTGCCACGGCGAAGGGCGTGTCGAAGAGTACAAAACCCTGTCGGTCAAAGTGCCGGCGGGCGTAGATACCGGTGACCGCATTCGCCTGTCGGGCGAAGGCGAGGCGGGGACCCAGGGTGGTCCGACGGGTGATCTGTACGTGGTGATCAATGTGCGCGAGCACTCGATCTTCCAGCGTGACGGCAAGCACCTGTTCTGCGAAGTGCCGATCAGCTTTGTCGACGCGGCCCTGGGCGGCGAGCTGGAGATTCCGACCCTGGACGGCCGGGTCAATCTCAAGATCCCTGAGGGGACGCAGACCGGCAAGCAGTTCCGTATCCGTGGCAAAGGCGTTGCGCCGGTGCGTGGTGGCGGTGCGGGCGACCTGATGTGTCGTGTCACCGTGGAAACGCCGGTCAATCTGGGCCGTCGTCAGCGTGAACTGCTCGAAGAGTTCCGCAGTTCGTTGGCAGGCGACGATTCCCATTCGCCGAAAACCACTGGCTTCTTCGATGGTGTGAAGCGCTTCTTCGGCGACCTGTAAGGAATTGAGTATGCGACGTATAGCCGTAATGGGCGCTGCCGGGCGCATGGGGAAAACCTTGATCGAGGCGGTGCAGCAGCGCTCGCCGGCCTCCGGCCTGACGGCGGCGATCGTTCGCCCTGGCAGTACGTTGATCGGTGCCGATGCCGGTGAGCTGGCTTCGCTGGGGCGTATTGGGGTGTCGTTGTCCGGCAATCTGGAGTTGGTGGCGGACGAATTCGACGTACTGATCGACTTTACGCTGCCAGACGTGATGCTGAAAAACCTGGCGTTCTGCCGCAAGGCGGGCAAAGCCATGGTGATTGGCACCACCGGTTTGAGTGCTGAGCAGAAGCAGTTGCTGGTCGAGGCGGGCAAGGACATTCCCATCGTGTTTGCCGCCAACTTCAGTGTGGGCGTGAACCTCTCGCTCAAGCTGTTGGACCTGGCGGCGCGCGTGCTGGGTGATGAGGCGGATATCGAAATCATCGAGACCCATCATCGCCACAAGATAGATGCGCCGTCGGGAACGGCATTGCGCATGGGTGAGGCTATCGCCGATGCCCTGGGCCGAGACTTGTCGAAGGTGGCGGTGTACGGGCGTGAAGGCCATACCGGTGCGCGTGCGCGTGACACCATTGGCTTTGCCACTGTTCGCGGTGGCGACGTCGTCGGCGATCACACCGTGCTGTTCGCCGCTGAAGGCGAACGCCTGGAAATCACGCACAAAGCCTCCAGTCGCATGACGTTCGCCAAGGGTGCGGTGCGTGCTGCGCTGTGGCTGGACGGTCGTGCGCCGGGTCTGTATGACATGCGCGATGTGTTGGATCTGCACTAATCAGTAGCTAAAATGGGGTCTCGGGATTATCCTGAGGCCCCGTTTTTACCCGCTAAGCGACGTCCTGTCGCATTCTCCTGCCTTTAAGGCTCATTAGCGGTGGACCAAAATAGCCTTTTTCTGTAAGCTACAGCTTTAGTGTGTCCACTAAAAGCGCGCAGAATAATTCAGTGAAGAAGCGGGGTGACGTGTCCATACGTCACTCCGCTTTTTTACAACCTGCGATCGCCCTTTCAGGCTTTATTTACGGGAGGTCTTCTTGACTAAGCCAGCCATACTCGCCCTTGCTGATGGCAGCATTTTTCGCGGCGAAGCCATTGGAGCCGACGGTCAAACCGTTGGAGAGGTGGTGTTTAACACTGCCATGACCGGCTATCAGGAAATCCTTACCGATCCTTCCTACGCCCAACAGATCGTTACCCTGACCTATCCGCACATCGGCAACACCGGTACTACACCGGAAGACGTCGAATCTGATCGTGTCTGGTCGGCGGGCCTGGTGATTCGTGACCTGCCCCTGGTTGCGAGCAACTGGCGTAGCACGATGTCGCTGTCCGATTACCTGAAAGCCAACAACGTTGTGGCGATCGCCGGTATCGATACGCGCCGTCTGACGCGCATCCTGCGTGAAAAAGGCTCGCAGAACGGCTGCATTATGGCCGGTGACAATATTTCCGAAGCGGCGGCGATCGCTGCAGCGCAAGGCTTCCCTGGCCTGAAAGGCATGGACCTGGCGAAAGTCGTCAGCACCCAGGAAAAGTACGAATGGCGCTCCACTGTCTGGGACTTGAAGACCGACAGCCACGAGACCATCGACGCTGCCGATCTGCCCTACCACGTAGTGGCCTACGACTACGGCATCAAGTACAACATCCTGCGCATGCTGGTTGAGCGCGGTTGCCGCGTGACCGTCGTGCCGGCGCAAACCCCGGCCAGCGACGTCCTGGCCCTGCAGCCGGACGGTGTGTTCCTGTCCAACGGCCCGGGCGACCCCGAGCCTTGCGACTACGCCATCAAGGCGATCAAGGCGGTGCTGGAGACCGAGATCCCGGTGTTCGGTATCTGCCTGGGCCACCAGTTGCTCGCCCTGGCCTCCGGTGCCAAGACCCTGAAAATGGGGCACGGCCACCACGGCGCCAACCACCCTGTGCAGGACCTGGACACCGGTGTGGTGATGATCACCAGCCAGAACCACGGTTTCGCGGTGGATGAAGTGACCTTGCCGGCCAACCTCCGTGCAACTCACAAGTCGCTGTTCGACGGTTCCCTGCAAGGCATCGAGCGCACCGACAAGAGCGCGTTCAGCTTCCAGGGCCACCCTGAAGCCAGCCCGGGCCCGAACGACGTAGCGCCGCTGTTCGACCGTTTCATCAATGAGATGGCCAAGCGACGCTGACTGAGTGGCGTGCGGGCGGCCCCGAATGTCGGTGGCCCCCGCAGGCTCTTCAAAGATTGTTCAAGACGGCTTGCCGACTGACCTGCGGATTTGAGTGACAAACCCATGCCAAAACGTACAGACATAAAAAGTATCCTGATTCTCGGCGCTGGCCCGATCGTGATCGGCCAGGCCTGCGAATTCGACTACTCCGGCGCCCAGGCCTGTAAAGCCCTGCGCGAGGAGGGTTACCGCGTCATCCTGGTGAACTCCAACCCGGCCACCATCATGACCGACCCGGACATGGCCGACGCCACCTACATCGAACCGATCAAGTGGCAGACCGTTGCCAAGATCATCGAGAAAGAGCGTCCGGACGCACTGCTGCCAACTATGGGTGGCCAAACCGCTCTGAATTGCGCCCTGGACCTGGAGCGCGAAGGCATCCTGGAAAAATTCGGCGTGGAGATGATCGGTGCAAACGCCGACACCATCGACAAGGCTGAAGACCGTTCGCGCTTCGACAAGGCAATGAAGTCCATCGGCCTGGCGTGCCCGCGTTCCGGTATCGCCCACAACATGGAAGAAGCCAATGCGGTCCTCGAGACCCTGGGCTTTCCGTGCATCATCCGTCCGTCCTTCACCATGGGCGGTACCGGTGGCGGTATTGCGTACAACCGTGAAGAGTTCGAAGAAATCTGCGCCCGTGGCCTGGACCTGTCGCCGACCAAAGAGCTGCTGATCGACGAATCCCTGATCGGCTGGAAAGAATATGAGATGGAGGTTGTCCGCGATAAGAAGGACAACTGCATCATCGTCTGCTCCATCGAAAACTTCGACCCGATGGGCGTACACACCGGCGACTCGATCACCGTTGCTCCGGCACAGACCCTGACTGACAAGGAATACCAGATCCTGCGTAACGCCTCTCTGGCGGTACTGCGCGAGATCGGCGTAGAGACGGGCGGTTCCAACGTACAGTTCGGCATCTGCCCGACCACCGGCCGCATGGTCGTGATCGAGATGAACCCGCGTGTGTCGCGTTCGTCGGCCCTGGCCTCGAAAGCCACCGGTTTCCCGATCGCCAAGGTCGCGGCCAAGCTGGCCGTGGGTTACACCCTGGACGAACTGTCGAACGACATCACCGGCGGCAAGACCCCGGCGTCCTTCGAGCCGTCCATCGACTACGTTGTGACCAAGCTGCCGCGGTTTGCCTTCGAGAAGTTCCCCAAGGCTGACGCGCGCCTGACCACCCAGATGAAGTCGGTCGGTGAGGTCATGGCCATTGGCCGGACCTTCCAGGAATCCCTGCAGAAAGCCCTGCGCGGCCTCGAAGTAGGCGTTTGCGGCCTGGACGAGAAGCTCGACCTGAGCAATCCGGAAAGCATGAGCGTGCTCAAGCGCGAGCTGACCGTGCCGGGCGCCGAGCGTATCTGGTACGTTGCTGACGCGTTCCGCGCCGGCATGACCGTCGAAGACATCTTCGGCATGAACATGATTGATCCGTGGTTCCTGGTGCAGATCGAAGATCTGATCAAGGAGGAAGAGAAGGTCAAGACCCTGGGTCTGGCCAGCATCGACCGCGACACGATGTTCCGCCTCAAGCGCAAAGGGTTCTCCGACCAGCGCCTGGCCAAGCTGCTGGGTGTGACCGAGAAAAACCTGCGGACCCATCGCCACAAGCTGGATATCTTCCCGGTCTACAAGCGCGTTGACACCTGCGCCGCCGAGTTTTCCACCGACACCGCTTACCTGTACTCCACCTACGAGGAAGAGTGCGAAGCTGCGCCGTCGGGTCGCGACAAGATCATGATCCTGGGTGGCGGTCCGAACCGTATCGGCCAGGGCATCGAGTTCGACTACTGTTGCGTACACGCCGCCCTCGCCCTGCGCGAAGACGGGTACGAGACCATCATGGTCAACTGCAACCCGGAAACCGTATCCACAGACTACGACACCTCCGATCGCCTGTACTTCGAGCCGGTAACCCTGGAAGACGTGCTGGAAATCGTGCGCGTCGAGAAGCCAAAAGGCGTGATCGTCCAGTACGGCGGCCAAACCCCACTGAAACTGGCTCGTGCCCTGGAAGCCGCTGGCGTGCCGATCATCGGCACCAGCCCGGACGCCATCGACCGTGCCGAAGACCGTGAGCGCTTCCAGCAAATGGTCGAGCGCCTGAACCTGCGTCAGCCGCCAAACGCTACCGTGCGCAGCGAAGACGAAGCCCTCCGTGCGGCCGGCAAGATCGGCTACCCGCTGGTGGTGCGTCCTTCCTACGTACTGGGCGGACGGGCGATGGAAATCGTCTACGAAGAAGAAGAACTCAAGCGTTACCTGCGTGATGCGGTGAAAGTGTCCAACGACAGCCCGGTGCTGCTGGACCACTTCCTCAACTGCGCCATCGAGATGGACGTGGACGCAGTGTGCGACGGTACTGACGTGGTCATCGGCGCGATCATGCAGCACATCGAACAGGCGGGCGTTCACTCCGGTGACTCCGCGTGCTCGCTCCCGCCGTACTCGCTGCCGGCGCACATCCAGGACGAGATGCGCGAACAGGTCAAGAAAATGGCCCTGGAACTGGGTGTGGTCGGCCTGATGAACGTACAGTTGGCGCTGCAAGGCGACGATATCTACGTCATTGAAGTCAACCCGCGCGCCTCGCGTACCGTGCCGTTCGTGTCCAAGTGCATCGGTGTGTCCCTGGCCATGATCGCTGCCCGCGTGATGGCCGGTAAGACTCTGAAGGAAATCGGCTTCACCAAGGAAATCATTCCGAACTTCTACAGCGTGAAAGAGGCGGTGTTCCCATTCGCCAAGTTCCCTGGTGTGGACCCGATCCTCGGCCCAGAGATGAAGTCCACCGGTGAAGTGATGGGCGTGGGCGATACCTTCGGTGAGGCCTTTGCCAAGGCCCAGATGGGCGCCAGCGAAGTGCTGCCGACCGGCGGTACTGCTTTCATCAGCGTGCGCGATGATGACAAGCCACTGGTTGCAGGCGTGGCCCGTGATCTGATCAACTTGGGCTTCGAGATCGTGGCCACCGCCGGGACCGCCAAGCTGATTGAAGCGGCGGGCCTGAAAGTGCGTCGCGTGAACAAGGTGACGGAAGGCCGTCCGCACGTGGTCGATATGATCAAGAATGACGAAGTCACCCTGATCATCAACACCACCGAGGGTCGTCAGTCGATCGCGGATTCTTACTCCATTCGTCGTAATGCCTTGCAGCACAAGATTTACTGCACCACTACCATTGCTGCTGGCGAAGCTATCTGCGAAGCGCTTAAGTTCGGTCCGGAAAAGACCGTGCGTCGCTTGCAGGATCTACACGCAGGATTGAAGGCATGATCAAATACCCAATGACCGTCCGGGGCGCCAAGGCCCTGGAAGAGGAGCACGCCCATCTGACCAAGGTCGTCCGTCCAAAGCTGAGCCAGGACATCGGCACGGCCCGCGAACTGGGTGACTTGAAGGAAAACGCTGAATACCACGCTGCCCGCGAGCAGCAGGGTATGGTCGAAGCACGGATACGTGATATCGAAGGCCGTATGCAGAATGCGGTGATCATCGATGTCACGACCATCCCGCACACCGGCAAAGTGATTTTCGGCACCACGGTGGAAATCGCCAACGTCGAGACTGACGAAAGCGTGGTCTACCACATCGTGGGTGAGGATGAGGCTGACTTCAAACTCGGCAAGATCTCCGTCGGTTCGCCACTGGCCCGTGCCTTGATTGCCAAGGAAGAGGGGGATGTGGTGGTTGTGAAAACGCCAGGTGGCGTGATCGAGTACGAGATTGTCGAAGTTCGCCATGTCTGAAAGGCGGCGCCCGCTTCGTGCGGGCGCCATGCTTTGGCAGTTTGCCCAGATGCTTTGGGTGGGCGGCCTGTGGTTGCTGCATATTGGCGTGTTACCGGCGTTGGGCCTGATTGGCCTGGCGCCGTTGTTGATCGATGAGATCGATGGATTATTGAGTGCGTTGCTGGTGGGTTTTGCGGCGGCGTGCGTGACGCTTCAGGCGCTGGTGCTGATCAAGGCCGAAGGCTTGGGGAGTTTGTGGCGGGATATTCGCGGCCAACTGCTGTTGATGGCGCTGTATGCGTGTGCAATGTATTGCATCGTGCATGTGTGGCTGCCGGAAGCGTTGCGCTGGCAGCTATTCAGCTATCTTGTGCTAGGGTTTTCCGGCCTGGTGCTGGTGATGCAACCGGCGCCGGGTTGGAGTGGCGGGGCGCGCGAAGCACGCCCGTGACCCTTGTTGTCATTTGAAGCGATGAACGTTCGACAGTTGCTTGTTGACGCTGAAGTTCTTGCGATACAGCAGTGCCATCTTGCCGATGACCTGGACCAGGTCTGCCTTGCCAACCTTGCACAGTTCTGCAATGGCTGCCAGGCGCGCTTCGCGGTCAAGGATGTTGACCTTGATCTTGATCAGTTCGTGATCGCCCAATGCGCGTTCAAGTTCGGCTAACACACCTTCAGTCAAACCGTTGTCGGCCACGATCAAAACTGGTTTCAGATGGTGGCCAATGGATTTGTACTGTTTCTTCTGCTCTTGAGTGAGCGGCATAATCTGACCCCTGCGTCTGATCTTGTAAAAAGCGGCGGCCAGTTTACCCGAGCGAGTCCGGGACCGCCCAGTTAATCACGACCCGTTTTATTTTCGAGGTGGCCCGTGGCCCGTTCCAAAACTAGCCTTAAGTGGCTGCAAGAGCATTTCAACGACCCTTACGTCAAAAAGGCGCAAAAGGACGGCTACCGCTCCCGGGCCAGCTACAAGCTGCTGGAGTTGCAGGAAAAGGACAAATTGTTCCGCCCCGGCATGAGCGTGATCGACCTGGGGGCCGCCCCGGGTGGCTGGTCCCAGGTGGCCAGTCGTCTGATTGGTGGTCAAGGCCGTTTGATCGCTTCCGACATTCTGGAGATGGACAGCATCCCGGATGTGACCTTCGTTCATGGTGACTTTACCCAGGACGCGGTGTTGGCTGAGATCCTGCAGGCGGTGGGAAATTCGCAGGTGGACCTTGTGATTTCCGACATGGCCCCCAATATGAGTGGATTACCGGCTGTTGATATGCCGCGAGCCATGTTCCTGTGCGAGTTGGCGCTGGATCTGGCGGGGCGGGTATTGCGCCCGGGTGGTGATTTCCTGGTCAAAGTCTTCCAGGGTGAGGGCTTCGACGAGTACCACAAGAACATCCGCAAGCTGTTCGACAAGGTGCAGATGCGCAAGCCGGACTCTTCCCGGGACCGGTCTCGCGAGCAATATCTGCTGGCGCGGGGGTTCCGCGGGATCGAAGGCGCAGCGAGTGATGAGCGTCTTTGAAGGTTTGAAGGGAGTCGATAGGTTTTTTTATATCGCTTTCGTCACGAAGCTTTACGAATATTGTGTAGTCAAAGTTTCACAAAGGGTTACAGACGGTGCCTGCCAGAGTTGTAGGTAATGTAGTAAGTTAGGCTGGTGAATATCATGCGAAGCGCGCGCCAGTAGCGGAGCTTGCTTCAGAGGGTAGTTAATTGAACGATATGGCAAAGAATCTGATCCTGTGGTTGATCATCGCGGCTGTCCTGGTGACGGTGATGAACAACTTCTCCAGCCCTAACGAGCCGCAGACCCTCAACTATTCCGACTTCATCCAGCAAGTTAAGGATGGCAAGGTCGAGCGCGTAGCGGTTGATGGCTACGTGATTACCGGCAAGCGCAACGATGGCGACGGCTTCAAGACCATTCGTCCGGCAATCCAGGACAACGGTCTGATCGGCGACCTGGTGAATAACCACGTGGTTGTCGAAGGCAAACTGCCTGAGCAGCAGAGCATCTGGACTCAACTCCTGGTGGCGAGCTTCCCGATCCTGGTGATCATCGCCGTGTTCATGTTCTTCATGCGCCAGATGCAAGGTGGTGCGGGAGGCAAGGGCGGGCCGATGAGTTTCGGCAAAAGCAAGGCGCGTCTGCTCTCCGAAGACCAAGTGAAGACAACCCTGGGTGATGTCGCCGGTTGCGACGAAGCCAAGGAAGAAGTGGGCGAGCTGGTCGAGTTCCTGCGTGATCCGGGCAAATTCCAGCGCCTGGGCGGTCGCATTCCTCGCGGTGTGCTGATGGTTGGCCCTCCGGGGACCGGTAAAACCTTGCTGGCCAAGGCAATTGCCGGCGAAGCCAAAGTGCCTTTCTTCACCATTTCCGGTTCGGATTTCGTTGAGATGTTCGTTGGCGTCGGTGCCAGCCGCGTTCGCGACATGTTCGAGCAGGCCAAGAAACACGCGCCATGCATCATCTTTATCGATGAAATCGACGCCGTCGGTCGCCATCGTGGTGCTGGCATGGGTGGTGGTCACGATGAGCGTGAGCAGACCCTCAACCAGTTGCTGGTGGAGATGGATGGTTTTGAAATGAATGACGGCATCATCGTCATTGCCGCAACCAACCGTCCGGACGTACTGGACCCTGCGTTGCTGCGTCCAGGCCGTTTCGACCGTCAGGTCGTGGTTGGCTTGCCGGATATCCGTGGTCGTGAACAGATCCTGAAAGTACACATGCGTAAAGTGCCGATGGGCGACGACGTGGCTCCGGCCGTGATTGCCCGCGGTACGCCAGGCTTCTCCGGTGCTGACCTGGCCAACCTGGTGAACGAGGCTTCGCTATTTGCGGCCCGTACCGGCAAGCGCATCGTTGAAATGAAAGAGTTCGAACTGGCGAAAGACAAGATCATGATGGGCGCCGAGCGCAAATCCATGGTCATGTCCGAGAAAGAGAAGCAGAACACCGCTTATCACGAAGCGGGTCACGCCATTGTGGGGCGCGTCGTGCCTGAGCATGATCCGGTCTACAAGGTGTCGATCATTCCTCGTGGTCGAGCGCTGGGTGTCACCATGTTCCTGCCGGAAGAGGATCGCTACAGCCTCTCCAAGCGTGCCTTGATCAGCCAGATCTGCTCGCTGTACGGTGGCCGAATTGCCGAAGAGATGACCCTGGGCTTCGACGGTGTAACCACCGGCGCTTCCAACGACATCATGCGCGCCAGCCAGATTGCGCGGAACATGGTGACCAAGTGGGGCTTGTCGGAGAAACTCGGTCCTTTGATGTACGCCGAGGAAGAGGGTGAAGTGTTCCTGGGTCGTGGCGGTGGCGGTCAAAGTGCCAGCTTCTCCGGTGAAACAGCCAAGCTGATCGACTCCGAAGTGCGCAGCATCATTGACCAGTGCTACGGCACGGCCAAGCAGATCCTCACCGAGAACCGCGACAAGCTTGATGCCATGGCGGATGCGCTGATGAAGTACGAAACCATTGATGCCGACCAGATCGACGACATCATGGCTGGCCGTACACCGCGTGAACCTCGCGATTGGGAAGGTGGTTCGGGCACCTCTGGCACGCCGCCAGTGGTTCAGAACGAACGCCCTGAAAACCCGATCGGCGGTCCTGCAGCTGACCACTAAGGTTTGAAATGACTTCTGCGTCGTCCTCCACCCGGTTGCCTTGCGGCAACCGGGTTCTTGATTTGGCCCATACACATGTCATGGGCATTCTTAACGTAACCCCCGATTCCTTTTCCGATGGTGGCCGCTTCAATCAGCTCGATGCTGCGTTGCGTCACGCCGAGGCGATGGTGGCGGCGGGTGCGACCTTGATCGATGTCGGCGGCGAGTCGACCCGGCCCGGCGCTCGCGTTGTTTCTCCCGTGGAGGAGCTGGAACGGGTGGCGCCGATCGTCGAGCGCATCGCTCGCGAGTTGGATGTGATCATTTCAGTGGATACATCGACCCCGGCCGTGATGCGTGAAACGGCGCGCCTGGGGGCGGGGCTGATCAACGATGTGCGTTCGTTGCGGCGTGATGGCGCGCTGGACGCTGCCGCGGCTACCGGCCTGCCGGTCTGTCTGATGCATATGCTGGGTGAGCCCGGCAATATGCAGGATAATCCGCACTACGATGATCTGGTTGGCGAAGTGAGTGGGTTCCTGGCTGATCGCATTGCTCAATGCGCCGCAGCAGGGATCGCTGCCGACAAGATCATCCTCGATCCGGGGTTTGGCTTCGCCAAGACCCTGCAGCACAATCTAAGTCTGTTCAAGCATATGGAAGTCTTGCATGCCCTGGGTCGGCCTTTGTTGGTCGGCGTTTCGCGCAAGAGCATGATAGGTCAGGCGCTGAATCGTCCGGTGGGCGAGCGGCTTTATGGCGGGTTGGCGCTTGCGGCACTTGCTGTGACCAAGGGTGCGCGCATCTTGCGTGTGCATGATGTCGCCGAGACCGTGGATGTTGTCCGCATGCTTGCCGCAGTAGAATCGGCCGAATAAGAATGATGGAGCACTTATGACAAAGAAATACTTTGGCACCGACGGTATTCGTGGTCGGGTCGGCGAGTTTCCGATTACCCCTGATTTCATGCTCAAGCTGGGTTGGGCGGCAGGCATGGCGTTCCGCAGCATGGGCGCGTGCCGCATCCTGGTAGGCAAGGACACGCGTATCTCGGGCTATATGTTTGAGTCTGCGCTGGAGGCTGGATTGTCCGCCGCCGGTGCTGATGTGATGCTGCTGGGCCCCATGCCGACCCCGGCGATCGCTTACCTGACGCGTACCTTTCACGCTGAAGCCGGTATTGTGATCAGTGCCTCGCACAATCCCCATGATGACAACGGCATCAAGTTCTTCTCGGGGCAGGGCACCAAGCTGCCGGACGAGATCGAGTTGATGATCGAAGAGCTGCTGGATGCGCCGATGACGGTGGTCGAGTCCAGCAAGCTGGGCAAGGTGTCGCGGATCAATGACGCCTCTGGCCGTTATATCGAGTTCTGTAAGAGCAGTGTGCCAAGCAGCACCAATTTCGCCGGGCTTAAGATCGTCGTCGACTGTGCTCATGGTGCGACCTATAAGGTCGCGCCGAGCGTATTCAAGGAGCTGGGTGCGGAAGTGACGGTGCTGTCGGCCCAGCCTAACGGGTTGAACATCAACGACAACTGTGGCTCCACGCATATGGAGCAACTGCAGGCTGCCGTCCTTGCCGAGCATGCCGACCTGGGTATCGCCTTTGATGGTGACGGCGACCGCGTATTGATGGTGGATCACACCGGCGCCGTGGTTGATGGCGATGACCTGCTGTTCATCATTGCTCGTGACCTGCATGAGCGTAATCGGCTGCAGGGTGGTGTTGTCGGCACGCTGATGAGCAATCTCGGGTTGGAGTTGGCGCTGGCCGAGCTGGGAATTCCTTTTGTGCGGGCCAATGTCGGGGATCGCTATGTGATTGCCGAGCTGCAGGAGCGCAATTGGCAGATCGGTGGCGAGAACTCCGGCCATGTCGTGTGCTTCCAGCACACCACCACGGGTGACGCGATCATTGCAGCGCTGCAGGTATTGTTGTCGTTGCGCCGTCGCCAGGAGAGCCTGGCCCAGGCGCGTCAGGCCTTGCGCAAGTGCCCGCAGGTGCTGCTCAATGTGCGTTTTTCCGGTGGCGACAATCCGATCGAACACCCGGCTGTCAAAGCGGCCTGCGAGCGCGTGACCCTGGCAATGGCGGGGCGTGGGCGAGTGTTGCTGCGCAAGTCTGGCACAGAGCCTCTGGTGCGCGTCATGGTCGAAGGCGAGGACGAAACCCAGGTTCGCGGCCATGCCGAAGACCTGGCAAAACTGGTAACTGAAGTTTGCGCCTGAATTCGGCTTGCCAGTGATGATGTGGTTGGGTAACATCTGCGCCCACTTTGACCGACGAGGTACAGCATGCGTCGCACTATGGTAGCTGGTAACTGGAAGATGCACGGTACCCGCGCCAGTGTCGCTGAGCTGATCAATGGCCTTCGTCATTTGGCCTTGCCGAGCAGTGTTGATGTCGCGGTTTTTCCATCTTGCTTGCATATCAACCAAGTGGTTGATGGCTTGAAAGGTAAGTCGATTCAGATCGGCGCGCAGAATTCTGCGATGGAACCCATGCAAGGTGCGCTGACAGGTGAGATTTCGCCAAGTCAGTTGGTTGATGCGGGTTGTTCCTATGTGCTTATTGGGCACTCCGAGCGCCGTCAGTTGATGGGCGAGCGTGACGGAACACTCAATCGCAAGTTCGCAGCGGCACAGGCTTGTGGCTTGATTCCGGTGTTGTGCATAGGGGAGACCCTTGAGCAGCGTGAATCGGGCAACACCTTCGAGGTTGTCTCGCGTCAGTTGGGCAGCATCATCGAAGAGCTGGGTGTTGGTGCGTTTGCGAAGGCAGTCATTGCTTACGAGCCGGTCTGGGCCATTGGCACCGGGCTGACTGCAACACCGCAACAGGCGCAGGATGTGCATGCAGCCATCCGCGCGCAGTTAGCGGCAGAGAATTCTGAGGTCGCACAAGGTGTGCGGCTTCTATACGGCGGCAGCGTGAAGGCGGCCAATGCGGTCGAACTGTTCGGCATGCCGGATATCGATGGGGGGCTCATTGGTGGAGCTTCCCTGAATGCAGATGAGTTCGGTGCGATTTGTCGCGCCGCGGGAAACTGAAAAAATGCTGGAAACAGTCGTAGTCGTTTTTCATCTGTTGGCTGCCCTGGGCGTAATTGCCCTGGTTTTGTTGCAACAGGGTAAAGGTGCGGATGCTGGTGCGTCTTTCGGTGCAGGTGCTTCAAATACTGTATTCGGAAGCCAAGGTTCCTCTACCTTTCTTAGTAAGTTTACTGCTATACTTGCCGCAGGTTTCTTCATAACCAGCTTAGGGTTAGGTTACTTTGCTAAAGAGAAAGCTCATGTGCTGACTCAAGTAGGTTTGCCAAACCCAGCTGTATTGGAAGTGCCAAAAGCAAAGCCGGCTTCTGATGACGTCCCGGTGCTTCAAGAGCAAAAGTCTGCTACTCCAGCGACTGACGTGCCTCCAGCTCAAGAGCAAAAGTAAGAAGGGTTGTAAACGCTGTATTGCCGAGGTGGTGGAATTGGTAGACACGCAACCTTGAGGTGGTTGTGCCCATAGGGTGTAGGGGTTCGAGTCCCCTTCTCGGTACCAATTATCAGGAGAGCCCGCTGTTGCGGGCTTTCTTGTAGGTGGAAGGTTACATTGACCCTGTAAGGGATCGGTCGTATACTTCCGCCCCAGCTTTGTCGCGGGGTGGAGCAGTCTGGTAGCTCGTCGGGCTCATAACCCGAAGGTCGTCGGTTCAAATCCGGCCCCCGCAACCAGTTTTAGCGGAGCCCCTTATTAAGGGGCTTTTTGTTAGCTGGACACTTTCAACGCCGCTATTCGACGGCGTTTCAAGGATGGGCGTTTCGCCCATTTTTTATTTTGCACAGCATGCACATACATGCACGAGGGGGTTCAGGTGTCGAGCAAGCTAGAAGAGTTGCAGGCCTTGCTGGCCCCGGTGGTCGTGGCCCTGGGCTATGAATGCTGGGGTATTGAGTTTTCGGCTCAAGGTCGCCACTCAATGTTGCGCGTTTATATTGATAAAGAGGGCGGCGTGCTGGTGGACGATTGTGCCATTGTCAGCCGTCAGATCAGTGGTGTTCTGGATGTTGAAGATCCAATCGCTGTTGAGTACACCCTCGAAGTTTCCTCGCCAGGCATGGAACGCCCACTGTTCACTCTCGAGCAGTTTGCAAAATTTGCCGGTGGACAAGTGAAAATCAAGCTGCGATCGCCCTTTGAAGGGCGGCGCAATTTTCAGGGCCTTCTGCGCGGTGTAGAAGAGCAGGATGTCGTGGTGCAAGTAGAAGACCATGAGTTCCTGTTGCCGATCGATATGATCGACAAGGCCAACATTATTCCCAGTTTTGACTGAGACGCGGATCCCGCGGATCCAATGGCTTGCGAAAGGCGAGGCGTACGATGAGCAAAGAAGTACTGCTGGTTGTTGAGTCGGTATCCAATGAAAAGGGCGTACCGGCAAACGTGATTTTTGAGGCGCTGGAGCTGGCCCTGGCCACTGCTACCAAAAAGCGTTTTGAAGACGAAGTTGATCTGCGTGTGGAAATCAATCGCCACACCGGTGCCTACGAGACTTTCCGTCGCTGGACGGTTGTTGAAGAAGCCGATCTTGATGATCCGGCCATCGAAACCTGGCCGAGCAAGGTTGCTGAAACGCACCCTGGCGCCAATGTCGGTGATGTTGTCGAAGAAAAGATCGAATCGATCGAGTTCGGCCGTATTGCTGCGCAAACTGCCAAGCAAGTCATTGTGCAGAAGGTTCGCGAAGCTGAGCGTGCTCAAGTCGTTGACGCCTATCGCGAGCGTCTGGGGGAAATCATCTCCGGCACCGTGAAAAAAGTCACCCGCGACAACGTGATCGTCGACCTGGGCAACAACGCCGAAGCGTTGCTGGCCCGCGAAGACATCATCTCTCGCGAAACTTTCCGTGTCGGCGTGCGTCTGCGTGCGTTGCTCAAGGAAATCCGCACCGAGAACCGCGGCCCTCAGTTGATCCTGTCGCGTACCGCGCCGGAAATGCTGATCGAGCTGTTCCGTATCGAAGTGCCGGAAATCGCCGAAGGCCTGATCGAAGTCATGGCTGCGGCCCGCGACCCGGGTTCGCGCGCCAAGATCGCGGTCCGCTCCAAGGACAAACGCATCGACCCGCAGGGCGCTTGCATTGGTATGCGCGGCTCGCGCGTCCAGGCAGTGTCGGGCGAGTTGGGCGGTGAGCGTGTGGATATCGTCCTGTGGGACGATAACCCGGCGCAGTTCGTGATCAACGCCATGTCGCCGGCTGAAGTGGCGGCAATTATCGTTGACGAAGATGCCCATGCAATGGACATCGCCGTTGGCGCTGACAATCTGGCTCAGGCCATTGGTCGTGGAGGTCAGAACGTGCGTCTGGCCAGCCAACTGACCGGCTGGACCCTGAACGTGATGACCGAATCGGACATCCAGGCTAAGCAGCAAGCTGAAACCGGTGACATCCTGCGCAACTTCATCGACGAGTTGGAAGTCGACGAAGACCTGGCGCAGGTGCTGGTAGATGAAGGCTTCACCAGCCTGGAAGAGATTGCCTACGTACCGTTGGAAGAAATGCTCAACATCGATGGCTTTGACGAAGACACCGTCAACGAGCTTCGCGCTCGGGCCAAGGATCGTTTGTTGACTAAAGCCATCGCTACTGAGGAAAAGCTGGCAGACGCCCATCCGGCCGAAGACCTGCTCTCGCTTGAGGGTATGGACAAGGATTTGGCGATGGAACTGGCGGTGCGCGGCGTAATTACCCGCGAAGACCTGGCCGAGCAGTCTATTGACGATCTGCTCGACATCGACGGCATTGACGATGATCGTGCCGGCAAGTTGATCATGGCCGCCCGAGCCCATTGGTTCGAGTAATTAGGCGCGGCCTGAGGAGAGAAGTGCATGACGCAAGTCACGGTGAAACAACTGGCCGATGAGGTCAAAACACCGGTAGAGCGCCTGTTGCAGCAGATGCGTGAGGCAGGTCTGCCGCACACCGCCGCCGATGAAGGTGTGAGCGATAGTGAGAAGCAGTCTTTGCTGACTCACTTGAAGAGCAGCCACAAGGCGAAAGTGGAAGAACCGCGCAAGATTACATTGCAGCGCAAAACCACCAGCACCCTGCGTGTTGCTGGTAGCAAGAGCATCAGCGTTGAAGTACGCAAGAAGAAAGTCTTCGTACAGCGCAGCCCGGAAGAAATCGAAGCCGAGCGCAAACGCGATCTGGAAGAACGCCGCTCAGTAGATAATGCTGCTCGTCAGAAGGCTGAAGAAGAAACCAAGCGTCGCGCCGAAGAAGAAGCGCGTCGCCAGCCTACTGCTGCGCAACCTGCTGGTACTGAAGCGGTCGCGGCTCCTGCTGCGCCTGTAGAAGCTGTGCGTGAGGCCACTCCGGTTGCCGCTGCACCAGCACCTGCTGCTGACGCCCGCAAGCGTGACGAACCTCGTCGTCCGGACAAACCACGTGCCGACGATAATAGTCGTCGCGGTGGCGGCGGTGATGGCGAGCGCAAAAACGCTCCGCATCGCGCCTCGGTCAAAGAGAAAGCGCCTGCTCCACGCGTTGCGCCACGTACTACCGACGAAGAAAGCGATAGCTTCCGTCGTGGTGGTCGCGGCAAGGCCAAGCTGAAAAAACGCAACGCCCACGGTTTCCAGAGCCCAACCGGCCCTGTCGTGCGTGATGTGCAGATCGGCGAGACCATCACAGTTGGCGATCTCGCCAATCAGATGTCGGTCAAGGCTGCAGAAATCATCAAGTTCATGTTCAAACTGGGTACTCCCGCGACCATCAACCAGGTGCTTGATCAGGAAACTGCTCAACTGGTAGCCGAAGAACTGGGCCACAAAGTGACCCTGGTCAGCGACACCGCCCTGGAAGATTCCCTGGCCGAGTCCCTGAAGTTTGAAGGTGAGACGTTCTCCCGTGCGCCAGTTGTGACCGTAATGGGCCACGTTGACCATGGTAAGACATCGCTGCTCGACTACATCCGTCGTGCCAAGGTAGCTGCAGGCGAAGCCGGCGGTATCACCCAGCACATCGGCGCGTACCACGTTGAAACCGATCGCGGCATGGTCACCTTCCTCGACACCCCAGGTCACGCCGCGTTTACCGCAATGCGTGCCCGTGGTGCCAAGGCGACTGACATCGTGATCCTGGTGGTTGCAGCGGACGACGGCGTAATGCCGCAGACCATTGAAGCTGTCCAGCACGCCAAGGCCGCTGGTGTTCCACTGGTTGTGGCAGTGAACAAAATCGACAAGCCGGGCGCCGATCTCGATCGCATCCGTAGCGAACTGTCGGTTCACGGCGTGACGTCTGAAGAGTGGGGCGGTGATACGCCGTTCGTTTCGGTTTCGGCGAAAGTCGGTACTGGCGTGGACGAGCTGCTCGAAGCGGTCTTGCTGCAAGCTGAAGTACTCGAACTGAAAGCAACGCCATCGGCCCCAGGTCGCGGTGTTGTGGTTGAGTCGCGTCTCGACAAAGGTCGTGGCCCGGTTGCAACCGTTCTGGTTCAAGACGGCACCCTGCGTCAAGGCGACATGGTGCTGGTCGGTTCGAACTACGGCCGTGTACGTGCCATGCTCGACGAGAACGGCAAGCAAATCAAGGAAGCGGGTCCTTCCATCCCTGTCGAGATCCTCGGCCTGGACGGTACCCCGGACGCTGGCGACGAGATGAGCGTGCTGTCGGACGAGAAGAAAGCCCGTGAAGTGGCTCTGTTCCGTCAAGGCAAGTTCCGCGAAGTCAAACTGGCTCGCGCTCACGCCGGCAAGCTGGAAAACATCTTCGAGAACATGGGCCAGGCAGAGAAGAAGACGCTCAACATCGTCCTCAAATCTGACGTTCGTGGTTCCCTCGAAGCGTTGAACGGCGCCTTGAACGGCCTGGGTAACGACGAAGTGCAAGTGCGTGTCGTCGGTGGCGGTGTCGGTGGTATCACCGAGTCCGACGCTAACCTGGCACTGGCTTCCAACGCTGTACTGTTCGGCTTCAACGTGCGTGCCGATGCTGGCGCTCGCAAGATCGTCGAGCAGGAAGGCCTGGACATGCGTTACTACAACGTCATCTACGACATCATCGAAGACGTCAAGAAAGCCCTTACCGGCATGCTTGGCAGCGACGTTCGGGAGAATATCCTGGGTATCGCCGAGGTGCGTGACGTGTTCCGCTCGCCGAAATTCGGCGCGATCGCCGGTTGCATGGTTATCGAAGGTGTTGTGCACCGTAACCGTCCAATCCGTGTACTGCGTGAAGACATCGTTATCTTCGAAGGCGAGCTGGAATCCCTGCGCCGCTTCAAGGATGACGCTTCCGAAGTACGTGCCGGCATGGAATGCGGTATCGGCGTCAAGAGCTACAACGACGTCAAGCCTGGCGACAAGATCGAAGTTTACGAGAAGGTTCAGGTTGCTCGCAGCCTCTAACTCGCGCACTTCAGGAGCCACGCCGCGTGTGGGCATGCAAATGCCCCGCGCAACGTTCGGACTCTAAACGCAACGCCCGGTCTGGCTTTTGTCAGGCCGGGCGTTTGCCGCTTTCAGACCCCACGGGTTTCACCGTGTGGCAGTAACAGGTAACAAGACATGGCAAAAGAATACAGCCGTACCCAGCGTATCGGCGATCAGATGCAGCGCGAGCTGGCCCAACTGATCCGTCGCGAAGTCAAAGACCCCCGTGTTGGCCTGGTCACCATCACCGCCGTTGACGTGAGCCGTGACGTGGGTCACGCCAAAATCTTCATCACCGTGATGGGTGAGGACAGCAGCGAAGAAATTGCGCAAAGCATCAAGGTGCTCAACTCGGCCGCAGGTTTCCTGCGCATGCAGTTGGCCCGCGAAATGAAGCTGCGCAGCGTGCCTCAGTTGCACTTCCACTACGACGAAAGCGTCGTGCGTGGTGCGCACCTGTCGGCACTGATCGAGCGCGCCGTGGCTGAGGATAATCAGCACCCGTCCACACCTGAAGACGCCAAGGAGTAAGCGGTGGCTCAGGTCAAACGTATCCGTCGCAACGTCAGCGGCATCATTCTGCTCGATAAACCCATTGGCTTTACCTCCAATGCGGCGTTGCAGAAAGTCCGTTGGCTGCTCAATGCCGAGAAGGCCGGGCACACCGGCAGCCTCGACCCGCTGGCCACCGGCGTGTTGCCGTTGTGCTTTGGCGAGGCCACCAAGTTCTCGCAATACCTGCTCGATTCCGACAAGGGTTACGAAACCCTGATGCAACTGGGCAAGACCACCACCACGGCCGATGCCGAAGGTGATGTTTTGCAGGTTCGTGACGTGACCGTTGGTCGTGCTGATATCGAGGCTGCTTTGCCCGCTTTTCGTGGGAAAATCAGCCAGATACCGCCGATGTACTCGGCGCTCAAGCGGGATGGGCAGCCACTTTACAAGCTGGCACGTGCGGGCGAAGTAGTGGAGCGCGAACCGCGTTCTGTTACTATTGCGCGCTTGGAATTGCTCGCCTGTGAAGGCGACACCGCACGCCTGGCCGTGGACTGTAGCAAAGGCACCTATATCCGTACCCTGGTGGAAGATATTGGTGAAACGCTCGGTTGCGGCGCGTATGTTGCACAACTGCGACGCACCCAGGCCGGCCCTTTCAGTCTGGCGCAGACGGTTACGCTGGAAGAGCTGGAAGCGGTACACGCCGAAGGCGGCAATGAAGCGGTTGATCGCTTTCTGATGCCATCGGACAGCGGTTTACTCGATTGGCCATTGCTGCACTTTTCGGAGCACAGCGCGTTCTACTGGCTCAACGGCCAGCCGGTACGTGCCCCGGACGCCCCGAAATTCGGCATGGTGCGGGTACAGGATCATAACGGTCGCTTTATCGGTATCGGTGAAGTGAGCGAAGACGGGCGCATCGCGCCACGTCGACTGATTCGGTCAGAATGACCGGAACCTGTTTGTGGTAAAAGCGCAGTAGCTTTTACGCAAACTGGAACGAGGGTGGCTGTTAGCAGGCACGGTCACTACTCATTTTTAGATACAGGGATTTGTCCCTGGCCTGTTGAAACTGCCCTTTGGGTGGTTTCCTGAAAAAAGGATTGCCTCATGGCTCTCGACGTTCAAGAAAAAGCACAAATCGTAGCTGACTATCAGCAAGCTGTTGGTGACACTGGTTCGCCAGAAGTGCAAGTTGCACTGCTGACTCACAACATCAACAAGCTGCAAGGTCACTTCAAGGCCAACGGTAAAGATCACCACTCCCGTCGTGGTCTGATCCGCATGGTAAACCAGCGCCGCAAGCTGCTGGACTACCTGAAAGGCAAGGATCTGGGTCGTTATCAGGCTCTGATCGGTCGCCTGGGTCTGCGTCGCTAATAAGCGATTGCGCTAGAGGTTGGTTGTTTGTCGTGTGTCAGTGGGATTCCCGCTGGCCCATGGCAGGCTTCCAGCCTCAAGTTTTATCTGGATACACGTTTTACCCCTGGACAAGGGTTGGGCCGATTCCCGACATTGCCCAAGAATTTCGCAAGAAGACAAGTTCCCCAAGAGCCACAAAGAAGGTAGGACACCGTGAACCCGGTTATCAAAAAATTTCAGTTCGGTCAGTCGACCGTTACCCTCGAGACAGGCCGTATCGCCCGTCAAGCCTCCGGCGCAGTGCTGGTTACCGTTGACGACGACGTTACCGTACTGGTGACCGTTGTTGGCGCCAAGCACGCGGACCCAAGCAAGGGCTTCTTCCCTCTGTCCGTTCACTACCAGGAAAAGACTTACGCTGCCGGTAAGATCCCTGGCGGTTTCTTCAAGCGCGAAGGCCGTCCTTCCGAGAAAGAAACCCTGACTTCCCGACTGATCGACCGTCCGATCCGTCCGCTGTTCCCAGAAGGCTTCATGAACGAAGTGCAGGTTGTCTGCACCGTCGTTTCCACCAGCAAAAAGACCGATCCGGACATCGCTGCGATGATCGGTACCTCGGCTGCCCTGGCCATCTCCGGTATTCCTTTCGATGGCCCGATCGGCGCCGCGCGCGTTGCTTTCCACGAAAGCACCGGCTACCTGCTGAACCCGACTTACGAGCAGCAAAAAGCCTCGAGCCTGGACATGGTCGTTGCCGGTACCTCGGAAGCCGTATTGATGGTTGAATCGGAAGCCAAAGAGCTGACCGAAGACCAGATGCTGGGCGCTGTACTGTTTGCTCACGACGAGTTCCAGGTTGTGATCAACGCTGTTAAAGAACTCGCTGCCGAAGCTGCCAAGCCAACTTGGGCGTGGGCTCCACAAGCCGAAGCGACTGAACTGCTGGGCGCTATCCGCTCCGAATTCGGCGAAGCGATCTCCCAGGCCTACACCATCACCGTCAAGGCCGACCGTTACGCTCGCCTGGGCGAGTTGAAGGATCAGGTTGTGGCCAAGCTGTCCGGTGAAGAAGGCCAGCCTTCTTCCAGCGACGTCAAAGCGGCTTTCGGTGAAATCGAATACCGCACCGTTCGCGAAAACATCGTGAACGGCAAGCCACGTATCGACGGTCGCGACACTCGCACCGTGCGTCCGCTGAACATCGAAGTCGGCGTTCTGCCGAAGACTCACGGTTCGGCGCTGTTCACCCGTGGTGAAACCCAGGCTCTGGTAGTCGCGACGCTGGGTACTGCCCGTGACGCACAACTGCTGGACACCCTGGAAGGCGAGAAAAAAGACCCGTTCATGCTGCACTACAACTTCCCTCCGTTCTCGGTGGGCGAGTGTGGTCGCATGGGTGGTGCTGGTCGTCGTGAAATCGGTCATGGCCGTCTGGCCCGTCGTTCGATTGCGGCCATGCTGCCTGCCGCAGACGTGTTCCCGTACACCATCCGTGTTGTGTCGGAAATCACCGAGTCCAACGGTTCCAGCTCCATGGCTTCGGTCTGCGGTGCTTCCCTGGCACTGATGGACGCCGGTGTGCCAATGAAGGCACCGGTTGCCGGTATCGCCATGGGCCTGGTTAAAGAAGGCGAGAAGTTCGCCATCCTGACCGACATCCTGGGCGACGAAGATCACCTGGGCGACATGGACTTCAAGGTAGCCGGTACCGCCAAAGGTGTGACCGCGCTGCAGATGGACATCAAGATCAAGGGCATCACCGAAGAGATCATGGAAATCGCTCTGGGCCAAGCCCTGGAAGCGCGCCTGAACATCCTCGGTCAGATGAACCAGATCATTGGTCAGTCCCGTACCGAGCTGTCGGAAAATGCTCCGACCATGATCGCGATGAAAATCGACACCGACAAAATCCGTGATGTTATCGGTAAAGGCGGCGCGACTATTCGTGCGATCTGTGAAGAAACCAAGGCTTCGATCGACATCGAAGACGACGGCTCGATCAAGATCTTCGGCGAAACCAAGGAAGCTGCAGAAGCTGCGCGTCAGCGCGTTCTGGGCATCACTGCTGAAGCCGAGATTGGCAAGATCTACGTCGGTAAAGTTGAGCGCATCGTCGATTTCGGCGCATTCGTCAACATCCTGCCAGGCAAAGACGGTCTGGTTCACATCTCCATGCTGAGCGACGCTCGTGTTGAGAAAGTGACCGACATTCTAAAAGAAGGCCAGGAAGTGGAAGTGCTGGTACTGGACGTGGACAACCGCGGCCGCATCAAGCTGTCCATCAAAGACGTGGCAGCAGCCAAGGCTTCGGGCGTTTAAATACCCGCAGGCTTCACGCTGAAAAAGGACTCTTCGGAGTCCTTTTTTTATGCGCGCAGGAAAATGCCGAAAAATCAGGCGCTTAATCACATCCAAAAACCGCAACTTGCATGCAGGCACGATCCGCTTCATGCAAATTGCACGAATGCGAAAACTGGCTAAATTCTTAACTTGTTGTTTTTAAAGGTTTTATTTTTCTGATTCGACTTGGCACAGTGCCTGCAATATTCCTGTTAACGCTGCAGCATCAAGGTACACACACTGCAGACTTTTAATAAAACAGGAGTTACTCGTATGAAGAAGTTCGCTCTCGCTACCGCAACTGCTACCGCTTTGACCCTGGCCATGGCCAACGTTGCCTTCGCTCAAACCTCCCAGGCGCCTATGACACTGGCTGCTGGCGAAATGACCAAAGCCAAAGAGTCCACCTCGGACACTTGGATCACCACCAAAGTCAAAGCTGACCTGCTGACCGAAAAGGGCATCCCAGGTTCGGACATCAAGGTTGAGACCAACAAAGGTGTGGTTTCCCTGTCTTCGACCGTTGCCATCTCCGACTCGCAGAAAGCCACCGCCGTAGCCATCACCAAGCGTATCAAGGGTGTCACTGCGGTGTCCGCTGACGGCTTGCTGGCTGGCGGTGCGGTAAAAGCTGACAACATCGACAAATCCAAGGAAGCCACTTCGGACACTTGGATCACCACCAAAGTGAAGGCTGACTTGGTCACCGAGAAAGGTATTCCTGGTACCGACATCAAAGTCGAAACCAACAAGGGTGTAGTTTCCCTGTCTTCTTCCGTCGCAGTGACTGAAGCGCAGAAAACTACTGCGGTGAACATCACCAAGAAAATCAAAGGCGTGAAAGCTGTATCGGCCGATGGCCTGAAAGCAGAGTAACGCCCAACCCATCGTCTGAACTAGGCGTCGGCGGCAACGAGTGAGTTAGATATCCACTCAATGCACCTCACGGGTTCATGCGACCGACCATAGGGATGTGGTCATTACAGGCCCCGGCACATGTGTCGGGGCCTGTTCTATTCTGCATTTCGTCGGTGTATGACGATTGGGGGGTTACTCAGCGTCCAGATGCATCGGCGTTATCACCCGGCCATCCTTCTCGGCCTGGCCAAGTTTGGCATCGATGAAGTACACCCGATCATCTTCCAACTGCCCTTTGTCCACGAGGTAGTCCTTGATGGTGCTCGCGCGGTCCTGACCGAGCTGGCGCAGCAGCACGTCGCTGCCACTCCAGAACGTGATCACGCCGTCCTTCAGTTTGGCCGTGCGCTCATCGTCGCTCAGGTTTTTCCATTCCGCCGGTGGTTGTTGCTTCAGGCGGGTGCGGTAGATACCTTCGAGCAACGGGGCTTTTTCCTTTTCCGGTACTTGCAGCAAGGAAGCCTGGGCCGGAACCTTGTCCCCACGGCGCTGCAGCATCTTGTAGTAGTTGTACTGGTATTCACGCTCCAGGCGCTGCTCTGCCAGGAACTTGCCGTCACTGTCGGCAGCCGCGGTGCCTTCGATTTCCAGGCGCAGGGTCGGGCGCTCTTTGAGGGCGTTGGCCAGGGTGTTCAGGGCGCCCTCGGCGTCTTTGTTCAGTTCGCTGGAGCCTGCTGCGAACGAGACATTGCCGAGGTCTTCCGAACCGCCGCCGGTCACCAGCCCACCGATAAACTTGAAGGGCGCCGTTGCTGCGCGCACCACCAGGTTGCGCAATGTCTGCCACACGATCGGCATCACGCTGAATTGCGGGTTATTCAAGTCGCCGCTGACGGGCAGCTCAATCGAGATCTTGCCGTCAGAGTCCTTGAGCAGAGCGATCGCGAGGCGAATCGGCAGGTCTACCGCATCGGCACTGTCGACCTTCTCACCCAGTTGCAGTTGCTCGACCACCACTTTGTTCTCGGCCTTCAACTGGCCTTTGATGATCACATAATGCAGGTCGAGGTTAAGGCGGCCCTTGCGAATACGGAAACCGGCGAATTTACCCGAGTAGGGCGTCAGGGTTGTCAGTTCGACACGTTTGAAGCTGGTGGCGATATCCAGCGCCGCCATCGGATCGAACGGGTTCACGCTGCCTTTGATGGTGACCGGTGCATAGCGATCCACTTTACCCTTGATGTCGACACTGGCCGGTTTGGCTTGGCGGCTGTCAATGGTGCCGATCTGCCCGTTGAGCTGTTGAATCGCGGTGGCGAAGTTGGGCGTGAGGCTGAAGTCGGCGAAGTTCGCCGAACCGTCGTTTATCGCAATCTGCCCGATATGAATACCCAGAGGTTTTTCATTACTGGCAGCCGCCTTGGTCGCCGGCTTGGCGCCGCTGTTGGCGGGCTGTGGAATCAGCAGATCGTCGACGTTGGTGGTGCGATCATCGTTGATCATGAAGCGCACGTAGGGCTGCAGCAGGTTGACCTTGTCGATCGACAGGCTGTTGCCATGCTGATAGTTCACGCCTTCCAACACCAGGCGCTGCCATTTTAGGAAGTCGCGGGTCTTGAGTGTGTCGAGGGTGTGCAACTGATCGACCTGCGCCCGGCCGGTGATCTGCAGGGCCAGAGGATCGGTGCTTTTCAGGTTCACGTCGAGGTTGCTGCCGAGCATGCCGCTACGCAGCTCCAGGCGTATGAACGGGCTGATATAGGATTGCGCGACCCGCAGGTCGATATCCTGGGTGTTCACTTTCAGCTTGGCGCTGACCGGGCTGAGGTTGACCTCGCCGGTTGCCTGGATCTTGCCTTGCTTGCCCAGGCCGGTGTCGACCTTGAGGGTAAAGGGGTTGCCGTTGAGGCTGTCGAAGTTCTGCACATCGACGTTCAGCGGGCCCAGTTCCAGAGCAACGGCGGGTTTGGCCTGGCGGTCGGCCAGGTGGACCTGATAGTTACGCAGTTGCACATCCTTGAGCAGGACTTGCCACGGTTTGCTGGGCGCTGCGACAGCGGGTTTTGGCGAGTCGGCAGCCGCTGGTGCGCTGGCCGGTTCCGGCGCCTTGGCCGGCTTGCTCGGCTGGCTGGCGAACAGTTTCTGCCAGTCCAGTTGCCCATCGGCCTCGCGGGCGGCCCAGGTTTCCAGCTTGTTGCTGCGGATCTTGCCGACCACCACCTGCTGCTTGGCCAGGTCGATCGTGGTTTCGCTGACGTCCAGGCGCTCCAGGCGCACCAGCGGCCGGCCATCCGGCGCCTTGATGGCGAATGGCGCGATGCTGGCGGCGGTGTTGGTCAGGTTCAGCTCGGTCTCTTTGGCCAGGCTGAACGTGTAGTCCGTGCTGAAGTTGAGCACACCGTTTTCGAGCACCAACGGCAGTGCGTCACGCACATAGGGCCACCAGGCTTTCATCTTGCCGTCGGTGATTTTCAGGGTGCCTTTGGAGGTGATCGGCACCAGGCTGACGTTACCTTTCCAGTCGATCTGCCCACCTTCCGGGCCGGCGGCGACCAGGGTCATGTTGGCATTGTCTTCCGGCAGGGTGCTGAGGTTCTTCAGCTCGAAGTCGAGTTTGTCGTAGAGGAACTCGATCGGCTCGCTGGGGCGCAGATCCTGGAAATGCACATAGCCGCCCGCCAGCTTGATCCGCTCGATACGCAGCGGGAACGGCTTGGCGTTGGGGTCTGTCGGGGTCGCTTCGCTGGGCGGCAGTTTGAACAACTGCGCCAGGTTCAACTGGCCGGACTTGTCGAACAGCAACTCGGTCTTGGGTTTGTCGAGTTGCACATCGGCCAGGTGCAGGGCGCGGGTCCACAGGCTGTCGAGCTGCAGGTTGGCGTACAGCCGCTCGAAACCCACTTGTTCCTTGCCGGGTTCGCCGATTTTAAGGCCCCACAGCGTCAGTTCCAGACTGAACGGGTTGAGCTCGATACGCTCGATGCGCGCCGGCACCGTAGCGTAGTTGGCCAACTGTTGGTTGGCTATGCGAAGGGCAATGCCGGGCAAAATCAAAAAGCCCAGCAAGCTGTACAGGGCAACAACAGTCAACAAGGCGCCAGTGGCGCGGATCAATCCTTTGGGCATGGGGCGGCGCCATCTATGTTGAACAGGAGTGCCTTGGAGTATGGCACGGGTTTTCGGTTCCGAAGAGCCAGCTCCTTTCAGAAAATTCCTATAACTGCAGGATCAGAGTCTTCAGCGGTGGTTGCTGGTCTTGCGACGGAAAGTCGGCGCCAGGTGGCATGACTTGCCAGTCGCGTACCGGACGCCCGGCTTTCTCGGCGCAACGTAGAACCTGCTCACGCCAGTCGTCCATGCTCACTTTTGCCAGGTTATTGCAGCAGATCAGCACGCCGTCATCGGCGGTTGCCAGCAGCGCCGGCTTGAGCAGGCTTTGATAGTCGCGTAACAGGTCGACGGTGCCAAAGGCGCTCTTGGCCCAAGCCGGCGGGTCAAGTAGCACCAGGTCATATTGACGCGGTTCCAGGCGGGGATAGCTCGGCAGTTTCTGCCCGCGCCGCTGGGTGATCGGCAGGCCGGCCAGTTGGCGAATCGCCGGGAAATAATCGGACTGCACGAACGTCATGCTTACCAGCTGCGGGTTGAGCAAGCCGTTTTCGCGCCCGACCGCCAGGTTGCCTTCGGCAAAATCCAGGTTGCACACTTCACGGGCACCGCCGGCGGCAGCGCTCAGGCCCACGCCACAGGTGTAGGCAAACAGGTTCAGCACGCTTTTGCCGGCACTGTGTGCCTTGACCCAGCCGCGAGTGTTGCGCAGGTCGAGGAACAGCAACGGGTCTTGCCCGGCATGGCGGCCACGCACGCGGTAATTGAGGCCCCATTCGTGGCCGACCAGATCCTGCAGCGCCTCGGGTGTGGCGCGGTAGACCGTGTCTTCGCGGTCGATCCGCGAGTTGCCACGGGAACGATCGTTGTACACCAGCAGCAATTCCAGGCCCATGTACTGGTTGATCAGTTGATGCAGCTCCAGCAGGTCGGTGGTTTCCAGCGCCTGGTGGAAGCTCTGCACCAGCAATTGCGGGCCATAGCGGTCGATGGTCAGGCCACCTGCACCTTCCTGGCTACCATGGAACAGCCGGTAGCAGTCGGTGCCGTGGGCATGCAGCTCGCTGATCAGGTCTTGGCGATGATCGAGGGCGGCGCGCAGCGCCTGGTTCAGGGGAGACATGGAGCGCGCCTTGCTGGGTAAATGTGGGCGCGGAGTTTAGCAGCTATGCAGCGCCGCCTACATCAACCCCATCCGCCGATGTGCGCGCTGCACCGAGCCATTGCGCATCGCCCAACGCAGCAACGGTGCGCTGCGCTTGACCCCGGCACGCACCAACTGGCGTTGCAACAGGCTTGGGTGTTGCCCCAGCATCGCGCCCGCCCAGTCCGGCAGCAGGTCGATCCCGGCCTGCATCATCAGGGCGCCAAAGGGTTTTGCCAGCGTGCTGGGAGCCGGCGCATCGAGCAGCAGGCGCAGCACTTCACGGCTGCGCTCGTCGCACAACAATTGCGGACGAATACACGCCAGATAATCCGCAATTTCCTCGCGTGAGCGTGGCACATTCCGTGCGCCCAGGCGTTCGGCGACCAGCGCGATTTCGTCGTAGTAACGATCCTGGTCGCGCCCCGACAGCTGTGGGTTGCGATAACGCAGGTGAGCGGCGAGGAAGCTGCTGACCTCCGCCACATGCACCCAGGTCAGCAGCTCCGGGTCGCTGGCCGCGTAGGGGCGGCCGTCCGGCGCATGCCCGACGACCTGGAGGTGAACGGTGCGCACTTTTTCGATCAGCCATTCGGCGTCTTTGCGCGAGCCGAAGGTGGTGCCGGAGATGAACTGCGAAGTGCGGCGCAGGCGCCCGAGCAGGTCCTGGCGAAAATTCGAATGGTCCCACACGCCGGCCAGCGCCAAGGGGTGCAAGGCTTGCAGCATCAAGGCGCTGATGCCGCCGATGAGCATGCTGCTGAAGTCGCCATGCACTTGCCAACTGACCGAGTCCGGGCCGAACAGGCCGGGGTCGCCCTTGGGGTTTTCCAGGTCCAACTGGCCCAGCGACAAGCCGGTGAGGCTCATCAACTGGGTTTCGATACGGCTGCGGATAAATTCCATGGCGACGCGCGGGTTCCTATCGGTTCAGGCGTTTATTGATCAGGCCGGCGACCACGCTGGGGTCGGCCAGGGTGGAGGTATCCCCGAGGCTGTCCAACTCGTTGCAGGCGATCTTGCGCAAAATGCGTCGCATGATCTTACCCGAGCGGGTTTTCGGCAAGGCCGGGGCCCATTGGATCAGTTCCGGTTTGGCAAAGCTGCCGATTTCCTTGCTGACCAGTTCGAGCAGGTGTTTTTTCAGCGTATCGCTGGGTTCCACGCCATTCATCGGCGTGACGAACGCATAGATGGCCTGGCCTTTGATGTCATGGGGATACCCCACCACCGCAGCTTCGGCCACCCAGTCATGTAACACCAGGGCACTTTCCACCTCGGCGGTGCCAATACGGTGGCCGGAGACGTTGATCACATCGTCAATGCGCCCGGTGATCCAGTAATCGCCGTCTTCATCGCGCCGCGCGCCATCGCCGGTAAAGTAATAACCGGGGTAGGGTTTGAAGTACGTATCGATCATGCGTTGCGGGTCGTCATAGACACTGCGGATCTGCCCCGGCCAGCTGGATTTGATCGCCAGCACGCCGCTGCCGGGGCCGTTGATTTCCTTGCCGTGTTCATCGAGCAGCACCGGCAGTACGCCGAACATCGGTTGGGTCGCGCAGCCGGGCTTGATGCGCTGGGCACTGACCAGCGGGCTGAGCATGATGCCGCCGGTTTCGGTCTGCCACCAGGTATCGACAATCGGGCAGCGTTGTTCGCCGACGGCGTTGAAGTACCAGTCCCAGGCTTCCGGGTTGATCGGCTCGCCGACGCTGCCCAGCAGGCGCAGGCTGGCACGTGAGGTGTTTTCCAGCGGGGCGTGACCCTCGCGCATCAACGCGCGCAGGGCCGTGGGCGCGGTGTAGAAGATATTGACTTGGTGCTTGTCGATGACCTGCCAGAAGCGCGAGCTGCTCGGGTAGACGGGCAGGCCTTCGAATATCAGCGACGTGGCGCCGTTAGCCAGCGGGCCGTACACGATGTAGCTATGGCCGGTGACCCAGCCCACATCGGCGGTACACCAGAACACTTCGCCATCGCGGTAGTCGAGCACGTATTTGAAGGTCATCGCGGCTTGCAGCAGGTAGCCGCCGGTGGTGTGCAGCACGCCCTTGGGTTTGCCGGTGCTGCCGGAGGTGTAGAGGATAAACAGCGGGTCTTCGGCGTCCATCGGCTCGGGCGGGCAGTCGTCGCTGGCGGCATCCACGGCCTGTTGATAGTTGAGGTCGCGGCCGTCGCTCCAGTTCACGGCCGCCCCGGTACGCGCCACCACCAGTACGGTGCTGACGTTCGGGCAACTGGCCAGGGCCTTGTCGACATTTTGTTTCAACGCCACCGGCTTGCCGCCGCGCACGCCTTCATCGGCGGTGATCACCGTGCGGCAGTCGGCGTCGAGAATGCGGTCGCGCAGGGCGTCGGGTGAGAAACCACCAAACACCACTGAATGCACTGCCCCAATCCGCGTACAGGCGAGCATGGCGTAGGCCGCTTGAGGAATCATCGGCATGTAGATACACACCCGGTCGCCCTTTTTCACGCCACGGTTTTTCAGCACATTGGCCAGGCGGCTGACGTTTTGGTGCAGTTGGCGGTAGGTGATGGTGGAAGACGTGGTCGGATCATCGCCCTCCCAGATGAAGGCTGGCTGATCGGCGCGTTGCGCCAGGTGACGGTCGATGCAGTTGTAGCTGACGTTCAATTGGCCGCCGGCAAACCATTGGGTGGCGCCGGTCTTGATGTCCGAGGTATTGACGGTGTGCCAGGGGGTTATCCAATCGAGAAAGCGCTTGGCCTGTTCAGCCCAAAACGTGTCCGGCTGTTCGATGGATTGGCGATAGAGGCGCTGGTAGTCCTCTTGACTCAGTTGCGCAGCCCGGCGAACGGCATCGGCGATGGGAAACGTGCTGATATCGAACATGAGCGATCCTTATTCTTGTTTTTGCGACAAGTCATCAAGATGCACCCAGTAGGGGGAGGGTTCAAGGCCGACGTCCAAATGGACGTCGGCCCTGTGTGACCGACGTCAGCCGCGGTGACGACCGCGGAAGTAGTTGATCAGGCCCTGGGTCGACGCATCGTCGGCCGGGGTTTCTTCGGCGCCGGTCAGGCGGTTGTAAACGCCTTTGCCCAGCTCCTTGCCCAGCTCCACGCCCCATTGGTCGAAGGCGTTGATGCCCCAGATCACGCTTTGCACGAACACTTTGTGCTCATACATGGCGACCAGTGCGCCCAGGCGCCGCGGGCTGATGCGCTCGACCACCAGGGTGTTGCTCGGACGGTTGCCCGGGATCACCTTGTGCGGGGCCAGCTTTTGCACTTCGGCTTCCGGCAGGCCCTTGTCGCGCAGTTCGGCTTCGGCTTCGCTGCGGGTCTTGCCGAGCATCAGTGCCTGGCTCTGGGACAGGCAATTGGCGTACAGCCACTGATGGTGGTCGGACACCGGGTTGAAGCTGACGATCGGCACGATAAAGTCAGCCGGGATCAGTTGGGTGCCCTGGTGCAGCAACTGGTGGTAAGCGTGCTGACCGTTGCAGCCCACGCCGCCCCAGATCACCGGACCGGTATCGGTGGACACTGGCGTACCGTCCTGGCGCACGCTCTTGCCGTTGGATTCCATGTCCAGCTGTTGCAAGTGTTTGGTGATGTTACGCAGGTAGTGGTCGTAGGGCAGGATCGCATGGCTCTGCGCGCCCCAGAAGTTGCCGTACCACACACCCAGCAGGCCAAGCAGCACCGGCATGTTCTGTTCGAACGGCGTGTTCTGGAAATGCTGGTCCATGGTGTAGGCCCCGGACAGCAGCTCCTTGAAGTTCGACATGCCGATGGCCAGGGCGATTGGCAAACCGATAGCCGACCACAGCGAGTAACGGCCGCCGACCCAGTCCCACATCGGGAAGATGTTTTCTTCGCGAATACCGAAGGCCACGGCGGCCGCGTTGTTGCTCGATACGGCGATGAAGTGGCGATACAGCTCGGCTTCCGAGCCACCCTGGGCCAGGTACCAGGCGCGGGCGGCCTGGGCGTTTTTCAGGGTTTCGAGGGTGTTGAAGGATTTCGACGAGACGATGAATAGCGTGGTCTCGGCGCGCAGTTTCATGGTCAGTTCGTGGAACTCACTGCCGTCGATATTCGCCAGGTAGTGGCAGCGCACGCCTTTGTGGGCGTAGGACAGCAGCGCTTCGGAGACCAGCTCCGGGCCGAGGAACGAGCCACCGATGCCGATGTTCACCACGTCGGTGATCGGCTTCTCGCTGTAGCCACGCCACAGGCCGTCGTGGATGCGGCCCACGAGGTCGGTGATCTGGTTCAGCACCTTGTGTACGTCCGGCATGATGTTCACGCCGTTGACCGACAACTTGTCGCCCACCGGGCGGCGCAGGGCGGTGTGCAGGGCAGGGCGCCCCTCGGAGGAGTTCACCGGTTCGCCGGCATACAGCGCGTCGATCGCGGCTTTAAGGTCGACTTCCTTGGCCAGGCCCACGAGCAGGTCGCGGGTTTCGCTGGTGATCAGGTTTTTCGAGTAATCGAGGAAGAGCCCGCAGCTGCTCAAGGTGAATTGGGAAAAACGCTGAGGATTGGCATTGAACGCGTCGCGCATGCTGAAATCCTGCATGGCTTGGCGATGTTGATTGAGCGCTTGCCAGGCCGGCAGAGCGGTAACGTCATGAGGGGTGCGGTAGTACGCCATCGCTGCGGGTTTCCTTTTATTACGGGGACTGCCTTTAGGACACTTCAAAGCCCGAAACATCCAGTGTTTCATCAAACAATGGGTTCCAGACAGCGCTAACCATAGCGCTGGGCGAATACATTAAACCTAGCGTGTCGATATGTCTTGGCTTTGTCTGCGCTGTGGCCGGTACTTTTTTATACCGGCGCATCAGGCTGGGGTCAGTCGAGGTTCAGGTGCAGGTTATCGATGAGGCGTGTCGCCCCCAGGTAGGCCGCGACCAGGATTACCACGTCGCGATCCTCGGCCGTGGCTGGACGCAGGTGGACGCCTTGGCGCACTTCAAGGTAATCCAGGCGCATCCCGGCGGCCTCGATCTGCTGGACCTGTTCGGCACGCAGTTTGGCGAAGTCGCGGTCACCGTGTTTGATGGCGGCGGTCATCTGACTCAGGCTGCGGTACAGCAACGGCGCGATCGCCCGCTGCTCAGCGGTGAGGTAACCGTTACGCGATGACAGCGCGAGGCCGTCATCGGCGCGGACGGTCGGTTCACCGATGATCTGGATCGGCATGTTCAGGTCATGGACCATGGCGCGAATCACGGCCAGTTGCTGGTAGTCCTTCTGGCCAAACACGGCCATGTCCGGCTGGACCATGTTGAACAGCTTATTGACCACCGTGGCCACGCCTTCAAAGTGCCCGGGACGGCTGGCGCCGCACAGGCCTTCGGACAATTGCGGCACGCTGACGCGGGTCTGGCCGGCCATGCCGCCGGGGTATATTTCCTCGACGGTCGGCGCGAACAATAGGTTGCAGCCAGCTTGCAGGAGCTTTTCCTGGTCGGCGGCGAGGGTGCGCGGGTAGGTGTCCAGGTCTTCGCCGACGCCAAACTGCAGCGGGTTGACGAAGATGCTCGCCACCACGAAGTCCGCCTGCTGGGCAGCCTTGGCCACCAGGGTCGCGTGGCCGCTGTGCAGGTTGCCCATGGTGGGCACAAAGCCTATGCGTTTGCCGGCGTTGCGGGCATGGGCGACGGCAGCCCGCAGTTCGCGGACGGTTTTTACGGTGTTCATGCAGAGAATCCGTGTTCGGCGCCAGGGAAGGTCACGCCTTTGACTTCGGCAACGTATGCGCTCAACGCGGCGTGGATGCTGTCTTGGCCGGTCATGAAGTTCTTCACGAACTTCGGCACGCGGCCGGTCATCGACAGGCCGAGCATGTCGTGCAACACCAGGACCTGGCCGTCGGTGGCCGACCCGGCCCCAATGCCGATTACGGGCACTTTAACCGCATGGGTGATTTCTGCGGCCAGTTCGCTGGGCACGCATTCGAGCACGATCATCGCCGCGCCGGCTTGTTCCAGGGCAATGGCATCGGCACGCATCTGGCGCGCCTGGGCTTCATTGCGGCCTTGGACCTTATAGCCGCCGAGGAGATTCACGGACTGCGGCGTCAGGCCCATGTGCGCACACACCGGCACGCCACGTTCAGCCAGCAGGCGGATCGACTCGGCGAGCCAGACGGCGCCTTCCAGCTTGACCATGTGCGCCCCGGCCTGCATCAGTTTGCCGGCGTTCTGGAAGGTTTGTTCGAGGGTGGCGTAACCCATGAATGGCAGGTCGGCGATGATAAGCGCGCCGTCGTTACCGCGCTTGACGCTAGCGGTATGGTAGGCGAGTTCATCCGTGGTGACGGGCAGGGTGCTGTCATTCCCTTGAAGAACCATGCCCAGGGAGTCGCCCACCAGTAGCACCTCGACACCGGCTTGGCAGCAGGCGTGGGCGAAGGTGGCGTCATAGCAGGTCAGCATGGTGATTTTTTCACCTTTGAGCTTGAGACTCTGCAAGGTGGTCAGGGTAACGTCTGGCATGAAAAGGGTCCTCGTTCAGGCGCTTGGAAACAGCGAGTAACGCGCGTGAGTCTTCGTTTATACAGGCGCACTTTCTTGATAGCAGTGCTTATAAGGCCTGGATTGCGCCCTTTAGCGCCGGTTGGCGGCAGCGGGACGCCTATAGTCGTGAGGAGGGCACGGGAAGTCAATTGCATGTGTTACCGCATTGTTACGGCGGTGGTGTTACCGCTGTAACTGATGCGATTCAGCAGGGGGGGCAGGCAGCGAGTCAGGCAGTAGCGATGCGTTCCAGGCCGACAAACGGGCAGGCTGCCAGCAGGTCGCTGAGGCGCTGGCCATCGGGCAATTGCAGGGTGGCTGGCGCCAGTTCGGCCAGCGGGTACAGCACGAAGGCGCGCAGGTGCATCTGGTAGTGCGGCACTTGCAGGCGGGGTTCGTCGATCAGGCGGTCGCCGTACAGCAGGATATCCAGGTCGAGCGTGCGTGGGCCCCAACGCTCAAGGCGTTCGCGGCCTTGGTCGTTCTCGATGGCTTGCAGCGCATCGAGCAGTTCCAGCGGCGCCAGGCTGCTGTCCAGGGCCGCAACCGCATTGGTGTAGCGCGGTTGGCCGGGGAGCAGCGAGTCGCTTTGATAGAAGGCCGACACCCCCGCGACGGTAGTGTCCGGCAATTGCGCCAACGCTTCGATAGCGCTGCGCAATTGTTGCTCCGGGGCCGCCAGGTTGCTGCCCATGCCGATGTAGATGCGTTCCACGTTTATTCGCCTGCGGCGCCCGAGGCATCGCCGGCGCTGCGCTTGCGTTTGCTGCCGCTGCGACGACGTTTTTTCGGGCCAACGCCTTCGCCGACGCCATCGCCTTTGCTGCCGAGCTCACGAATCATCTCGCGGCGCTCGCTGTCATTGGCGTCCTGGTAGTCGGTCCACCATTCGCCCAGGCCGTCGGTCTGCTCGCCGGCGCTTTCACGCAGCAGCAGGAAGTCGTAGCCGGCGCGGAAGCGCGGGTTGTCCAGCAACAGGTCGGCGCGCTTGCCGCTGCGACGCGGCAGGCGTTCCTGCATGTCCCAGATCTCGCGGATCGGTATGGTGAAGCGTTTCGGAATGGCGATGCGCTGGCACTGCTCGGCGATCAGCTCGTGAGCGGCTTCCTGCATGGCCGGGATCGGCGGCATGCCGCGATCCTGAAGGCGCAGTACGCGTTTCGGCAAGGCCGGCCACAACAAGGCGGCAAACAGGAACGCCGGGGTGACCGGTTTGTTCTGCTTGATGCGCAGGTCGGTGTTGATCAACGCTTCGCTGATCAGGGTGTGGGTATACGTCGGGTTGTATTCCAGTGCTTCGGCACTCGCCGGGAACAATGGATCGAACAACTGCAGGTCGACGAGCATTTCGAAGGTGTCGGCGGCGTAGCCCGAGAGAAACAGCTTGAGCACTTCTTCGAACAGGCGCGCCGAGGGGATTTCCCGCAGCATCGGCGCCAGTTCGCGAATCGGCGCAGCGGTGTGTCGCTCGATACCGAAGTTCAGCTTCGCAGCGAAACGCACCGCCCTCAGCATGCGTACCGGGTCTTCCTGGTAGCGCTGCGCCGGGTCTCCGATCAGGCGGATCAGGTTGTTGCGAATGTCGTGTACGCCGTTGGCGTAATCGAGGATGCGCTCACTGACCGGGTCGTAATACAGGGCGTTGATGGTGAAGTCGCGGCGCTGCGCGTCTTCTTCCAAGGTGCCGTAGACGTTGTCGCGCAGGATGCGTCCGCTTTCGTTGCGGGAAGACTGATTGGTGTCCTCTTCCTCATCGTTTTGCGGATGACCGGCGCGGAAGGTCGCGACCTCGATGATTTCGCGGCCAAAGTGAATATGCACCAGCTTGAAGCGGCGGCCGATGATTCGCGCATTGCGAAACTCGGCACGCACTTGCTCGGGCGTGGCGCTGGTGGCGACGTCGAAGTCCTTGGGCGTGATATTAAGCAACATGTCGCGTACACACCCGCCCACCAGATAAGCCTGGTAGCCGGCGTTCTGCAAGCGTTCGACGATGTTCACTGCATAACGGCTGAACTGAGCGCGTTGCAGCGAATGTTGGCTGCTGTTGAGCACTTCAGGCGTGCTGCGTTTGTGTTGCGTTCGACGCAAGGGGGAACGGAATGACTGGAACAACTTCTTCAGCATGGGATGCACTGTTTGAAGGAATGTTCGGCCATAACAAAGAATGACCGCATGATGGGCCGGGATTCTAGCATTTAGTCGGGGGATGGTGTAGGAACAAGCTGCAGGCCTTGCGCCATAAGCCTCAAAACGTTAAATACCGGAAACTACAAGGGCAGCCGAAGCTCCCCCAGAAGTAGTTGCGTGCTCTATTTTTATTATTGGTTTCGGGCTTCTTGTTTTTGTTGATCGCCCTCGCCATGAAGTGTGACCTTCATGGCACTCCCAATCGGGAGTCAAGAGCAAACGGATTGCTTTGGTTGCTGTGTTGCTGATCTACGATCCAACCAGTTCAGGCTCTGCCTTAGGGCAGTTTTTGTTGTTCTCGGCCTGGTTGCGGGGCAAGCCCCAAATGCAACGCCTCTCCAAAAGAATCAGTTAGCTGCGCCTCCGCCGTGTTGTTTTTATTGTGCGTGAGTCGATTCGTCTTATTTTTATTGTCTTGTACAAAGCTTGTTATTGTTTTTGTACTAAGCATATAGCAGGGTGCGTGCCAACTTTTGTGCCGGCCAGCAAAAACGGGGGGTTGAGGGGTTTTTGGCTGTTTGGCGGCGAAAAAAAAGCCGGGGCTTCGTTACCGTAAGCCCCGGCTTTTGTTACGCGAAATATCCGCGGTAACAGTTTTTTCACATCGGCGGGTGTTACCTGTGGGGGCGCACCCTCAAGTCTCGCTGGCCACTCCGGTCTTGCGTCGTGGAATGCCCAAGCGCTGGCGCCGTTCCCACAGGCACTTGCGGCTTACGCCCAGCTTGCGCGCCAGTTCGGTCTCGGTCATGTGGTCCTGGTGCTCCAGGACGAAATGCTGGAAGTAGTCTTCCAGTGACAAATCTTCCGTCGGTTCATGGCTGGTATTGCCGGCGGCGCCCTGTTGCGGGGCCAGGCCGAGGAAATCGTCGTCGTCCAGGTCGCTGAGCTCTATATCGATACCCAGCATTTCGGCGGAAATTTCCGGGCTCTCCGACAGAATCACCGCACGCTCGACCGCATTCTCCAACTCCCGCACGTTACCCGGCCACGAGTAGTGCCGAATCGCCTGCTCGGCGTCCGCCGCGAACCGCAGGTCGGTACGGTTGATGCGTGCGCTCTGGCGCAACAGGAACGCGTTGGCGATCTCGTTGACGTCGGCGCCCCGTTCACGCAGGGCCGGTAGCTTGAGCGCGATGACATGCAGGCGGTAGTACAAGTCTTCGCGGAACTGGCCAATCTTGGCCAGGCTCTTCAAATCACGGTGAGTGGCCGCGATCAGGCGCACATCAACCTTCTGCGATTGCACCGAACCCACCCGGCGGATTTCCCCTTCCTGCAGCACGCGCAGCAGACGCGCCTGGGCTTCCAGGGGCAACTCGCCGATTTCGTCGAGGAACAGCGTGCCGCCGTCCGCCGCTTCCACCAGGCCCGCGCGCCCGGCGCTGGCACCGGTAAACGCGCCTTTCTCGTGGCCGAACAATTCGGATTCGATCAGGGATTCAGGAATTGCCGCGCAGTTCACCGAGATCATCGGTGCCTTGGCGCGCTTGGACAGGTTGTGCAGGGCGCGGGCCACCAGTTCCTTACCGGTCCCCGATTCGCCTTGGATCAGCACATTCGAGTCCGTCGGCGCGACTTTGCGGATCTTGCTGTACAGGTCCTGCATCGGTGGGCAGGAACCGATGATGCCGATCTCGCCATTGCTGTTGTCGATGCCCGGCTTGTCGGCGCCGTTGGCAGCCTTGCCGGCGGTGCGCTGTTCGGTGGGAGCGCTGCTGGCCGACTGGCGGTCGCGCAGGATGCGGGCCACGGCCTGGAGCATCTCATCGTGGTCGAACGGCTTGGCGATGTAGTCCACCGCGCCCATCTTCATCGAGTCCACTGCCGAGCGCAGGCTGGCGTAGCTGGTCATGATCAGCACCGGGGTGCCCTGGCCGAGCTTGATCAACTCGGTGCCCGGCGCGCCCGGCAGGCGCAGGTCGCTAACAATCAGGTCGAACGTGGGAATGCTGAATCGCTCTTGGGCTTCCTGCACCGAGCCGGCTTCGCTGACCTGGTACTGATTACGTTCAAGCAGGCGACGCAAGGCAGAGCGGATAATGGTTTCGTCTTCGACGATCAAAATGTGCGGCATTGATTCAATTCTCTCGACGGTCTCAGTTCACAGCGGACGTCGCTTCGACATGACGCGGCAAGGTCACCCGAATACGGGTGCCGCGTTGGCTTTCTGTGTCAGCCGGGCTGTCGATGGTGATTTGTCCATAATGCTCTTCAACGATGGAATAGACCAGTGCAAGGCCCAGACCGGTGCCTTCACCGGGGTCCTTGGTGGTGAAGAAGGGTTCGAACAAGCGGTCCTTGATGTTCTGTGGAATGCCGCTGCCTTCGTCCTCCACGATCAAGTCGACCGTGTGCTCGAATGCCTCGCTCTTGACGCGTACCGCACTGCCGGCCGGGGAGGCGTCACGGGCGTTCGACAACAGGTTGATCAGCACCTGCGCCAAGCGCTGGGAGTCTCCGTCGACCCAGTGGTCCGGATCGCACAGATTGAAGAACTGTACTTCGAAATTGCGCCGGTTCAAGGCCAGCAGCCCAATGGCATCCTGTGCGACTTCGGCCAGGCACACCGCTTCGTCGTGGTTCTGATGGGCGCCGGCGTGGGCGAAGCTCATCAGCGACTGCACGATGCGCGACACGCGCTTGGTCTGTTCGAGGATCTGCCCACTGATCTCGGTGATTTCGCCGTCTTCCTCGCGCTCTTCGCGCAGGTTCTGCGCGAGGCAGGCAATACCGGTGATCGGGTTGCCGATTTCATGGGCCACGCCGGCAGCCAGGCGACCGATACTCGCCAGGCGTTCGGAATGCACCAGCTTGTCTTCGAGCATCTGGGTTTCAGTCAGGTCTTCCACCAGCAACACCAGGCCGCTGTTACCGGGGGCCAGGGGCTCGTCGATCGCCGCCTTGTGCAGGTTGAGCCAGCGGGTCTGGCCATCGAGGGCCAGGTGCTGCTTGTGCAAGTGTTCGTCGGGCAGGTTGATAAAGCCTTGCAGCAGTTCCTTCCACGGGTCGCCCAGGGTATTGAGGCGCGAGCCCACGACCCGTTGCGCGGCGATCCCGGTGAGTTCCTCCATGGCTTTGTTCCACATCAGAATCTCTTGGTCCTTGGCCAGGGAACAGACCCCCATCGGCAGTTCCTGCAGGGTCTGGCGATGGTAACGGCGCAAGGCATCGAGTTCGGCGGCGAGGCCGGTGAGGCGTGAGTGGTAATCCTCCAGCCGGCTTTCGATGAAATGGATGTCCTCAGTGACGTAGTTTTCACCGCTCGCCTTGTAAGGCAGGAACGTTTCCACCATGTCCTGTGACACGCTGGGGCCCATCAGCCCGGACAGGTTGGCTTCGATTCGGTCGCGCAGGCGGCGCAGCGCGTAGGGCCTGCGCTCGTCGAACGGCAGATAGAGATCGCGCAACGCCTGTTCGACTTCCTTTTGCGCGGCCTTGGCGCCCAGGGGTTTGGCCAGTTGCGTGGCGAACTCCTGGGGCGAGGCGGCATGCAGCTCGCGGCGTTGCGGACGGCGCACGTTGTCCACCGCGCAGGCTTCGGCGGCGCTGGTTTCTTCCGGGCTGGCGTTGGTGAACAGCGAGATCAGGGTGAACATCAGCACGTTGGCGGCCAACGAGGCAATCGCCGCCATGTGCCAACTGGTGTCGTCGAGCACGTAGATCATGTTCAGCAGCGGGATGTAGAAACCCTGCAGATTGCCGACCAGCGGCAGCAGCATGGTGATCATCCACACCAGAATCCCCGCGAGCAGCCCGGCGATAAAACCACGCCGATTGGCCGTCGGCCAGTACAGCACCGACAACACCCCCGGCAGGAACTGCAAGGTGGCGACAAACGCGACGATCCCCAGGTTGGCCAGGTCTTGCCCGGGGCCCAGCAGCAGGTAGAAACCGTAGCCGGCCATGATGATCGCGACGATCAGCGCGCGGCGGGTCCATTTCAGCCAGCGGTAGATATTACCTTCGGCCGGCGGCTGGTACAGCGGCAGCACCAGGTGATTGAGCGCCATGCCCGAGAGGGCCAGCGTCGTGACGATGATCAAACCGCTGGCCGCTGACAAACCGCCAACATAGGCCAGCAGCGCCAGGGCCTTGCTGTTGGCGGCAATGCCGACACCGAGGGTGAAGTATTCGGGGTTGGTGGTGGCGCCCAACTTGAGGCCGGCCCAGAGGATCAGCGGCACCGCCAGGCTCATCAACAGCAGGAACAGCGGCAAGCCCCAACTGGCGCTGACCAGCGAGCGCGGGTTGAGGTTCTCGGTGAACGTCATGTGGTACATGTGCGGCATCACGATGGCCGAGGCGAAGAACACCAGCAGCAGAGTGCGCCACGGGCCTTCCTGGAGCGGGGTGTGCAGCGCGGCGAGGGCGGTCTGGTTTTGCAGCAGCCACAACTCCAGCTGTTGCGGGCCGTCGAACACGCCGTAGAGCGCATAGAGGCCGACGCCACCGATAGCGATCAGCTTGATCACCGACTCGAAAGCAATCGCAAAGACCAGGCCTTCGTGTTTCTCGCGGGTGGCGATGTGGCGCGAACCGAAGAAAATCGTGAACAGGCTGATCAGCGCGCAGAAGGCCAGGGCGACGCGATATTGCACCGGCTCACGGGTCAGGATGCTGATGGAGTCGGCCACCGCCTGGATCTGCAGGGCCAGCAAGGGCAGCACACCGATCAGCATGAAAATCGTGGTCAACGCGCCGGCCCAGGTGCTGCGAAAGCGAAAGGCGAACAGGTCGGCCAGGGACGACAGCTGATAGGTCCGGGTGATCTTCAGGATCGGGTACAGCAGCACTGGCGCCAGCAAAAAGGCCCCGGACACCCCGAGGTAACTGGACAGAAAGCCATACCCGTACTGATAGGCCAGACCCACCGTGCCATAAAACGCCCAGGCGCTGGCGTACACGCCCAAGGACAAGGTGTAGGTCAACGGATGGCGAATGATCGCCCGCGGAATCATTCCGCGCTCACTGATCCAGGCGACGCCGAACAACGCGGCCAGGTAGGCGGCGCTGATCAGCAGCATCTGGGTGAGGCTAAAGCTCATCGGCATCTTTTTGGCTCTGCAGGATGAAAGTCACGACGATCAGGATCAGCCACAGCAGATAGGGGCGATACCAGGCGCCTGTGGCGTCGATCCACCAATCCATGATCGCGGGGGAAAACAGGTAGATCCCGACGACCAGCAGCAGGACCAAGCGATAGATGTACATGTTGGCCTCTGATCGAATAATTGCGGCGATGGTAACGGATGCCTGGCCGGCTGCAAGCGCCTTCAGCGCAACTGTGTTTCGGCCAGCGTGAGTGTGCGCGGGATCAGCCGCGCATCCCAGTGTGCAATGCCCCAATCCAGCAGTTCCCGTGGGCTGGCGTGAAGCAGCTCGTCGCCGGGTTGCTGGCCGAGGGCGCGCAAGGCTCTCAACAGCAAAGGCGTGGCCTGGTCCGTGGTCAAGGGCGGGGAACGATAGGATTTACCCAACTTGTTACCGTCCGGCTGGATGATCAGCGGCACGTGCAGGTAGCGCGGTTGGCGCAGCCCCAATAATTCTTGCAGGTACAACTGGCGTGGCGTGGAGTCGAGCAGGTCGGCGCCGCGGACGATGTCGGTAACACCTTGCCAGGCGTCATCCAGCACTACGGCCAGTTGGTAGGCGTAGAGGCCATCGCGGCGGCGGATGACGAAATCGCCTACATCGCGGCCCAGGTGTTGTCGGAATTCGCCCTGTACGCGGTCGGTAAAGTGGTATTCCAACTCCGGAACGCGCAGGCGGATGGCTGCATCGTGCTGGTCGTGACCGGCATTACGGCACAAACCTGGGTAAATCCCGTGGTAGGGCTCCAGTTGTTTACGCGAGCAGGTGCAGGCATAGGCCAAGCCGTGGTTGAACAGGTCGTTCAGCACCTTGGCGTAGGCGTCGTGCCGATCGCTTTGTCGGACCCGTTCACCGTCCCACTCAAAACCGTAGCTTTCCAGGGCGTGCAGGATTGCCGCCTGGGCGCCGGGTTCTTCGCGTGGAGGGTCGAGGTCTTCCATACGCATCAACCAGCGGCCATGGTTGGCGCGGGCGTCGAGGTAGGAGGCGAGGGCGGCGACCAGCGAGCCGAAGTGCAGATGGCCGCTGGGCGTGGGGGCGAAACGCCCGATATAGGGAGAGGCTGTCATGGGCCGGATACTACTGGAAAATCGCTGAACGCCAGAAACAAAAATGGGGCGTTTGTACGCCCCATTCGTTCAGTTCGGCAGGGATTACTTGCCGACCTGTTTTTCCTTTATTTCTGCCAGATTCTTGCAGTCCACGCACATATCGGCGGTCGGACGTGCTTCCAGGCGGCGAATACCGATTTCGATGCCGCAGGATTCGCACCAGCCGTATTCTTCGTCTTTGATCAACTGCAGCGTCTTGTCGATCTTCTTGATCAGCTTGCGCTCGCGATCACGGGCGCGCAGTTCAAGGGCGAACTCTTCTTCCTGGCTCGCACGGTCGGCCGGATCAGGAAAATTGGCAGCTTCGTCCTTCATATGGTCAACGGTACGGTCGACCTCCTGCATCAAGTCCTGTTTCCACTTGTTAAGGATCTTGGTGAAGTGCTCGCGCATGGGCTCGCCCATGTACTCCTCACCTTTCTTCTCGACGTAAGGTTCGAAGCCGCTGAGGCCTGGGGATTGCTGTTGCTTTGCTTGGGTGGACATGAATAGACCGCCTCTCACTCTTCTAATCCATTGCGCAGGATTGCAACGTCACCGACACCTGCCGGCCCTGCGGCTGCAAGCGGGCGAACTTACCAGATAGATTCAGGGCGCGCCACTCCCGGTTGTCGAGGCCCATCACGCAGAGGTTGCAAATGGCAGCAGCCCGCTGTGGCTGGGTATGAATCGCCTCGAAGGTTAATTTTAGTCGTTTTGCAAGCGCTTGCCGGGCTCATCTTGGATGGCTGAGCAGGCAATAGAGCATGTTTTACCGCGAGGGTTCGGTAGAATCGCTATTTTTGTCCTCACCGTTAAGGAAGGCTAATGGCTCAGCCCTACAGTGCGCGCAGTCGCGCCATCGAACCTTTTCATGTCATGGCGTTGCTGGCGCGAGCCAATGAACTGCAGGCGGCAGGCCATGATGTGATCCATCTGGAAATCGGTGAACCGGATTTCACCACCGCCGAACCGATCATCCAGGCCGGCCAGGCCGCGCTGGCCAATGGCAAGACCCGCTATACCGCAGCTCGCGGCCTGCCGGAACTGCGCCATGCCATCAGCGGTTTCTACCAGCAACGCTACGGCCTGAGCGTGGACCCCGAGCGCATCCTGATCACCCCGGGCGGCTCCGGCGCGTTGCTGTTGGCCAGCAGCCTGCTGGTGGACCCCGGTAAACACTGGCTGTTGGCCGACCCGGGTTACCCGTGTAACCGGCACTTCCTGCGCCTGGTGGAGGGCGCGGCGCAGTTGGTGCCCGTCGGCCCGGACGTGCGTTATCAATTGACCGCCGACCTGGTGGCCAAGCACTGGAACCAGGACAGCGTCGGCGCGCTGGTCGCGTCGCCAGCCAACCCGACCGGCACCATCCTTACGCGGGACGAACTGGCCGGGTTGTCGAGCGCAATCAAGGCGCGTAACGGCCATCTGGTGGTGGACGAGATCTACCACGGGCTCACTTATGGCACCGACGCTGCCAGCGTGCTGGAAGTCGACGATGACGCGTTTGTCCTAAATAGTTTTTCGAAGTATTTCGGCATGACCGGATGGCGCCTGGGTTGGCTGGTGGCGCCGCCCGATGCGGTCGGTGAACTGGAGAAGCTGGCGCAAAACCTCTATATCAGCGCTCCCAGCATGGCGCAGTACGCAGCGCTGGCCTGTTTTACCCCGCAAACCCTGAGCATTTTGGAAGAGCGTCGCGCCGAGTTCGGTCGCCGTCGTGATTTCCTGCTGCCGGCCCTGCGCGAGTTGGGCTTCGGTATTGCCGTCGAGCCGGAAGGCGCGTTCTATTTGTACGCCGATATCAGCGCGTTCGGCGGTGATGCCTTCGCGTTCTGCCGTCATTTCCTTGAGATCGAGCATGTGGCGTTCACCCCAGGGCTGGATTTCGGTCGCTATCAAGCCGGTCACCATGTGCGCTTTGCCTACACGCAAAACCTTGATCGGCTACAAGAGGCGGTGGAGCGTATCGCCCGCGGCCTGCGCAGCTGGCAGGGCTGATGCGCTTTCATCCTCCCCTCGAAGAGGCGCGGCTGATTCGCCGCTACAAGCGTTTTCTCACCGATATCGAAACCGTTACCGGCGAGTTCTTGACCATTCACTGCCCCAATACCGGTTCGATGCTCAATTGCATGGTCGAGGGCGGGCAGGTCTGGTTCAGTCGCTCTGCTGACCCCAAGCGCAAGTTGCCCGGCACCTGGGAAATTGCCGAGACGCCTCAAGGCCGACTCGCGTGCGTCAATACGGCGCGTGCCAACCAACTGGTTGAGGAAGCGTTGCATGCCGGGGTCATCACCGAGCTCAACGGCTTTATCGCATTGAAGCGTGAAGTGCCTTACGGCCAAGAGAAAAGCCGCATTGATTTTCGCCTGGATTACCCCGAGGGGGCGGCCTATGTCGAAGTCAAAAGCGTGACCCTGGGGTTTGATGGCACCTCGATTGCGGCGTTCCCGGACGCCGTGACCCTGCGCGGTGCCAAGCATCTGCGCGAGCTGGCACACCTGGCCCGTGATGGCGTGCGGGCGGTGCAGTTGTATTGCGTCAACCTCTCGGGGATTGACGCGGTGCGCCCTGCGGTGGAAATCGACGCGGCCTACGCCGCCGCTCTGCGCGAGGCCAAAGCCGCTGGCGTGGAGGTGTTGGCGTATGGCGTGCGCGTCACGGCCGAGGAAATTTACGTCGAGCGTCGCTTGGACGTGCTGCTCGGCGACTAGAGTTCCACCCACAGGCCCTGTTCGTCTTCACGGCCGCGCAGGGCGGTGAGGCTTTGACCCGCGCAGGGGCCGGCGATGCACTCGCCGCTCTCGATCAGGAACAGTGCGCCGTGGGTGGCGCATTGGATCAGGCTGGCGCTGGCGTCGAGGAACTGATCGGGCTGCCATTCCAGCGGGACGCCGCGATGGGGGCAGCGATTGAGATAGAAGTAGGCAGTGCCGTCGCGGCGGACAGCCAACAGTTTGCGCCCGTCGATATCAAAACCACGGCTGCTGTCTGGGGCGAGGGTGTCAGAGGGGCAGAGAAACTTCATTCCAATCCTTAAGTGCCTTGATGTTGAAATGCAAACATTTATCAAATGCAGGCTTCGCCCGTTAGCTGACTGGGCGCTCAGTACGATGCCCAGCAAGGGGCATCTGTCACATCCATGAGTGTTTCAGCGGCCCCGTCCTTGGAAGGAAACCCGGTTATGCTCCTGAGTGCCAGCGCTATTGCGCTTGTTGTCGGAATGATGCTCAACCACGCGGCGCACGCCTCGCAACTGCCGCAGCGCTGGGTGAGTGCCGGTGGGGCGTTACCGAGCATCGGCTATCTGCGGCAGTTGTCGGCCGGCGTCGATCCGTCCCAGGTCATACCGGCCCCATGAGTACGCTGGTGAAGCCCCGAACGCTGTTTATCGGCCTGACGCTGTTGTGTGTCCTGGCGATCTGGCTTTCATTGGCGCTGGGGCCGGTCAGCTTGCCGTTGCTGGATACGCTCAGGGCGGCTTTGCGCTTGATGGGCGTGCCGATCGGGGCCAGCGGCCTGGAGCAGGCAGAGCTGATTCTCGGGCAGATCCGTTTGCCGCGGACCTTGCTGGGGCTGGCGGTGGGCGGCGTATTGGCATTGTCGGGCGTGGCGATGCAGGGGTTGTTCCGCAACCCGCTGGCGGATCCGGGGTTGGTCGGCGTGTCCAGTGGTGCGGCACTCGGTGCGGCTTTCGCTATTGTCGGTGGTTCGTTTTGGGGCGGGTTGCCGGAGGTGTTCGGCCCGTATCTGTTGTCGTTGTGCGCGTTTCTCGGAGGGTTGGGGGTTACGGCGCTGGTCTATCGACTGGGCCGGCGCAACGGCCAGACCCATGTCGCCACCATGCTGCTTGCCGGCATCGCCATCACGGCGCTCGCCAGTTCGGCGGTGGGCCTGTTTACCTACTTGGCCGATGACGCCACCCTGCGCACGCTGACTTTCTGGAACCTGGGCAGCCTCAATGGCGCCAGCTATTCGCGCCTCTGGCCGTTGCTGCTGGTGAGCGCCAGCGTGGCGTTGTGGCTGCCGCGCCGGGCGAAGGCATTGAATGCACTGTTGCTCGGCGAATCCGAGGCCGGTCATCTCGGGGTTGATGTTGAGCGGCTCAAGCGCGAATTGGTGTTCTGCACTGCGCTTGGCGTAGGTGCGGCGGTAGCGGCGGCGGGGATGATCGGCTTTGTCGGCCTGGTGGTTCCGCACCTTGTGCGGTTGCTGGCGGGGCCGGATCACCGCGTGCTGTTACCCGCCTCGGTGTTGGCGGGGGCGAGCTTGCTGCTGTTGGCGGATCTGGTCGCGCGCCTGGCCTTGGCGCCAGCGGAGTTGCCGATCGGTATTGTCACCGCGTTGATTGGCGCGCCATTTTTTCTTTACCTGTTGTTACGAGGTCGCGCCTGATGCTGCGAGTGGAGGGGCTGAAGATCCGTCGCGGTCGTAAAACCGTACTGGCGGAGGTCACTTTGGAGCTGTTGCCTGGCCAGGTACTTGGCGTGTTGGGCCCGAATGGCGCGGGCAAGAGTACTTTGCTCGGCGCGTTGTGCGGGGAGCTGCACCCGGATCAAGGCACGGTGTGGCTGGATCAGCATGAGCTGAAGGATTGGAGCGGGTCGCAACGCGCCCAACGCCTGGCGGTGTTGCCGCAGGCCTCAACCCTGGATTTCGCCTTTCGTGTCGAGGAGGTGGTCGGCATGGGCCGCTTGCCTCATCAGACCGGGCGGGTGCGTGATGACGAGATTATCGATGCCGCGTTGCGGGCTGCGGATGTCGCGCACTTGAGCGGTCGCAGTTACCTGGCATTGTCGGGCGGCGAGCGTCAGCGTGTTCACCTGGCGCGGGTGCTGGCGCAGTTATGGCCCGGGCAGGCGGGGCAGACGTTGCTGCTGGATGAGCCGACCTCGATGCTTGACCCTTTGCATCAGCACACGACCTTGCAGGCGATCCGCACCTTTGCTGACCGAGGAGCAGCGGTGCTGGTGATCCTCCATGACCTGAACCTGGCGGCGCGTTACTGCGACCGGATTCTGTTGCTGGACGAGGGCCGGCCCCATGCGCTGGATACCCCGGCACAGGTTCTGCGACCTGAGCCGCTTAAAGCGGTATTCGGGCTGGATGTACTGGTGCAGCCGCATCCGGAGCGCGGGCATCCATTGATCATTGCTCGCTGAGGCTTTTTATAGGCAAAAAAAGACCCGGCAAGAGCCGGGTCAAATAACCGTGATTAGCCTGATGAGGAGATAATCTGAGAGTCCGAACCAATGGTCTTTCAGTTATCGGCTGATCTCGCGACCAGTTGCGATAATCATAACGATTCTCATTTAAGAGTCAAGATTTGTTTTCGCGAGCCCTTCTGCTTTTCTCAAGTGCTCGTTCGCAATGCCACTGAGCGTTGGGTGGGATCGCCGATCTAATTCTTCTGGCGCGCCGAGATCGCCTCTAATTGGCGGTTCAGCGCTTCCTTGCGTTCGGCAGGAATGTCGTTCCAATGCACATCCATCAACGCCCCTTCGATTGCATACAGCAAGACTTTCGATGCACGGAAGCCGCGAGTGCGCACGGCTCGATAAGCATCGACCGCCCCCAGGCGACGCAGGTCTGACGCACTGTGGATGCCCACCGCGTGCAGCCATTGCGCCGAGGTCTTGCCAAGGTTTCTCAGGTGTTGCAGCTCATCGTTCATCGAGCCTCCTTGCGACGGCCGAATGGTGCGGTGGGTGTCGTGACCAGGCAAGCCTGAAAAGGAGTGTAGCGCTCAGTAGGAAAAGCGTAGTTCTTTGCTCAGGAACGGCGCAAATGCTTATAAGAATGGTGCGAGCGTTTTATGCCGGGCAGGCAGGAAGTCCCCGGTCCGTGTTGCACGTAACCGGGGCTTGGGGGGGAGCGTATTACTTGGTGCGGTAGCGCAGGCGCGTGCCGAAATTGACCGACATGAGGATCTCGTCGGCCGTCAGTTCTGGCGGGAAGTAGGTGCCCGAAATCTGCGCGTGGGCCAGGCTCGCGCCTTCCAATGAGCACTCGCGCAAGTCCAGCCCGCGCAAATCGGCAGAACGGAAATACGCGTCGGTGAAATCCACGCCGCTGGCATTCAGATCGCGCAGATCCAGCCCTCGGAAGTCGCCACCACGCATGTCGATGACGCCGTCTGTGGGGCGTTCCTGGTTGAAACCGCGAATATCGTCTTTGTGCAGGAGCGAATAGAGCGGGGTATCAAGAAGCTTTGGATGACTCATGATAGCGACACCTGTTGGACTTATGGCGCCATTATAGTGCCACTATTGTTTGGCCGCTCGCCTAAGATGGCGACGCGACCAAGAAGTTTTTCTTACAGACCTGGCAGGCGTTGGCGAATTTGCGCAACCAGTGCATCGAGGGTTCCGCTTTGATTGGTCTCGACGCGCTTGCTCAGCAGCAGCTCTTCGGCCGTCAGGGGGTCGCGATGGGCTTGCTGTTCTTCAATAACCGTCAGTGTAGCGTCGGACGGGTCGTTATGGTCTGCCTGACGTTGTGCCAGCCAGTTGGCAATAACGGCCTGCGGCGCGTTGCAGTCCAGGATCAGGAAGGGCGCGCCCGTCGCTTCGGCCACTTTGGCGGCGGCATCGCGTTGTGCGCGCTTCAAGAAGGTCGCATCCAGTACCACCGGGAAGCCGGCGCGTAGCACGGTCTCGGCGATTTCGTTCAGGCGTGCGTAGGTTTTTGCGCTGGCGTCGGCAGCATAGATGCCGGCCTGTGGCGTGTTTTCCACCTGTTGCTCACCAAACAGGCGCTTGCGCTCCACGTCCGAACGCAGGCGAACGGCACCCAAGGCTTCCACCAGGCGCATGGCCACATGGCTTTTGCCCACCGCCGAAACGCCGTGGGTAATCGCCAGAAAGCGCGAAGGAATAGTGCTGTAGCTTTCCGCCAGGTTGGCGTAGTTGCGGTACTGGCGCAGGGTGGTGGCGCGTTGCACCGGGCTCGCTTCGCTGGGCATGCTGAACAGCGAGACTTTGGCCCGTACCAGCGCGCGGTAGGCTTTATAGAAGTTCAGCAGTTCCAGGCCCTGGTAGTCGCCGGTCAGTTCGAGGTATTGGCTGATGAAGCGGCGAGCCAGGGATTTGAGGCCGCGGTCTTCCAGGTCCATGGCCAGGAAGCCGGTGTCGGCGTACACGTCGGTGAAGCGAAACGGTTCGTTGAACTCGATGCAGTCGAAGATCACCACGTGGCCATCAATCAAGGTGGCATTGCCTAGGTGGATGTCGCCGTGGCACTCGCGGGTGAAACCATCGAGCTTGCGCTGTGCCAGCAGCGGCTTGAGGCGTTCGAAGCTGCTTTCGGCCCAGGCTTGCAGGGCTTCGAGTTGCAGCAGGTCAGCCTTGTCGCTGAGGAACGGGCGGATCTGATCGAAATTCTGGCGTACCGGTGCCATCACCTCGTCCGGGGTGCCGGCCGGGTGCTCTTGCGGCACTTTCGGTGCGGTGAGGTGGAAGTGCGCGATCTGTTTGGCCATCTCGTCGATGTGCGCGCTGGTCAGCTCACCGTTGGCTTGCAAGGTGCTGAGCAACTGGCTTTGCGGGAATTGACGCATTTTCAGGGCGTATTCGATGACCGGACCGTCGCCGGCCAGTTGCGGGGCTTCGGCCGTGCCGGTGATCGGCAACACTTCAAGATACAAATCTTCGGTCAGCCGCTGGTTGAGGCGCAGCTCTTCGTTGCAGAAATGCCCCCGATCTTCCAGCTTGGTGAAGTCCAGAAAGCCGAAGTTCATCGGCTTTTTCAGTTTATAGGCGTAGGGGCCGGTCAGTATGACCCAGGAAATATGGGTCTCAATGACTTGGAATGCTTCAACCGGATGGGGGTATAAAGCCGGGTTCTGCAGGGCTGCGATCAGGGACTGGCTCACGGGCGATCCTTCAAAGTCTGGGGGAAATCATGGCGGGCATTATGGCTGCTGATGCCTGCCATGCAAACCGCTGTCCGGCGCATGTTGATCGTCAATAAAGTGCGTATAATCCGCCGCCATGACTCGAACCCGATCTCCCCGTTCCCGTAAAAAACCTCCTTCCCGCGGCCTGCGCCCGTGGCTGGGCTGGGCGCTCAAGCTCAGCCTGGTGGGCTTTGTGGTGCTCGCCGGCTTTGCGGTGTACCTCGACGCAGTGGTCCAGGAAAAATTCTCCGGTAAGCGCTGGACCATTCCAGCCAAGGTGTACGCCCGCCCGCTGGAACTGTTCACTGGCCAGAAGCTGAGCAAGGATGACTTCCTTACCGAACTCGACGCCTTGGGCTACCGCCGCGAACCCGTGAGCAATGGCCCCGGCGCTGCCGCCGTCAGCGGCAATACCGTGGACCTGAACACCCGTGGCTTCCAGTTCTATGAAGGCCTGGAAAAAGCCCAGCCGGTGCGCGTGCGCTTCTCCGGCGACTACGTGGCCGAGCTGTCGTCGCTGAACGGCTCGAAGCTGCCCGTGGTGCGCCTGGAACCGTTGATGATCGGCGGGATTTACCCGAAAAACCTGGAAGATCGCATCCTGATCAAGCTCGATCAGGTGCCGCCGTACCTGCTCGAAACCCTGGTCGCCGTGGAAGACCGCGATTTCTACAGCCACTGGGGCGTGTCGCCGAAGTCCATCGCCCGTGCGATTTGGGTCAACACCTCCGGCGGCAAAATGACCCAGGGCGGCAGTACGCTGACCCAGCAGTTGGTGAAGAACTTCTACCTCACCAACGAGCGCAGCCTGACCCGTAAACTCACCGAAGCCATGATGGCGATGCTGCTGGAGTTGCATTACAGCAAGCAAGAAATCCTTGAGGCTTACCTCAACGAGGTGTTCGTCGGCCAGGACGGCCAGCGCGCGGTCCACGGTTTCGGTCTGGCCAGCCAGTTCTTCTTCGGCCAGCCGCTGTCCGAGCTGAAGTTGCATCAGGTCGCGTTGCTGGTGGGCATGGTCAAGGGGCCGTCTTACTACAACCCACGGCGCAACCCTGAACGGGCGCTTGAGCGGCGTAATCTGGTGCTCGATGTGTTGGAGCAGCAGGGCGTCGCCACGGCTGAACAGGTTGCCGCTGCGAAGAAAATGCCACTGAGTGTCACCACTCGCGGCAAGCTGGCGGACAGCTCCTTCCCAGGCTTTATCGACCTGGTCAAACGCCAGTTGCGTGAAGACTACCGCGACGAAGACTTGACCGAGGAAGGCCTGCGGATCTTCACCAGTTTCGACCCGATCCTGCAGATGAAAGCCGAAGCGTCGGTCAACGACACCTTCAAGCGTCTGGCGGGGCGTAAGGGTTCCGACGAAGTTGAAGCGGCCATGGTGGTGACCAACCCGGAAACCGGTGAGGTCCAGGCCATGATCGGCAGTCGCCAGGCCAGTTTTGCCGGCTTCAACCGCGCGCTGGATGCGGTGCGGCCGATCGGGTCGCTGGTCAAGCCGGCGGTGTACCTGACAGCGTTGGAAAAACCGAGCAAATACACCCTGACGAGCTGGCTGTCGGATGACCCGCTGTCGGTCAAAGGTGCCGACGGCCAGGTGTGGACGCCGCAGAACTTTGATCGTCGTTCCCACGGTACGGTGTTCCTGTACCAGGGGCTGGCGCATTCCTACAACATCTCGACCTCGCGGCTGGGGCTTGACGTGGGTGTGCCGAACGTCCTCAAAACGCTGGCACGCCTGGGCATCACCCGTGAATTCCCGGCCTTTCCGTCGATCCTTCTGGGCGCCGGTGCAATGACGCCGATGGAAGTAGCGACCATGTACCAGACCCTCGCCAACGGTGGTTTCAACACGCCGATGCGCGGGATTCGCAGCGTGCTGACGGCCGAAGGCGAGCCGCTCAAGCGCTATCCGTTCCAGATTCAGCAGCGCTTCGATGCGGGCTCCATCTACCTGATCCAGAACGCCATGCAGCGCGTGATGCGCGAAGGCACCGGCAGCTCTGTGTACAAGGTCCTGCCCTCCAACCTGACGCTGGCGGGCAAGACCGGCACCAGTAACGATTCGCGTGACAGCTGGTTCGCAGGGTTCGGTCAGGATGTGCTGGCCGTGGTCTGGCTGGGGCGTGATGACAACGGCAAGACGCCGTTCACCGGGGCGACCGGTGCATTGCAGGTCTGGACCAGTTTTATGCGCAAGGCTGATCCGCTGCCGCTGAGCATGCCGCAGCCGGACAACATCGTGCTGGCCTGGATTGATCCGCACACCGGCCAGGGCTCCGATGCCAACTGTCCGGGCGCGGTGCAGATGCCGTATATTCGCGGCAGCGAACCACCACCCGGTGCCGCATGCGGCGGCAGTGCCCCTGCGAGCGCGGAATCGGTGATGGATTGGGTCAAGGGCTGGATGAATTAAGCAAAGAGGGTTTCAAGTGAACAAGTGGTGGATTCCAGCTATTACAGCTCTGGCTTTGCTCGGCGGTTGCTCCAGCGTTCAGCGCGGCTCCATTCCCGTGGTGGACTCGAGCACGGCCGTCTCCAATAGCGATCGGATCTCGGCCAATGGCGGTTTCCGCCAGACCGTGACCAAGCGTTCTACCCAGGCCGCGACCCGCGCCGTGCCGCAGGATTCGGGTGTGGTGGTGATGGTGCCTGGCGGCGGTGCCGCGACATCGGCGCCAATCAGCGCCGAGCCGTGGACGCCTGGGCCAAGCACGTCGGGGCCGATTGACTCCGCGCCGGTCCAGGCGGCACCGATCAATCAGAACACTTACACCATGCCGTCGACGCCAAGCGGCATTCCGTCGTCCTCCAGCGCGGGCGGCCTGTCGGCTGACGAGCAACTGGACGGCCCGGTACTGGCCTTGCTCACCACTGCCCAGCAACAGCAGGCCGGTGGCGACTTGAACGGTGCGTCGTCGAGCCTCGAGCGCGCCCAGCGCGTTGCGCCACGCGAACCGCAGGTGCTGTATCGCCTGGCTCAGGTGCGCATGGCCCAGGGCGATGCGCCGCAAGCCGAACAGTTCGCCCGGCGTGGCCTGACCCTGGCCAACGGCCGTCCTGATTTGCAGGCCAGCCTGTGGGCCTTGATCGGCGATGCGCGTGCCGCACAAGGTGACGCCGCCGGCGCCGCCCAGGCTCGGCAAAAAGCCAAGGTCAGCCTCTGATGGATGTACGTTTTCCAGCGATTGCCGAACAGCTGTTGCTGATTGAGCGCGAATTGCGCCTGCAGGGCTGGTGGGACGAGGAGTCCCCCAGCGCCGAGGCGCTCAGCAGTGTCGAGCCCTTTTCGGTCGACACCCTGGACTTCCATCAGTGGCTGCAGTGGATCTTCCTCATGCGCATGAAGCAGATCCTCGAACAGGATCTGCCACTGCCGAATGCTTCGGGGATCATGGAGATGGCCGAGATGGTCTACGCCTCCCGGCCGCTGGAAAGCCTGGGTTTGCGCAATGCGCTGAAAAAGTTCGACCAATTGATCGTCGACGCTCGTTAATTGCCTGGCTGCCGGTTTTTCCGGCAGTCTTGCGCACATTTCTACCGCTTGACGACATTCAGGCGAGTTTTATCCCTCCTCAAAGCCCTTTCTTCTGCGTTCTCATGCGCTTAGTTGGAAAAAAGCGCAATTATTGCTTGACTTGAAGGGCCTGAAACAGAAGAATCCAAAGTCCGCTGTATCGGGACTGCCAGAAGCAGGCCCACTCAGCAGATCATGAGGCGCACATCCGCGCCGACCTGTTACACCCGCAACGCGTTACCTCGCGCTGGGTGGGAAGAGCCCGCAACACTTGGGACGATCCCAATACTTGCTCAGTCAGTGCTGACGTAGTCGGCGACCACCGTCGCTCATGCTCTGTTGAGAAGTAAACCTATTAAGACCCGTCGGTTTTTAACGGACGGTATTCTGGCGTTTTAGAGGTGAACAACGTGGAGCTTTTATCTGGCGGTGAGATGCTCGTCCGCTTTTTGCGTGACGAAGGCGTTGACTATATCTACGGGTACCCGGGTGGTGCTCTGCTGCATGTCTATGACGCACTGTTCAAGGAACCGGCTGTTACCCACATCCTGGTTCGCCACGAACAGGCTGCGACCCATATGGCTGACGGCTATGCCCGTGCCACCGGTAAAGCCGGCGTGGTACTGGTAACCTCCGGCCCAGGCGCAACCAATGCCATTACCGGCATCGCGACTGCGTATATGGACTCCATCCCGATGGTGATCATTTCCGGCCAGGTCGCTAGCACCATGGTCGGTACCGATGCATTCCAGGAAACCGACATGATCGGTATCTCCCGGCCGATCGTGAAACACAGTTTCATGATCAAGCATGCCTCGGAAATCCCGGAAGTCATGAAAAAGGCGTTCTACCTCGCACAGTCCGGTCGCCCGGGCCCTGTGGTGGTCGATATCCCGAAAGACATGACCAACCCGGCTGAGAAATTCGAATACGTCTTCCCAAAGAAAGCCAAGCTGCGTTCCTACAGCCCGGCCGTTCGTGGGCACTCGGGGCAGATCCGCAAGGCGGCAGAAATGCTCCTGGCGGCCAAGCGTCCGGTGTTGTACTCGGGCGGTGGCGTGATTCTGGGCGGCGGTTCCGCACCGTTGACCGAACTGGCCAAGTTGCTCAACCTGCCGGTGACCAACACTCTGATGGGCCTCGGCGCATTCCCGGGGACGGACCGTCAGTTCGTCGGCATGCTCGGCATGCACGGCAGCTATACCGCCAACCTGACCATGCACCACGCCGATGTGATCCTGGCCGTGGGCGCTCGGTTCGATGACCGGGTGATCAATGGCGCGAGCAAGTTCTGCCCGAATGCCAAGATCATCCATATCGACATCGATCCGGCGTCCATTTCCAAGACCATCAAGGCCGACGTGCCGATCGTAGGTCCGGTGGAAAGCGTGTTGACCGAAATGGTCGCTGCGCTGAAGGAAATCGGCGAGACGCCGAACAAAGAATCCGTCGCCAGTTGGTGGAAGCAGATCGACGAATGGCGCGGCGACCGCGGCCTGTTCCCTTATGACAAGGGCGACGGCAGCATCATCAAGCCACAAACCGTGATCGAGACCCTGTGCGAAGTGACCAAGGGCGACGCCTTTGTGACCTCCGACGTGGGCCAGCACCAGATGTTCGCCGCGCAGTACTACAAGTTCGACAAGCCTAACCGTTGGATCAACTCCGGTGGCCTGGGCACGATGGGCTTTGGTTTCCCTGCCGCGATGGGTGTGAAACTGAGCTTCCCGGACAGCGACGTTGCATGCGTGACCGGCGAAGGCAGCATCCAGATGAACATCCAGGAACTGTCGACGTGCCTGCAGTACGGCCTTCCGGTGAAGATCGTGTGCCTGAACAACGGCGTGTTGGGCATGGTTCGTCAATGGCAGGACATGAGCTACGGTAGTCGTCACTCCCATTCCTACATGGAATCGCTGCCGGACTTCGTCAAATTGGTCGAGGCTTACGGCCACGTCGGTATTCGCATCAACGATCTGAAAGATCTGAAGCCGAAGATGGAAGAAGCGTTCGCCATGAAGGACCGCCTGGTGTTCATCGATATTAAGGTGGATACCAGCGAGCACGTCTACCCGATGCAGATCAAAGACGGCTCTATGCGTGACATGTGGCTGAACAAGACGGAGCGTACCTAATCATGCGGCACATAATCTCCCTGCTTCTGGAGAACGAACCCGGCGCCCTGTCTCGTGTTGTCGGCTTGTTTTCGCAACGCAACTACAACATCGAAAGCCTGACCGTGGCGCCGACCGAAGACCCGACTCTGTCGCGTCTGACGTTGACCACCGTGGGCCACGATGAGGTGATCGAGCAGATCACCAAAAACCTCAACAAGCTGATCGAAGTGGTCAAGCTGGTCGACCTGTCGGAAAGTGCCCACATCGAGCGCGAGCTGATGCTGGTTAAAGTCAAGGCCACGGGTGCCCAACGTGCCGAGATCAAGCGTACTACCGACATCTATCGCGGGCAGATCGTCGATGTGAGCGCCAGCGTTTATACCGTGCAATTGACCGGTACAAGCGACAAGCTGGACAGCTTCATCCAGTCGATCGGGACGGCCTCGATTCTGGAAACCGTACGCAGTGGTGTCACCGGGATTGCCCGTGGCGACAAAGTACTCAGCATCTAACCCAAATTAGTGAATGGCCTTAAGGCCTGGATATATAGAGGAACCTCATGAAAGTTTATTACGAAAAAGATTGTGACCTGTCGATCATCCAGGGCAAGAAAGTCGCCATCATCGGCTACGGCTCCCAAGGCCACGCGCAAGCTTGCAACCTGAAAGATTCCGGCGTTGACGTGACTGTTGGCCTGCGCAAAGGCTCGGCCACTGTTGCCAAGGCTGAAGCCCACGGCCTGAAAGTGACTGACGTGGCTTCCGCTGTTGCCGCTGCCGACCTGGTCATGATCCTGACCCCGGATGAGTTCCAGTCCGCGCTGTACAAGAACGAAATCGAGCCGAACATCAAGAAGGGCGCCACCCTGGCCTTCTCCCACGGCTTCGCGATTCACTACAACCAAGTCGTGCCACGCGCTGACCTCGACGTGATCATGATCGCGCCGAAGGCTCCGGGCCACACCGTGCGTTCCGAGTTCGTCAAAGGCGGCGGTATCCCTGACCTGATCGCGATCTACCAAGACGCATCGGGCAACGCCAAGAACGTTGCGCTGTCCTACGCTGCTGGCGTCGGTGGCGGTCGTACCGGCATCATCGAAACCACCTTCAAGGACGAGACCGAAACCGACCTGTTCGGCGAACAAGCCGTTCTGTGTGGCGGTACCGTTGAGCTGGTCAAAGCCGGTTTCGAAACCCTGGTTGAAGCCGGCTATGCGCCGGAAATGGCCTACTTCGAATGCCTGCACGAACTGAAGCTGATCGTGGACCTCATGTACGAAGGCGGTATCGCCAACATGAACTACTCGATCTCCAACAACGCCGAATACGGCGAGTACGTGACTGGCCCGGAAGTGATCAACGCCGAGTCCCGTCAGGCCATGCGCAACGCCCTGAAACGCATTCAGGACGGCGAATACGCCAAAATGTTCATCAGCGAAGGTGCTACCGGCTACCCTTCGATGACCGCCAAGCGTCGTAACAACGCCGCTCACGGTATCGAAATCATCGGCGAGCAACTGCGTTCCATGATGCCGTGGATCGGTGCCAACAAGATCGTCGACAAAGCCAAAAACTAAGTCGGATGCATCAACAGAAAACGCGGCTTAGGCCGCGTTTTTTCGTTTGGGTGGCTGGTTCTGGTATAAAGCTGCATCGTTTGCGGGCGAACACTCGCCGCAAGTATCTGTCGTTTTTTTCACACCGTTGCAAGGTAAAGTCCATGAGCGAACGTCCCGAAGAGCCAAACCAGGCTTCTGACGCCGATAGCCTGCTACCGATCGATGAACATGTCGAAGAAGGGCACGATGCGGAAGGCCGCAAGGTCCGGCATCGTGGTATCTATCTCCTGCCCAATCTGTTCACTACGGCGAACCTGTTTGCCGGGTTCTACTCCATCATCAATTCCATGAGCGCCCAGAGCTCGCTGGCGGCAGGTGATGCGGTGAGTGCCAGCAAATACTTCGGTTTTGCGGCGATCGCGATCTTCGTGGCCATGGTGCTCGACGGCCTCGATGGTCGTGTGGCGCGCATGACCAACACTCAAAGCGCCTTCGGTGCCGAGTATGACTCGCTGTCGGACATGGTTGCCTTTGGTGTCGCGCCTGCATTGCTGGCGTTTGCCTGGGCCTTGGGTGATATGGGCAAGGTCGGCTGGATGGTGGCCTTCATCTATGTCGCGGGCGCCGCATTGCGCTTGGCACGCTTCAATACCCAGGTGGGGACCGCCGACAAGCGTTACTTCATTGGCCTGGCCAGCCCTGCTGCGGCGGGCGTGGTGGCGGGTATCGTCTGGGCGTTCAGTGACTACGGCATCCAGGGGTCGAAGATGTCGTTCTTGGTGGCCTTGATGGTTGCCGCCGCCGGCATGCTGATGGTCAGTAACATCAAGTACAACAGCTTCAAGGAGCTCGACCTCAAGGGGCGCGTGCCTTTCGTGGCTATCCTTGTGGTGGTGCTGGTGTTCGCCGTGGTCTTCAGTGATCCGCCGCGTATTCTGCTGCTGGCGTTCCTGGTCTATGCCGCTTCCGGGCCGATTCAGTATCTGCTGCAACTGCGTCGGGACAAAACGTTGCCTTAATGTAATTTCCCCCATACTCCGCAGTCTATTGGTGCATCAGTTCTCCAATGCTGCGGAGTTGCCATGTTAATCAAATTGCCCAAAGCGTCCGATTGTCATGAATCGGACGTCACCCCCGAATCCTTCTACTTGTCTCGCCGTAGCTTACTCGGTGGTGCGCTGGCCGGTGTTGCCGCCAGCAGCTTGCCGCGTTGGGCCAGTGCGGACGATGCCGCGCGGTATGCGGATGTCGAGCCAGGCAAGGCGCCAGGCTGGTTTGCCGAAAAACTGCCGGGGACGAAATGGCAGGCGGTAACCGTCAAGGACGAAGCCATCACCCCGTTCAAAGACGCGACCCACTACAACAACTTCTATGAGTTCGGCACGGACAAGGGCGACCCGGCGGCGAATGCGGGTTCACTCAAGACCGAACCTTGGAGTGTGGTGATCGATGGTGAGGTCGCAAAACCAGGGCGTTATGCTCTGGAAGACTTCATGAAGCCCTATCAATTGGAAGAGCGAATCTATCGCCTGCGCTGTGTGGAGGCGTGGTCGATGGTTATTCCATGGATGGGCTTTCCCATCTCGGCGTTGCTCAAACAGGTTGAACCGACCTCCAAAGCCAAGTACATCCGCTTCGAAACACTCCAGGACCCCAAAAGCATGCCGGGCCAGCGCTCAAGTTTCGGCTTGATCGACTGGCCCTATGTAGAAGGGCTGCGTCTGGATGAGGCGATGAACCCTTTGGCGATTCTGGCCGTGGGGATGTATGGGCGGGAGTTGCCTAACCAGAATGGCGCGCCGCTGCGGTTGGTGGTGCCATGGAAGTATGGCTTCAAGAGCGTGAAGTCCATCGTGCGTATCAGTCTTGTGAGTGAGCAGCCGAAAACCACGTGGCAGAGCATTGCGGCGAATGAGTATGGGTTTTATGCGAATGTGAACCCTACGGTCGATCACCCCCGTTGGACGCAGGCGCGTGAGCGGCGCTTGCCGAGCGGTCTGTTCAGCCCGAATGTTCGTGAGACGCAGATGTTCAACGGGTACTCGGATGAAGTGGCGGCTCTGTATACCGGCCTCGATCTGCGGAAGAACTACTGATGCGCTTCCCTCTCTGGCGCATCGGCGTGTTTATCGCCTCGGCGGCGTGGCCGTTGCTCTGGCTGTATGAGGCATGGCGTTCTGCATTGGGGCCGGACCCAGGCAAGGTGCTGGTCGATCGCTTGGGCTTGGGCACGTTGATCCTGCTGCTGATTACCCTGGCGATGACACCGCTGCAGAAGTTGAGCGGTTGGGCAGGGTGGATTGCGGTGCGGCGGCAACTGGGGTTGTGGTGCTTTGCTTATGTGGTGCTGCACCTGGCTGCGTATTGTGTGTTTGTGCTGGGGCTGGATTGGTCGCAACTGGGGGTGGAGCTGCGTAAGCGGCCCTACATTATTGTGGGTACGCTGGGTTTCCTGTCGTTGTTAGTGCTGGCGCTGACGTCAAATCGCTACAGCCAGCGTCGGTTGGGCAGCCGTTGGAAGAAGTTGCATCGACTGGTATATGGCGTGCTTGGTCTTGGCTTGCTGCATATGTTGTGGATCGTGCGGGCTGATCTGAAGGAGTGGGCTATCTATGCTTCTATAGGTGCGTTGCTTCTCACCCTGCGGATACCGCCGGTAATGCGGCGAATTCCTCGTCTTATTGCGAAAAAAGCACCTTCTGCAACAAAAGCGTAATTAAGCCTTGACGGCAAATCCTGTACGTCTATAATTCGCCCCACTTCCGGCGCAGTCGAAACGGAAAACTCCTTGGTAAACAAAGAGTTATACGATATTCGACAGCGGCCTGCTTCAGTTCATCGAAGCCTGGAAGGAGTTGGTAGAGCAGTGTTGTTAGGCTCTATTAGCGTTTCGATCTTCTCGGTCGAAAGCGGAGAAAAAGAGGTGTTGACAGCAGCGTGTAACGCTGTAGAATTCGCCTCCCGCTAACGAGAGATCGGAAGCGCAAGTGGTTGAAGTTACAAAAGAAACTTTGAAAACTTCTTAAAATAATCACTTGACAGCAAATGAGGCTGCTGTAGAATGCGCGCCTCGGTTGAGACGAAAGATCTTAACCAACCGCTCTTTAACAACTGAATCAAGCAA